>JAKOVD010000076.1 GCA_029782215.1 Chloroflexota bacterium
ATCGATGCCGGTCTGAACAAGGCCTTCGAGGAGATGAGCGGCCCCCGCCGCGTCGCCGGCCACACACCGGCCGTCCTGCTACTCACGGACGGCAACCCCGAAGGCGCCTACGCCGACAGCGTCCGGCAGGCGGCGCAGCAGATCCGGGACGCCGGCATCCAGCTCTACACCATCGGCCTCGGCAGCGACGCCAACGCCGCCCTGCTGCGCGAGATCGCCACCGCCCCCGACCACTTCTACCAGTCCCCCACCCCCACCGATCTCGCCGCCATCTACACCCGGCTGGCGTCCGAGCTGCGCCAGGTTCCGGCGGCCAATGTCAACTTGGCCGACACCGTCAGCAGCCAATTCGACATCGTGCCCAACTCGTTCAGCGGCGCCGCCACCCCGCAAGTCAACGGCCAGTCGCTGGCATGGTTCCTGCCCCGCCTTGAGAACGGCGTCACCGAGGTCAGCTTCCGGGTCAAGCCCAAGGCCTGCGGCACCTTCGGCGTGAACGACTCCGCCGCCGCCAGCTACGATGACAACCGGGGCGCCCGCCGCACCCTCACCTTCCCCGTCCCCACAGTTGCCGTCACCGGCTGCAGCACCGACCTGACCGATGTCTTCATCCGCGACAATCCGCAGGACGACGGGCGCATCCCCAGCAGCATCCCCTGGTGGGAGAGCCCGGACATCTGGGTTCGGCACGCCAACGACGGCGGCACGCAGCACGAGAACCCCCAGGCCGGTCAGCGCAACACCATCTACGCTCGCGTCACCAACCGCGGCACGACCACGGTCACGGACATCGACGTCAACATCTACTTTGGCAACCCCAGCCTCGGCCTGGACTGGCCCTCCGGGTGGACAGCCCTGGCCCCCGTCCCCCGGATCGCCTCCCTGGCGCCGGGCCAGTCCACCATCGTTGCCATCCCCTGGGATGTGCCCAACCTCGTCGGGCACTGGTGCCTGCTGGTGCGCCTGGCGGCCCCGCAGGACCCCATCGGCCTCAACAACGCACCCTGGGACAACAACGTCGCCCAGCGCAACCTGCACAACATTGCCTTCCCTCAGCCGCAGGCCGGCGCCTGCCAGTTGGACGACAACGGTCTCCAGACCGACCGCATCACCTTCGGCGTCGCCAACACGCTGAACACCTCCTCGCCGGTGGACCTGGAGATCACGCTCAGCAGTCAGGCCGCACACGCCGAGGTGCACTTCGAGCCGGGGCCTTTGGCGGGGCGCTGGTCCTCGCTGGACGGGCTGGTGCAGGAGCCGGACGGACGCCTGCTCGTGACGCGCTTCCCGGCCCGCATCTACGG
>JAKOVD010000082.1 GCA_029782215.1 Chloroflexota bacterium
CGGTGTTGGGGCGATTCGGGAAACCGCACGCCCTCCGGTACGACCGCGGCGAAGGCGGTCGAAGCCGGAGGCAGTTTGCCCACCAGCTCCGGGGCGGGCGTGAGAAAAACCCACTCGTCATCGATAGCCGTTGCTTCGACAACTTGAGAACGGATGGTTTCCAGTATCGCGGCCGGTGTTGTCGGTAGAGCGTTCATTTTCACTGCCTTATGCGCTGATGATCGATTCAGGAATTAGGGTTGTCCCGCTCCGGGGCAGGGCCAGGTCGGCATCGGCAAAGGCCCGTAGCCACCAGGTTTGGACCTGCCCAGCGAAGTCGTTGGTGATCGTCCAGGTCCAGCGGTCCTGCGGCTGGGGGCCGAAACGATTGCTGAGCAACACCAGACCGGGGCGGGTGATCGTCTGTCCCGTGACAGAGATCAATTGCGGGCGGCTGATGACCAGGTTTTTGCCGCTGGTCATGGCGGTGGTCAATCTCAGGGTGATATAGCCATCGAGCGTCCCTTTCCAGGCCAAAGGACACACGAGGATGTGGAACTGGTTGGCGGCCAGGCCGGAGAGGGTGAAACTCGTGGCGTTGGGGCTGCCGCTGGCCCGGTTGATGGGCGCGGCGCTGGAAGTGGCCCCGTTGACCAGACCCAGTTGGAGAACACCCGCACTGGCCCCGTCATGCCAGGCGCGGGCCACGAGGAAGGCCACGCCATCGGAGGAGGCCGTGAATCGCTGATAAAGCCCCGTCAGTTCCGAGCCGTTGCCGATTAAGCGGATGGCCGAACCGGCGTAGCCCCCGGCGGTCCCGGTTCGGGTCCGCACCAGGTTGGCCGTGGCCCCGGTAAGGCTGGATTCAATCTCCATGAGGGGTAGATCATGGCGGCCATAGGGCCAGTCGAGGGTGTATCCAGGGCCGGTGGACCGCAGGCTGACCTGGACGCTGCGGGTCTCGCTGTCTAGGGCCGCAATCTCACCGGCCACGGCGGTGGGGCTGGCGTCATAGGTCAGGTCGCGGGTGTAACGTTTGACCCCGAAACGATTGGTGAAGGCCAGGCGAAAACTCCCGCCTGTGGGCTGGGCCGAGAACTGGATGTCATCCTGCGGGGGCAACACTTCGGCCCACTGGGTCCCGCGGGTGATCCAATCGCTGACCCGGCCACTGGTGACGGCCAAGGCCCCGTTCCGAAGGGCGTTGGTTTCCAGGTCGGCGGTGGGGATCATCTCGCTGGCATAACCTGTCCCGCCCGGCCAGAGGACGCTATCCAGGGCTATGGCATCCTTGCTGGACGCCAGGGGCCGCTGGTCAAAGACCACCTCACCACTTTCCGGGGGCCACAGGGGGCCGGTGGAACCGTCGGCGGCCAGCGATGCCATGAGCAGTTGGGCGTCTCCGGTGTTCGCTCCGTCGTTTGCGGTCACCACGCCGACAGTTGACGTGCCGACATAGTAGCCCCCCGCCTTCATTTGCCGGATGACTTCCAGCGCGGCTTGGGATTCGGTCATGGCGCGGGCAAGGTCGGCGATTGCGGCGCGGCGGACCAGGTCGCGGGTCAATCGCGTCACCGTTTGCGTGATTCCGGCGCTGGTAGTCCCAAGACTTTCCACCCGGTAGCGAAACTCAGCCTGAGACGTTCCCGATGGGATCGTGGTTCCGCTAACAATGGCCGCGGCCAAATTATCGAGGGCGGTCTTGCGGGCCTCGTAATCCGTTTTTTCCAGGTTGGCCAGATACCACAGCCGACCTAACAGGTCAAACAATCCGGTTCGCTGCGCGTTTTTGAGCACGATCATGAATTGTCCTCGTATTGGTTCGTCTGCCGGTTGTGATCGACCAACAGGGCGCTGGAGGCAAAGGCCTCCAGGGCCAGGGGCTGGACGGCGTCGCTGCGGACCGTGGGGAGGGTCGCCACGTCCAGGGTGGCCCCGGCGAAGGCCCGCGTGATGGCCCACTCGTACTGGGCGTGGACCCGATAGACGAGGTGGTAGCCATCGGGGGCCAGGGAGGGGGCCAGGGGCTGGATGCGGCACCGCAAGAGCTTGGCCTGGGCCCCATTGGGCAGGTCGTAATCGGCGGGCCAGGGGATCTCGGGCCACATCCCGATCCGCTCCGCCTCGTAACTGACGCGGCGGATTTGCACGGGGCGGGAGACCGTCACGATCTCGATGTCGTTCTCCCCATCATCGTAAGTCAGGGGGTCGCCGTAATGCCCGGTGATAGAACGGGCGAAGACGACCCGCCCCCGGTCCGTGTCGTAATCGTTCTGGAGGGTGGCGTGGGTGTAGAGGGCCACGGCGTGGGCGGGGGCCGTGGCGTCGGCCTTGCTGTCGGGGATTTCCACGACCTGACGGGGTTCCGCCGGGGGGGCCGCGGCCTGCTGCCCGGCCTGGCGGTCGATGGGCGGGGCCACGGGCGGCGGCAACCCAGGGTGGAAGTGATGGGGCGGGTGATCGGGGACCTGGTAGTAACAGGCGAAGAAGACGGCGACAGCGGGGGGCCGGTCCGTGCCCCAGGGCGTATAGCCTGACGGCTTGGGGACCATGTGCTGCCAGTAGTTCGTGTGCTCTCGCCCAAAGGTCCGGACGAGCTGGGGACCGAGGGGATTCCACCCCTGGGCTCCGACCAGGGAGGGCAACTGAAGGTCCTGCCCCAGGACGTTCCGCGTCAGTTTCGTGAACCAGTCGGCGGGGGGCGGGGGCTGCTGGGCATTCCCCGGGTTGTCTTTAGCCTTGCCCCCGAAGAGGGCGCGGGCCGTGGCCATCCCGGCCTGAACCCCGAAGGCGGCCCCCGCCGCAGCGGCGATGGCCGCGGCCAAGCCTGGATTGGCCACCGCCCCGTCCCCGGCTCCCTTCGCCTTGTCGGCCTCCGCGGCACTGGGAAAGCGGTTGAGGATCATCTCCCCAAACACGACGTTATCGGCCCCAATCTCATCCACGATCCGCAAGGACTCCAGAAAGGCCGACTTGCCGAACTGCCCGTCCCACATCAGCCGGGCCCGGAGGATTTGAGCCAAACGGGCCAAGAGCATCGACTTGGGGACGCCGGGCGGCCCCCACAACCGGACCGAACACGCCGACTGGACGTAGTAGCCGTACTTGCTGAGGGCTTCGCTGTGGGAGACTTCCATCTTTGTGCAGGGCCAGGGCGGGGCGTGGGCCTGCTGCCGGTCCACGATCCGGTACTGCACCGTCAGACCGTCGGCGGAGACCGTGTATTCGCAGCTTTCACGTTTGAACCCCGGTTCCAACTGAGGAAAGGCCAGCCAGCGGGCGGCGAACTGGTAATCGGGGACGGCCTGACTGAGCCGGATCGTCCCCTGATAGGTCCGCGTCATGAAGAAGTTTTCATCCAGGGCCTCGGAGACGCTCCAGCGGTTGTTGAGGGCCCAATCGGCCCGCCCCTTGGGATCAAAGATTTCACTGGGATTGGTCCGCTGCTGGAGGGCAAACTCGATCTCGAAGTCCAGCTCGTAGCCCCAGCGGGCAAAGTTGAAGATGTTCACCGCCAGGGGCTTCGGCCCCCGGTCCACGTCGTTCTTCGTCGTGTGCTCATTGCGCTTTTCCGTGGCCGGATCGACCTCAAAGATGATCCGCTCCTTGTTCCCGTCGGGGATCAACAGGCGAAAGGCCTTGCGGGGTTGCGAGAGATAGGCCGCAAGCTCGCGGGGCGTCATTTCGCGGAGGGGCACGGGCAGGCCCGCCGCCTCCACGTGGGGACGGGTCGTCTCCTTGAGCGTCCCGGAAAAGACCGTCCCGCGGATCGTGAGCCGCATGCGGACAAAGAGTTGATCGGTCCCCGTGGCGTCGTATTCGACCGCCTGCTGGAGATTCTGAATCTGCACGTTGTGAAGGCGAATCCCGTTGTATTCGGCAATCGTTACGGCCATGGCGGCAGTCCTCCCTGGGGCGGCGGATTGCGGGGTCGATTCCCCTGCAGACCCTCCAGCCCGCGGAGCAAGGTCTCCACGGGCATGTCGAGTTTCGGGGCCTCCCCACCGAGTTTCTTCACCAGCCAGTCGATGAGGGGCAGAACGGCCGTCATCTTGAGGAGGAGATTGACGCCCCGCGCCACATGGACCAAGAGCGTGGCCGCCAGGGTCTGGACGTTGAGGAGCGTCCGATTGAGCGGCCCCATCTCTTCCCGCAGCTTGATGAAGGCCTGGGTCAATTGCATGGTCGTCCCGGCGGTGGCTTGCCCGTAACGGATTTTCGAGCCGATCTCGTAGGCCTCCAGCCGGGCCTGCGCCGCGGCAATTGTCGGGTTCACGGCGGCATATTTCATGAATCGTTCGCCAAGAAGGCGTTCGGTCGATTCCTTGACGCCGACGGTGAACTTTCGGAGGGCTACCACCGCCCCGATAAGCACGGCAGTGAAGGCGATCACGGCGCCGACAACCACGCCGACGGGACCGGCTGCGGCCAAGGCCGCCGCGCCGATTCCGGCGGCGGCTCCGGTAGCACCGCTTGCGGCGGCTCCGGTAGCACCGCTTGCGGCGGCTTGACCAGCTCCTGCGGCCAGACGGGCAGCCGTTCCGGCGGCGGCCGCGCCACGAGCTCCCCCGGCTGCGATTCCGGTTGCGGCTTGACCCGTTCTAGCAAGGCGTGATGCGATTCCCGCGGTTCTCGCGACTTGGGGGACGATGTGCCCGGCGGAGGGCCTCCGTCCTGATCTCACTCGCTGGACGACGGTCCGCGTAATCGCTCCGCTCTTGGCCATGTGCCGCATCATCGGGCGTATCACTAGGTCGGGAAGCATCAGCATCCGACGAAGGGACCGCATGGCTGGAACACGGCGCAAAGCACGCGCCGCGGCACGCCTCCAGGGGATCGTCTGCCCGGATCGCGTGATGACCTTGCCTGTCGTCATCGAATAAAGAAACCGCGCCGCCACGGCCAGGGCGCGCGTGAACACGTCAACCGCCCGGCCCGCGCGGTCTTGCTGTTCGACGTATTTGGCCAGATGCAGTCCCGCCTCGACCCATGAGACGGGCGGTATCCGCTGGAGAAGGCTTTTCTTGTCGTCTTGTGTCTCTTTTTTGGATCGACCAGATTCCGGCTTGTTATCTGCCAGAGTCTTGCGGAGGGCCTCGACGAGCGCCCGCGTGATCTCTTCGCGCTGCTTGGCGAGGGTTTCGGCTTGACGCGCGGCCTTGGGAACCGCCGCGGCAGGATCGGTTCGCTTAATCTGGGCGTACAGGTCCTGGATCGACTTGACGTTTTCCGATTGAGCGACAACCCCGCCCATGACAACCGCGCCAGCCTGGGCCTTTAATTGGGCAAGCCGCTGGGCGGCTTCCCCGACTTCACCAAAGAGCTTCTCCAGCCGTTCGATGGGCATCGTTCAGTCTCTTGTGGGCTTCATAGCGTCGGTAGTCCCGCTCACCCTGGTCCTCGGTGTCGGCCATGGCCAGAAAGACCTGCCGGGGAAAGTCCCCTGCCAGTCCCATGCTCACCGCCGACGCCAGATGTCCGATCCGCCGCAAGACGATCCGTTCCCGGTGGAAGGCCAGCCCGGCTAACTCGTCGGCGGTGGCGGGCCAGAAGGCGAGGATCCCATCCCCGCAGTCGGCGACGAGGTCGGCGAGCCGCTGTCCCGCGTTTTTTTTTGCTCCACCCAGGCCAGAAAGGCCAGATAGACCCGCCCTAATTCCTCATCCGTCAGTCCCCCCGTCTTTTCGTCATACCGCGGGACATCAAAAAACGTCGCGATCTCCGCAAAGAACTCCTCCACCGCCTCCGGCTTCCCCGCCTCCACGTCCCGCAGAAACAAAGGATCGGTCAGTTTCTGGTTGAGCATGTACCGCCGCCAGAGACGCTCCCCATCCTGACGACGGACCCGCTTTCCGTCCCAGTAGCTGAAGAGAAGGGCCTTTTGCACCCGCCGCTGCAACCACCGCCGCAACATGGTCATCCTTTCACGTCACCGAGAACAGGACCCCCGTGGCATCCGGTAAACAGGTGAACTCGAGGACCGTCAGCATCTCCTTCGGCCCCAGGGGGTATTCGATGGGCGAGGTCGGTATCGCCACCAGGTAAGTCCGCTTGAAGGGCGGGGGCGGGGTCGCCTGCATGTACCGCATCTCCGTCTCCAGTTTGAGCAGGAAGTAATCCCCCGCCGAACGGATCATCCAGCCCGGCTCAAAGACCATCGTGCGGAGCTTATTGCTCGTGGAAAGACGATTTGAGACCTGGGCCAGGACCTCCCCGTCATACTTGTAAAGCTCCAGCCGCACCTCGTGGAATTCGCCCAGATAGGAAAAATCCACCGGGATCCCGTCCGGGCCGCCCCCCTCGTCCCCGTAGATCGGACGCATCCGCACGTTTTCGCGAATGGCCACCCCGTCCCGACAGTAACCCAGGAGGGAAAAATTCTGGTCCGCAGGGGCCTTCACACTGACGGCAATCAGTCCCGGAATGAAGATCGTAGCAGCCATCGCGTCATCGTCCTAAAGGCAAACGGCTTCCGCGACTGGGATAATAGTTCCGCACCCGGTCGGGAAGCAGGTTTAAGCGTTCATAGTCCAGGACCGTCGGGCCATCGACGCCGGGGGTCTGCGCCCGTTCGGCGGCGGGCGTGCCGAACACCAGCCGTCCCGCCCGAAGGTCATCGAGAATCTTGTCCGCTGTTTCCCTGAGTGTTTTGTGTGCCAGCTCTCCGATGGTCTGAATCCGCGTCCCCACCAGCCGCAAGAGGGCCAGCTGGCAGGTCACATCCTTCAAAAACTCCAGGTCGTCGCCGCTCAACGCGGCCAGTTCTTCGGGGCTGTAACGACCGCCCATGCGGGCCGCGGCGTTGATCTCCCCGCTGGCCCCCTCCAGGGCCCGCGCCACCCGTGGACTGCTCAGGGGGTCCGCCGGCGCGGCGTCGTCCCCGGCCAGATCGGCCAGGATGTTCTTGTCAAATCGGGCCACCAGGTCGCTTGCCGTCGCATAGGCCATGATCACACCACGTTGGTCAAAACGACGCCCGCGGCGGGGGCGGTCAATTCCACCGCGTAATTCTCAATAACCCGTACCAGGGTGCGTTTGTTAATCTGATCGTAGATGTTTTCGACTTGCATTTCCTGGAACATGTAGAACGTGCACGTGGAAAACGCCACCGGCGAATAGGGAACCACCAGGGCGCCCGGCCGGGCGATCACCGCCGCCATGTTGGCCGGCAGAACCGGCGAAATCGACTTGGTCTGGCCCTTTTTAGTCGTCACCTTGCGGGTGTCATCGACAATGACTTCCAGACCGTACAGCCGCCGGGGAAGCCCAAAATTCTTGGGGGCCACATCCTCATCCTTGAATTGATACCGCAGGGCGCCCAGGGCGTCCGGACTCCCCTTGAGGTAGTCCGCAAACTCCCCGCTCTCTGAGATCGCCTTGGCCACATTGTCGCTCATGACCAGGACCAGGTCCTTGGAGGAGACCGCCCCCAGCGTGTCGTCAATGATCCGCTGCACCGCGGCGTTGAGACTCTTGCGAATGACCAGGTTGCTGGTTGTCGCGGCGGGCCACTTGGCGCCGAAGGTGCTGTTAACGTCGATGACGTGTGTCGAAGGATAGAGTGTCGTATCGAAAATCTTGTTGACGGCGGCCTGGGTGCGGGCCGTCATGGCCTGCCGTGCCTTAATCGACGCGTTCTGGTTGATGATGTCCCATTCCGCGTTGTCGCGGGTGAGATCACCGATCGCGGCGTTAAACACGCGGCGCACGGCTTGATAGGTTTTGAACGTGAAACTTTCGGTCTGCTCCAGGCCAATCGGGGCATCCTGCCCGTCGGGCCACACAAAGTCACTCAAATCCGTATTGAGAATCCGCCCGGCCTCTTCCACGGTCATGTCCAGCCATAAACCGAGCATTTTCTTGACCGGCTGAATTTGCGTGTATTTGAGAACCGGGAATTCGTTGACGTTCCGGGCAAAATCGACGATGAGCCGATTCGTCGCTTCTAAATTCGGAACAACGACACTTGTCGGTGATGCATGAACAGGCATTGTCTAGCTCCTCGTTCTCCGATTAACTGCGATCGGACTAGCTCAAGGCGGGACGGACCTTTCCGATCAGCACCATGACGCGGATGATCGAACCCGTGCTGCCGCCCTGGAGCGCGATCGCGCCGTAGTTCTGAATGACGGTTCCCGTGGTCGCGACCGGCACGCCCCGGCCTTGTGAATCGCTTTTCAGGTATTGACCCGGGGTCACTGTGCCCCCGACTTCTAAGAGTGTGATTGATCCGACGCCCGCGACGCGGACGGGCTGCCCGTTCTCGGCGGCATACTGTGACGTGATCATGCCGCTGACTTCGGGTTTATTGGTTCCGCCCTGCGCCACGCCGATCACGTCGGTGTTGTCACCCGCCTGGACGCAGCCATTTTCGGTGGTTGTATCCACCCTCACAAACCGGAACGGTGCAATGTTTCCGCGTGCGACAAGCTGCAATTCAGTCCACATTCTTTTCGTCTCCTCCTAGATTTTGCCTTGCCGAGCCAGTTCGAAGGCTTCCTCGTAGCTGATCCATTGCCCGCGGTTGGCGAGTTTGGTCACGTAGTCCCGGGCTTTGTCACTGAGCTTGCGTTCCTGCTGTCTCTGATAGGTTTCGCGGGTCATTTCCGGTTCGCTGTAGGCCTCGGTCCAACCCGGCAGCGCGGTGTCCACGGGCAGCGGCCTGTAATAGGCCTCGATCCGCTCCACGTGTTTCTGAAACTCCGCATCGTCCATCCGGCCGTATTTGCAAAGCTGCATTTCCTCATCGACGTTAACGACGTACCGCCGGGCAAGTCCTTCCAGGACCCGCCGGCGCTCCGAATTCACACGGAGAGCGCGCTCGTGTTCCAGTTCCCGGCGGAGCTGGTAGATTTCCCGCTGGGCCTCCAGGACGGCCTCCCGCTTCGCGTAGTGCGTCGTGCAGCGGTACTCTTCGACACGCTTGGGACGGTCCTTGTCACGTTCCGGGCGGGCCGGTTCCGCCTCAGCCTTATTCACGGCGTCGTCGCTATCCTGATCGGGTTCGTCGTTCGGTTCGTCGTCGGACTCTTTCGCATAGGCGGTTTTCGTTGCCTTGTCTTCGACCGGCGGCTGGCCGTTTTCGGTTTTTTGCTCTCCGGGCTTTTCGCTGGCCGCCATCTGCTGGCGAACCCACTTGTACCAGTCGGTGCTCTCGATGGCCTTTAAGATGGCCTGAATGTCTTCGGGGGTTAAAGCTGCCATGGCATACTCCGTCTTGCGATGTTCCGTTTCAAATGCGGGCACTGTGACGCTTCCAGGGGCAGGGAGCGTCGCGGCGTACTTTTCGCAGTAGAGGTCCCCGTCCCGCGCGTGATAGAGAAACGTCATACCGAGGTCCAGCCGTGGCGTCTCCGCCCCCAGCATGGCAATCGGATCGAGGAAAATCCGATCCGGGTCGAATCCGTCCTTGGGGACCCAGACTTCGGGACTGGGACGCGGATAACGCTTCAGTTTCTCGGATTCCTCCTTGAAAATATGAAAATCAGCCGTGATGACCGCTCGTCCGTCGCGTTCCTCCACGCGAAACGGCCCGGCGAAGCCAATGAGCGGCTTGTCGCCGCCCTCCGGGTCCGTGTGTCCGATGCACACCGCCGCATAATTGCCTGTTTCCTCAATCCGCCGGTTGCAGTTTCGGGCGATCTTTTCCAGGGCCTCCCGGTCGTAGGTCACCGGCGTCCCGTCCCGCAGGCGGGTGCTGTGTTCCGCGAACACCACCACCCCCGGCTTGTTCACGAACTTGTCGGGGGGAAATGGGCTGTCGGTGGATCGGTTTTTGGGTTTGTCAACGGCCACGCTCATGACGATAATATAAGGGGTCGGTTTTCCAAAATGCCGCCACAGCATTTGCCAACACACCCAACGCTCCGGAGGTTGGCGCTATGTAACTCTCGACTCCTCTCGACCCTCTCAAGCGGCTGGCGCACCGTGTGTTCCTCGCCTATGCCCACTATCGCTGGCAACTTGATAAAGGGGGAAAGGACCTAATCGCGCGTCAAGCCCCGCGGGTGGCCGGTCAAGCCGGAGAAAGGGTCCGCGGGGCTCTCCCCGACCCCGCCTACATCGAGCAATCCCGGCGCAGCTTGTTGGGCCTTCTCCCCTTCATCCCCTCTGATGGAAAGGACCTCATCATCCTCTGCCGGTTCAGCCAGGCCAAGAAGCTCGCGAACGTCCCGAGCGCGAATGGCCAACCCCATCTGATAGGCCGCCTGGATGGCTTGCAGGCGGTCCAGTGTGTCGGGCTTTTCTGTCTCGATGACCAGGCGGAGCGGGCAGTCTTCAATCCAGGGAAAGTTCCATTTCACAATGCGGGCCACCAGCTCGCTGGTCAGCGTTTCAGCGAGATTCTGGGCGTCATACTTGACGATTTGAAGAAACGTGTCCAGGTGAATCGAGGCAAGGTTGGATCCTAAGCCGGTTGCATGGGCCTCGGTGGTCAAGGTTTGTCCTAGGATGTACCGCTTGATCTGATGCCCGAAATAGTCCGTGATGATGTCCTTGAGCGCCGTCGCGCCGGCCATGTTTCGCTCAATGACCTCGACGCCGAACATCTGCCCCTCAGGACCGGCGGGGCGGGGGATCACCAGGATATTGCGGGCATTCCCGATGCGTTCCTTAGCCGCGTTAATGGTATCCTCGCGGGCCTTTTCCGAACCGGCCGGGTAGTACCACAACTCTAGACCGAAAGCGGATCGCTCGAGATACTCCATCAGCCAGGCGAGGGCCTCCTGTTTCTGGTACCACGTCCAGTAAACGCGTGACCGGATGCCCACTCCGAAAATCCTCGCGGCATTCTGCGGCGCGTACCAGTCGCCGTCCTCGACCATGTGCCGGTGAATGGTGATGAGTTCGCGCAAATGCGGCGGCGGGAAATACGCCAGCCCGTAATGCGTGGGGAGAATTTTTCCCCCGTTGGTCTCCGCCCACGCCCGCCAGCGCTCGACGTTTTCCGATATGCCGGTACTGGCGCCGATTCTCACTCCCACACAGTCCGGGTCGAAATCGCCGGTCTCGTCATCCCACCGCCAGACCAGTTTATCGCCGTGCAGCGGTCGCCACTGCCGGACGCCGATGAGCGATTTTCCCTTGCGAATCATCCAGCCCGCCGTATTCACGACGGCGTACCGGCCGAAAAACAGTGCTTCCAGCAACACCTCGCGGTACTGCGTAAAGCGGGGAATTTTCCTGAGAATCCACGTCACGGTATCCGCAATCTCAGCCTGCTCTTGGTCGTCCGGGTCATCGGCTTCCAGATGCCAGTCCAGCAAGGCTACTGCCCTCTTGCGTACTTCGAGCGGTTCCATCACCGCCGCGTCCTGGCGCATGTATTGGGCGTTCGCCCACGAGTGCTGGAGGGCCTCATCCGATGGAACGTAGCTTTTGCTGGCACCGCCCATGACGCCCGCGAACGTCACGACGTGCGGGACCGGGGGCTGGCCGAGATTAGGCGCCAGCCGCGATTTCGTCTTGCCCTTGCCTCCAAGGGTCTTTCTCTCAATCGTGTTTCCGGAAATCAAAACCAGCTCGTCAGCCATTTTTGTCTCCTAGTCGATCACGCCGACGCCGAACAGTTCGGCCATCCGTGGCGGGATTGGGCCTGTGGGTCGGAACGTCCGGGCCACTTCGTAGGGTTTCACGGACTGAAGCCACTTTCCGCGGGGCGTTTGAACGAGGCGGGGAATGAACACTTCACCGTATTCGCCGGAGTAGTCGCCCGGCTTGAGCGGGGCAAACGTCGCTTTCCGCGGGACGTAGCCCCCGGCAATGGCCACCAGCCGATAGTCGAAGCGGTGACCGGACACCGTGCCGCGGATACGCAGGTTGTCCCAGACCCAGCCGCCTTTTGATCGCGACTCCAGCAGATCGACGAACATTTGGGGTGGGACGTAGCTATACGCATAGATGGGACCCGGTCCGCTGGGCACGTAGTCTTGCAGGTCCTTGTCCCACTTTTTCTGCCAGAACCGAACGAACAGCGTGCTGTCCCGCGCGTCGTAGGCCACACTGTGCACGTTACTCGACTGTACCTCCACAAACTTTCCCGTGTTGATCGGGTGGTCCGGCGGCAGCCCAACAATCCCATGCAGCGGCGACAGGTCCACCTCTCCGCCTTCGACCCGTCCCGACCGGGGCGTGAAAATCTCCTGGAAAAGGTCTTGTTCGGTCACTTCCGGCGGGCCGAGAAAATGGGCCGCCATCGTCTCGCCCGTCTTCTCCAGCCATTCCCACGCCGCCGCCTTCGCCCGCTCATAAACCGGCGTCCCCGGCTTCAGGCTCTTGGGCGAGGGGAGGACCTCATATCCATAAGCCCGCAGAAAATTGATCGCGCCCTGGAGCAGCCAGGCCTCCTTGCCCGGCTCGAACCACATGCGCCCCGGTCCGAACATGCTGAGAAGTAGCTTGCCGGGGGCACCGAGGGAATTCAGCCACTCGCGAACCAGGTCGCCCAGATCGTCATTACGTTTGGCGTACCGTTCGATTGTCCACGTCAAATTGCCGAACCGCATTCCCATCATGCCCCGGAGGGCCTGCGGTCCCGGACCCCAAAGCCGCAAGGCGTTGATGACCTGGTCCACGTCGGCTGGCCGGGGCGCGCGCCGCCCCCAGGCGGCGTCGAATAGCTTGCCGATGGGCGATTCGGCAAACACCTTCTTGGCCGCCAGGCGCGCATCGCGATGGGCACGGTAAAAGAGCGGTGAAAACTCAGACATGCTGTTAATGTACCAGCGCGGAAAGGCGGAATACCGCCGTTACGAAAACCCCTGGGGATGG
The DNA here is from genome assembly GCA_029782215.1 of Chloroflexota bacterium. Lineage (GTDB taxonomy): Bacteria > Chloroflexota > Anaerolineae > J102 > J102 > SSF26. The sequence continues at coordinate 12,751 of JAKOVD010000082.1, forward strand.
CAACAACAATTGCCTATTTTCACCGGGGCGCGCTCAACGGCGCTCAACGAAGTTAAATTAGACAAAGTTTCTATCGCCAGTCGAAAGGCACGCTGGACCTCCCGCCCGGCCGATACTGAAGCGATTCAACCCGCCGCGGCGCATGCTCCGTGAGAATACGCAGGGCCATTTCGAGGGCGTCGGGGCCGTCATCGTGTTGCCCTTCGGGAAATTGCTTCAGTTGCTCGACCACCAGCCTTGCCCCGGGCGAGTCCGCGAATCGAAGCTCTTTCGCCGCCAACCACGGCCCGAGACGCCGAATCCGCAAAATCTTCGGCAAGTAGTTGGCGATATAGACGACCGGCAGTCGGACATTGAACCCCGCTTTTCCCCGCCGCTCCAGCTCCTGCGCGAACAGTAGCTGAAACTGGTTGGTCTCCACCCCCACGAAATCCGGGCGCAATCGGTCGAAAAGATCAAGCGCTGCGTCCAGTGTCGCGGTCGGCGGACGCACCGCCAGATCGGCATCTATATATACTAGGCCGCTCTGCTTATGCAGCCCCGCCCACACAATGGCGGCGTAGTCGCTCGCTGAGTCTTCACGCCCCCGGCTGGGATCGATCGCCATGACCACCGTCGAAAAATCGCGTCGGTCCGGCCATTCCTCATCGGGGACCCATAGCCAGTCCCCGAAATACTCCGCTGGCCACTCGGTCCCACCTGCCTCCACGGGGTTCTGCTGATAAAGCGCCGCAAAGCCCCGCGGGTCGGCGGCCCGCATCTCTTCCAGTTCTTCACGTGATAGAAACTCCGGCCAGAGGGCCTCCCCGGGCACCCGCGGGTCCCCCGGCGTCCGCTTGTCGGTTGCCAGCGCGGGTAAGGTTATGACCTGCCACTTTCCCAGTCCCTTGCCCTTAAGTTTCAGAATCCGCCCCACCAGGTCATCAATGTGCCACCGGGTCATCGTGATAAGCACCCGCGCCCCCTTCGCCCGGCGGGTCCAGAAATCGCGTGTGAACCATTCCCACACCCGGTCCCGGTAAACCTCACTTTCCGCCTCTTCTGCCGACTTAATCGGGTCGTCGATGATACCAAAATCGAAGCCGAAGCCCGTTATCGCACCGCCAACACCCACGGCCCGCAAATAGCCCCGACGCTGGGGAATCTCGAAATGTCCGTCGGTCCGCTTGTATCTTCCACTTCGCAATCCCCGCCCCGGCAGACGTATGTGGAAAAGCTGCTGATACTCAGGCGATTCAATAATCCGCTGGACGTCGCGGGAATTGGCCTCGGCCAGCGCGGCCGTATGGGCGGCCATGATGATCCGGGAATCCGGATTCTCACCCAGAATGAGCGCCGGCAATCGACGGGAAACCAGCTCCGTTTTCCCATGCCGCGGGGGCATCGAGATGATCAATTGCGGCCACTCGCCCTGCCGCCATTTATCCAGCGCCTCCGCCACCAGCCGGTGGTGCCAGTGCACCTCATAATCTGGAAAAGTCCAACGCGTGAACGGTAGCACCGCCCGGCGGGCTTCACGGCGCCACGCCTCGCGTAAGGCCGGGGGCAACTCCGCTGGGCGCGGCATGTCACGATTGCCCTCCCCACAGCTCCGCAATAGACTGATAGCCCATAGCCCGTGCCTCTGCCTCGGCCTCGGCCATCAGCTTATCATCGGGCACATCGGCCAGATCATCACCGCTTGCAACCAGTGGGGGCACGTCCACACGAAACTTGGGACGGTAGGCACTTAAAAGGAACGTAAGAAGTCGATCAGACCCGGCCAGCGCCCGCTCGAACGCCGCACGCTCCAGCCGGTCGTAGGCCATCTCTCGCGCTTCAAGAAACCGTTTCCGGTACTCGGGGTCTTTCAGCCAGTGATAATGTGTGCTCCGTGCGACTCCCGCGGCTTTCGCCGCTTCGCTGATATTAGCCAGCTCGGCGATGCTCTTCAGAAATTTCTCTTGCGCGATCTCGGTTTTGAGTTCGCGCATCCGGGCTGCGCTCTTGGTATTCTCTCTCTTTTTCCGCCGTTTCGCCGTCACTTTCTTACGCCCCGCCGACGCCGCCGCGTCCGCTCATACACGGGCCTATCGAACTTAAAGCACTCCGACAAATCCTGTTCGCGCCAGTAGCGTGCCCACCCCACTTCGTAACAGTCCGCACACAGAGGAAACACCGACGGCCACCCGGTCCCGGGTTCACGATAGTAAACATCGGCGGTCAGCCGCCTACACTCACGGCATTGCACGGGGTGGTTTTTCATTATCACGTCCTGGTACAAGGCATGGCCGCGCCTCTAAGAGAAAACGCAGCTGTTCCACGTCGCGTCGCATTCCTTCGCTACTCTTTGCGATCTCTTCAAGACACACGATCTGCTTCGTGATCGCCTCTGTGTTCGCACGCACAACTTCTTGTGTGCTTTTACTGAGAGCTAGGATATTGCGTACCAGCCACGCGCAAAATGCAAGCAGCGCCAGCGCGAACGCCGCGAAGCCAGCCTGAACCGTCCCGCTCCAGAGGCTCACGTCGCCCATTTTTAGCGTCTCCGAAAGAGTCGCCAGCGGTGTACAGGTTGACCAGGGACCGCACATTGCCCGCCCAGGCAACGCGACATGACACGGGAAGAAAAGGGGACGGCGGCCTCGCTCCCAAGTCGTTCCTTCGGTTCTAGAGATGAAACACCATCAACCGTAATGGCCGCCGTCCGGCTGGGGTCAGCACACAATTGATAATCGGGCGTTAACAGGCGATAGTCAAGTATGAGTGCAAACATTAGGTCGATCATATCAGCAGATAATCCAGCTTCTTGATTGGGAACCCATCCAGGTCACCGACCGCGTAGGCCTCGCCGCGGCGAACCACCAGGTCGAAGTCCTCCGGGCGGCAACGATAACACCCCGGCGGGATCGGATACTCACCGTCGGGACCCACAACCCAGCCATCCCCCCATGACCGATTATCCAGGATCAGATGCGGATGCGGCGCCGAATCATCGACGCCCACGGCAATCCAGCTATGAGCCGTTACGCCACCGGCACGCAGAAACCCTTTATCATCACGCCGCGCCGGCAGCCCACGCCAAAACGCTTGGGACGTCCCGAACCAGACCACGTAGCCCGCGGCAATAGCATCACGGGCCTGCTCGTAGTTGGTCACCGGCGCCCAGGTTCTCACCAAATGCTTCTGGCAGAGCGGTTCAAGGTCATCGGGCACCCCTTCCCAACCCCAGCGCGCGGCCAACGAGTCATCGTCTTCGGGTGGGATAACATAATCCTTGCCCCCTGCCTGGTAATGCCCCCGCGGTAAAACGCCCAGCCGGCGCACGGCCTCGACGGCGTTCGCCACGACCGCGCCATCCCCGCGAATCCTCCGACCCCCGATCTCGACGCGGGCGAAGCCGTAGATGATCTCGCTCGAAACACGGGCCACCCAATCCGCCCCCGCTTTCACCCGGAGGGCTTGCAGGATGTCGCATGCCCGGCCTCCGCCGCGCCCGACACAGGTCCCCCTGGTCTGCGGTCGATATGATTTCCAGCCACCTTCCACGTCGGCCAGCGCGTTCAGTAAAATCACCCGTGCCCCCGCCCCCAATCCCTTGAGATGCGGGGCCGCCGCGTACAGGTCCACGGGGCCGTTGTCGGCGCAGATACGGTCGATCAATTCGGGATCATGCCGCCAACCGCCAAGGTACAAAATGCTTTCCGGGGGAACGGTGCTCATTCAACGCCTCCGTGGCCAGGCCAGCCCATTCGCGATTTCCTTGAACAGCTTCGCATGTTCTTGCGGTGTCTTGAGTTTGCCAGTCTCCGCAAGACTGTTCATGTAGGTGCGAAGTTTCTCGAACCATGCAAGCCAAGCGTTCCGGTCTCCGGCGAGGGCCTGCCTGTTCGCCTCCGTGCTGGCCTGGATAATCGCCGCCGGGTCGCCGAGTTCCCCTTTCTCGATCCTTTCAGCAATGGACCGAAACGCCGCGGCGAGGGCCGGCGCTCGGGACCGGGCCGACTCCACGACCAGGTCAAGCCACTCGCGGGCCAATCGCTCCGCTTCCGGGATTTGGGGACGCGGTGGGGCCGGGCCGGGGCCACCCTCCACGGCCAGATAGACGATTTGGACCCTGGGCGGACTGCCCACGGCCATGACAATCGCCCAGCGGCCGTCCCCCATCGGAACCACGTTGATGTCGGCGGCGCCGTCGGCCGTGATCGCCACGGCATTGCCGCTCTTTTCCAGTTTCAATTCACTCCCCGAGATAAGTTGGCCGCCCGGCCACACCACAGCCAAAACCAGGAAAAGGTTGCACATCAATCTATGCATGGATGGCGTCCCTTAAAGCTAAGAGCTGATCCTCTCCGAGTCCAGTTGCCGCCACCAGGGAGGGAATGTCATCTGCCCCCTGAGCGAACTTGATCAATCGATAAAATGCCGCCCAAGTGGCATCGTTCGTGACGATGGCCCGGAGAGCCGCGGCCCCCAAGTCATCGGCTTTTGTCGGCGTGTAGCTAGCCAGGACGGCCAGTGCGTCGGACAGGTCGGTAAGAAATGTGCGCAGGCCCTCCTCATCTT
>JAKOVD010000134.1 GCA_029782215.1 Chloroflexota bacterium
ACGGGGGGCTCGGGCCTTTGCACCTTTCTCAAACTTTTGAGTGAGGTGGCCCGTGCTGCCCGCTGTGACGCGCTGTAAGGCGCTGTAAGGCGCTGTAAGGCGTTCTAGGGTGTTAAGCCCTGTGGGGGGCCGTTACAGGCCTCTCCGGGCATCCTGTGAGGCCGGGCGTTAGGGCGTCAGCTTGGGGCTTGACACGTGCCCGACTCCAGGCGTATAATAGGCTAAAATAGATACCGATTATTTAAACAAATCAGAACGTTAGGACGGGGACACCATGACAGAGAACAGCAGCATCGTACCGCAGCCGCACCACTCGCTCGCCGGCCTAGCCGCGGTTGGGCAGGCGGCAAATCAGGCCGCGGGCCGCATCGTGTTTGCCGAGTATCGCGAGGGCAAGGCGGCCAATACACTCCGCCAGCAAGACGCTGCGCTGGCGCTGTTCGCCGACTTCCTGGCCAGCGTGGGGGCCGCACCGGGCGGCGACCTCAGCACCACACCGGAGGGCTGGCGGGGTGTGACGTGGGGGCTGGTGACGGCCTTCAAGCACTGGCTGAAACAGCAGGGCTATGCGATCGGCACCATCAACGTCAGGCTGTCGACGATTAAGACGTACGCCGCGCTCGCCTTCAAGGCCGGGGCGCTCACGGAAGCCGAACACAGCGCCATCCAGGGCGTCACGGGCTACGGATACACCGAAGGCCAGCGCGTCGATGAGCGCCGCGATGTGACCCGGGTGGGTGATAAAAAGGCCGCGCCGGTGCGCTTGAGCGCGCATGACGCGGCGGCGCTGAAAGGCCAACCCGACACCCCACAGGGCAGGCGTGACGCGCTGCTGATGTGTCTCCTGCTCGACCACGGGCTGCGCTGTGGTGAGGTTGCCGCGCTCATGGTCGACAGCATCGACCTGCAGGCGGGCCGCATGACGTTCTACCGTGAGAAAGTCGGCAAAACTCAAACCCACCGGCTGACCCCCGACACCCTGCGGGCGGCGCGGGCGTGGGCCGCGAGCGGCGATATGCCCGCCGCCGGCGAGCCGCTGCTCAGGAAGTCGAGGAAAGGCGGGGCGCTGGGCACCCCGGGCATGAGCAAGCGCGCCATCACGAAGCGCGTCGAGGTCCTGGGTGCCGCGCTGGGCATTGACGGACTGAGCGCCCACGACTGCCGGCACTACTGGGCCACCCGCGCCGCCGCGGCCGGGACCGACCCGTTTATCCTGCAGGAGGCGGGCGGCTGGTCAAGCCTCGCCATGCCGCGCCGCTATGTCGAGGATGCCAAGATTGCCAACGATGGCATCCGGGGTTTTGGGCTGGAGGGGGAAGCCCACCCATGAACGGGGCAGGCTTGATGACCCGTCATCAATGCTCTTGAGCACATCGTCTCCCCGCCGATGCCGCCCGCCAGCATCG
>JAKOVD010000136.1 GCA_029782215.1 Chloroflexota bacterium
GTGGGCTGGGCCATGGCCTCGGCCATCAAGGGCGACACCAAAATCGCCTCGGCCTGGATCGGCGACGGCTCCACCGCCGAGAGCGACTTTCACACCGCCCTCACCTTTGCCCACGTGTACCAGGCGCCGGTGATCGTCAACGTGGTCAACAACCAATGGGCCATCTCCACCTTCCAGTCCATCGCCGGCGGCGAGGGCACCACCTTCGCCCAGCGCGGCGTGGGCGTGGGCCTGGCCTCGCTGCGGGTCGATGGCAACGATTTTCTGGCCGTCTACGCGGCATCGCAATGGGCCGCCGAGCGCGCGCGCACCAACCACGGGCCCACGCTGATCGAGTGGGAAACCTACCGCGCCGGGCCGCACTCCACCTCGGACGACCCCAGCAAATACCGCCCGGCCGATGACCGGCAGCGCTTTCCCTTGGGCGACCCGATCGCGCGCCTCAAGAAACACCTGATCGCCATCGGCGAGTGGAGCGACGCGCAACACGAGTACACGCACAAAGAGCTGGAGGCCGACATCATCGCCGCGCAAAAAGAAGCCGAGCGCCACGGCACCCTGCTGGACGGCCGCGTGCCCAGTGCCGCCACCATCTTCGACGACGTCTATCACGAGATGCCGGAGCACCTGCGCCGGCAGCGCCAGCAGATGGGGGTTTGAGCCATGGCGGAGAAAAGACAAGAAACCAAAACCGTCCCCATGACCATGATCCAGGCCCTGCGCTCGGGCCTGGACGTGATGATGGGCCGCGACGACAACGTCATCGTCTATGGCGAGGACGTGGGCTACTTTGGCGGCGTGTTTCGCGTCACCGAAGGCCTGCAAACCAAGTACGGCAAGACGCGCTGCTTTGACGCGCCAATTTCCGAATCCGGCATCGTCGGCACTGCCATCGGCATGGCCGCCTATGGGCTCAAACCCGTGGTCGAAATCCAGTTTGCCGACTACTTCTACCCCGCCACCGACCAGATCGTGTCCGAGGCGGCGCGCCTGCGCCACCGCTCGGCGGGCGACTTCACAGCCAGCATGACGATCCGCATGCCCTGCGGCGGCGGCATCTACGGCGGGCAGACGCACAGCCAGAGCCCCGAGGCCTTCTTCACCCACGTCTGCGGCCTGCGCACGGTGATGCCCAGCAACCCGTATGACGCCAAGGGCCTGCTGATCGCCTCGATCGAATGCGACGACCCCGTCATCTTCCTGGAGCCCAAGCGCCTGTACAACGGCCCCTTTGACGGCCACCACGACAAGCCCGTCGTGCCCTGGTCCAAGCACGACATGGGCAAGGTGCCCGAGGGCTACTTCAAGGTGCCGCTGGACAAGGCGGCGGTGTTCCGCCCCGGCAAGGCCGTGACGGTGATCACCTACGGCACCATGGTGTGGGTGGCCGAGGCGGCGGCGCGCGAGGCCGGCATCGACGCCGAGATCATCGATTTGCGCAGCATCTGGCCGCTGGACCTGGAGACCATCGTCGATTCCGTCAAGAAAACCGGCCGCTGCGTCGTCGTCCACGAGGCCACGCGCACCAGCGGCTTTGGCGCCGAGCTGGTGGCCCTGGTGCAAGAGCACTGCTTCTATCAGCTCGAAGCCCCCATCGAGCGCGTGACGGGTTGGGACACGCCCTATCCGCACGCTCAGGAGTGGGCGTATTTCCCCGGCCCGACGCGCGTCGGCGAAGCGCTCAAGCGCGCAGTGGAGGCATGACATGGGTATTTATGTGATCCGCGTGCCCGACATTGGCGAGGGCATTGCCGAAGTGGAACTGGTGGCCTGGCACGTGCAGCCGGGCGACGCCGTGGTGGAAGACCAGCACCTGGCCGACGTGATGACCGACAAGGCCACCGTCGAGGTGCCCTCGCCCATGCATGGCAAGGTGCTGGCGCTGGGCGGTAGCCCAGGCCAGGTGATGGCCGTGGGCGCCGAGCTGGTGCGCCTGGAGGTCGAAGGCGCGGGCAACCTCAAGGATGAAGAGCCAAAACAGGCTCCAGCCGGCATATCACCTGCGTCAGCAGCTCCTGTAACAATAGCAACGACAGCACCCGCGGCGCCGGCCCCCACGCCCACGCCGCCCGCCCCTGCGCGCAGCCCGGCCGCGCCGTCGCCCACCCGCGTGGCCCGCGCCGAAGGCGAGCGCCCGCTGGCCGCGCCCTCGGTGCGCCGGCGCGCGCTGGACATGGGCATCGACCTGCGCCGCGTGCACGGCAGCGGCCCGGCCGGCCGCATCGAGCATGCCGACCTGGACGCCTTTGCCGCCGGCGGCAGCCAGCCTGCCACGGCGGGCTCGCCCTACGTGGAGCGCCACGGCGAGGAGCCGGTACCCGTCATCGGCCTGCGCCGCAAGATCGCGCAGAAGATGCAGGAGGCCAAGCGCCGCATCCCCCACTTCAGCTACGTCGAGGAGGTGGACGTGACCGAGCTGGAGGCCCTGCGCGCCCAGCTCAACGCCCGGCACGGCGCGCAGCGCGGCAAGCTGACCCTGCTGCCGCTGCTGGTGCGCGCCCTGGTGCTGGCCCTGCGCGACTTCCCGCAGATCAACGCCCGCTACGACGACGAGGCCGGCGTGGTCACGCGCTTTGCGCCGGTGCACCTGGGCGTGGCCACGCAGACCGACGGCGGCCTGATGGTGCCCGTGCTGCGCCACGCCGAGGCGCTGGATTTGTGGGCCTGCGCCGCCGGCATCGCCCGCGTGGCCGAGGGCGCCAAGAGCGGCAAGCTGGGGCGCGACGCGCTGGCCGGCTCCACCATCACCCTCACCAGCCTGGGGGCGCTGGGCGGCATCGTCAGCACGCCCGTCATCAACCACCCCGAGGTGGCCATCGTCGGCGTCAACCGCATCGTCGAGCGGCCCATGCTGCGCGGTGGCCAGGTGGTGGCGCGGCAGCTGATGAACCTGTCCTCGTCCTTCGACCACCGCGTGGTCGACGGCATGGACGCGGCGCGCTTCATCCAGGCCGTGCGCGCGCTGCTGGAAACCCCCGCCCTGCTGTTCGTGGAGTGAATCGATGACCAAGGAAATCAACACCAAGCTGCTGGTCATCGGCGGCGGCCCCGGCGGCTACGTGGCCGCCATCCGCGCCGGCCAGCTGGGCGTGCCCACCGTGCTGGTCGAAGGCGCCCAGCTGGGCGGCACGTGCCTCAACATCGGCTGCATCCCCTCCAAGGCGCTGATCCACGCCGCGCATGCCTTCGAGCAGGCGCGCCACCAGGTCAAGGGCTCGCCGCTGGGCATCCGCGTGCAGGAGCCCAGCATCGACATCGCGCAGACCGTGCACTGGAAGGACGGCATCGTGCAGCGCCTGACCGGCGGCGTGGGCGCGCTGCTGCGCAAGGCCGGCGTGCAGGTGCTGGCCGGCTGGGCCCACATCGACGACGGCAAGACCGTGACCGTGCAGCCGCACCAGGGCGAGCCCCTGCGCGTGCACTGCGAGCACCTGCTGCTGGCCACCGGCTCCGAGCCGGTGGAGCTACCCAGCATGCCTTTCGGTGGTGCCATCTGGTCATCGACCGAGGCGCTGTCGCCCGACACGCTGCCCAAGCGCCTGGTCGTCGTCGGCGCCGGCTACATCGGGCTGGAGCTGGGCATGGCCTACCGCAAGCTGGGCGTGGAGGTGACGGTGGTTGAGGCCATCGACCGCGTGCTGCCCACCTACGACCCCGAGCTGACCCAGCCCGTGCTGGACGCGCTCAAGAAAAGCGGCATCACCCTGCACCTGGGCTGCAAGGTGCAGGGCTGGGACGCCAGGCACGGCGTGCACGTGCGCAACGACACCAAGGCCGAGGACTTCACCCTGCCCGCCGACCGCGTGCTGGTGGCCGTGGGCCGCCGGCCGCGCACCGCCGGCTTTGGGCTGGAGGGGCTGCAACTGGACATGGCCGGCCGCCACGTCGCCATCGACGCGCACTGCCGCACCTCCATGCGCAACGTGTGGGCCATTGGCGATGTGACCGGCGAGCCCATGCTGGCGCACCGCGCCATGGCGCAGGGCGAATGCGTGGCCGAGCAGGTGGCGGGCAAGACCCGCCGCTTCGAGCCCATGGCCATCCCGGCCGTGTGCTTTACCGACCCCGAGGTGGTGGTGGCCGGCCGCACGCCGGCCGAGGCCAAGGCTGCCGGCATCGACTGCATCGAGGCGCACTTCCCCTTCGCCGCCAACGGCCGCGCCATGACACTGCAGGCCACCAGCGGCTTCGTGCGCGTGGTGGCCCGCAAGGACAACCACCTCATCCTCGGCTGGCAGGCCGTGGGCCAGGGCGTGGCCGAGCTGGCAGCGGCCTTCAGCCAGTCCATCGAAATGGGCGCGCGGCTGGAAGACGTGGCCCACACCATCCACGCCCACCCCACCCTGGGCGAGGCGGTGCAGGAGGCGGCGCTGCGGGCGCTGGGGCAGGCGCTGCATGTCTGAAACGGCGGGGATTGCAGCGCACCAAGCGCCTGGATTTCGATCCTGCCCATGACTCATGGGTAGCGCTTGGTGTGGCACAAAACAAACTGATACATTCAATCCCGATAGGCCGGCTCCAAAAGAACGCGACCATGCAGCGAGGGTGGCATGAACGAGCGGTTAAAGCCATCCGGAAAATTTTAGATTTTCCTAAATGGCGATCAAACCCAGACTTTCGAGGAGAATATATTGCATAGAAAATTTTATCGTGGAATCAGTCGCCTGATCAAAATCGTCTAATTTCAGCTAGAGTGGAGACGCCATAAAAATTTTTCGAGGCCCAATAAGCAAGAATTTTCCGGATGAATCATATGAATTGGTTGATACTTATGATTTTTCAAAGGAAAAGACCGCATGGGTGGGAAATATAAATATTCTCTTAAGGACACTCTGCAAAACCCTGTCTGCTGACGGCATGAGTGGCGCGACGGCAGATCAGGTTTCGTGATGCGCAATAGCGGCTCGATTTTCGGCACTTGGCGCCCGTGTTCGAGGCGCTGTGCCGGTTTTCAGATGCCCTTTGGCGCCCAGTAGGCGCACTCATGCCTGCGTCCCCTGCAAAATCGCCTTGCGCACCAT
>JAKOVD010000144.1 GCA_029782215.1 Chloroflexota bacterium
CGAGAAGGTCGCTGGGTCATCGGTAGTGGCGCCGTCGAAAGCGGCGCCAAGCAATACAAAGATCGGCTTACCGGTCCTGGTATGCGATGGAGTCGCCAAGGCATCGAGAATCTCATCCCCATTCGCTCGGCTGTTCTGTCCGGTACCTTCGATGACCTATGGTCTACCGTCAGGCATCTTCCCCCAAACTGAAATACACCCTGGACGCCAGGACTTATTGACAGCGTCCAGAGCCAACGCGATAATCACGCATCATTCTATCGCGGACCTACCGAGCCCCCATGAGCACAGCGCCTCATCGCCCCCTGGGCATTACGATCATCGCCCTCGTCTTCCTTCTGGAGACAGTGGTGGCGCTTGGCCTTGCCGCGTATTTGCTGCTCAGCCCGACCAGCTATGCGCTCTACGGAACGCTGTTTGAACGCATGCACTGGTCGGCGGCGCTGTCGGGGCTGCTGGCGGTGCCACCGCTGCTGGCGGCGGCGCTGGCAGGCCTGATCTTCCGTGGTCTCTGGCATGGTCGCAATTGGGCCCGCCTGGCTGCGCTGGTGGCAGTGTTTCTCCTGCTCCTGGCCGTCATCGCCGCCATTGCCTTCCTGCTGGCGTTTGACATCGCCCAACCCCGGAACCTGGTCGGAGGCTTCGTTCTGGCCCTGTTCTGCCTGGGAGCGTTCATCTACCTGGTGCGTGTGCGCCTGGACCTTGACGAGACGCCTCCACCCGTCGCCAACCCTGTGCCCTATCCCGCGATGGCTCCTCCTGTCGCTTACGCTGCCGCGGCCTCCCCGGCGGCTGCCCCCCTCCCCTACGTCGAACAGCGACCGGCAGCAGCGCCGCCCGTCAAGGCCGCCGGCGACCGCCCCGCGCCCTACGCCAACGTAGCGGGGGGGCTCGTGCCCCCACCGCCCCGACCGGCAGGCGAGGCGCCGCTTGGCGCAGCGGCGGCAACGGCCGGCGCCGCTGTCGAGTCACCGCCGGTGGTGGCGGAACCAGCGCCTGTCACCGCCGAAGTGATGCCGCCTACCCAGCAGATCGTGGTCCCGGCTGCGCTCCAGCCCACGGCCTGGTTGGTCGTGCGCAGCGGCGCCCAGAACGGCCAGGCCTTTCCTTTGACGACCGGCGAGACCCTGCTCATTGGGCGCGACGCTGCCCGTGTCGATGCGACCCTGACCGACCCCACGGTCAGTTCCCGCCACGCCCAGGTGCGCTACGAGCAGGATCGCTTCGTGCTCTATGACCTGGGCAGCACCAACGGCACCTACATGGGCGGCCACCTCATCCAGCGCCAACCCCTGCTCGACGGCGATGAGCTGCAGCTCGGCAACAGCCTGCTGCTCTTCACGACCCACCAACCAGGGTCCTAGCCGGCGACATCCCGCCAGTTCAACTTTATGTCAATCTCATCCTCGCCCATCCCGCCGATCTTGCCCGAAGGTGAAGCCGAGCCGACGCTTGTGCTGGGTGATGCCCAGCCGACGTTTGCCTGGCTGGTCATGCTGCAGGGTCCCCGGCGCGGGCGGCTCTACGCGCTGAAGGCAGAGGGAACGACCCTGGGCCGCGGGGCGACCAACGACATCATCGTTGATGACGAGTCGGTCTCCCGATTCCAGGCCCGACTGTCCGCCGAGATGGTGTTCGAGAAGTTGCAGTTCTACATCCAGGACCTGGCCAGCGCCAACGGCACCTTTGTCAACGGACAGCGCATCGTCCGCCAGGTGCTACGGGATGAGGACCGGATTCAGGTCGGACAGGCCACGCTGGTTTTCAAACAGCTTTAGAGCGGCGCCATGATTCGCGCGTTCTTCGCAAATCCCGCTTTGGTGGCAATCAAATGGTATCAGTGGGGCGCCGCCATCGGCCTGGCCATCACCCTGGTAGTGACCCTGTGGATCTTCTTCGACAGCCAGCGCCAGGGACACAGGGCGACGCTCTGGCGGATCCTTTCTCTGCTGGCGGCGATGGTCGTGGTGCCGAGCGCCATGCTCAGCCTGGCGCCTTCACTGGCCGCCGGCATGGCCAACCTGCCTGTGGCGCTGGCCTATCTCGGCATCCTGGCCAGCCTGGTTTCACTCGTGGTGCTTGTGCTTTACAGCGCCGGGCTCGGCGTATCGTCCGACCTTGCAACCGGTGAGGAGCCCGAAGAGGAGCTTGCCGTCGCCCCGCTGCCCGTCGCCACCGCTGCAACCGCGCCCGCGCGGGCGCCGGCAGCGACGGGCGTTGAGACGGGCGCCGGGACGGGCACAGCAGAGGGCGAAGCGGCGGCGTCACAAAGTATCGACCTTTCAGCGCCTTTTGATGATCGCACCCGCGTCGTACGGCCGGAGGCTCCCAAGCTGCAGCCCCTTGCCTGGCTGGTGGTCATGAACGGCCACCGGACGGGCACAGAGTTTCGCCTGGACCCGCTTGCGGATATCGGCCGGGATGCCCGCTACAACTCGATTGCCATCGAAGACCCCACGATGTCGCGGCAGCACGCCCGCGTGCGCCTGGAGAAGGACGAGTTTGTGATCTACGATTTGGCCAGCGCCAACGGGGTCATCGTCAACGGCGAGAAGCAGCAGCGCTGGCCGCTCAAGAACGGCGACCGTGTGGTCATTGGCCAGACCCTGTTTGGCTTTTTGGCGGTGGATGAAGCCGCCGCGGACAAGGCATAGAAGCAAGGCCCGGCCAGGACCCGTCGTCTGCCGCTAACCTACGGGAATGGCCGTGACCGGCTCCTCGACGATCTTGTCAGTCTCCGGGTCCCGCACCAGGCGGCGAAGTTGCGAGGGGTCACTGAGATGGTCAATGAAGAGAACGCCGTCGAGGTGGTCAATCTCATGGAGAAAAATGCGGGCCAGGTAGTCGTAGGCTTTGACGCGCACGGGATTCCCCCTGACATCTGTGCCCTTGATGGTCACCTGGGTGGGACGCTCCACCTCGCCCACGTAGCCGGGTATTGACAGGCAACCCTCATCCCCCACCTCTCTTTCGCCCCGCGCTCGTACGATCTCGGGATTGACCACCACGTAGAGCTTGCCCGCCTGGGGGTCATCCTCAAAATGCTCGGTCGGCATCTCCACCACGATCAGGCGCTCGTTGATCCCGACCTGCGGTGCGGCCAGGCCGACACCGTTGGCCTCGCGCATGGTGTCCACCATGTCCTCGGCCAGCTTGGCCACACGGCTATCGAGACGGCGCAGGGGCGCGCTCTTGCGGCGCAAACGCGGGTCGCCCAAGGTGATGATGTCCAACACTGCCATTGATACGTTGCTCCTTCGGGTCATTGAGGCTGGGAGCCATTATAGCATTATCATGCGGCCAGCAGGATGGCGCCGGCGATTGTCGTGAACTGTCGCTTGAGGTAAGCTGGGTGCGCTATGAATGCGCCGCCGGATTCCCGTCCTTCCCGAGCCTGGCTGATCGTGCTATCCCTACCGATCCTGGCCTTGCTGGTGTGGCTTGGCGGCAGGGAAGGCCCGCTCGGCCTGGCCCAGCACACGGGCTATGCCCTGTGCCATCAGATCAAGGTGCGCACCTACGTGTTCGGGGACCTGACCATGCCCCTCTGCGCCCGCTGCTCAGGCCAATACCTGGGGTTCCTGGTCGGACTGGCGATGGCCTGGGTCTGGCGGAGGCCGCGGGCAAGCGGGTGGCCGCCCCGTCCGCTCCTGGTCGTCCTCATCCTCTTCCTGGCGGTGTGGGCCTTTGACGGGCTCAACTCCTATGGCTACCTGGTGCTGGGAAGACCCATCCTGTATCTGCCGCAGAATCCCTTGCGCCTGGCGACGGGCGAACTGCAAGGCCTGGCGATCTGCTTTCTCTTCCTGCCCATCTTTAACCAGACCTTCTGGATGGAGGAAGACAGCCGCCCCCTCCTGGGCAGCGGGCGCGACCTGGCGGCGGCGCTGGCGGCGGCCGGGATCGTCTTCCTGGCCGTCAACAGCCGCTGGCTGCCACTCTTCTATCCCCTGGCTCTGCTCTCGGCGGCGGGGGCCTTCCTGCTGCTCAGCATGGTGGGGATTCTCTTCCTGCTGCTCTTTTTGCACCGGGAGAACAGCAACCGCACCTGGCGCGACCTGCTGGCCTGGCTGCTGCCCGGCATGGCGGCAGCGGGTCTGTTCATCGCCGGCGTGGGAATGGTGCGCTCATGGCTGGAGCTGCACCTGGGCCTGACCATCCCGCAGGGGTGACGGCCGGGGACAACCCTTCAAGCCTGGGCGTTGGCGGCTCTTCAAGCATGTTCACACGCCCTGGTGAAACCGGACTGCCACATCGTTCGTAACGAAGATGAAATGATGGCAGAGGGCCCTGATGGCAACTCATTTCAGAAGCCTCCGCCCTTCTGCTATAATCGAATTGTTTGTTCGTTTCCTGACATGAGTGTTGCGAGGAGGCACCATGGAAATCGGCAAGGCATTCACCTTTGTATTCGACGACAAGAAGTGGCTGGAAAAGGTCCTGATCGGCGGCCTGATCGTCCTGGCGACGATCATTTTCTCGTGGACGATCATCATCGGCATCCTGGGCGGCGCCCTGCTGTTGGGATACATGATCGAGGTCGTCCGCAATGTGCGCCGGGGCGATCCCCAGCCTCTGCCCGAATGGAATGCGTGGGGCGAGAAGATCGTTTCCGGCATCAAGTACTTCGTGATCATGCTGATCTGGTCGCTGCCGCTGATCATCCTCTGGATGCCCATCGGCATCTTGTCAGCGGTCTTGGGCAACAGCGACGCAAGCTGGGTAGCCGGCGTCTTCTCCGTCTGCTTTGGCTGTCTGGCCCTGATCTACGGCATTTTCTACGCCCTGGCGACGGTGCCGATTACGATCCTGTTCGCGGAGACAAACGAGATCTCCAGCGGGCTTGCCTTCGGCCAGATCTATGAGTTCACCAAGAAGCACATCGGCGACATCATCATCGTCCTGCTGGTGGTTTGGGCCGTGCAGCTCTTCGCCAATTTCATCGGCCTTCTGCTCTGCGGCATCGGCCTTCTCTTCACCGGATTCTGGGCGCTCGCGGTGCAGGGTTTCCTGTACGCCCAGGTTGGCCGCAAGCCCGGCATGGCCATGACGCCGGTGGCCGCAGCGCCTTCCTACGACCTGAGCCCCGACAGCATCATGCCCGGTGTGGGTGAGATCACCGCCACCGCCCAGGAAGGCACCGCCGAGACCTCTACCCAGGTGCAGGAGCTGGCCTCTGGCGTCTCCGAGGCCGCCGAGGATGTCAAGACCGGCGCAACTGAAGCGCTGAACGATGTCCAGGACCTGGCCAGCAGCGTCCAGGAAGCCGCCGGTGACGTGGTTGCGCCCACCCCCACCGATGAAGCGCCCCCTGAGGTCAAGCCCGAGGCCTAGCCCGCGGCACACGTCACACCGTCGCTCGTTTCTCATGCATACCCCCGGCACGCCCCCGCCAAATTGCGGGGGCGTGCTTTGTGTTTGCCATGCCGGCCATGTCCGACTCTGAACCCACTCCCTCGGCGAAACCGCAGAAGCGCGGCCCAGACCAAAGCTGGGAAAGCTGGATCGACGAAATCATTCGTGAGGCCCAGGCGCGCGGCGAGTTCGACAACCTGCCCGGCGCCGGCAAGCCGCTGCCTCCCCGGCGCAACCCCTTCCTGCCCGAAGACCAGCAGATCGCGTTCGACCTCATCCAGAACAGCGGCTACACCCTGCCCTGGATCGAAGACAGCCAGGAAATCGACCGGCGCATTGCCCGCGCCCGGCAGCAGTTGGCCCGCCAGCACCAGTGGCTGGCATCCGAACGACGGCTGCCCACCGGCAGCCCTGAGCGTCTGCACGAGCTGGACGAGATCTGGACCCGTGACTGCACGGTGTTCGCAAACGACGTCGCCGCGATCAACCGCCTGATCGACACCTATAATCTCAAAGCCCCTTCCGCGCGCTTCCACAAACTCCGGCTGATCGTCGCCGACGAGATCAGCCGCCTGGGCGACGCCTGAACGCGGCGCCAGCGGACATCCCAACTTCGACCATGCATCCTCTTCACTACGACGCCTTTGTCTTCGACGCGCACTGCGACACGATTGGCTACGCCCTTCCCGGCCACTTCCACCGCGACCTGCGGGAGTGGGGCAGTTCTGGTCACCTGGACCTGCCCCGGTTGGCGGCAGGAGGCATCAACTGCCAGGTCTTCGCCTGTTTTCCCGGCGAGGCGCGGGTTGGCGCCGCCCCCACCAGCGCTGCGCTCCAGCGCCTGGAGGCGCTCTATGAGCTGTTGGCCCAAGCGCCTGAACGCGTGATGCTGGTGCATACGGCCGCCGACCTGGATCGTCTGGGTCCCGGCAGACCCGTGGGCGCCCTGCTGGGCCTGGAAGGCGCCGAAGCCCTTGACGGAACGCTCGCCCTGCTCCACACGTTCTTCCGTCTGGGCGTCCGCGTCCTGGGGTTGGCCTGGAACCCTCGGAACGCCGCCTGTGACGGGGTCGATGGCAGCAGCGATCTCGGGCTGACGCCCTATGGCCGCGACCTGGTGCAGGCCTGCAACCGTCTGGGGGTGATTGTGGACGTCTCGCATCTCAACGCCGCCGGCGTCGCCGACGTCCTGGCGATCAGCTCGCAGCCGATCATGGCCAGCCACTCCAACGCCCGCGCCCTCTGCGATCACCGCCGCAACCTGACCGACGCGCAGATAGCGGCGATTGCGGCGCACGGCGGCGTCATCGGCGCCACCTTCGTGCCCATGTTCCTGACCGACCGCCCCGACGAGGCCTCCATCGGCCACCTGTTGGCTCACATCGCCCATATGGTGGATGTCGCCGGCATCGACCACGTCGGCCTCGGCTCGGATTTCGACGGGTGGACGCTGCCCGACGACCTGGACAGCGGCGAAAAGTACCCGCGGATTACTGACGGCCTGCTCGCCTGGGGGTATTCTGAGGACGCCATCCGCAAAATCCTCGGTGAGAACTTTCGCCGCGTCTTCAAGCAGGTTCTGCCCCCGGGCAACTGATCTCCCATGCCTGAACAGCGACACGTCTATCTCGATCATTCCGCCACGACGCCGGTCTCCGCACGGGCGCTGGCGGCCATGCTGCCCTATTTCAGCGAGATCTATGGCAACGCCTCTGGCATCTACCTCCAGGGGCGGCTGGCCAAACAGGGCCTGGAGGAGGCGCGGCGCCACGTTGCCGCCGTGCTCAACGCCCGGCCCAGCGAGGTGGTCTTTACCTCGTGTGGCAGCGAGAGCGACAACCTGGTGCTGCGTGGCGCTGCCTGGTCAGCGCGGCAGGCAGGGCGGGGCAACCATCTCATCGTCAGCGCCGTCGAGCACAAGGCCGTTCTGGACACCGCCCGCCAGATCGCCGATCTCCTCGGCTTTGAGCTCACCGTTCTGCGGGTGGATGGTCAGGGCCGCGTGGACCCTGATGACCTGCGGCGAGCTCTCCAGCCCGAGACGGTGCTGGTCTCCATGATGACGGCGAACAACGAGGTCGGCACCCTGCAGCCCATCGCCGCCCTGGCCGCTGTCGCCGCCGAGCACGGGGTCCCTTTCCACACCGATGCCGTCCAGGCCCCTGGCCATCTACCGCTGGACGTGCAGGCCCTGGGCATCGACGCCCTGTCCCTCTCCGGCCACAAGTTCTACGGCCCGAAAGGCGTCGGGGTGGCCTGGCTGCGCAGCGGGCTGTCGCTGATCGCCAGCCAGACCGGGGGCAGCCATGAAGGCAAGCACCGCGCTGGCACGGAAAACGTGGCCGGCGTCGTCGGCCTGGCCACAGCGCTGGTCGAGGCAGAGGAGATGCGTCCCCAGGAAACGGCGCGGGTGCTGGAGCTGCGCAACCGCCTGCTGGAAGGCTTGCCCGCGCTGGTGCCGGACACCCGCATCAGCGGTCACCCGCACGAACGTCTCCCTCACCATGCCAGCTTCCTGATCAAAGGGATTGAGGTCCAGGGCGTGTTGATGGGGCTGGACATGGCGGGCATCGCCGCCAGCAGTGGTTCGGCCTGCACCTCGGCAGCCCAGGCGCCGTCGCACATGCTGACGGCGATGGGCGTAAGCGCCGCCGACGCCGTCGGGCATCTGCGCCTGACGCTGGGGCGAAGCACCACCGGCGAGGATATCGACTATGTTCTGAGCGTGCTGCCACCATTGGTCGCGCGCCTGCGTCAGTAAGGGCACGGCGGCGCCGCCACCTGCCACCTGCTCCCCCTCATGCAGCTTCAAGTTGGCTTGAATTCAACCCGCCCCCCTGCCGAGACCACGGTCGTCGTCGCCATGAGCGGCGGCGTCGATAGCTCGGTGGCGGCGGCGCGCCTGGTCGAAGCCGGGTACCGCGTGGTGGGGGTGATGATGCGGCTGTGGTCAGAGGTGAGCACAGGCCAGGGCAGCGAAAACCGCTGCTGCACCCTGGAAGCCACGGAGGATGCGCGCCGCATCGCCGCCCAGCTGGGCATCCCGTTCTACCTGCTCAACGTGGAACAGGTCTTCCGCCAGCAGGTGGTGGACTACTTCATTGCCGGCTACAGTGAGGGAGTCACACCCAACCCCTGCCTGGCCTGTAACCGCGCCATCCGCTTCGATCACCTGCTCAACTACGCCCTGGCCCTGGGCGCCGACTACCTTGCCACCGGCCACTACGCGCGCGTGGCAGCGACACCGGACGGCTTCGTTCTGCTGCGCGGCGCCGATGCGCACAAGGACCAGTCCTATATCCTCAGCGTCCTGGGACAGAAGGAGCTGGCGCACCTGACTTTTCCTGTGGGCGACCTGACCAAGCCTGAGGTGCGGGCGCTGGCGCAGCGCTACGGCCTGACCGTAGCAGCCAAGCCTGAAAGCCAGGACCTGTGCTTCCTGGCGGATGGCGACTACCGCCGTTTCCTGCGCGATTGGGCGCCGGGCGCCCTGCGCCCAGGGCCCATCGTCGATGACTCCGGCCGCGTCCTGGGGGAGCACCAGGGCCTGCCCCTGTACACGATCGGCCAGCGCAAGGGCCTGGGCGTCAGCTCGCCGACGCCGCTCTTTGTGCTGGACCTGCAAGCCGATACCAATACCCTGGTGGTGGGACCGGCGGAACGTCTGGGCCGGGATCGGCTCACGGCCCAGGAAGTGAATTGGATCGGCCCCGCCCCCAGCGAACCACTGGCCTGCACCGTCAAGATACGCTATCGCGCCGCCGACCGGCCCGCAGCGGTGCGGCCGCTGGCGGATCGCCGGGTCGAGGTGCGATTCCTCGAACCGCTGCGGGACATCAGCCCCGGTCAGGCCGCGGTATTCTACGACGGCGAGCGCTGCCTGGGCGGGGGCATCATCGAGCGCTAACATGCCAGACATTGGCCTATCTCCCTCGGTATTGCTGATCGCGCTCCTGGCCCTCGGCTATGGGGCGCTCTTCCATCTGTGGCGGGGGCATCGCTGGAGCGACCTCATCCTTTGGTTTCTGGCCGCGCTGGTGGGTCTGGTGGCGGGACAGCTCCTCGGATACGCCCTGGGCTTGACGATCGGACGCCTGGGCGAGACGGACATCCTGCTCGGCACCCTGCTGGCATGGCCGTGTATGCTTGCAGCCTCATGGCTCAAGGGTTAGAATAAGAAGGTTTGCCGAGTTTATGTTCTCTCCGGCATGAGGTCAACGTGACGATACTGATCCTGCGCGACGTTTCCATCATTGTTCTCGCCATCGAGTCCATTGTGATCGGGATTGTGCTCGCCATTCTGCTGCTCGAAATCCGTGAGCTTTCACGTCTGCTGCGCGAGGAAATCAAGCCCATCCTGGATTCCACGCAAGAAACCATGACGACGGTCAACACGACTTCCCAGTTCGTGGGCAAGCGTGTCAGCGCCCCCTTTGTCGCGGCCTCGAGCTTGGCCGCGGGTCTGCGCCAGGGGGTCAAGACGTTGCGCAGCGGCGTCGGCTTGCCGCCCTCCGGTGGTGGTCAGCCGCCGGTCCCGCTGGTCCCGCCCGTTTCGCCGGCCCCGCAGGCCCCGCCACCTCCGGCGCCCAACCAGCCCTACACCGAGGTGAAGAATGCGTAGCTTTGGCTTCGGCTTCTGGGTGGGGCTCGCCGCCTCTCTGCTCCTGAGCTCGCTGCTTTGGCAGCGAAACCGCACCTGGGCCGTCGAGCTGCCCGGCCAACCCGGCCTGTCGCCGGCTGCCAACACTCCAACTTCTGAGCCCCAGGCGGACATCACGCCGCTGCATTCCTGAGTCATGAATCAGATCCTGGACTTCGTCCTCCATCTTGACGCCAAGCTGGTCGAGATCGTCAATCAATTTGGCACTCTGACATATCTTCTGCTGTTTGCCGTGATCTTCGCCGAGACCGGCTTTGTCGTCACCCCGTTTCTGCCCGGCGATTCGCTGATCTTTGCCGCCGGTTCCATCGCACGGCTGGGCGCCTTTAACATCGTTCTGTTGTGGGTGGTGCTGTGCGCCGCCGCCATTCTCGGCGATTCGATCAACTACGCCATCGGGCACTTCATCGGCGTGCGGCTGTTTGCGAGCAACAACCGGGTCCTGAAAAAAGTCCTGAAGAAGGAATACCTGGACCGCACCCATGCCTTCTATGAGAAGCACGGCGGCAAGACCATCATCCTGGCCCGCTTCATCCCCATCATCCGCACCTTCGCCCCCTTTGTGGCGGGCGTCGGCGCCATGACGTACAGCCACTTCATCATCTACAACGTCGTGGGCGGCATCCTTTGGGTCACGCTGTTCCTCTCCGCGGGTTACTGGTTCGGCGGCCTGCCCTTCGTGCAGAAGAACTTCGAGCTGGTGGTGGTCGCCATCATCCTCATCTCGGTCATGCCGATGGTGATCGAATACCTGCGCTCGCGCAGGCGCTCAGAAGCAGCAGCCCCCACCGAAAAGGTCGAGGAGGGCGCCTGAGTGACGGCGTTTCCCAAACAGGCTGACCTGATTCCCATTGTCTCCTCGCTCCTGGTTCTGCTCTTTAGCATCGGCATCCACGAGTTCAGCCACGCTATCGTAGCAGACCGGTTGGGAGACCCGACGCCGCGCAGCCAGGGCCGGGTCACGCTGAATCCGATCCGGCATCTTGATCCGATGGGAACGATGATGATCCTCGTTTCCTCGTTTGCGGGCGTGGGCATCGGTTGGGGCAAGCCGGTGCAGGTGCAGCCCGCCAACTTCCGCACCACCCCCTACGGCGGCATGGGTCTCGTCGCCGTGGCCGGTCCGATCTCAAACCTGGTCTTGGCGACGTTGGGCGGCCTCGCCTTCCAACTGCTGCCCGCCACCGGCGTCCTGCACTACTTCGCGGGCGTCTGGGTGATGATCAACGTGTTCCTGGCGTTCTTCAACCTGATTCCCATCTTCCCCCTCGACGGCTACAACGTCCTGGTCGCCATTCTGTACTCCCTGCGCCAGGGCTGGTCGGTGCAGGCGGCGCGGTTCTGGCAGCAGCAGGTGCAGTTCGGTCCCATGCTGTTGGTGCTGCTGCTGGTCATCGGCAGCATCGCGCCCGGCCTCTCACCCATCCAGTGGGTGTACGCTGGGCCTGTGCGCTGGGTGACGGGCATGCTGTTGGGCATCGCCTGAGGGGCGAGGCACCCGTGGGCCGGCATCCCTACCGTCCGCTCACCTGGTTCAATATCCGGCAGCGCCTCTACCGCGGCCTCGAGAACCTTGTCTCGCCCTGGCGCCGCGTCGACGACCGTCCCGCCCTGGCCATGCTGGACGTTGCCACCCTACCGTTCTATCTGCGGCTGGGCAAACCGGACCGGGCGCACAGCCTGCGCGTTCTGGCCTGGCTCCGAGGCCATGGCTTCAGGGATCCCGACCTGATGGCGGCGGCGCTGCTGCACGACTGCGGCAAAGCGGCAGCCCGTATCAGCGTGGCGCAGCGCACGCTCAAGGTGCTGTTGAAGAGGTTCAGCCCCTCGCGATGGGAGCAGTTGTCGCGCCCTGCCGAGCCGGGCAGTTGGCGCTACCCTTTCTACGTGCTGCGCCACCATCCCGCGATCGGCGCCCACTGGGTCGAACAGGCCGGCGGTGCGCCGGACCTGGTTTGGCTCATTCGCCTACATGAGGTCGATCCCGACCCCGCTGACCCCCGCTATGCCCTGATGCGCGGCCTGCAGGATGCCGACGCCGCCAGTTGATCTCTCGTTTCCCCGCAGACGGAGCGCCTCCATGAGCACCCAACCCCAGATCACGATCGTCGGCCTCGGCTTGATCGGCACCTCCTTCGGCCTGGCGCTCAAACGCCAGAAAGATGTGAACTTCGTCATCACCGGCAACGACCGCAGCGACCCGGTCGTGCAGCGCGCCAAGAAGCTGGGCGCCATCGACACCAGTCATTGGAACGTAGTCAAGGCCTGTGAGAAGGCCGACCTGGTCCTGCTGGCGCTGCCGTTAACGGCTATTGCGCCGACGCTGGAGACCCTGAGCACGGCGCTCAAACCAGGATGTCTGATCCTGGATACCTCACCCGTGAAGGCGCCGGTGCTGGAAGCGGCGGCGAAGCTGCCCAACAACGTGCACTTTGTGTGCAGCACGCCGGTCCCGCTCAAGCCCGGTCCCCTCGGCCTGGAGACGGCCGCCGCCGATCTCTTCGACAAGGCGCCCTGGGCGCTGTGCCCCGCCCCCACCACCTCGCCGGAGGCCGTCAGCACGGCGGCTGAGCTCGTCAGCCTGGTAGGCGGCCGGCCCCTCTTCCTGGACCCGGCCGAACATGATGGGCTGATGGCTGCCGTCGACGGCCTGCCCGTCCTGCTGGCCGCGGCGCTCATGCGTGCCACCAGCGGCAGTTCAGCCTGGCGGGAAATGCGGCGGCTGGCCGGAAGCCAGTACGAGTCAACCACGGCGCTCGCCAGCTTCGACCCCGCCCACCTGGGCGAGCTGGTGCTGGGCAACAGGGCGAACCTGGCGCACTGGATCGACGTGATGGTCGCCGAACTTCAGGACTGGAAGCAGACCCTGCAGGACGGTAACAAGGAGATCGTGACCGGCCGCTTCGAGGCCGTCATCGAGGCGCGCGAGCGCTGGCTGGGGATGCGGGAGCAGGCTGATTTCGAGGAGCCCGAGTCACGCGAGAAGATGCCCGGCTTCTGGGGCCGGCTGGTGACTTTGCCCTCGCGGCGGCCGCCGTCGACAAAGTAGAAAATGTGCGACGCACCTGCGAGGTGCGTCGCACGTCGTGGATCAGCCCCCCAGCACCAACGGCAGGTAGCAGTGCGATGGCGCCACCGCGGTGGCGGTCGCAGTCGCGGTCGCATTTGCAGTGGCCGACGGCGTCAGGGTCGGCGTCGCCGATGGCGTGACCGTGGGCGTTGCGGTCACGGTGGGCGTTTCTGTGGAAGTTGGCGTCACCGTGGCGGTCGCGGTGGCGGTTGGCGTTTCCGTGAGGGTCGGCGTCATCGTGACGGTCGCGGTGGGCGTGGGCGTCTGTGTCGCCGTGGGCGTCACCGTGGCGGTGGGCGTGGGCAAGCTCAGGTCCTGTACGTACCGCGGGCTGGCGTCGATTGTCACCGCAACCCAACCGCCGCGCCGGTCGGGATCGCTGGCGGCGCCATCGGCGATGATCGTCTCCTCGCCCAACTTGTCCACGACCCGCAAGGCGCCCCCGGCGGCATAGAGCTTGAACGACTGCAGGAGCGTGACATCCTGTGTTGTCCAGATAACCGTCTTGCGCCAGCCGCGCACATCGAAGTCATAGCCCTCGATATTGGCATTCAGGTCGCGGCGAGCGGTCAGGAAGGTGGCGCCTGACAACTCCCGCGTGAGGATCTGGAACGCCTGGTAGGCAGGCTTGGGACTGAGATCGCTGCGCATGAGACCGTATTGGTACTCAAGCTGGGGTTCATCCACCGCTTCCAGCCAAAACGCCGCCAGCAGCCCGGCCGCAAAGGCTCGGGTGTAGCCCTGCACGACGAAACGGGCGCTTAGCTCATCGTTGTACACGAAGGAATCGCTCGCCGGACCGCTCGTGGGCCGGCCGATCTCGGTGCAGATGACCGGCTTCTCCTGGTGCGTGTAGGTCTTGACCACGTTGCGCAGGTAGTCGGCCTTGCCGATAAGGTCGCTGCTGTATCGGTCCCCGGTCTTCCAAGCCTCGGCCCAAACCACGTAATAGTGGAAGTTAACGACGTCGAAGTAATCGCCACCCCCGGCCGCCAGCATCTCCTCGAAGAAGGCGCGGTCGAAGGGTCCGCTCTCAGGCTTGCCGTCATACCAGTTCTCATAGGCCAACCCACCCAGCAGCACCAGGGCGTTGGGATTGCCTGCTTTGACAGCAGGGTAGGCCTGCTTCAGCATGTCGGCGTAGGCGGCGCCCCCTGCCCCGGCGGCATGGTTGGGATGGCTGCGCCCCCAACAACCTCCCAGCCAGGCGAAATTGGCCGGATCGCCGTTGTCAGGCTCATTGTAGAGCGCCCAGTGCATGACATGGTAAGGCGGTGCGCTGTAGCGACTGACGGCGGCGGTGAGAAACCGGGTCAGGGATGACATCTGGCTGGGATAAAGAGGGCCGCAAGTGGTGGGAGCCGTCCAGGCGGGGTTGCCCGTGACCGTGACCACCACCTGGAAACCATGCGCGGCAGCGTCGGCAAGGTAGGCGTCCATCTTTGACCAATTATAGACGCCTGGGGTCTTGGCGTTGCGCTCGATGGTGCGCCAATTCATGAACACGAGCGCCCATTTCGCGCCTGCTTCTGCCATCTGGTCCGCGCCCACCAGGCTTGCCGCCGGGTAGAAGTAGACGCCAAACGGATCCGTGGGAGACACAGGCGTGGCGGACACAGCCTGCAGAGATGCCGGCCCTGCCATGGCCGGTTCTGTCAGGAGCGCTATCGCGACCAGAGCCGATAGCCACATGGAACTCAACCGGCGTGGGTCAGGTACGCGCATTCGAACCGGAGAGGGTGGCGGTGACGCCGGGCGAGCAAAGGGACATTATGGGAAACCATGGTGACCGTGCGCGACCCAAGGCAAGTAGGACCGAAAGCGCGGCGTTGGGGTGGGCGTGACAGAGGGCGTTGGCCAGGTCCCTGGAGTCGGGGTGGCGGTGGCCGGAGGGGTCGGCGTAGCCGTTGGCGTGACGCTGGCCGTGCCGGTGGGCGACGGCGTCGGGGTGGCTGTTGGCGGTGGGGTCGCTGTGGGCGTCATGCTGGCAGTGGCGGTGGCCGTCAGCTCAGGCGTGTCCGTGGGCGACGGCGTCGGGGTGGCTGTCGACGACGAAGTCGGCGTGCGCGTTCCGGTCTGGGTCAAGCCCGCCGTCGGCGTGGCGGTCGGGGTGAAGGTGGCCGTGGGTGTCGGAGTCAGGGTGAAGGTCGGGGTGGAGGACGCCCTGGGCGTTGGGGTCGCCGTGGGGGACGCGGCCGTATCCACCATCACCATGAAGGGGTCGGGGCCCACACTCAGCACCACCACCCCATTGCGGGCGGCGTCCAGGTCGCCCGCCGCCCCATCCGCCACCGTCGTCGCCACACCCGCCTTGGTCGTCTTCACCAGCGAGGCGCCCGCCGCTGCCACGCCAAACGACACGTTCAACGCCGTCGACGTGTTGCGCCACACCACCGTCTTCTGCACGGTCCCCTTCACAAACCGGTAGGCCTCCACCGACGTCCCCAGGTTCGCAGGCGCATCCAGGTAGGCATACCCGTTCAGCTCCGCCGCCAGCGTCCGCAGGGCGACCAGTCCGGGCTTCTCCGTATCGTAGGCGAGACCGCCCGTGGCCACCTTGATGTTGGGATTGGCGGCCTTCATCTTCGCCGCCACGGCCTTGACGGCAATGGCATATTGGTCGCCGCCCGCGCCGGCGGCGCTGTTGGGCAACCCTTTCCCCCAACACCCTCCGACCCAGCCATGCACATCGGGATCGGCGTTGTCCGGCTCGTTGCCGAGCTCGAAGTAGCGCACGTTGTAAGGCGCACCGCCGTAGCGCTTGACCACTTCGGCCATGAAGTCGGCGTAAGACGCCACATGCTGTGAGTACAACGGCCCGCACCAGGTAGCGGCCGCCCACCCCGGGTTACCCATGACCGCGATCGTGATGTTGAAACCCTGTGCGGTGGCATTCGCCATCCTGGCATCGGCCTCGGTCCAGTTGTAGACACCCCGGCTGGGCTCAGAATGCGCCCAGGCGATTACCACGCGCGTCCATTTGGAGCCGGCGGTTTGGACGGCAGGGGCCACGCCGCCATCTTCCGTCCACAGCAGCCAGGTGCCCAGGTAATCGTGCACAGGCGTCG
Source organism: Chloroflexota bacterium (assembly GCA_029782215.1). Lineage (GTDB taxonomy): Bacteria > Chloroflexota > Anaerolineae > J102 > J102 > SSF26. Next base: position 16,154 of record JAKOVD010000144.1, read on the forward strand.
TCGCAGCTTCCGGACCGGCGGCAGCGGCTGCCAACCCGGCCAGGGACAGGAACGTGGATGGCGGCAGCACTGGTGCTGCCACCCATAGGCCAATGACCAGCACGTCCCAGCGCGATGGGCGCCGGGATGTCAGGCGCCTGAGGCGCCGCCTGCTCCCCGCCAATTCAGAACAGAAGGACGCTCCCGTACTGGAGTCTGGACCAGCCTCCCTTTTTGTCGCATTCGGCCTGTGATAACGCAGCACGGTCAGGCTGGAGGAGGAAGATGCTTGAACGGGTCAGAGGATTTCAACTGAAACGACGCTCCAGACACCCGTCGCGGAAGCGCTTCCATGAATTACAGTCAACTCTGGCGCGAGAGGCGAATACGCGCCTGGTCAGGTGAGTTGTGGAATGATAGCAAGAAACAGGGCTTGCAGCGTAACCAGGGTCAGCAGGACGAGGGCTGCCGCGCCCCACCAGCGATAGCGAATGACCGGCCAGCGGCTGTGCGCTGCCAGCCCCACTGAGGCCGCTGCCGCTAGCGCCAGCACGGGGCCGTTGACGTCGCCGCTCAGGAAGCCCTGGACGAGGATGAACACAGTGACGAGCACACCCGCCAGGGCGCCCCAGCGGCTGCCGCCAGGGGTGCGCAGACCGTCGAGCCCCACGGCAAAAGCAATGGCCAGCGGCAGCAGCGCCGGAAACAGATAGCGTCCCTGATGCTGGACAAAACCGAGGTTATACCAGACATAGGCGGCGCCCACCAGGGCAACCTGCAGGGCCAGCAGGGCGACTCCCCGGCGCGCAAAGGAACCAAGTTCGCCCCATCCCTGTCGCCAGCGCCAGAGCAAGCCGACGACGACGAAGATGCTGAGGAGCGCCAGGAGCGCGTAGACGCGGCCGTCCATGAACACGCCCAGCCAACCGAACACCCCCCAAAAGGAACGGAAAGTAAACCCGACCAGGCGATCCAGGTAGCTGGCCCAGCCATAACCGGCAATCCAGTCGATCGTGCGCGGCTGCCCCGTAACAATGGCATCATGCCGGGCCAGGCCAAAGGGATCCGTCGGACCATACACGGTAAGGTTGCGCAACCACCAGGCCAGGGGCATTCCTAGGGCCGGGGCCAGCACGGCCAGGGCGCTGCGCCAGGCCGATCCGCGCCCGCCCTCGCGTCCCCAGTTCTGCCGGGCCTGCCAGAGCCAGACAACGAAGAGCATCGGCAGCAGGATATAGGCCTGCAGCTTCGACAACAGCGCCAGACCCACGATCAGTCCGGTCAGGAGCCAGGCGCGGGTCGTGGAACGCGGGCGCTGCAGGTGGCCCAACAGCCGGTAAACACCGGCCGCGATCAGAAGCTCTGTCAGGCTGTCATTGTTGATGCTTGCCATCATGGCAATGTGCATGGGCAGCAGCCCGGCAAACCCTGCGGCCACGATCGCCAGGTCCAGTCGCCTGGGAAAAAGGCGCACGGCGCTGGCCCACACCAACACAATCACCCCTGCCCCAAGCAGCACGCCGAGCAGGCGCAGGGCGAGCACCTGACGGGCCACGGTCTGGCCTACAACGGCCAGGAACACGGGCGTTGCCACCGCATAGTAGAGCGGCGGCTGGTGCCCCTCGTAGCGGAGCTGGTCGACGCTCATGTCGGCCGGGAAGCGGCGGGCCTTGATCGCGTTGAGATAGGTTTGGTCGTAGTCGCCGGGGTGCAGAACGGGCAGCGTTCCGGTGAGCGCCACCTGTCGCACATAGTTGAAGTGCGCGGGTTCGTCGGGCGCCTGCCAGGGCGGGGTCAAAGCGGCGTAGAGCGTCCCCAAAGCCAGATAGGCGATGAGGACCAGCGCCAGCGGCAGATAGCGCGCCAGGTAATTGCGGGAACGCTGGGTCACAGGGACACGAACAAGACGGGGAACGGCTCAGGCCAGGAACGAGTCAGGAGGACGCCGGCGCGAAATGCTGGCACCGAGCATGCGCAGCTTCTCTTCCAGGCGTTCGTAGCCGCGATCGATCTGATTGACGTTGGCGATGACGCTGGCGCCCTCAGCGGCAAGGGCGGCGATCACCATCGCCATGCCTGCACGGATGTCGGGACTGGAGAGCTGCTGGCCGTAGAGGTGGGAAGGCCCCACGACCACCGCCCGGTGCGGGTCGCACAGGATGATGCGAGCGCCCATGGTGATCAACTTGTCCACGAAGTAGAGGCGGCTCTCGAACATCTTCTCGTGGATAAGCACCGTGCCCTCGGCTTGGGTGGCCACCACCAGGGCAATGGACAGCAAGTCGGCCGGGAAGTGGGGCCAGGGCCCATCGTCCACCTTGGGCACAGCGCCGCCAACGTCCATGGCGATGTGTAGGTGCTGTTCATCGCCCACCACCAGGTCGTTACCGTCCAGCCAGCAGTTGACGCCCAGGCGTTCCTTGAAGACGTGCAGCACCATACGCAGGTCAAAGGGGCAGACGTCTTTGATCCGCAGCTCGCCACGGGTCACGGCGCCCAGGCCCAGGAAGGACCCAATCTCGAGCAAATCAGGGCCGATGGTGAACTCGCCGCCGTGCAGGCGTTCGGCGCCCCGCACCGTCAGCGTGTTGCTGGCAATGCCATCGATCGACGCTCCCATGCCCACCAGCATGTGGCAGAGATTCTGCACGTGGGGCTCGGAAGCAGCGTTGCGGATAACCGTCGTTTCCGGGATGAGGGCGGCAGCCATCAGCGCGTTCTCGGTGCCGGTGACGCTGGCCTCATCCAACATGATGTCAGTCCCGTGCAGACGGCGGGCTTGAATGACGATCTGCAGGGTGGCGGCATCGACCTCTATCGTAGCGCCCATGGATTCGAAGGCGAGCAGGTGCGTATCGATGCGCCGCCGACCGATCATATCCCCTCCCGGCGGAGGCAGTTCCACCCGGCCGAAACGGCCCAACATGGGCCCGGCGAGGAGGATGGAGGCCCGTATCTGCCGGCAGAGCTCGGGAGACAGGCGACGTGTCTCCACGTTGGCAGCCTGCAGGGTCAGGCTGCTGCCCTTGCTGCTCACCACGCGCACGCCCAGGTTGCGTAGGAGGTCCACCATGATGTTGACATCGCCGATGTGCGGCAGGTTGTGCAGAGTCACCGGCTCCTCGGTCAGCAGGGCAGCCGCCACCATGGGCAGCGCTGCATTCTTGTTTCCTGCTACGCGGACTTCACCCTGCAGGGGCCGTCCGCCCTGGATGACAAATGAATCAGTCAAGTTGCCGCTCCTCCTCGTCGCGCTCTTGATGAATGGTCTCAATGGGGCCGCTTGTCCTGCTGTATCGCAGGCGTGTGGCGTGTTTGAGGACGTTCACGGCTGCGCCCCGGTTCCCGGCGATTGTCCCGGCCCTGCGGCGCCCACCCGCGCCTGGATGACCGCGCCTTCGCCCAGGCCCAGCCGCGCGGCTGCGCTGCCGTTGCGCACCGCCACCTCGACCCAACCGCTGCTGCCGCCCAAAACCAGCAGCTCACCCACCGGCACGCGACCATAGGTCAGGTTGAAACCAACGATCTCCAGCTCGCCGATGGTGAAGGTCCACGCGGTGTCAGCAGCCAGCCAGGCGGATGGAATGTCGGTGATCAGGTTGCCAAAATGGTCCACGTACACCACCTGGCCGCGCAGACCACCATCGTCGCATCGTTCCGCCTGGTGCACCGGCAGGACCACTGGATCGGTCACCTCGGGTCCCAGGCTGGACGGAGGCGCCCCGCGGGCAATGTGCGCCGCTACGGGGGCAAACAGATCGCGACCGTGGAAGGTGAGGCTGAGGTCGGGGAGATGGTAGTTCGTATTGGCCAGCAGCCGTATCTGCGCCACCCGTTCGGTTTGGTAGACGCGGCTGAAGATGCCGTTATCCGGCCCGACAAACGCCGCTGTTTCCGTAAAGACCGCGATGGGGCGCCGGTCACTACCCACGCCGGGGTCCACCACGGCGACATGGGTGGTCCCATGCCGGAAATAGGGGGCCGCTGTCGCCAGGACAAAGGCCGCCTGGGCGACGTTTTGCGGGGCGATGTGGTGTGAGATGTCCACAATCTGGGCGGAAGGCAGAATGGAGAGAATGACGCCCTTCATCGCGCCGACATAGCCGTCGTTTAACCCGAAATCGGTGGTGAGGGTGATCAACGCTGACATCGAGACAAGACCAGACTCCTTGCCCATGATTGTAGCGGCGCTAACGACTGGGCAACAAAGGCGACAGGCGGCATGGTGGGCCGCGCGAGGAGTCGCGCTGTGCACGCTGCCTTGCTGTGGCTGCATGCTTGCATGCTATAATCACACGACGCAGTGCGTCATCTACCCACCACACCCCAACATCATAGCGGAGGTCAGGCATGGCTTATCTCTTTCCCTCGGCCGAATGGGTTGCCGCGTTCAAAGATGCAGTGAACGCCAGCGAGGCATACAGAGTGTCGGCAGCGAAATGGGAGGGCGACTTCTATTTCAACGTCGAACCCAAGGGCTCCCTGAAGGAACCGGTCTCATTCTACCTGGATCTTTGGCATGGCGAGTGCCGCGAAGCTCACCTTGTCAGCGATCCCAGCGCTAAGAAGCCGGAATTTGAGATCTCGGGCACCATTGACACCTATCGCAAGATCTTCAGACACGAGCTTGACCCGATCAAGGCGCTGGTCAGCCGCCAGCTCAAGCTGAAGGGCAACCTCGGCAAGATCATGCGTTCGGTCAAAGCCACCCTGGACCTGGTCAACTCAGCCAGCAGTGTGCCCACCACCTATCCGGACGAGGCCTAAGCCATGTGGTTCTTCGACTGCCCTGAGATTGTCTACGGCGAGGAGGCCCTGGGCCATCTTGAGACACTCCGGGGTGAGCGCGCCTTCATCGTGACCGATGCCGTGCTGCACCGGCTGGGCTATACCGAGCGCGTGGCGGAGAAGCTGCACGCTGCCGGGATGCTGGTCGAGGCTTTCACCGAGGTGGAGCCGGAACCATCGCTGCAGACCGTCCAGAAGGGCGCAGCCAAGATGCTCGAGTTCAGGCCCGACTGGATCGTCGGCTTGGGAGGGGGGTCCTCGCTGGACGCAGCCAAGGCAATGTGGGTGCTCTACGAGCGCCCCGACCTGCAGCCTGACGAGATCAGCCCGATGATGGACCTGAATATCGGCAAGTTGGCGCGTCTGGTCGCCATCCCCACGACGGCCGGGACCGGCTCCGAGGCCACATGGGCGACCGTCCTCACCGACAAGAGCGATGGCCGCAAACTGGCCCTGGGCTCCCGCGAGACAGTGCCGACCATGGCCATCGTCGACCCCGCCATGACGCGCAACCTGCCGCCGCGCGTTACCGCCGATACGGGCCTCGATGCCCTGTCGCACGCCATCGAAGGCTATCTTTCGACCTTTCACAACGATTTCACCGACGGCATCTGCCTGAAGGCCATCCAGCTCATCTTCGAGTACCTGCCGCGCGCCTATGACGACGGCAGCGACCTGGAAGCACGCGAACACATGGCCAATGCCGCCACGCTGGCCGGACTCGGCTTCATCAACTCCTGGGCGTCGCTGGCGCATGCCACCGGTCACGCCTTCGGCGGCAACTTCAAAGTGCCGCATGGACGCAGCGTCAACCTCTTCCTTCCCTACACGCTTGAGTACATGGCCCAGGCGCACGAGGCGACGCGCTTCCAGGATATTGCCCACAGCCTCCATCTGCATGCCGTGGATGAACGGGACGCGGCGCGCTTGGTCATCGGGGCCATCCGCGAACTGCACGCCCGGGTGGATCAGCCGCGGACCGTTGCCGAATTGGGCATCGACCAATCCGACTACGAGGAAATGCTGGAAACGTTGTGTGAGTTTGCGGAAGGTGATGGCACCTATATCAGCGGCGTGCGCGTTCCTGAGCGGGACGATCTGCGCCGCCTGTTCATGTGCGTCTACGACGGCAAGACCGTTGACTTCTAGCAGCACTTCCGTTCCCTGTGATGTCCATCCGCCAATCCTTCACCCCTGCCCCGCCAGCCGTGCTGGCGGGGTACATGGGGAAGATCCTGCGCGTTGATCTCAGCAGCGGCCGCCTGTGGGACGAGCCGATCAATGAGGCGTACGCCCGGCAGTTCGTGGGCGGCAGCGGCTTGGCCGCGCGCTACCTGGCCGATCTGGCCGGATCTGCGACGGATCCGCTCGGCCCTGAGAACCCCCTCATCTTCATGACCGGGCCGCTGGTCGGCACCACCACGCCGGCTGCAGGCCGCTTCTCGGTCGTCGCCCGTTCTCCGGCCACGGGGCTGACCGGCGAGGGCAATTCCGGTGGTTTCTGGGGTCCGGAACTGCGCCGCACCGGCTATGATGGCATCATTGTCACTGGACGGGCTGAGCAGCCCGTGTGGCTGGAGCTGCGGGAGGGAACGGCCCCGCGCCTGCACGATGCCACCGCCCTCTGGGGGATGGACATGTATGCCGTGCAGGATGCGGTGAAGGCCGCAATGGGCGACCCACGAACGCGGGTGGCGTGCATCGGCCCGGCTGGCGAAAACCAGGTGCTCTATGCAGGGGTGATGAACGACCACGGACGCGCGGCGGCTCGCACCGGTCTTGGCGCCGTTATGGGCAGCAAGAACCTCAAAGCCATCGGCGTGCGCGGCAGGGCGGATGTGCCGCTGCATGACCCCAATGCCAACAAGCAGGTCAACCGCGCGGTCACAAACCATGTGGTCGAAGACCTGACTGCCCAGATGATGCGGCTGGGCGGCACGATCATGAGCATGGATGTGGGGCCCATCGTCGGCGATGTCTCTGCCTTCTATTACGCCACCACCGACCTGCAGGGCATCGAGGACAGCGTCAACGCCGGACAACTGAGCGACAACTACCTGATCAAGCACGTTCCCTGTTTCCGCTGCCCGATCGCCTGCGGGCGCGAGGTCAAGCTGCCCGCCTACGAACTGCCGAAGATCGACGGGCCGGAATATGAAACCGCCGTCGCCTTTGGCCCCCAGATCGGCAACCACAACCTGGAAGATGTGGCCTACGCCGGTCATTTGTGCAACGTCTACGGACTCGACACCATCTCCTGCGGCTCAACCATCGCTTTTGCCTACTCACTCTACGAGGCAGACATCATCGATGCGTCGGTGACGGACGGACTCGAGCTGCGGTGGGGCGATGCCAAACCCGCCCTGGCCCTGATCGAGAAGATCGCCTACCGCCAGGGCTTCGGGGATCTGTTGGCGCAGGGCGCCGCACGTATGGGCGAGGCGCTTGGCGTCGCCGAGCTGGCGGTGCACGTCAACAAGCTGGAGCTACCCTTCCATGATGTCCGCGCCCATGCGGGCATGGGCCTGGTCTACGCCACCGCCACGCGCGGCGCCTGCCACATGGCGGGTGACGTCTATCACTGGGAGCAGGGGCGGGAAGCGCCCGAAATCGGCATCGGCTACGGCGACCCCCATGAGGAGTCGCCAGAAAAGGTCGAGAACACCGCCCGGATCATCGACCTGCGAGCCTTCACCAACAGCGCCATCCTCTGCCATTTCGAGGATATCGAGGTGCCGTCCCTGCTCGATCTGTTCGGCACTATCACAGGCTGGTATTGGACGCCCGAGGAACTGAGCCGGACCGGCGAGCGCATCTACACCCTCAAGCGGGTGCTCAATCACCGCTTCGGCCTCACCCGTGCCAACGATACGTTGCCCAAGCCGGTTTTGAAGATCCTCGATGAGGGTCCCAGCGCCGGCTACACGCCCGACCTCGATACCCTGCTGCGCCTCTACTACCAAGTGCGCGGCTGGGACGCCGTCACCGGCAAACCCTGCCCGGAGAAGCTGGAGGCCCTGGGACTCGACGAGTTTATCGTCGAGCTCTGGGCGCACACCTATGAGCCTTCCTGAGAAACGCCTGGGCCTGGCCCTCGGCGGGGGAGCTGCGCGCGGTTTCGCCCATGTAGGCGTGCTGCAGGTCCTCTTCGAGGCGGGCATCCAGGTTCATACCGTCACCGGAACGAGCGTGGGCTCGCTCATCGGCGCCGCGCTGGCAGCCGGCAAGACGTGTGACGAGATCACCTACTTCGGCGAACGGGTCGGCTGGCTATCGCTGACCCGCGCCGTGTGGCCGCGTCGCGGTTTCTTGACCTTCCAGCCCCTCGAACGGATGCTGGTGGATTGGCTGGGCGACCTGGACATTGAGAACCTGGTCCTGCCCTTCGGCTGCGTCGTCACAGATGCCCTCACAGGCGAGGCGCGCTTCTTCTGCGAGGGCAAGCTGGCGCCGCGCGTGCGGGCAAGCTGCAGTGTGCCCCCCATCGTGCAGCCGGTCCTGATCGATGACTGCTGGTACGTCGACGGCGGTCTGGTGGACAACCTGCCCATTCGTTTTGCCCGCGCCCTCGGCGCTGACCTTGTCATGGCGGTGAACCTTTTCGGGCCTGCTACCTATCTTCCGACAAGCTTTTGGACCTACAGCACCAACGTGCTCGGACATGCCCTGCTCAAGGCCGGGGACCCACCGCACAGCGCCGACGTGCTGGTGGAGCCAGAGCTGACGGATTTCAGCCTGCTGGGCTTTAAACGACGTGAGCTGATCGAGCGAGGGCGCGCGGCGATGGAGCACAAACTGCCGGAACTGCAGGCACTGCTTGCCAGGGACAGTCTTTGACCTTCCCTCCTGACGGGGCCTATAATCCATCCACTTTTCCGCCCGGTGCCGGCCGGGCGCAATCAGGAGTCAGCCGATGCGAACCCTTGCTGTTACTGGCGTCTTCAGTCCACTGGGCCGACGCATTGCACAGGTCGCCAGCAGTTTTGGCGTGCGGGTTTTGGGAATCGACCTCAAACCGATGACGAAGCCGTTTCCCGGCATCGAGTTTGTGGAGGCCGATCTGCGCAATCCCCTCATCGCCGAGCTGTTCAAAGCCGAAAAGGTCGACGTCATCGTGCACTGCGCTTTCCGCTGGCGCCAACGCCGCACGGAAGAGGTCTTTGACAGCAACGTTCTGGGCACCATGCGGCTGCTGGGCGCTGCGGCCCAGGCCGGCGTCCAGAAGGTCATCCTGCCGTCCAGCACGGTTGTCTATGGGGCCAGTCCTGAGAATCCCGCCTTTCTCGACGAGGAGGACGACTTCCAGGGCGCACCTTCGTATGCCTACGTGCGCGAGCTGCGCGAGATCGAAACGTTTGTCAATGGTTTCCGGCGCCAGCAGCCTGACATGGTGATCACCACCCTCCGCTTCGCCAACATTCTTGGCGGCAGCACCTCCTCGCCGCTGGCGCTGCTGTTGTCAATGCCGGCGGCGCCGATCCTGATGGGCTTTGACCCCATGCTTCAGGTCATCCACCAGGACGATGTCGTTCGCGTGCTGGGACAGTGTGTGGCGAGCGACCACAACGGCGTCTACAACGTGGCAGCGCTTCCGGCGCTGCCACTGCTCAAGGTGCTGGCGCTGGCGGGAGTCCCCCCTGCCCCCATCCTGCATCCCTTCGCCTACTACGGATTCCGCATGGGCCGGCTTGTCTCGGCCAAAGCGTACGACATGGCGCCGCTGCCTTGGGACTACCTGCGCTACTCCTGGGTGGCAGACACCCGGCGCATGGAGCAGGACATGGGGTTCGTGCCTGCCATCGATGCTGAAGCCACCGTGCGTGAGTTCGGCGAAGCTGTGCGCAAGCATCGCTATGCCACCAACCAGGCTTATCGCTTCACGACCGACCGCATCGATGACATGTCTGCGGCTTCCAGGATGACCTACGGCGCCGCCCGCCAGATTGGCCGCCGCACCCAGGCAGCGTTTACGAGCCTTGCCACCCCGCTGGCCGACGAATGATGGCGTCCAGACCACGCTGCCAGCAGCGCTGCTTCTTTCCACAAGGATGTAACTCATGAACGAAAACCTCGAGTCTCGCCCATGTGAGGCCATCGCCGAAGGGGGAGAGCGCTGCACCCTGCCGGCGCTGCCGGGCTCGCCGTACTGTCTTGAACACCAGGAATTCGACCTGGCGGTGACCGGCGAGGTGGCTGTCACGGTGACGGAGGCCAGGTCCGCCGGTCTGAACGGTGAGGAAGAGATCGTCACGGCTGTGGCGGCTTCCAGCGCCATTGCCGGCAAAAACGGCGCGGGCCAACTCAGCGACGAGGAACTGCGGGCCAAGATCCGGGAAGAGATCAGGCGCCTTTCGCAAAAGGTGGACACGCAGGCGGCAAGCTCTGCGGGCAAGAGCAGTGACGGGCGCCTCCTGCGGATGATGCGGGACAACCTGAGCCATTTGAGCGAGAGCGAATGGCTTGCCTCTGAGACTTGGCAGGGCCTGGCCCTGGTGGCCCAAGCCATGGTCGAAGTGCAGCGTGACTTTGTTGCCCGGCGTCTGCGGGGAGAGTACGAAGTCGATCCGTGGGGCTACGATGAGGAGATCGCCAACTATTTCGCCCTCGTGGCTGGCATCCTGTACAACCAGTACTGGCGGGTGGAGCTGACCGGTGTCGAGCATGTACCCAGCAGCGGCCGCACCCTGCTCGTCGCCAATCACTCCGGTGTCCTGCCCATGGATGGCGCTATGATCTCCTATGGCATCAGCGAGCACCATCCTGCCCGTCGCCTGACGCGGGCGCTGGTGGCTGACTGGTTCCCCACCCTACCCTTCTTCGGCTGCCTGCTGAACAAGACTGGGCAGGTGCTCGCGCACCCTGACAATGGGCACAGGCTTTTGGAGAACGACGAGCTGGTCCTGGTCTTTCCCGAGGGCTACAAGGGCGTGGGCAAGCTGTTCAGAGATCGGTACAAGCTGGCCCGCTTTGGGCGCGGCGGCTTCGTCAAGATGGCGGTGGAGACCCAGGCGCCGATCGTGCCCGTGGCCGTAGTTGGGGCCGAAGAGACCTACCCCATGGTGGCCAACGTCAAGCCGCTGGCCCGTCTCATCGGCTTTCCGTTCTTCCCGATCACGCCCACGTTCCCCTTGCTGGGCCTATTGGGCGTGGTGCCGCTGCCGACCAAGTGGTATATCGATATCGGCGAGCCGATTGCCACCGAGGCGCTCGACCCGGAACTGATCCAGAACCCCGCCTATGTGTCCGATCTCACCGACATGGTGCGCAATCGCGTCCAGGACATGATCGACAAGCGCCTGGCCGAACGACGTTCGATCTTTTTCGGTTAACGCCTGGCTGCCATATGATGGACCGCCCAGACGGTGCCATCGTCTGGCCAACCCCACACCCACTACTCCCTGCCAAGGTTCCTGCTTCATGCCTTTCTATACCGAATCCGCCGTCTTGCAGGACGTCGCTGCGACTTTGCTCGATCGTCTTGCCCTGGACCCCAAGGTGACCTCGGACTTTGGCCGCACCGGCTTGCTGATCCATATCCATCTGCTGAACCCCAAGGCTTTCATCGGCCTGAACGGCCGCAGCAAGCCGGCGAGCTTCAGCTATGTGCTCGACGGCGGCAAGCCTGACCTGGAGCTGTCCCTGGAGGCTGATACCCTCCATGCCATCTGGCTGGGGGACCGCAGGCTGCGCGACGCCTATTTCGGCGGCGAGATCAAGACCAAGGGATCGATCTTCAAAGTCCTGCAGTTGGCCCCTATCTTTCGGGAAGCGGAAGCCCAGTATCGCGTGATCTTGCGGGAAAAAGGCCTTCTTTAAGGCCTGGGACAGGAACGCCGTCAGGCTGCCTTTGCCTTGCCGGCGGGTGGGGCGCTGCCAGCATCCAACTGGTCAAGTGCTTCTTCCAGCTCGCACAGGACAGATTTGAGGTCTCTGGCCGCCGAAGGACGGTGCATGGGCAAATACGACGGCGCTCTCCCGCGTTCCATCACCGTCCGCACGACCTCGAGGTCGTTGCCGCTCTGGCGCATGGCTTCGAGTTCCTCGATCACGAAACGGCGGGTGATGGCCAGACCATGGCGGGCGAGGATGGCCTTGAGCATCGGATACTGGTCGGCCAGGTCCAGCGTCACCGACTCGAACCCGTGTTGGGCGATAGTCAGGCGAGCCGAGTAACGCATAATGTTGTAGAAGAACATCTTGTAGTCGTCACGCCGGGGCTCGATCAGGATGATGTCCACATCAGGGTGGCGGCGGCGAAGCTGTTTGACGTGGTAGTCAAGGCCGCTCTGCATGACAATGCGCAGGATCTGGGCGCTCACCGCCTGGAGGCCCTTCTCGCTCAGGAAACGGCCGTCCGGACCCAGGAGAGGGACATTCGCCTTGGTGCGGTTCTCGATCGGCACCAGCGGATTGATGCACACGATCAGCTTGGCGCCGGCCTCGATGGCCAGATCCAGGCTCGCCGTGCCGCGCATGCCCCCATCCACCATCTCCGTGTCGCCAATGCGCACCGGCCGGTAGAGCAGTGGCACAGCACTGGACGCAGCAATGGCACTGCTGAGGGGCACATCGCGCCAGGGATCCTGACCAAAGACCACACGATCACCGGTGTCCAGATCGGTGGCAATCACGTAAAGCTTGGCGTTCACGTCCTCGAAGCTGTCGCTGAGGCCGCGGACTTCCAGGGTTTCACGCACAAACGCGGCCAGCGTTGCATTGTCATAGAGCCCTGAAGGAAGCACCTCAATCAGCGACCAGAACAGATCGAAGATGTTCATGTCGCTGCGATGGCGAAGGTAATGGGCCAGGGCGTTTCTGGCCGTCCTCGGCAGGTGCAGACTGCGCCGGGCAAACTCACGAGTATTGAGCGAGAAGAGATGGTTGGGGCGAATGCGCGTATAGGCCGGTGCGCTGCCGTCGAGCGCCTGCATCAGCTCGCCCGGCGTCAGCCCCTTGGCCAGGAGCGAGCCCACCAGGGCGCCAGCGCTGGTGCCCACGATGATGTCGAACGTGCGCACATCGCGACTGACGAGCATTTCCTCGATGGCGCGCAAGGCCCCGATCTCATAGACCGCTCCCGTCAAGCCTCCGCCCGCCAAAACCAGCGCGGTCTTTGGAGATTCGGCGCCTGAGCGGATCCGGCTGAGTGACTTTTCAGCAGCCATGGTCTTGATGCTGTGAACGGAACTGAATGCGGGATTGGGCGGAAGCCAGAGGAGCGCCCGGCAAGGTCAACTGGGCGGTTCCGGGGCGTTTTCGTCAGCTTTGGCGCTGCCCTCCGCTGCCGCCTGCGTTTGCTGGAGAAGCAGGTCCACGCGCTGCATAAGCTGCTCCACCTGGGCTTGCAGGCCCTGGAGATCCTTTGACGTCGGCACGTTCAAACGCTCAAGCGCCCCTTCGATGCGAAGATCGGGCAGCATGTCACGTGCCGCCGAGGAGGCGCCGGAGAAAATCTCGTGGCGCAAGCGCTCGGCCTCTTCCTGCGCGAGCTCTCCCCTGGCTACGAGAGTATCGATGCGATGATCGATCTCCTCCTCCAGCATGCGCAGCAGACCGAGGGAGCCCTGGAAGGAACGGCGCAGATAGTCAAGCGTCCCGCCCCCCGTGCGCACGAGCATCGTCAGGACGGTTTGGGGCAGGAAGCCCGACCGCTTCTTCTCGCGCTCGAAGATGATCTGTGAGAGCGTCACACTGGTGAGGTCCTCGCCGGTGTCGTGGTCGACCACCTGGAGTTCCTCCCCCTCCTGGATCATCAGAGAGATATCGTCAAGCGTCACATAACGTTTGCGATCCAGGTCGTAGAGCTTGCGGTTGGGATAACGCTTGATTGTCTTCATGCTCCGCCACGTCACTAAGGAATGAAGAGCCCACCGTACAGCACAATGGTAAGACAATTATAGAAATCTATGCCGCGGTGTGTCAAACGGGTGGCAAGACAGGGATGACCGTACATGGCGGATCACGAGCTGCACGCCGCGGACGTCATCCGCCGCAGTCGATCCTGGGGCGCGCAAGGAACGCCTCCGCAGCCACAAATAAAATGACCGCGGTCAAAATTGTCTGTTATGGCCGTAACCTTTGTCCTAGCGCTCCGTCTTGAGCTTCAGTAACAGGTCACAAACACAGTGCCATGATGGACACAACCGCAGCGACGGAGTCCAAGGCGCTTCAAGGCAGTTTCCCCCCGGTGACACAGATGACGACTACCCCCCTGGCCACACCGGCCCCGACGCAAAGCACACACACCGCTGCCTCCACGCGTGAAGCCGACAAGCGCCTCAAGCGGCAGCGTCTCCTCTCAGAATCGCTGCGGCTGTTCCGCGAGAAGGGCTACGAGGAGACCACTGTCGCCGAAATCACGCAGGCGGCGGGCGTCGCCAAAGGCACGTTCTTCAACTACTTCCCCACCAAGGAAGATGTGCTCCTTGCCTTGGGAGAGCAGACGCTGGGGCGCCTGCAGCAGTTGGAGGCGAGCGAGATACTGGGCGCTGGCAGCACGCAGCGCAAGGTGAGCATTCTGTTTCAGTCGCTGGCGGCAGGTCTGGACGCTGACCGCGACCTGGTGCGGCAGATGGTGTATCGGGGGCTTCGTCTGCCCGATCTGGTCAATCGGGAGCGGTCACGGATGGACTTTCGTTCAACCCTGATGTTGCTGCTCAACCAGGGCAAGCGCCGGGGCGAAGTCGGGGAAAGCGTCGACGTCGCCTTCGTCGCTGATACGCTCTATACATTGTATTTCCAGCAGGTAGTGAGCTGGTGCTCGTCGGACTTCACCACCTCAATCGAAGAACGGTTGGACCAGGTCATTGCCCTGATCTTTGATGGGATCAAGAAATAGCCGCAGGTGACTGGCAGGACAGCGACTGCATAGGGAAAAGAGGGCGTAGCGGCGTCCTGACTCCTCATCTTTACTTGTGTTACGCGCCGGGGGCGGGTATGCTTGCCGCAGCTTCTGCCTGCCGGCAGAGGCGCAATCTATTCTGACTTCCGGAGTTCTGCCGTCGTGATCATTTCGGCTTCCCTGTCCCCACTCAGCCGCAGCGTGGTGCTGGCCGCCCTGCAAACCGCGCACCGGCGCCATGCCCAGGCCCTGGGACTGGCCACACCGCCGCTTCGCAGCGGAGCCGAGAGCACCCTGCTCTGGGATAACCAGCCCCTTGCCGCCCTCATTTGCGCGGCCTGGGACCAACCCGCGGCGCCGGTGCTGCACCTGCTCGGCTTGCCTACGGCGGCGAGCGCTTCCATGCCCAAAAGCGGCAAGGGGGGACGCGGCGCCAAGAACGCGCTCGCCTTGCTGCAGGACCTGCCGGCGCGCAGCGAACGTGTGACCGGCTGGATGCGGCGCGTCTTCAGCATGAAGTGGTCGCAGGCGCAGCTTCTGCAGGTCATGGAGGAGGTCGAGCCGTATGCCATCAAAGCCTGGTACGATGAACAGGTCCTGGCGGCTGCGGCTGTGGCCAGCTATGCATCGCTGCTGGAACTCCTGAAGGCCAAGCGGGGCGACGAAGCCAACGCCATGCTGCTGGAGGCTGTCGCCGGCCTGGCGTCGCCGGACGCGGCGCTCGCGGCGGACCTAGCCACCGGCGTCGATGCGGCGGTGCTCACTGAACGCTACGGACATCGCGGCGACCATGAGCTGGAGCTGGCATCCCCCCGGCTGGGCGAAATTGAAGGGATGGGAGGGCTCTTGCCAGCAGGGGCCACACCCGGCCGCGTATGGCGGTCCCAGGAGCTGCACGAGCGCCGCCAACAGGCCGGCGAGGCTATCGTCGCCCAGGCCGGATTCCTGCAGAAAGGCTCGGTGCGCAGCACTCTGGCCTTGGCCCAGCAAGCATTCAGCGGCCATGCCACGGCCCGGGACAACCTGGCGCGGATGCTTGCCACCATGCGGCATTGGAGCCTGGCGGCCGCCCACGAGGGCGCCAAAGATGGGCGGCTGGATGAACCCAACGACATCTTCTGGCTGGAGCTTGAGGAGATCAAGCAAATGCTGACGGGCGAATGGCACAGCCGCGACCACGTCCAACCTCTCATCCAGGAACGCCGGCAGTACAACAGCGCTACACCCCGCAAACCGCAGCCGGCCCCGCGGCAGCCGCTGGGCGTATCCGGGAGCGAAACACGCGGGCAGGCCGTTGTCGTGGCGACACCCGCTGGTATGGCCGATCTACCGGCCAACGCCATCGCCCTGGCGCCGGACACCGGACCGGGCTGGTCCTGGCTCTTCGTGAAAGCGGCTGGCGTCGTGGTGGCGGAGGGAGACCTGCTGTGCCATGCGGCGGCCCTGGGACGTGCAACGGCACTGCCTGTGCTCGTTGCCGCCGGGGAATCACCAGCGTTTGCCGCACCGGCTTCGCCTCCCGGTGGCGTGCTGACACTCGATCCGGCCGGCCATACCCTCAAGACAGCCTGATCTGGCCGGGCGCGCCGGAAATAACCCAAAGGTAGTAGGGCTCTGGCGTCGCTTCGGGGGCGTCAGGCGCCGGAAATAACCCGCAATCGCTATTGTCTCATCGGGGAGAAGGCGCGAAACTGCGAATGGTTGGAGTCAGTGCCTCCCGGCATCGAGGCCAACCGCGCAGAAGGCCAATCCTCATCTTCTCCACACAAGGAGTCTGCACATGACAAATCGTCGTCTCTTCACCGTCCTAGCGCTTGTCTTCGCATTGGCGCTGGTAGCCCTGCCTGTGGCGGCCGACACTGCTGCGGCCCCCGACCCCGGCACCGGCTCCACCACCACCTACCTGGTCAACAAGACCGCCAACCAGGCTTCGGTCAGCGTCTTCTATTACGATCAGGCCGGCAACTCGATCAACGGCCCCTCGCCTGTGATCCCCGGCAACGGTGACGTCGTCATCGACCCCGCCAGCAGCCAGCTTCCTCAGGGCTTCAACGGCGCCGGTGTGGCTTCGTCCAACCAGCCGCTGGCCGCAGTCGTCCAGACCGACTACACCGGTGGGCCTGGCGATGGCTACCAGGCTGGCGCCTACGCTGGCGTTTCGCAGGGATCCTCGAAGATCTGCTTCCCCTCGCTGTGGAAGTGGAGCTCGTCGGTCAACCAGCAGTCCGCCTTTGCCGTGCAGAACACCGGCACCTCGGCCGCTGCAGTCCAGATTGCCTACATCGGCCGCGATGGCGTGAGCCAGGGCACGTTCAACGACAACATCCCTGTGGGCGCCCAGCACACCTATGACCTGGGTGCACCGGGTGGCGCCATGCCGAATCTGCCTGCCGGATGGGCGGGTGCAGCCTCTGTGACCGTCACCAACGGCGGCACCGTGGCGGGCGTGGGCACGACCGATTATGCCGGTCGCTACACCGACTACAACGCCAGCGACTGCGCCAACGTGACCGGCGCCACCAACCTGGTGGTCCCCAGCCAGTACCGTGTCTGGGACGGCACCGCTGCCAACAAGAGCTGGAAGATTTGGTCGGCCATCAACATCCAGAACCTGTCGGGCGACACCGCCACCGTCCAGGTCGTCTACACCCCGCGCGACCCTGCCAAGCCGGTTGTGACGCTGAACAAGACCATCGCCCCGAACTCGGCCATTGGTCTCAACACCCGCAGCAGCCCCGACAACCCGGCCGGCGCCTTTGACCCGATGGACGTCACCAATTCGTGGGACGGCACCGCCAAAGTCACCTCCGACAAGCCCGTGGTGGGCACTGTGATCACGCAGTGGAACCGCGGCGGCACCGAGATCGACGGCGCCTTCTACAGCGCCATCATCGACACGGCCGGCGCCACCACCTGGTTCGCCCCCAACGTCAAGCGCATCCAGTCCAGTGGTCAGTGGACCAAGATCAGCGCCACCACCATTCAGAACCTGGGCAACGCCAGCGCCGACGTGACGGTCAGCTACTACAACAGCGCCGGCACCAAGGTCCTGGAGTTCGCCAACGAGTCTGTTGCTGCCGGTGCTGGCATCTCCTTCAACACCCGTGACGGCGGCGCCGGCCATCCGGCCAGCGCTATGGATCCGCTGGGCACCTCCTTCGTGGGCCATGTCAAGGTCGTCAGCAACAACGGCCAGCCTCTGGCTGTGACGATGAACGGCGTCCAGCGCCTGCCCTACGGCTCCACGGCCACCAACGGCATTCCCCAGTAGCCTCCAAGCCTCCCTCTCCTCTCTGCAGCGACGAGCCGCCGTCACCAACGGCGGCTCGTCATTTTGTGCACTCACTTTTCTCTTCGCCATCCCCCCATGCCCATTGACAATCTGGTCCAGGGCCGCATCACGGAGGAAATGCAGGAACTCACGGCCGGTTACTATCAGATCGAGTCCGTGCGCATTGGCGTGCCCTTCCTGCGCTTTCCCAACGCCACCCGCCTGAGCGGGCACTTTCTCGCCCCCACCACCGAGGCGTACGACGCCATCGCCGGACGCGCAGCCAGCCGGGGCGTCCTGGTCTTCTTCCGCAAAGAAGGGAACGAGCAGGTGGTGTATGCCGCCAACGGCACCATGCCCGCCGCGCCCGTGCGCTACCGGCTGGCCGCCGTCCTATTCGCGGTCACCCTGGTTTCTGTCTTCATCACCGGCGCCCTGCAGCAGACCGGTCCGGATGCAGCCATGACGATCAACTGGCGCGAGGGATTGGCCTATGCTCTGCCCCTCATGGCTATCCTGCTGGCGCATGAGCTTGGTCACTTCTTCGTCGCACGGCACCACCGGATGTCGGTAAGCCCGCCCTTCTTCGTCCCCCTGCCCGTCGTTTCCCTGGGGACCCTGGGGGCCGTGATTGTGATGACCGCCCCCCCCAAGAACCGGCGGCAGCTCCTGGAGATGGGCGCGGCCGGCCCCCTGGCTGGTCTCGTCCTGGCGATTCCCATCCTTCTTGTGGGGCTGGCCCATTCCAGCGTCGGCCCGCCGCCCATCCAACCCTACATGCAGGAAGGCAACTCCCTGCTCTACGCCGGGCTTAAATTCCTCATGTTCGGCCAATTTCTGCCGGCCAATGGCATGGATGTCCAGCTCAGCAGCCTCGCCTTTGCCGGCTGGGTGGGTCTTCTGATCACCGCCCTCAACCTGATTCCCGCCGGGCAGCTCGACGGCGGCCATGCGGCTTTTACCCTGTTTGGCGAACGCATCCGGCCCCTCACCTGGGTCCTGATCGCTGGCATGATCGCCCTGGCCCTGGTCACCCGCTTTTGGGGCTGGCTGCTCTGGGCCGCCCTGCTGTTCATCTTCGGCCAGGTCTATGCGGTGCCGATGGATGACCTGACGCCGCTGGACGGCAGGCACAAAGCGTTGGCAGTGCTGATCCTGGTCCTGGCGGTGCTGCTCTTTATGGCCGTGCCGCTGCAGGTGGTGACACCCTGACCGAAAAAGAAGTCCGACTTCTTGAAGAAGTCGGACTTCTTCTTGGCAACTTACTTCTCGATGCCGCCCTGGGTGAGCTTGGCCGGATTGAGGATGCGATCCAGCTCTTCGCGGGTCAGGTTGGTCATCTCATCCGCCACATCTTTCAGGCTGCGCCCTTCGGCATAGGCGGTCTTGGCCACCTTGGCGCCCAGCTCATAGCCGATGACGGGATTGAGCGCCGTCACCAGAATGGGATTCTTCTCGAGCAGACCGGCCATGTGCTCGGCATTGATGGTGAAACCGGCAATGGCTTTGTCGGCCAGCACGCGGGCGGCATTGCCCAACAGCTTCTCCGAAAGCAGCAGGTTGTGGGCCATCAACGGCAGCATGACGTTGAGCTGGAACACCCCCGACTGGCCGCCAAGGGTGACGGCCACGTCATTGCCGATCACCTGGGCGCAAACCATGGTCACGGCCTCGGGAATGACCGGGTTGACCTTGCCGGGCATGATGCTGGAGCCGGGCTGAAGGGCAGGCAAGGCGATCTCGCCCAGGCCGGCGATGGGACCGGAATTCATCCAGCGCAGATCGTTGGCGATCTTCATCAGGCTGGCCGCGACGGTCTTGAGTTGGCCGCTGAGTTCCACGAGCGCGTCCGATGCTGCCAACGCCTCAAAGTAGTTCTCATTCGCGCGGAAGGCGCATCCCGTCCACTCGGCGAGGATGGAGGCGACGAGAGGGCCGAAGCGTGCGTCCGCATTGATGCCGGTGCCCACAGCCGTACCACCCTGCGCCAACTGGCCGACACGGGACAGGGCCGATTCGATGCGTTCGATACCTTTGCGCATCTGCATCGCCCAGCCGCTCATCTCCTGGCCCATCGTGATCGGCATCGCATCCATCAGATGCGTGCGTCCGGTCTTGACCACGTCACCTGAGTCGCCGATCCTGGCGTAGATCACCGTGCGCAAATGGTTCAGGCCGGGAATCAGCGTGTCTTTGGCCTCAAGATAAGCGGCGACGTTGATGGCCGTAGGAATGACATCGTTGGACGACTGGCTCATGTTGACGTGGTCGTTGGGATGCACCTTGCGGCCCAACGCCTGCGTCGCCAGCGAGGCGATCACCTCGTTGGCGTTCATGTTCGTGCTGGTGCCCGAGCCTGTCTGGAAGATGTCAATGGGGAATTGAGCATCCCACTTGCCGTCTGCCACCTCAAGGGCCGCCTTCTGGATCGCCTTTGACATATCCTCCGGCATCAGGCCCATAGAGAGGTTAGCCTGGGCGCAGGCAGCCTTTACCAGTCCCAGCGCCCTGATGAAGCTGCGGGAGAAGGGAATACCGCTGATGGGAAAGTTGTCCACGGCGCGCTGGGTCTGCGCACCGTACAGCGCCTCGATGGGCACGTGCACCTCGCCCATCGAGTCCTTTTCAATACGATAATCACTCATGGTTTGCCTTCCAGTTTTTCGATGCCTGCTGGGGCTCTTTGTCATAGCGAGTACTCCATGCCGCGGGCCAGCAAGTGTCCGGGTAAGAAACTCCGCATGTCACTGCGAAGGGCGCAGGCGCAAAGGCCAATTGGAGACTGCTTCGCTACGCTCGCAGTGACATCGCAGGAGTGAATTTCCAAACAGGGGTTATAGCCTCGATACCGATTCTAGCACCGAGATGGCAATCGCGGTCATTCCGGGAAATGTCCCGGATCGATCGTACCAGGCGCTCCTCGTCTCAATCGAACCACAGCCGCTTGAAGGATTCGTAGTAGCGCAGCTCGTGCTCGGGCCCGGCCTTCGCCCACCGTTCGCGCACCCATTTTTCCATCTCGTCCAGGTCATCGAACTGGCTGACGTGCTGGCGGAGGGCCGCAATCTTGATGTCAAGCAGATCGGTGATGTCGATCTCGTGATTCGGGTCATCCACCATGCTCAACCACAATTCACGTATTGAGTGCGGCTCAAGCCCTTCCGCCAGCAGGTCGGGGAAGAACATGAGGTTGCCGGCCGCCGGGAAGATCGCCTCCAGGGTAGCCACACCGGCGTTACGATGGTCGGGGTGGTTGATATAACTATCGCCCCAGAAGTAGTTCTCTGGGTTCTGGCAGATGACGACATCGGGGCGAAACTGCCGGATGATGCGGACCAGCCGCTTGCGCAGGTCGCGCGTCGGCTGCAGGAAGCCGTCTTCCTCACCCAGGAAGTGGACTTCGCCGACGCCGAGGATGGCAGCGGCAGCACGCTGCTCCTGCATGCGGCGTTCCACCAGGTTGGGTACCGTCACGGAGGGATCATGGTTGCCTTTGTCGCCCCCGGTGAGGACGACATAGACGACGGTGGCGCCTTGCGACGTCAACTGCTTCACGACGCCGCCGCACGAGAACTCGGCGTCATCGGGGTGAGCCATCACGACAAGCACCCGCGCGATGGGGGGGCGATGGGACTGCGTTTCTTCAGACATAGTCAGTGTGTGTGGTGCGCCAAGAAGCAAAGACCCTCGCCGCGGCAAGGGTCTTCAGGGAATAGGAAGAGAGGCACCCCTAAGGTGCGGCGTTGTATCCGGGCCCGCTGCTGAAGAACCGGGCGTTCAGGTCCACAGCTTTCTTGAACTCGCCGGGAACGTCGGGCTCGGGGAAAATGGCCTCGACCGGGCACTCCGCCACGCAGGCGCCGCAGTCGATGCAGGTATCGGGGTCGATGAAGTACCAGGGCCAGTCGTTCTCAGGGAAACCAGCCACGATGCACTCGACCGGACAGACTTCGGCGCAGGCGCCATCGCGAATGCAGGTGTCGACGATGACGTGGGGCATGGAAGCGTAACCTCCGACAGGAAAAACCGGCAGTGCGGTTGACAAGGACGAACATGACCTTGGCGACAAGGCCAATAGCCATTGTAACGGGCGGAGCAAGCGCCTGTCAACATGCGTGCATTTTCGTGCATCTTTCGTTTTTGCTCACGCCTGGCCAGCCCCGGCAGCCGTCAAGGCCGCCACCGTGGCGGCCCTGACTCCAGGTTCCTGGGCTAGTTCCAGGGCCGCCGCCAACACGCCGCGGCCGGCTCCCCCTGCCAACTGCCCCAGCGCCCAGGCGGCATGCCCGGCCACCAAGGGCGGGCTGTCGTGGAGGTGCATGGCCAGGGCCTCTCCAGCCGCCGGGTCGCCCCAGTTGCCCGCCGCCACGCAGACATTGCGCAGAAACCCTTCCCATTTCGCCCGCAGCACGGGGCTGCCCCGGAAGCGGTCGGCAAAGGCCTGCCGGTCCAGCGCCAGGAGCTCGATCAGCGGCGGCGACAGGCGGTCGGGGTGAGGCTGCAAGCGGGGATGCGCAGCCGCGGGGGCACGGCGGTTCCAGGGACATACCTCCTGGCAGACATCACAGCCGAACACCCAATTGCCCAGGCCCGGCCGCAGCACTTCCGGAATTTCCTGGCGCAGCTCGATGGTCAGGTACGAGATACAGCGTCGCGCATCCAGCAGGTGCGGCGAGACAAAGGCGCCGGTGGGACAGGCGTCCAAGCAGCGGGTGCAGCGCCCGCAGGCGCCGGTGCGCCCAGACGCCAACAGCCACTGCGGGCTTTGCTCTTCATCGTCCGGCCGTCCGGGACTCATCCGCTGCGGAGGTGGATCATACGCCAGGTGTTCGGGCACAAGCAGCCCGCCCAGGAACAGATAGGAGCCGAGACCGGGTCGGATCAGACAGGTATTCTTGCCGATGAAGCCCAGGCCCGCCTGCAACGCCCACGAACGTTCGAGCACCGGGGCGCTGTCCACAAAGACACGGCCGTGGCTGCTGCGGCCCGTCTGCGCCCGCAGCCAGCCGTCCAGGTCGATCAGCGCCTCCCGCATGACCTCGTGGTAGTCGTCGCCCAGGGCATAGGCGGCGATCTGGCCGCGGCTGGGGTCGCGGCGCAGCCCGGGGTCGACAGGCCAGGCATAGCTCAGCCCGACCAGGATCAGGGACTGCGCTTCCGGCAGCAGCAGTCTCGGATCAGCCTTGGGCTCCGTGTGGCGGGCCAGGTAAGCCATGGCGCCGCCGTGGCCGGCCTCCACCCAGGCTGCGTAGCGGTCGTGGTCAGGGCTGGGCCCTACGGGCGCGATGGCGGCGGCATAGAAACCAAGCTCCAACGCCCAATCCTTGAGCGCAGAGGTGAGAGCCAGCATGCCGCCATTATGGCGACAGGAACCAGCATTGACAAAGACCGGGCAGGCCAGGCCAGCCAGGAATGAATTCGCACGGAGGCCCGCGCAGCGGCGGGGCACAGGCGACTGAAGTCGCAACTGCGAACGAACACGGCCTCAACATGCTTCAGCGGGTTTCCCATCACAGACGCCGAATTCATGCGGCGGCAGCCTCATTCGCCGGACGTTTCCGGTTTGACAGGCTGGCACGGCTCGGCTACTCTTGTTCCATGCTACAGGCTCGCTCCAGGCGCATGCTCATTCGGGACGAAGGCAGGATGACCTCCTGACCTGATCCGCTGCGCCTGCCCCGCCCCGAAACAAACCACGATGGAGTTCCTCCTCGTGGTTTTTTTTCTGCCGTCCGCCCGTCTCACGCAACACGCATCACGCCATCACGTATCACCTTCCACCTTCACCCTTTGTTTCCGGAGCACCACCCATGAACCCGCGTCCCAAAGTCAAGAAAGTCGTCCTCGCCTATTCGGGCGGGCTCGATACCTCCGTTATCGTGCCCTGGCTGCGCAACACCTACGGCTGTGAGGTCATCTGCTTCTGCGCCAACATCGGCCAGGAAGAGGAGCTGTCCGGCCTGGAAGCCAAGGCCATTGCCTCCGGCGCCAGCAAGTGCTATATCGAGGACCTGCGCCTCGAGTTCCTCACCGACTTCGTCATCCCCACCATGCAGGCCGGAGCCGTCTACGAACGCAAGTACCTGCTCGGCACCTCGATGGCGCGGCCTCTCATCGCCAAGCGCATGGTCGAGGTCGCCGAAATGGAGGGCGCCGACGCCGTCGCCCATGGGGCCACTGGCAAAGGGAACGACCAGGTCCGCTTCGAGCTGACCGTCATGGCGCTGAACCCGCGGCTGCGCATCATTGCCCCGTGGCGCGAGTGGGAAATTCGCAGCCGCAAGGACGCGCTCGACTACGCCGCCGAACACCACGTGCCCGTCACCGCCACGGAGAAATCGATCTACAGTCGCGATCGCAACCTGGTGCACATGAGCCATGAGGGCGGCCTGCTGGAGGACCCCTGGAACGAGCCGGAAGAACCGATGTATACGCTGACCACCGCGCCCGAAAACGCCCCTAACGAACCCGAGTTTGTCGAGATCGACCTGCGGGCGGGCGTCCCGGTGCGCGTCAACGGCGTGGCGCGCGGTTTGCTCGGCATCATGGAGGAACTGAACCGCCTGGGCGCCAAACACGGCATCGGCCGCGTCGACCTGGTCGAGAACCGGCTGGTGGGGATGAAGTCGCACGGCGTCTACGAGACTCCCGGCACAACCCTGCTCTACGAGGCCCACGCTGCCCTGGAACAGCTTTGCCTGGACAAGGAGACCCTGCACTTCAAGCAGATCGTGGGCCTGCGCTATGCCGAGCTGGTCTACAACGGCCAATGGTACACCCCCCTGCGGGAGGCGTTGGACACCTTCGTTAAGACGACCGAAGCCAACATCACCGGCACCGTGCGCTTCAAGCTCTACAAGGGCAATGCTATCCTGGTCGGCCGCAAGAGCCCGAACAGCCTGTACCGCGAGGATTATGTCACCTTCATGGAGGACGACGTCTACAATCAGAAGGATGCCGAGGGCTTCATCAAGCTCTTCGGCCTGCCGCTGAAGGTGCAGGCGCTGCTCGAGATCGAAGGGCACGGCGTCTCCCGCTATCGCTCTGCCGACTACACCAAGTTCAAACGAGACTGAGGCCATGACCGAGCCCGTTCTGCCTGCCGGGTTCGCCTTTGGCAGTATGCACTGCGGCATCAAGAGAGTCGCCGGCGTCCCCGACCTGGCGCTGGTCCTCAGTGATGCGCCCTGCGCCGCGGCGGCCGTCTTCACGCAAAACCGCTATGCCGCCGCCCCCGTGCAGTATGACCGCAGTCTCCTGCAGATCAACCCGGACGGGGTGCATGCCGTCATCGTGAACAGCGGCAACGCCAACGCCGTGACCGGCGCTGCGGGCATGGCGGCTGCGCGCCGCACTGCCGAGGCCGTAGAAGCGACCTTTGGCCTGTCGCCCTGGTCGACGCTGGTGATGTCGACGGGCGTCATTGGCGTGCCGCTGCCGGTGGAACGCATCGAAACAGCCATGCCCGGCCTCTACACCACGGTGCAGCCTGGGATGGCCGCTTTTGCCGGCGCCAGCCAGGCCATCATGACCACGGACACCCGGCCCAAGACCGCCTTCGCCCGCGGCCTGGTGGGGGACGAACCGGTGACCGTGGCCGGCATGACCAAAGGGGCCGGGATGATCCATCCCAACATGGCCACCATGCTCGCGGTCGTCGTCACCGATGCGGTCATCAGCGCCGAAGCGCTGCAGACGGCCCTGCGCCGGGCGGCCAACGTTTCCTTCAACCGCATCAGCGTGGACGGCGACACCAGCACCAACGACACCCTCGCCGTGCTGGCCAACGGGCTGGCCGGCAACGTCCTGATTGATGGACCGGACTCCACCGGCTTCGCCGAGTTCACCCGGCTGCTGGCGCAGGTATGCACGGAGCTTGCCCAGGCCATCGTGCGCGACGGCGAAGGCGCCAGCAAGTTCGTCGCCATCGCCGTCAGCGGGCTGGAAACCGACGCCGATGCGCACCGGGTAGCGAACAGCATCGCCATCTCGCCCCTCGTCAAGACCGCCATCTACGGCGGCGATGCCAACTGGGGACGCATCCTGGCAGCCGCAGGCAACAGCGGCGTGGCGTTTGCGCCAGAGGCAGCCGAGCTCTGGATCAGCGGGGGCGCCGGCGGCGCCATGCTTACCCGCATGCAGCTCGTAGGCGGTGGGGCACCGCTGGACTTCGACGAAGCCGAATCCTCGCAGCGCTTCGCCCAACCCGAGTTGAGCATCGATCTGCACCTGGGTTCGGGGCCGGGCCGGGCCGTGGTCTGGACTTGCGACCTCAGCCACGACTACGTGACCATCAACGGCGCCTACCGGACGTAGGCGCCGGACACCCTCACCATCCCTTGTAAAGGGCAGAGGCCGGGGACTCCTTCCCGGCCTCTGCCTTTTTGATCGGTGAGCTAGTCGGCCAGAAGCTGGCCATGAGCCGGCTCCAGCCGCGCCGTAAAGTGACGGAGCACAGGCGGCTCATAGGTGAGGCGCAGGCCCCGCAGCCGCGGCGCCAGTTCTTTCACATAGACGAGCACTTCGGCCAGGTAGTCGAAGTGGCTCTGGGTGTAGACGCGGCGGGGAAAGGCCAGCCGCACCAGCTCGTTGGCGGCCGGAAGCTCGCTGCCGTCCGGTTGGCGCCCAAACATGACGCTGTCGATGCAGGCAGCCCGTACGCCACCCTCCAGGTAGAGCAGCAGACTGAGCGTCCAGGCCGGGTACTCATA
This sequence comes from Chloroflexota bacterium, assembly GCA_029782215.1. Taxonomy (GTDB): domain Bacteria; phylum Chloroflexota; class Anaerolineae; order J102; family J102; genus SSF26. The sequence goes on from JAKOVD010000144.1 coordinate 42,744, forward strand.
CCACGGGATGTGGGGCAGGAGCGCCCTGGCGTCGAGATAAAGGGCATGACCGCCGGTAGGCAGAATGGTGGGGATATCATTGTGCATACAGATCTCGCCCAGGTACTCCACCGAACGGATGCGATAGCGCAGGTAGTTCTCATCCAAAGCCTCGTGGAGACCCACAGCAATGGCCTCCAGGTCATAGCCGGCCAGACCGCCATAGGTCGGGAATCCCTCGCTGAGGATGAGGAGATTCTTGCAGCGCTGCGCCAGGTCGTCGTCGTTCAAGGCCAGGAAGCCGCCGATATTGGCCATGCCATCCTTCTTGGCGCTCATGGTGCAGCCATCGGCATAGCTGAACATCTCCTGGGCGATCTGCATCGCAGTCTTGTCCGCGTAGCCCTCCTCACGCAGCTTGATGAACCAGGAATTCTCGGCGAAGCGGCAGGCATCCAGGAAGAAGGGGACGCCATAGCGGTGGCAGAGCTCGCTGGCCGCCCTGATGTTGGCCATGCTGACCGGTTGGCCGCCGCCGGAGTTGTTGGTGACCGTGACCATCGCCAGGGGCACCTGGCCGCGCTTTTCCTGCAGCACGCGCTCCAGGGCCTCCAGATCGATATTGCCCTTGAAGGGGTGGTACTCCTGGGGCTGGCGGCCCTCCGGGCAGGGCAGGTCCAGGGCAGTCGCGCCCCGGTACTCGACGTTAGCCCTCGTCGTGTCGAAGTGCGTGTTGTTGGGCACGATCTCACCCGGGCTGACGGCAGTGCCGAAGAGGATGCGCTCGGCAGCGCGGCCCTGGTGGGTAGGTATCACATGCTTGAAGCCGGTGATGGCCTGCACGGCAGCTTCAAAGCGATAGAACGACTTCGCCCCGGCATACGACTCATCGCCGCGCATCATCCCGGCCCACTGATGAGAGGACATCGCGCCGGTGCCTGAGTCGGTCAGCAGATCGATCAGCACATCTTCCGCTTTGAGCAGAAAGAGGTTGTTCCCGGCAGCCGCCAGCGCCCTTTCGCGTTCACTGCGGCTCCGGCCGCGAATCGGCTCGACGGTCTTGATGCGGAAGGGCTCGATGATGGTCTTGAATTCCATAGGTCAGGCTCCCGGTTGGACGAAGTGATGGATTGAGATCGGTCCTGAAGGCGACGAGGCCGCGGCAACGTCCGGCATTTTAAGGCGGGGCGAAGCTGGGCGCCAACCGCCGAGGCCGATGTTGTATCCCTCGCGCGTCAGGGGGCGCGGCCAAGGATGCAGCTTCTTGCAGTTCAATTCCCTCCCCGCTAAACTGTGAGTGCGCGTCCGGCCGGTCTTCCTGGTCGCGACGCAGTTGCGTCGGAGCCGCAGCCCTATATGGCGGACGAACACAAGCTGATCGAAATACCGCATACCGACTACGAGATGGTGCCGCCTGAGACCAAATCCGCAGTCGGGCTTGGCCGTGCCCTGGCGCGGTTGGCCATCGGCGGTCTGATGGCAGGCCAGGACGAACTCGTGCGCAGGCTGCACCAGGCGGAACCCATACCACCAGAAGATCTGGAGGAACAGGGACCCGGAGATGCCAACCTCGCCGCCCTTGTGGGCTACACGTCGCTGGGCGCCGCCATTGCCGCTGCGGGTCTGGCCCAACGCGGCGTGGCCACGGCCGTCCAGGTCACAGCGACGACGGCCACCTTTGGGTGGCGTATGGTGAAACCCGTTGCCATGAGCCGGCCTCTGCAACCACTGCGGCGCCAGGCTGCGCTGATGGCCAAACAGGGTGAGAGCACCCTGGATCAGTGGATGCACACCGGGTATGTCGAGCAGGAACAGGGCAGGAAGCTGGCGGAATACCTGACGACTAACATCATCGACACCGTGGTCGCCTACCTGAAGGAGAACCAGGCAGTTGCCGAGCTGATTCAATCGCAGGCCGGGCAGTACCTGACCTACCTGAACGAGCATCCCGAACAGGTAGAAGCGCTGGTGCAAAAACAGGTGGGGGAATATCTGGCCTATCTGCACGAGCACCCGGAACAGATCGCAAATCTGATTCGCGAGCAAGGCGACACCTATATCGACTACCTGAACGAGAACCCCGACTCCGTGCAGGAACTCGTCCAGGGCCAGAGCCTCAACATGGCGACGGAGATGGTAGAAGAGCTGCGCGAACGGAGCGCCACCGCCGATGCCAGCCTGGAGCTGCTCGTGCGGGGTCTGCTGCGCCGGCCTCCGCGCGAGGAACTGAGCACGCCTGCGCCGGAAGTCGTGGAGCGGGCAGTCATGGGACGTGTGGCCTTCCAGCTTCCCAAGGTGCGGAGGCGAAAACCATGAAGATGACAACTCTGCAGGGCCACTATGCCGGCTTTGCTTCCCGGACGGTAGCGCTGGTGATCGATCTCGCCGCGATCAGCGTCGTCCTGGTGGCCATCAATTGGTTCATGGCCTCGGTCTTGGGGCTGCTGAACATTCAAGCCGCCGACTGCGCAGCGCGTGTGGCGCGAGGGGAAGCAGCGCTTGACTTCTGCACGATCTATTCCGTCACCAGCCTCCTGCTGACGGTAGCCTTTGCCCCTGTCTACTTCATCTTCTTCTGGCTAATCGCCGACGGCACCACACCCGGGCATGCGGTCATGGGCCTGCGCGTGGTGCGAACCAGCGGCAAACCGATGCGACTGCACGTTTCCATCGTGCGTTTCGCCGGCTACATCGTCTGTTTCATGACGCTGGGATTGGGCTTTCTGTGGGTGCTGATAGACAACCAGCGCCAGGGCTGGCACGACACGCTTGCCGGAACGTGCGTCCTGTACATCCGCGAAGTGCAGCCCGACGAGGCAAACCTGCTGAAGTGGCGGGCGCGTATCGAACGCCGGACGAAGTTCATGGCGTCCGTGGAACCGGAACCAGCGTGTGAGCCCGATCCTGATGGCCCTCTGACGCCTGTGTCGTGATATTGGCGCGGATTCCGGCTGCCGGCGGCTGCTTGGGGAGAGAGGTTTTGGGTGTGTATAATGATTGTTCACGGCGGTCGCGGCAACCCGCGGCCGTCCCACCCTCAACTGCCAGGTGACGCGTGGAGCATCCCGCTGACAGGCTGCGGTGCAGTATCTGCATCACTGCCTACAATGAACAAGCCAATATCGGACGGCTGCTGGAGGCCATGGTTGACCAGCACCTCCACGTCGTTGAGATCAGCGAGATCATCGTTGTCGCCAGCGCCTGCACCGACAATACGGTGCCTATCGTGCGGGAGTGGATGGAGCGTGACCCGCGCATCAAGTTGATCGAGCAGCCGCGCCGTGAGGGCAAGACGGCGGCGATCAACCTCTTTCTGCAGGCGGCGACCGAGGACATCTGCGTGATCGAGAGTGGAGACACGCTCCCTCACGAGTCAGCGATCGAACACATGGTGCGCATGTTCCAGGATCCCCTGGTGGGTATGACGGGGGCGCACAAAGTGCCCGTGAACACGCCTGAGCACATCGCAGGTCTGTTTACGTACTTGCGGCTCCAGATGGAGCACGAGCTGTGCCTGGACATCCCCCGCCTGGGCGAGCTGATTGCGTTCCGCAAGGTCCTGACCTACATTCCTCCCGATGTGGCCATGGATGAGGCCTTCGTGGAGGCCTTCATTGTCCGGGGCGGCATGCAGGTTCGCTACGCCCCCGATGCAGTCGTCTACAACACGGGTCCCTCGAGCATCGGCGATTTCGTCCGCCAACGGCGGCGCAACCATGCCGGCCACCTTTACCTTCAGCACAAGTACGGGTACAAGGTCAGCAGCCTGCGCAAGCGCAAGGTCGCGCGTATCGCCTTCTTGGAGGCCTGGAAGGCTATTTGGGGCACGGTCCGCCTGATCTGGGTTCTGTTTCTGCTCGGCTTCCTGGAGGCCTGGTCGCGGGCCTTGGGTTGGTTTGACTTTGCCGTGCGCAAGGATCGCCACGTCGTTTGGGACATGGCCTGGAGCCAGAAGGCGGATGTCAAGCAGGAACGCGAAGCGGCTGAACAGCGCGCGGCAGATGCCAAGGGCGTTGCATCGCCGCTTGCGGTCAACAAGCCCCAGGGCTGAGAAATGCGGCGTTACCTCACCACGGTGCTCAAGCTGGCCTTCGGCTTGGGGCTCATAGCCTTTGCCCTTTCGCGCGTTCCTCTCCACGAGCTCGAGTATGAGCTGACGCATGCCCAGCCGGGCCTGATCTTCCTGGCGATGCTGGTCTTCTGGGTGGCCATGTTCGTCAATGCGGCCAAATGGCAGGTGCTGTTGAAGGCCCGGGCCATCAAAGTACCGTTCGGCGCCATTGCCAACTATACGTTTGTCGGCTTCTTCTTCAACAACTTCCTGCCCGCCAGCATTGGCGGCGACGTCATGCGCGGCTACGGCCTCGCGCGCTACACCGACCGCAACGCCGATGCCGCGGCTTCGGTCGTCCTCGACCGCCTCATCGGCCTGGCAGCCTACATGAGCGTCGCCGCGGTAGCGGCGCTGATCACCGTCTATGCAACCGGGCGCTATGAGCTGCGCTTGCTGGCGTGGGTTGCTGTGGGAGGCCTGGTCCTTCTGGCGGTCATCGCCGGGGTTCTGCTCAGCCGGCGCCTTCGTCGCGGGATGGACAGGCTGTTGGTGGCAACGCCCCTGCGCCCCCTGGCGCGCATCTGGTCATCGCTGTCGGAAGCGTTCGAGGCTTATCGCTTCGCCTATCGGGCGTTGGCATTGGCTTTTGGCGTCGGTCTCTTAGGCATCCTCTGTACGTCGCTGGTGAACTTCCTTCTGTCCGAAAGCCTGGGTGGGGGCATTTCGCTGCTGCAGGCGTTCCTCTTCACACCACTTATCGCCCTTGTTCTGATCATCCCCATCTCGATCGGCGGCCTTGGTCTCAACCAGGTGGCTTACCCCTTCTTCTACGGTCTGGTTGGCGTGCCGACGGCCCATGCTATCGGCCTCAGCCTGTTGATCCAGACCGTGCAGATCGTGTGCAGCCTGCCAGGCGGCGTGTTATGGCTCAGGTGGAAACGGCGATCACCCGAAACGCAGGCTCCGCTCCCCGACCATGCCTGACATCACCCCTATCCAGGCGCGCGCCCTGTACGGCGCCAGCGACAGCGCCCATGCCTTCGACCACGTGCTGCGCGTGACGCGTCTGGCCGAGCATATCGCTGAGGCCGAAGGCGCGGATTTGCGCATCGTTCGCACCGCCGGTCTGCTGCACGACTGCGCCCGCACCGAGCCCGATCACCACCTGGCCGGGGCGCGCCGTGCGCGCGAGCTGCTGGCGGAAGAGGACGCCGCCTTCGTTGAAGCCGTCGCGCATTGTATCGAGGCGCATCGCTTCAGCGTACCGCCGCAGCCACAAACGCCGGAAGCGAAGTGTCTGTGCGATGCCGACAAGCTGGACGCCATCGGCGCCATCGGTGTGGCGCGGGCTTTCGCCTTTGCGGGCCATCATGGCACCCATCTCTGGCGCGCCACCCTCGCCGATGTGCGGGCTGAGGTGGGCGTTGGTAAGCGGGAGTTCCGGCAAAGACGGGAGAAAAGCGAAGACTACACACCAACACACGAGTTCGTGTGCAAGCTGGAAGGATTGGCGGAAGGGCTGTACACAGCGACGGCCCGGCGCATCGCCGAAGAGCGGCATGCCTTCATGGTGGCGTTCTTCGAGAGACTGGATGCTGAGGCATTAGGGGAACATTGACGCAGGATGGCAGAGACCACATTGCCGGCTCGATCCTTTCGATGCTAGACTAACTATTCACGAGGGCTCGGGCCCCGATCGCAGAGGCACTCGGTACATGAGTTTTCGCTCAAGCATTCTCGTTGTCCTGTTGGGACTTGGCTCCCTCACGTTCGGCGCCTCCTCGGCGCTGGCGGCAAAGGGGGTTGCCCTTGTTCCCCAGGCCGCCCCGCAGGCAGCGACGGCAACGCCCACCCCAACGCCGACGCGGACACCCACGCGGACGCCAACACGCACGCCGACGCGGACGCCAACACGCACCCCCACACGGACGCCCACCCAGGGCGCAGCCGGCACGGCCACACGGACCCCCACACGCACCCCGACGCGGACGCCGACCCTCAGCGGAACGCGCACGGCCACCCCCACGGCTACTCCGACGGCGACGCCATTTACCGGTTACCGCTACCTGGTCATCGCCGGACAGTCGAATGCGTCCGGCCGCGGTGAGCTCAACGCATCCAATGAAACGTCCGACAGCCGCGTTTCGATCTATGGCAATGACTACCTGGTGCACACGGCCTCAGAGCCAACCGATTCTGCAACCGGTCAGGTGGACACTGTCTCGTTGGATACCATCGCCTTCCATAGCTTTGCCCTGAAAGCCGGCAAGGACCTCGCCAACGCCGGCTACGGCAAAGTTCGCCTCATCCCCTGTGCCAAGGGGGCCAGCAGTCTCGCCCAGTGGTTTGTCACGGCGAATGCCTACGACCGCACGACCTTGTTCGGGTCCTGCAACAACCGGCGCAAAGTCGCCACGGGCGGGAAAGCATTGACGGCCATCTTGTGGTATCAGGGCGAGTCGGAAAACGCCAGCGACCAGTTGCGGCAGGCTTTTGCCGCCAACCATACGACCTTCGTCCAAAACGCACGCTCCTACTTTGGTGCCAGCGTCCCCATCGTCTATGCCCAATTGGCGAAGAACGGTCGCGAAGAATTCAACAAGGGCTTCCAGGTCATTGCCGAACAGCAGCGGCAGTTGGAAACCGGCAGTGGCAGTTCCCTGGCCTTGACCAATCACTTCATGGTCGTCACCTTTGACCTCCCGCTGACCGGCGGCATTCATCTGACTCAGGCCGGCCAGAAAGAGCTGGGCCGGCGCATCGCCCTGGCCCTGCGCCAGCGCGTGTTCGGCGAAGCCGTCCAGGGCACGGGGCCTCGGCTGCGCACCAGCAAGCCGGCGTTTCAGCCAGCCAGCAATCGCACGCTGGTCAAGGTCGTCTTCAACCAGAACATCAACACCGCCGTCAATCAATACGATCATCAATTCCGGGTCTTCGACAACGGCGTGGAAGCAACCATCAGCAGCATCGTCCGCGATCCGTCCAGCGCCAAGACGGTGCTCATCACCCTGGCAAAGGCCACAACCGGCACGACGACCGTCAGCTACGGGGACATCGCCCCCGCCAGCGACGGCATCTGGCTCACGAACATCGTCAAGGGCGCCAGCAATCTGCCGGCGCCGCGCTTTGGACCGATTACGGCGGTCGTCGACGCCGCAGCCGTGGCCGATGCCACTGATGACAGCGACTCGGGCCTGGATTTGGGAATCGTGATCACGACCACCCTGGGCACGGGCGAACCGGTGACAACCACGGTCGCGCTGACGCCCACCGCCACGATGACCGACACCCCGACTGCGACGGTGACGCCCACCCTGACGCCAAGTGTGACGCCAACTCCCAGCGCCACAGCCACGATGACCCCCAGCGACACCGCCACGGTGACGCCGGTGGAGACCGCAACGAGCACACCATCTCCGTCCGCCACGCCCACGGCCACTGCCAGCGCCACGACGACGCCAGAAGCCGAGAGTGCGACGGAAACGCCCACCCCTACACCCACGGCGACACCGACTCCCACTCCGCTGTCAGAAGGTCCTGGGCCTGGCGAAAGCAACGATCCGGGCAGCGTGGCGACGCCTCTCGAACTGCCCCTCCGTCTCTGGCTGCCCTTGATCCGGCATACGAGGTAGCCGGTCGCCAGGTCCAGGCAAAGGCGCCATGGAACCCGACCGCAGACTCAAGCCGCATAGTCGCCTTCCCCTCTTCCTGATCGGGCTGCTCCTTGCCCTGCAGCTTCTGCAGCCGGATGACGTTTGGGTTGTGGCGTTGGTGGGCCTGGGATTGGCGGTCGGGCTTTCTTACCTGTGGGCGCGCAGCCTGCGCAACGGCGTGGTGGTCGAACGGCTGAGCAAGGGCGCCTGGGTCGTCGTGGGCGACTCTCTCACCGAGCAGTTCGTCCTGCACAACCACGCCCTGTGGCCGGTGCTTTGGGCAACGGTGCACGACGCCTCCACCATCCCTGGCTATGCCATCGACAGGGCCGTGGCTGCGGCAAGCGGCAGCAGCACGGAATGGGAGACCAGGGGGACGTGCACACAGCGGGGTATCTTCACGCTGGGCCCATGGTCGGTGGAAATGGGCGATCCCTTTGGCTTGTTCGACGTCACCATCGCCTACCCGGAAGTCCGCACCCTGATGGTCTATCCCCGCGCCATGCACCTGCCCGACATCCAGCTTCCACGCGGCACTGCCGGCGGCGCCGCCCGGCGCACCCAAGCGACGCCCCAGGCGACCGATCTCTCCAACTACGTGCGCCCCTACGTGCCAGGGGATAGTTTGCACGCCGTTCACTGGCGCAAGACCGCGCAGCATCAGGCGCTCATGGTTCGCCAGTTCGATGTCGAGCCGGTGGGGGATCTCTGGCTTCTGCTCGATCTGGACGCTGGCGTCCAAGCCGGACAGGGCGCCGAAAGCACACTGGAGTACGGCGTCATCCTGGCGGCATCGCTGGCAGCGCAGCACCTTGGTCAGAACCGGGCCGTGGGCCTGGCGGCCTTTGGCAAAGAGCCTGTGATCCTGCCGCCGCAGCCGGGCAAGGCGCAGTTGTGGCCTATTCTGCGCGGCCTTGCCCAGGTCGACGCCGGGGAGGAATGGCCTCTGGCCCGGGCGCTCAGGCAGATCGGGCCAGAGCTGGGGCGAGGGCGGACCCTGCTCGCCATCACACCCTCGCAGAACAGCGATTGGGTGGGAGAAATGCTCAGGCTCAAACGGCGTGACATCGCCCCCGCCGTCCTGCTCCTGGATCGCGGCTCCTTTCTCGATCAGAGTTCCCCGGAGCTTTCCGCCTTTGGCGGCCTCCTGGCTGATCACAACATTCCCGTCCACGTCATCGACAAAAGCTACGTCTTCCGGCCCGTCGCGCCCCTCAAACGCAGGCGCACGGTGCTCAAAACGCTCGGCGGGCACGGCCGCGTCGTCCCGGTGGAGGTCGAGGAGGAGGTCTGATGCCCTGGCCGCTGCGCTTCCTCGCTGCCCTGGCGCGTCGACTCGGCCCTGTCGAGGGCTGGCTCAGTCTGGTTGGGCTGGGATTGGCCGTTCTGGCTCTGGCATGGTCGATTGAGGACGCTGGCTGGACGCCCGGTGCACCCTCCACCTACGCACCGGTCCTGGTGGCGACCGCAGCCGGTATCCTCCTGGCCAAGCGCGTGCCACACCAGGGTGTGGTGGCGGCGACAGCAGTTCTGTTGGGCGTCAGCGTCAGCGTCCTGACGGCATCGCGGGCGCTGCCGCCAGCCAGCGTCTTTTCTCCTACCCTGCGCTACCTCGCCGCCTCCCTGCAAAGCTCGCAGGCCCAGGCAAACGGCATCCCCGCGCATATTTGGATGCTTGAGCATCTGAGTCGCTGGCTGGGATCGATGCAGCAGTCGTGGGCGGCGGTTTCGGCAGGACGCCCGGCCCCCGGCAATGAGCCCCTCATCCTTGCCATTCTGCTCTTGCTCTGGTTTGTAGCCTTTTGGGCCGGCTGGGCAACCTATCGCCGCCACGAGGCGCTGGTAGCGTTGGCGCCCGCGGGCGTCCTGCTCGCCGCAAACCTCTTTCTCGCCCTGCGAGGCACGGTTGCCCTGATGATCTACCTGGCCGGCTTGCTGCTGCTGGCGGTGGCCCTGCGCGAATACACGCTGCGCCAGCAGTGGCAGCGCCAGCACGTCGACTACTCGGATGAGCTGCGCCTCGACCTCTACCTGTCGGGCATTGGCTTGGCGATCGTCGTCCTCACCGTTCCGCCGATCGTGCCCAATCTCAGCCTCCATGCGCTGCAAAGGGCCTTCTGGCAGGTTGTACAGGGCCCGGCCCAAAGCGCGCAAACGAAGATCGAGATCGTTTTCCCCGCCCTCAACCGGCGACCAGGCGAACTCGATGTGGGAGCCGCGACCGCGGACGTGCTGCCGCGCGCCCACCTGCTGCAAAGTGGGCCCGATCTGCGCCAGCGCGTGGTGCTGCGGGTGTCGACGGGTGACCGGCTGGAGGCGATGCCGTCAGCCGACTACCGTTGGCGACAGATCACCTACTCGGTCTACACGGGGAAGGGATGGACCAATCCGCAGGCAGACACCAGCCAACGGTACGGTGCGGGGGAGAGCTGGAGTGAACCTCCGAGCCGGGGAAGACGCCCCCTCCAGCAGCGGTTCGACTTCGTGGCTGCGCCGCCGGCCTGGCTGGTAGCGGCAGGCGACCCGATCGCCGTTGACCATCCTTACGCCGTGCACCTGCGCAGCCCCGGCGACGCCATCGGCCTGGAAGCGCGCTATGCCCAGTACCTGGTCATTTCCGAGATTCCTGCTGTTTCGGAAGAGGAACTGCGTGCGAGCAGCGGCGCTCTGCCCGACCCGATTGCCTCTGCGTACCTGGAGCTGCCCCCCACCGTGCCCCCGCGCGTGGCGACGCTGGCGCAAGCGATCACGGCAGAGGCAGCGTCACCCTACGACAAGGCCGCAGCCATCGCCGCCTATCTGCGCCGCTTCCCCTATACGCTGGACGTACCGGCGCCGCCGCCGGGAAGCGACGTCGCCGACTACTTCCTCTTCACACTGCAGCGCGGCTACTGCGACTACTTCGCCACGGCGATGGTCGTGCTGGCGCGGGCGGCGGGTTTACCCGCCCGGCTGGCGATTGGCTATGCAGCGGGCGATCTCGACGCCAAGACCGGCAAGTTCACTGTCACGGAAGCCGACGCCCACTCCTGGCCGGAAATCTACTTCCCGCAGTACGGCTGGATCCCCTTTGAGCCGACACCCTCCCGGTCCGAATTGGTGCGCGCTGTTGGCAACGCCGCCATTGACGCCGAACTGCCAGCCCGGCTCCAGACGCTGCAGCGGGAAGCCTGGCGCCGCCAGGTGGAGCGCTGGAGCCTGCCGCTGTTGGGGGTCCTGCTCCTGCTGCTGGCAGGACGATACGCCTGGGTGGAAGGGAAGATGCGCCGCCAGGCAGCCAATCCCTGGCAACTGGCTTACCTGCGCCTTGAGCGCTGGGGGCGCAGGCTGGGCATCACGCCGGCGCCCTGGCTGACGCCGCACGAGTACACACAGCAGTGGCGGCGTTGGCTGGCGTCAAGGCCCTCGGCGGCAGCCCTTGCCCTTGACATCGACGCTCTTGGCACCGGCCTCGAGCGCCGCGCCTACGCACCGCCCGCAGAACGACCGTCTGATGGCGAGGCAGGCCCCCTATCGAGGCGCATACGGCTGCGCCTCTGGCGGATGCGCCTTCTGGTCCTTCGGGAGAGGCTGCGCCGGCAGGATCGCTGACGGCGCCCTACCTTTCAACCTTGACACCGCGCCAGAAGGCGACGTGGTCCTTGATGTTGGCTGCTGCTGGTTTGGGAGCCGGGTAATACCAGGCGGCGTCCTTGTTCAACTGGCCGTTGACCTCAACGCTGAAGTAGCTTGCTGTTCCCTTCCAGGGACAAACCGTGTGCGTGTCGCTCTCGCGCAGGTATTCACGGTTGACGCTTGCACCCGGAAAGTAGACGTTGCCTTCGACTAACTCGTACGTGCTGCTCTCGGCCAGAACGACGCCATTCCATAGAGCCTTTGCCATTGCAGTCCTCTCTTGCAGGGTGAATAGAAGCAATGCTCCCAAGATGGCTCGGGCGGCAGCATCTCTTACGTCAGCCTGCAGGGCTCCAGGATCTTAGGGGCGCCAATCGCCGTAGCGGTCTTCACCTGGGAAGTTGGTCAGGCGGTGGTCGCCGCTGCCATCAGGACGCACGACGTGGAGATCCAGGTTGGGCAGGTAGTCGTGCGAGTAGACAATGAATCTGCCGTCATCCACCCAAAACGGCGTGGTATCGCGTTCAGGATCGGTGGTCAGCCGAGCCACGTTGCCGCCGTCTGCGTCCATGACGTAGATGTCGCGGTTGGAGTTCTGCCGGCTCTCAAAGACGATGCGTTTGCCATCCGGCGACCAGCGCGGGAAGAAGTCATCGTCCGGGTTGGTTGTGAGCTGCGTGGCGTTGCACCGTGGATCATCCTTGGCGGCGCCCTCCTGGCGCGCCGCCAGGCAGGCCTGCACGTCCATCTTCCAGATATCGTAGTTGCCGCTGCGATCGCTGACGAACGCCAGCCAGCGGCCATCCGGTGACCAATCAGGATAGCTGTCGAGGAAGTCATTCTGCGTCAGGTTGAGGGGAGCAGCGCTTCCGTCCGCAGGAACGAGATAGATCTCGTACTTGCCGTCCTTGGTCGTGGTGAAGGCGATCCACTTGTCGTCGGTCGAGTAGACGGCGCCCCACTCGTAACTGTTCGGCCAGGCCACCAGACGCTTCTGGTCGCTGCCGTCACTGTTCATGGTGTAGATCTCGTTGATGCCGTTGGGATCGTCGCGCCCGCTGCTGAACACGATGTGCTTGCCATCGTGCGACCAACGTGGCTCGACATCGGCAGCGCGATTGTCGGTGAGCCTGGTCAGTTTCTCAGGCGCAGAGAGGTCCATCTCCCAGATGTCGAAATTGCCCGACCGCTCGGAAGCGAACAACATCCGGCCATGCATCGGTTCAAGGGTGGGTTCTTCGGTGGGCGTCGGCAGAGGAGACGAGGAACCTGGATTCGTGGCCTCGTTCATCTCGTCGGTGACGGTGGCTTCAGGTGCGGTCGTGGCAGAGGCTTCAGCCGTAGGGACAACGGTCGCTGCAGGGGTCGCAGCGACGGTGGGCTCAAGCGTGGCAGGCGCAACCGTGGGAGCAGAAGTCGGGGGCACGACGGTGGCAACTTCAGTGGGCGCGGCCGTTTGGGGGCTGCTTGTGCAGCCCGTGAGCAGGAAGGCGGCAGCCAGAGTCCATGCCACCAACGTCATGCCCAGCAAACCGAGCCGGCGGTTACGCAGGCAGCCAAAGATAGCGCCTCCGAGCATGCCAACACCAACGACGAGGAAAAGAGCAGCGAACGATAGGGCGATCATGGGACGGCAGAAAAGAAACGGAATGGGGATGGCGGCGGCCGCAATTCGACCGCGGAACAGGCATGATAGCACCGATGCCAAGGCCGTGGCAACGTCATCGCGTTTTCGATCAACAGACGACCCGATTTTGGCGCTTGTCGCGGCCCTGACTAAAATAGCGTGTTGCGCCTGGGTCTCCCCAGGCGCAATCTTCGATAGCAGCGTCCGGTCGAGGGGGCCTAAGCGCCCCCTCTTGCTTGACCGGCGGCTGGCAGACCACGGACGTTCGCACGGGGACCAAATCTCATGCACCTGCGCGACGGCCCACAGATGAACTAACTGGAGCTCAAAATGGCAATGACGAATACGCCGACGACTTTGATCTCACCTTATGGGGGGAAGCTCGTCGACCTGTTGGCGTCCGCGGAGGAGGTGGCTGAACTCAGGGCCTATGCCAGCAAGCTGCCATCGATCAAGATTTCCGCCCGCGCGGAGTGCGATCTGGAGATGCTGGCTACCGGAGCCTTCTCGCCGCTTGACCGTTTCATGGGCAAGGCCGACTTCCAGCGGGTGCTGGATGAGATGAGGCTCGCCAACGGCTTGCTCTTCCCCATTCCCGTCACCCTGGCGGTCGAGCCAAGTCCCGATCTGCAGGTGGGCAAGGAGATCGCCCTGCGTGGGGCCAACAATGACTTGCTGGCCCTCATGACCGTAGAGGAGATCTACGAGTGGAATCGCGACGAGGTGGCGGCCAAGGCCTTCGGCACCCTCGACCTGCGGCATCCCCTCGTGGCGGAAATGCATCGCTGGGGGCCTGTGAACATCGCCGGCCCGCTGCGCGTGCTTCAGCTTCCGGCGCACTATGACTTCAAGGACCTGCGCCTGACGCCTTCCCAGGTGCGCAGCCGGCTGGAAACCTACGGCCACAAGAATGTGGTGGCCTTCCAGACCCGCAATCCGCTGCACCGCGTGCACGAAGAGCTGACCAAACGCGCCATTGCCGAGGTGGATGGCGTGCTGCTCCTGCACCCGGTCGTGGGCATGACCAAACCCGGCGATGTGGACCACTACACCCGCGTCCGCACCTACATGGCCCTGGCCGAGAACCATTACGACCCCGATCGCATCCTGCTGTCGCTGCTGCCCCTGGCGATGCGGATGGCCGGACCGCGTGAGGCTGTGTGGCACGCCATCATTCGCCGCAACCACGGCGCCAACCACTTCATCGTCGGTCGCGACCACGCCGGTCCGGGCAACGACTCCACCGGCAAACCGATCTACGGCCCCTATGACGCGCAGGAACTGGTCGCGGCATGCAGCGAGGAGTTGGGCGTGACCATGGTTCCGTTTAAACAGCTTGTCTACCTGCCGGATGAAGATCGCTACGAAGAAGAAGACAAGGTGGCCAAAACCGCACGCGTGGCCAACATCTCCGGCACGCAGGTGCGTGACAACTACCTGGCGGCCGGGCAGAAGCTGCCCGACTGGTTCACCCGTCCCCAGGTTGCCGACATCCTGGCCGACGCTTATCCGCCCATGCACCGGCAGGGCTTCTGCGTCTGGCTGACCGGTCTCAGCGCCTCCGGCAAGTCGGCCGTGGCCGAGGTGCTCACCGTGCTGCTGCTGGAACATGGCCGGCAGATCACGCTGTTGGACGGCAATGTGGTGCGCACGAACCTGTCAGAGGGCCTTGGCTACGACAAGCACGATCGCGACGCCAACGTCCGCCGCATGGGTTTTGTGGCATCGGAACTCGTGCGGCATGGCGGCGCCGTGATCTGTGCCGCCGTCAGTCCCTACCGCGCCACCCGCAACGACGTACGCGCCGTGGTGGGCAAAGAAGGCTACATCGAGGTGTTTGTCGACACGCCCCTGGAGATCTGCGAGCAGCGCGACACCCAGGGGATGTACGCCAAGGCCCGCCGGGGCGAGATCAAGGAGTTCACGGGCATCGACGACCCCTATGAGCCGCCGCAGCATCCTGAGATTCACCTTGACGGCGCCAACCACTCCGCCGAAGAGAATGCGCGCACGATCCTGCAGTACCTCCTGGACCGCGGGCTGGTGCGCCCCCTGAGCGCCCAGATCGGGGCGAACTGAGCTGCGAGACCCCACTGGCCATTCCACTGCATCATACGCCGGCAAGGGCCGGCTTGAACCCGAAAAGGAATTTGAGACATCATGGACAAGGCTCTTCACCAAGGATTCACCATCTGGTTCACCGGCCTCTCCGGCGCCGGTAAAAGCACGATCTCCGACTATTTGTACGATGAGCTTCACAACCGCCGCGGCCTGGCAGTCGAAGTATGGGACGGCGACGTCGTGCGCACTCACCTCAGCAAGGGCTTGGGCTTCAGCAAGGAAGATCGCGACATCAACATCCGGCGCATCGGCTTCGTGTGCGCCAAGCTGACTAAATATGGCGTGATCAACATCGCCGCCGCCATCAGCCCCTATCGCGAAGTTCGGGATGAGGTCCGCCAGATGGTCGGCCCCGACCGCTTCGTCGAGGTCTTTGTCGATGCCTCGCTGGACACCGTGATGGCGCGCGACGTCAAGGGCCTGTATCAGAAAGCGCTGCGCGGTGAGATCAAGGGCTTCACCGGCGTCGATGATCCCTATGAGGCTCCCCTGAGCCCCGAGGTCGTCGTCGACACGGCCAACGAAACGGTTGCCGAGTCGGCCGGCAAGATCCTGGCCTACTGCGAGAACGCAGGTCTGCTGCCCAAAGCCTGACAAACCCTGTTCCGGGCCAAGCAGAGGGGGCTCCCGCCAACGCCACGGCATTGGCGGGAGCCCCCTTTCGTTTGATACAGGGGAACAAGAGTCTGTTTCCGAGCCTGCGCGGCCGGTTTCCGGCAAGTCAGAACTGCTTGACGGACACCGGGGGGGATGCTAAAGTTGGAGTGTGACCTCATCGGGCACGGTGCCTACGCACTGCCAGCCCGCTCCACTCCCGAAGGGTGCCTGCCATGCAATCCATCACCGTCGCCGCAGCGAAGCGGCTGGGCATCATGAAATGCCGGCCTGAAGACACCTTGGCCCAAGTTGTCAATACACTTGTTGGCGAGGACATCAGTTGCCTGGTCGTGGTCGACGACGACGAGCTACTGGAGGGCGTGATCTCGCGCACCGATGTGGTGCGCGCTGCCACTGCCCAGCCCGACCGCTGGCCTTCGGAACTGTGTCGCGACTGGATGACCCGTGAGGTCGTGACGATCGCCCCGGATGCGCTGCTGGGCGACGCCGCCAAACTGCTGCAGGACAAGCATATTCACCGGGTGGTTGTAGTCGAGCCGGAAGGGGATCGCGTTCGTCCCGTGGCCGTTGTCTCCGACAGCGATGTGGTCTATCACATGGCCAACAGGGTGCTGCCCCGGCTGCTCGACGCCAACCAGTAGGCCACGGCTGCCCGGCCCGGCCGGGCGCCTCCGGAATAGGGGACGGTCCATCTCTCTGCCACCATACCTTCTGACATGCCACCCTCCAACTCCCGCGCGCCTGCCGGGATGAAAGCGGTCATTCGCTTCGAGAACCTGAGCAAATCCTATCACGAAGGCGAGCAACTGCGCGCCGTGCTGACGAACGCCTCGGCGTCCTTCGCCGAGGGCGAGTTCACCGCGCTGCTCGGACGCAGCGGCAGCGGCAAGAGCACGCTTCTCAACCTGATTAGCGGCATCGATCAGCCTGACCAGGGCCGCATCTGGCTGCTGGGGCAGGAGCTCACGCAGATGAGCGAACGGGATCGCACTCTTGTGCGTCGCCGCCGCATTGGTTTCGTCTTTCAGTTCTTCAACCTCATCCCAACCCTCACAGCCTGCGAGAACGTCTCGCTGCCCCTGGAGCTGGCGGGCGCCGGCAGCCGGGAAGCCACGGCGCGGGCGCTGGCGATGCTGGCGGAGGTAGGCTTGGGCGATCGCGGCGGCGCCTTCCCGGATCGGCTCTCCGGGGGCGAACAGCAGCGCGTGGCCATCGCCCGCGCTCTCGTCCACGAGCCCGAAGTCGTGTTGGCCGATGAGCCGACCGGCAATCTCGACGAGAACACGGGCCGCATCGTCATGGACCTGCTGGAACGGCTCACGCGGGCGCGGGGTCACAGCATGGTGCTGGTGACGCACAGCCACGAAGTTGCCGGCCGCGCCGACCGCATCCTGCACCTGCGCGATGGACAGCTCATCTGATGCCGGTCCTTTGGCGTAACGGCCTGCGCTATCTTCAGCGCCGGCCCTGGGCGACGCTGCTGATGATCCTGGGGGTGGCGTTGGGGGTGGCCGTGGTCGTGGCCATCGACATCGCCAATTCGGGGTCAAGCCGCGCTTTCGACCTCAGCACCGAGGCGCTGGCAGGCCGGGCGACACACCAAATCGTGGGAGGACCGCAGGGTCTCGACGAGTCCGTCTACACCAGGCTGCGGGTGGAAGGGGGGCTGCGCAACACAGCGCCGGTCATCAGCGCCTACCTGAGCTCGCCGCAACTGGGCAACCGTCCTCTCCAGTTGCTCGGGCTCGATCCTTTTGCCGACAGCCCCTTTCGCGATGTGTTTGGCCAGGGCAGCCGCTCCCCCGATGACCTGACGGCATTTTTGACGCAGCCGGGGGCACTCCTTCTGTCGGCAGACCTGGCGCAGCGCTATGGTCTGGCCGCGGGCGATCCCCTGACCCTCGAGATCAAAGGCAGGCTGGTGGAGGGCCATGTCGCCGGACTCCTGGCGCCCCAGGACGGGTACAGCCGCCGCACCATGGAGGGCGTGGTGGTGGCCGACATTGGCACGGCCCAGGAGATCACCGGGCGCCTGGGGGTTCTGGATCGGATCGACCTGATCCTGCCGGACGGCAACGCAGAGACCTTGGCGCGCATCCAGAGCCTGCTCCCGGCCGGGGCGCGCCTCCTCGCCGCCGAAGCCCGCAACGGCACCGTGTCCGAGATGACGCGCGCCTTTCAAGTCAACCTTACCGCCATGAGCCTGCTGGCGCTGGTGGTGGGGATGTTCCTGATCTACAACACGGTGACGTTTTCCGTCGTCCAGCGCCGGGAGATGTTCGGGACCCTGCGCTGTCTCGGCGTGACCGACAGGGAGGTCTTCGGCCTGGTGCTCGCCGAAGCCGCCCTGGTGGGGGCGGTGGGGTCCACGCTGGGCCTGGGACTCGGCGTCCTCCTGGGGCGAGGAGCCGTGGCGCTGGTCAGCCAGACTGTCAACGATCTCTACTTCGTAACCACGGTCAACAGCTTCGAGGTGCCAGTCGCCAGCCTGCTCAAGGGCTTCCTGGTCGGTCTCCTGGCGACGGCGGGCGCTGCCTTCCCACCCGCAAGGGAGGCAGCAAGCGTCTCCCCGCGCAGCGCCCTGCGCCGTTCGGCCATCGAGGACAGCTTCGTCCGCGCTGCGCCACGGCTGGCGCTGGCAGGCTTGGGGCTGATGGCAGGGGGAACGGTCCTGCTTCTGCTGAACAGCAAGAGCCTTACCCTGGCCTTCGCAGGCATTACGGGCATTATCATCGGCCTGGCCATGCAGACGCCCCTGGTCACGCGTGTGGCGATGGGGCAGGCGCCCTCCCTCCTGCGCCCGCTCCTGGGCCCCTTGGGGCGAATGGCGCCGCGGGATGTGTCCGAATCGCTCAGCCGCAGCTCGGTGGCCATTGCCGCCTTGATGGTGGCCGTCAGCGTCACCATTGGCGTCACCCTCATGATCGACAGCTTTCGCGGCACGGTGGAGACCTGGCTGTCGCAGACACTGCAGGGCGACATTTACATCACCGTTCCGGGCGTCACCGCGGCCGACAACTCCGGCATCCTCGACCCGGCGGTCGTGCAGGCGGTCGCAGCCTGGCCGGACGCGGCGAGCATTCGCACCTTGCGCCGCGCCCAGGTGGACTCGCCGCAGGGACCGGTGCAGGTGGCGGCCGTCGATAAGCTGACCTATGGCGCCTCGCTGTTTGCCGCTTCCAGCGGCACACCGGAAGCCATGTGGCGGCAGGTTGAACAAGGGAGCGTCCTGGTGTCGGAACCATACGCCAACCGCGTGGGCTTGCCCCGTCAGGGGGGGCAGGTGACCCTGGAAACGCCCGCCGGGCCGCGCACCTTCCCGGTGGCAGGCATCTACTACGACTACGCCTCCAGCGCGGGCATCGTGATGATGGGCCTCGACAACTACCGCCGGCTGTGGGAAGACCAGGCCGTCACGGCACTCTCCGTGGACTTGAACCCCGGCAGCGATGTCGACGAAAACACCAATGCCCTGTCGGCGCGGCTGACGCCCCTGCAGAAGGTGCTGGTGCAGCCCAACCGGGCGCTGCGCGCCAACGCCCTGGTGGTGTTTGACCGCACTTTCGCCATCACGGCGGCACTGCGCCTATTGGCCACGCTCGTTGCCTTTGTCGGCGTGTTGTCGGCGCTGCTGGCGCTCCAGCTCGAACGAGCGCGCGACCTGGGCATTCTGCGGGCTTTGGGCCTGACCGTGCGCCAGGTCGCTCAGCTCGTGCTGCTGGAGACGGGCCTGATGGGGCTGGTAGCGGGCATCCTGGCCTGGCCGACGGGGCTGGTGCTGTCGTTGATCCTGGTTTATGTCATCAACGTGCGGGCGTTCGGCTGGACGCTGCAGATGCAAATCACGCCCCAGCCCTTCCTGGCGGCGCTGTTGATCGCGCTGGCGGCGGCGCTGCTGGCGGGCATCTACCCGGCCCTCCGGGTGGGGCGCATGGCCGTGGCCGCGGTGCTGCGGGGGGAGTGAAGCGCGTCACGGGCAAAGGGGAACAACTGAGAGTAACCGATGAAATGGGGAACGACGATCTCTACGTCGCGCAAGGCGGTGCCTGTGTTGGCAGGGCGGCACCGTCTACGAGCCCGCAAAGGCCGGACCCGATGGGTTGGATGGACAGGGATCGGGGGCGAGGTGGCCGGGACGACGTGACCTCCGCATCTACGCACAAAGATGGGTGTTGTCGGGGCGAGGTTTCCTCGCCCGCCGGATGTCACGCCAAGCGATGAACGGCACCTCAGGGCCACAGGCCGTTTGACGGTGATCCGGCGCTGGTCTACAATCCGCAGCGATGTCCACCTCTCCTCAGGCGGTCGCCGCCCTCGCCTTCAATCCGCTGACGCCGGACCGTTGGGCTGACTTCGAGCGGCTGCTCGGCAAGAACGGGGCTGACGGCTGCTGGTGCATGTGGTGGCGCCTGAAGCGCTCAGAGTTCAGCCGGCAGGCCGGAGAGGGCAACCGGCAGGCCATGCAAGGTATCGTCGCCAGCGGCGAAATCCCCGGCATCCTGGCTTATGCGGGTGACGAAGTGGTGGGCTGGTGTTCGGTGGCGCCGCGTGAGCGATTCGGCTCGCTTGAACGCTCACGGCCCTTGAAGCGGCTGGACGACCAGCCTGTCTGGTCCATTGTCTGCTTCTTCGTGGCCAGGCCCTACCGCCGCCAGGGTGTGTCGCTTGCCCTGATCCGCGCTGCCGTGGACTACGTCGCTCAACAGGGCGGCCACATCGTTGAGGCGTACCCATCGCCTGACAGGCGCGGCAATCCCCCTGTCACGAGCTACATGGGATCGGCCGCCACCTTCGCCGCTGCGGGCTTCACCGTCTGCGCCGAGCCCCCGGGTCGCAGGGTTATCATGCGCTATGCCATTCCGGAGGGGGCCGGGATAGCAGAAAAGCCGTAGACCGGAAATCCGGGGCTGGATGGCCCCGGTCCACCGGTTTCCCTGAGTTACCACTTCAAATTCTCCATTCCGAGGAACCCACCATGTCCCTGACAAAACGTGAGCGTTTGGAACGACTGGCTGCCGGCGAGAAAGCCGACCGCCCCGGCGTGGCGCTGTGGCGGCACTGGCCCGGCGATGACCAGATCCCCGAAGAGCTGGCGCGCTCCACCGTCGACTGGCAGCGGCAATTCGACTTTGACTTCGTGAAGGTCACCCCCGACTCCAACTTCTGCGTCGAGGGCTGGGGGGCCGCATCTGTCTGGCTGGGCGGCGATGAAGGCAGCCGGAACTACGTCGCGCACCCCATCCATACGGCCGCGGACTGGCTGCGGCTGGCGCCCCAGGATCCGAAGCAGGGACGCATGGGCGGGCAGGTGCGCTGCCTGGACATGATCGGCAGGGAACTCGGACAGGAGACGCCCTTCATCCAGACCATCTTCAGCCCGACCTCGCAGCTCAAGTACCTGGCTGGCGGCGACCGCGTCCTGGCCGAGGTGCGGCAGCATCCAGAGGCGGTGGAGGCGGCGCTGAAGGTGATCACCGAGACCACGCTCCGCTTCCTGGAGGCGATACGCCCGACCGGGGTGGCAGGCATCTACTTCGCCATCCAACTGGCCACTCCCCAGCACCTGACCACCGACGAATACCGGCGGTTCGGACTGCCCTACGATCATACCATCCTGGCTGCAGCGAAGGAGCTCTTCTGGTTCAACTTGCTGCACCTGCACGCGGCCGAGGCCTATTTCGATCTCTTCCTGGACGCCCCGGTGCAGGCCATCAACTGGCACGATCGCGAGGGCGGCCCCTCGCTGGCCGCCGCCCGCGCGGCCTTTGGCGGCGGTCTATCCGGGGGTCTGCGGCAGTTGGAGACGATGATGCGCGGGGCGCCTGAGGACGTGGCTGCCGAAGCCGCCGATGCCATCGCCCAAACGGATGGCCGCGGCTTCATCCTCAGCACCGGCTGTGTATCGCTCATCACCACGCCCATGGGCAATCTGCGGGCGGCGCGCCGGGCGGTGGAGGCCTGATTGGCGGCATATCGCTACTGCCCCCAGTGCGCATCGCCGCTCGCGCAAAAGGCCCTGTTCGGCCGTGAGCGCAGTTACTGCCCTGCGTGCGGCTTTATTCACTTCCGCGATCCCAAAATGGCCGTCGGCGCCCTCGTGCTCAACGAGGGCCGGCTGCTCCTCATTCGCCGGGCGGTGCCGCCCCGTAAGGGCTTCTGGGCGGTGCCGTCCGGCTTTGTGGAATACGACGAGCAGCCCCGCCAGGCGCTTGCCCGCGAGGTGGAAGAAGAGACAGGCCTGCGCGTCGAGGTCGGCGCTGTGATCGATGTCTATCCCAATGCCGACCCAACCAAGCCCGGCGTCTTCCTGCTCTTCACGGCCCAGCCGGTGACAGGACAGCTTACCCCAGGCGATGATGTCTCCGAGGTGGCCTGGTTTGCCGAAGACGACCTGCCTTATGACGAGCTGGCTTTCCAGGACGTGGAAAGACTGCGAAAGACGTTGAACGTTCAGCGTTGAACGTTCAACGTCTTTGCTTCGACATGGTCCGCGACAACAGCGCCTGAGGCGTCGACGGTGGGCAGGCGCTGTTCGTTCGCAGGATCGTAGAGGCCGAACTCGAGCCGGTAAGGACCCGGCGGTACCGGCGCCGGTGGGTTCAGGACATGGGTGTCGGCGACCATCTCTCCCCCCACCCAGGAGGTGGTGGGATGGGCGCCTTCGGCGGGTTCCTTGTCGCTCTGGGCCAGGATAGCGCCGTCCGGCCCCACCAGGTGCACGAAGGTGCGGTAACGAGCGCCCGTCGCCCCGGCCGGCTGCCAGTAGAGCGTCAGCGTCACGGCGCCGTCAGCCTGCGCCAGATCGTAGCCCAGAAGCCGGTGCCCGCCCTGGAACGTGAGGTCGAGCGCTTGCTGTGGTGTGGGGGCGGTGAAGTTGTGGGGACGGCTTTGCGTGCGCACCGTCGCCAGGCGCAGGGCATCCGCGCCTCCCCAGTGGACGCGGCCGCCGCTGGCCGGGTCAAACAGGCCGGCGATCAGGGTGTAGTCACCAGGTGGCAGATCGGCGGGAATGCGCAGATGATGCTGGGTCTGCAGGGGAACGCCGGCCGCCCATGCCGAGGTCGGATACCCGGCGAGCGGCGGGCCTTCGCTGTTGGCAACAGGATGGCCCCCTTTGTCGAGAAGCTGCAGGAAATAATGACGATCAGGGGACAGAGGCTGGCGCGGCAGCCAGAACAGGCTGACCGCCAGGTCGTCCCCCGCCAGGTAGGGTCCATCGCTGCGGCTGAAACCGAGAAAGTCGATCCCGCTCCCATGGACACGGCGGGGTTCCTGGATGGGCAGGGCGTCAAGTGAAACGGGAGCTGTGGGCAGCGTGACCGTGATGTCGCCGAGCCGCGCCGCCGGACCTGCCGAGGAGCCGGCGAGCGACACCGGGCTGCCGGAGGCATCCAGGATGGCGGCCATCAGCGCGTAGCTGCCGGGCGGGACGCCTGCCGGCGCCGTCATGGCGATGTGGTCCGCGTTGGCCCAGGGCGCCGAACTACCGGACAGCGGCGGGTAGGGCTGGCCAAAGGGATTGACATCGCGCTGCGCCCAACGATTGCCCGCCGCATCCTGGAACCAGAGCGAGAACGTCGTGTGCTCGGCGTCAAGCGGCCGGTCGCCCTGCCACTCAAGGTCCAGCAGCAGGCGGGCATTGGCTGCCGGGATCGGGACAGGCGCTGCCGTGGCCTTGACGAGGCTGACGCCGTTCTGCCAATGGACAGGTGCAGCCAGTGCTGCGCCGCCCTCAGGTTCGCGCGAAGACCATGCAGTCAGGCGGGTATCGGCGCCGTACCAGCGGTTCATCAGTTGGTAGCTGTTCTGGTCGAGATGTCCCTCGGCTGCCGTTTCGAGAATGGCGCCCAGGGCAAGATGCTCAGGGAACCACACGGTTCCTTTCTGCAGCAGGCCGTCCAGTGCGGTCTGCAGTGTAGGCCCCCAATCCACCGCCGGGCTGAGAACGATATCTGGCCGCGCGCCGGGCGGCAGATAGGACCAGAAATAGCCCACCTGCCAGGGAAAGATGGC
Source organism: Chloroflexota bacterium (assembly GCA_029782215.1). Taxonomy (GTDB): domain Bacteria; phylum Chloroflexota; class Anaerolineae; order J102; family J102; genus SSF26. The sequence goes on from JAKOVD010000144.1 coordinate 66,424, forward strand.
GAAGACGCTGTCGCCCGGCGCCGCCGCATTCCCCACCTCGGCCACCAGGGGCCGGTAATCGTGGTCGCTGTAACGCGGGACGGTATAGAAGGCGGCCAGGGCTGCGGCGTTGACGGCCAGGATGGCGGCGCCCAGGAGCAGCGCCAGCACCGCCAAGCGCCGCGCCAGCCGGTCAAGGGCAATGGCCGCCAGGACCCAGAAGGCGGGGGCTGCGAAAAGGAGCACACGCTCGAAGCGGTCGGGAAGGAAGGGAGCACGGCTCTGCTGGACGAAGCCGACGGCCAGGGGAATGAGCAGGGCCAGACCCAGGTAGAGCGGCGCCCGGCCGTCCGCCCCGGCCTTGGCGGTCGTTTTGCCCGGCGCGGCAGACCCTGCCGCCGCCGGCTGCGGCAAGAACAAGGCCGCCGCCAGGGGCGCCAGCAGGAGCAGCGCCCAGGGCCACAGCGGCGCCAGCGGGCCCTCCAGGTGACCGGCCAGGAATGCCGAGAGATGGTGGCCTACATAGGGCAACAGCGACAGCGGGGTGTCGTTGTCCTGCACCACCTTGTAGGCGACATAGTTCAGCAGCTTGGGGCCCGCGTACAGCACCCAGGGAAGGTAGAGCAGCGCCGCACCGGCGACAGCAGCCAGCCAGTGCCGCAGCCGGGAACGCGCCGCCGCCAGCACCCAGATAAACTGCGCCAGCGGCAGGAGCACAAAGTAATAAAGCGTGTACAGGCCCGCGGTCAGGGCCAGCAGATAAGTGACGCCGAAGCGGCGAGGGGCAGATGGCTGGGACCAACGCCACCCTGCCCACAGGGCCAGGAAGCTGAAGGTCGTCGCCAGCCCGTACATGCGCACCTCCTGGCCGTAGAAAATGGCCATCGGGTTGAGCGCGACCAGGGCCGCGGCCAGCAGACCGGCGCGACGTCCCTGCAGGTCACGTCCCAGCAGATAGGCCAGGGGAATCGCCACCACGCTCGCCGCCACGCTGAACAACCTCAGCGCCACCGGCGCCAGACCCAGGCCCAGCGTCCAGAGGTGCAGGAGCGCGTAGTAGAGCGGCGGGTGAATGTCAGCCGCCGTCAGCCGCACCATCTCCAACAGCGATTGTCCTGCGAACCAAACGCTGTAACCCTCATCCCACCACAGCGGCTGGAAGTCCAGGCGCACCATCCGCAGCGCCAAACCCGCAAGCACGACGCAAATGAGCAGGAAGCGGTGATCGAGCTTCGGCTTAGATCGCATGAGCAGGCACGACAGGAAAGGCAAGACGTGAAACGCCGCCGTCAGCGGTTCGCGCTTCACGTCTTGCGCTCATCACTCTCAGTTGGAGACGTTTCAGAAATGGGCTACGTTCCCGCCTGCAGGAAGCCGACGTACATCTGCTTCTTGGGATTGCCGGGCGAAGTGCTGAACTTCACGACGGGCGACTGGACATTTCCATTGCCATCGATCAAGGCGATCTCCCAGTCGGCGACGCCTGGGCTGGGAATCTCGAACTTGATGTTGTACGGGAGGTAGGTGTCTTTGATCGGCCCACCCAGGATCGAATTCTCGAAGTGATTCAGCGAAGGATTGGAGGTCGCATAAACCACCCCGTTGCGCTTGATCTGAAGGCGCCAGCCGCCGACAGGATATTCCGTGCCGGTGCTGCCGGAGTAGACTTTCACCCAGAGGGTTGACAGATCGTTGTCAGTGTCCACCCACCACGGTCCCTGTCCCTGGTAGAACAGGGGTGACGGCGTGGGGGTGGGCGGAATGGGGGTAGGGGTATCGGGGGGCGGAGGCGGGGGCGGGGTGGGAAGGTTCTGGATGGTCAGGGCGTCGGTGGAGCCTGTGACCTCTACCATGCTCGACGCCACCCAGCCCGAGCGGCCGCCGTCCAGGCAGCAGATCTGCCACCAGCTCCGCTCGGGATTGGTGCCCACCACTGACATTGTCTGCCCCTGTCCAACCTGGCCCACGGCCTCGAAGGTCGTGCCGGGACCGTTGCGGATATTGACGGTCTCGGCGATGACGCGGGCGCTCGGCCCCACAGGCGTCGGCGTGAAGGGCGGTGTGATCGTCGGCGTCGGCGTGATCGTCGGCGTCGGCGTCGAAGTGAACGTCGGCGTCGGCGTGACCGTCGGCGTTGGCGTGATGGTGTCGGTAGGGCGCAACGTCGGCAGGCCGGTGGGCGTGGGCGTCGGCGTGGCGGCAACGACAAGCCGGCCCACGCTGGTGCAGCCCAGGCTGGTCAGCATGAGGAGGATGGCAACAACAAACAAGCCACGGCGAGACGCCGTGGCTGTGTGGCGGTCGGAGGTCACGCGAGGGACACAGGAATCGACAGAATCAGGATCAGATCGAGCCAGAGCTTACGGCTGCTTCCAACGGGGCAAGAACGTGCGCATATCGCCGGTGACCGCGAGATCCCAAGCCTCAGCAACCTGGTTGCCGCCCGGATCGGCGACCCAGGCCCGGTAAGTACCCCCGGTCGCAGGAAACTCGATCTTGGCATTGTAGAGGAATTCGTCTCCCAGTCCGGGATTGCCGCGCAGAAACACCGGTCCGAAATCGGCCTCCTTACGCTCGCCCGAAGGTGACACGGCCACCATCTTGTAGCCGCTGATGGGCGATTTCAGATTCAGCGTTCTGTCGTACAAACCGCCGAACAGGGTAACGATGGGATTCGTGTTGACACGCGGATCAAGGCTAAGCTTGGCGAACTGATAGGCCGGCGCCTGCGTGGGGGCCGGGGCAGACGGTTGGGTGGGTTGGACAGGGCGGGGCCGGGCGGTCGGCTGCGGGCGCGGTGTCGGCAGCACGGGGATGTTCTCAGCAACTTGGACGCCGGCGACATCGCCAACGATACGCACCAGGGTCGGATCGTTCGTCACCCAGGCTTCGCCGCCGTCGGCCGACTGGACGCGAAACCAGTCACCCGCCTCGTTGCGGCCCAGGATCGGCAGAGTCTGCTCCTGGAAGGCGCGGCCCGCCAGGGCGAAGCCCGTAGCCGGTCCGGCGCGTAGATTCACGGTGGGGGCCACCACCTCCACATGGGCGGGCTCAGGCGTGGGTGTAGGCTGCTCGGGCGTCGCCGTGGGCGGTTCCGGCGTCGGGGTCGGCGGTTCCGGCGTCGGGGTCGGCGGAACAGGCGTCGCCGTCGGCAGGAGGGGCGTGGGCGTGAAGGTAGGATGGAGGGTAGGACTCGGCTTGGCCGGAGCGACTGGCGTCGCCTGTCCGCCACATCCGGCGGCAAACAGCGCCAGGACAGCGGCGGTCAGGATGAGAAGCAGGCGAGTTGGACGCATGGTTGAGGTGGTGTCTCCTGGAACGTCTTTAGTAAGTGACCGGCGCCCCGCGATGGACGTCCGTCCAGCCACTCCCTATGCTGTCATGACGAGACCCGTTGGGGCCGAAGCAAACTCCAAACCATTCGGGGATTGCTTCACTTCGTTCGCAATGACACCAGGAAAGGAGAGGATCGCTGGATACGCGGCAGTAACCGGCGGCAAACGCCTGGAGTATAGCACGGCCGGGGGCACTCTCCAATCAGTTAACGCCGCCAAACTGAAGCCTGCCAGGATTTTGCCGCTTGGCGAGGACTGCGGTAAACTTTCCTGTCCCGTTCATACTATCCCATTTCAATAATGAAACTCAATGCACCGGCCCTCACGTGGCCGGTCTTGCATGCCTACGGAGGATGTCGCCGTTATGGAAGTCCTGCTCAAGAAAAACGTTGAAGGTCTGGGTGATGCCGGCCAGATTCGCAAAGTCAAGCCGGGTTACGCTCGCAATTTCCTGATCCCGCGCGGTCTGGCGCTGCCGGCCACGCCCGGCCTGCGCAAGCAGTCCGATCAGATCAAACAGGCCGCCGATCGCCGCCGCAACCGCGAGATGGCTGCTGCCCGCAGTCTTGCCCAGCGCATCAACGCCGCCGTGTTGACCTTCCACGCCCGCGCCGGCGAGGGGGGCCGTCTGTACGGCTCGGTGACCTCCGCCATGTTGGCCGAATCTCTGTCGTCGGTGGTGGGCGAGGAAATCGATCGCCGCCGCATTCGTCTTGAGCATACCCTCCGTGAGGTGGGCGAGCACTCCGTCACCATTCACCTGGCACACGATGTGGATGCCGCCTTCAAGGTCGTCATTGAGCCAGAGGGTGGGTTCGAGAAGAGCGCTTTGTCCACCGCTGAGCTCGAAGCCGCTGCTGCCAAGCAGGGCGTTGAAGAGGAAGCCTGAGCCCGCGCTTTTGTGAGTAATAGCCCGGCGGCTGTCGTGACAGGCAGCCGCCGGGAGCTTAACCCTCGCCGGGGACGGGGAGCACCAGTTCGGCCAGGTTGGCGAAGCTGCCGCCGGGCAGCCGGCGGTACAGAATGAGCCGCACGGCGTCAGGCCTGGCGCCGGGTGGGAGCTCAAAACGAAAGGCATCGGCCACGGTCTCGCCGGGCTGCAGCGCCGTCGTGGGCGTCATTCCGGCCGCCAGGGCGGCATGGTCCTGCTGCCCCAGTTCGACGCTGAGCTGCAGCGGGCGCACGCTTAGCGCCCAATCCATGGCCGGAACGGAATCAGCCTTGAACGCCAGCCGGACCTCCCAGCGCCCCGCAGGGTCCTTGGGCGCCACCTCATACCCGACCAGGCGGAGGCCATCGCCCAGGGGCTGGCTCACGGTTCCCGCCCCGGGGATGGGCACGGAGGCAAGGGCGCCGGTGGAAGCAACAAGCAGGTCCGGTCCCCAGGCGGAATAGCGCAGCGGCATTCTTGCCTCGGCAGCGGCATAGTTGGCGGCGTCCAGGCTGACGAGGAGGGGGCGTCCCGCCGCCAGCACTTCACGCACCTGTGCGGTCGTGATCGGCCGCAGGTCGCGGCGCAGTCCCCCGATGACCGTCAGGTAGTCAAGCGCGGCCCGCTGCTCCGCCGTGCCCAGGATGGCGGCGCCGGTGGGCGGGTTGGCCGCCAGAAGCGCCTCCCCGGGCGCCAGTCCCGTCGCTTCCACCCGGTCGCGCTGGTTGGCCCGCGGGTAGTTTTCGACGGCCTTGGGAAGGATGAGGGCAACCAGCAGCGCCGCCAGCACCCACCGCCAGAGCCGGTGCGGATAGAGGGCCCACAGCCGGGCCAGGGTCGCCCCGGCGCCGGCAAGGATGAGCGGGTAGAGGGGCATGATCACCTGGTACCAGTTGCCCAGGCGGTCGATGTAGCAAAAGACCAGGTAGATGAGCGCCGTGAGGCCGTACAGCATCGTCAAGCGGCGTTCCCACAGGAACCACCCCACGACGCCCAGGACGAGCACGACCACGGTCAGCTCCTGCCAGATCATCTGGGGGAAGCCGCCGTCGAACGGACCCAGGCTCCAGGTGAGCTCGCCCCGCCCCTGGCGGGTGGAGACAAAGCTCAGGAACCACTGCCAGGTGCTGGACCAGGCGCCGGCGCCGCGCCATTCCGGGTGCTGGGCGCCGCGAATGTAGACGTAGGCGTAGCTCAACAGCGGCAGGAGCGCCAGGACCACGGCGCCGGCGACCAGCCGCCCCCGGCGCAGCACCCCCGGCTGTTTGGCCAACACAAAGAGGACCACTCCCGGCAGCACCGCCAGCACGGTGACCATGTGCGCCAGGGCCAGCCCCAGCAGCAGCGCCAGGCCGTAGAGGTAGCGGTCGCGCGGGTCACGATCCCACATGTGCACCAGCAGGACGATCGCCAGCGTCTGCGCCACCGCCGAGGCGTACTGCTCGGTGCTGACGGCATAGAACCAGAAGAAATACGTGACGGCGTAGAAGGCGCCCAACCCCAGCGTGATGGCCAAGTTGCCGGCCGTCGTAAGGTAGAGCAGTGCAAACAGCAGCGCCAGCGCCAGCAGGGCCCAGAAGGTCGAGTAGCTGGAGAGCACGGCCACTGGATTGGCGTCCGGAAGCAGAGCCCGGAGGCCGTGAAACCACAACCAGCCGCCCAGGGTGTAAAGCGGATAGCCCGGCGCGTTGGATGGCCGCGCCTGGACCTGGGCGTACTGGTGAGTGATCAGATCGCCGCCCTGGAGATTGCCCGGCGTCAGCCCGTTGTCAAGGGTTGCCAGGTACAGCGCAGCCGCCGCCAACAAGAACAAGGCGAGCACGATCAGGCGGCGGCGATCCGGCAGGAGAGATGACATGGCCAGGGCGGTGTGGAAAACGGGGCTGCGGGTGCAGTATAAGACGCAGGTGACACGAGGTCAACGCGTTGTGATGGTCGCGCCTTGGCTCTATAATCGACCTCGGAACCCAGGTTGATCCATGACACCCACCCCGCAGCCTCCAGGAGCGGCCACCTGGCCGCCGTCATCCCTACTTCGCCCCCTTGGCGTCTTCGATTCCGGGGTCGGCGGGCTGTCGGTCTGGCGCGAGCTGGCGGCGCTGCTGCCAGCGGAAAGCACCCTCTACCTGGCCGACCAGGCGCACGTGCCCTACGGCGCGCGCACGTCTGTCGAGGTGGAAGCGCTCACGCACGAGGCCGCCGCCTGGCTGCTGGACCGGGGGGCCAAGCTGCTCGTCATTGCCTGCAACACCGCTTCGGCTGCGGCCCTGACCAGCCTCCGCCAGCACTGGCCGGAAGTCCCGATCGTGGGCATGGAGCCGGCGGTCAAGCCCGCCAGCGCGCACACGGTGACGCACAAGGTGGGTGTGATGGCCACACCCGGCACCCTGAACGCCGAACGCTTCGCCAACCTGGTGGAACGCTACGCCAACGGCGTGGAAGTGCACACGCAGGTGTGTCCCGGCCTGGTGGAATACGTGGAGGCAGGTGAGCTCGACGGCCCCCGCGTGGAAGCCGACCTGCACCGGCTGCTGGACCCCCTGGTGGCTGTGGGGATCGACCATCTCGTGTTGGGGTGCACGCACTACCCCTTCCTGGCCCCTGCTATCCAGCGTGTGGTAGGCCAGGAGGTGACGTTGGTGGACCCGGCGCCCGCCGTTGCCCGCCAGGCCCAGCGTCTGCTGGCTACCCATGACCTGTTGGCGCCGGCAGACAGCCAACCCGCGCACCGCTTCTACACCACGGGCGCCACAGCGGTCCTGGAAACCAACATCGCCCACCTGGTGGGGCGGCAGGCTGCTGTCGGCCCGGCGTCCCTGGCGCTCAGGGAGCGCGGTACTGGTAGGGGAATTGGGTGGGGCTGGTGATAGCCTTGATCAGAGCGGCAGCGTCCGGGTTGTCGGAGCGCACATAGTAGACATAGAGGTCCTGGGGCCCCCGGCGCTCGACGATAGCTGCCAGCGTATAGCCGTGGCTCTCGGCATAGTCGTGCAGGACCCTGGTCATCTCCGCCCAGCGCGGGGGATCAGGATTGGTCATGTCATGGTACATGATGACATCCGGCGCCACCGACGCCAGGTAGTCCATGGTCAACCCTTCGTGGGCAATCCTCTCGTCATTGAGACCGAAGGGATCGATCGACCGCCATCCCGAGAAGTAGGGGATCCAGCCCGCCTCGCTGGCCACCACCGTGTAGCCTTTGTCTGCGAACGGGCGCAAGGCCTGCCCTACCGCCTCGCGATCATCGAACTGCGTGCGGTAAAAGGTCTCCGCCAGCCTGTAGCTTCGCTGAACGCTGAACAGGACCAGGAGCGCTGCCAACACGACGTACAGGAGCGGCGTGTGCGGTCGGAAGCGGCCCAGCCACCCCCTGTCTGCCGCCAGCTTCAGCAGGAAGATGGCCACCACCAGGGCGGCGACCAGCGCTGGTCGCGGCAGGAGCACGAACGCGCCGAACAGGACCAGCGCCAACCCGCCCGCCAGGGCCACGAGATCGGCGCCCGGCCGGAGTCCTTCCCGCAATCTGCCTGAAGGGGTGAAGAGACCAAGCGCGGCCGCCCCGGCCAGGAGAAAGACAGGGTACACCGGGTATTGGAAGCGCATGCCCAGGTTCTGGAGCTGGTCGATCAGGAGGTACAGCCAGGGGAACAGGATGGCGGGCAGCAGAAGCACGAGTCGTTTGTAGGCGACCGTGCTGCGTTCCCACAGCAGCCCCAGGCCGATGAGCAGCACCAGCGGCGCCATGTAGCGGAACATCTCGTAGATGAGAGACAGGTACCGCAGATGGAGCAGCCCACCGGTGCTCTTGACGTAGAAGGTATTGGGCAGCAGATAGCCGAAGTAGCGCCAGCGCCAGCCGAAGTAGATCAAGCCGGGCACAACCGCAAGCGCCAGCATATAGACCACCAGCCGGCGGCGGTCCGGTCCAGGCAGCAGGATCACCAGGCTCAGGAAGGCCAGCCCGGCGTAGAACACGCCCTCCGGCCGTGTCAGGCCCAGCAGCAGGGCGCTGAGGGCAAAGGCCGCGAAAGCCGCCGTGCGCAGCCTGTCCCGGCGCCGGCGCAGCGCCAACAGGGCTGCCGCCGCATAGGAAACCGTCAGCAGCAGGGTGAACAGCGTCGTGGCAAAACCCGCGCGCACGTGATAGGCGACAGGGCCTGCGGCAAACGTGGCGGCGGCAAAAAGCGAAGGCAGGAGTCTGCGCCCGGCCAGGCTGTAACCCGCCAGCGCCACCAACAGGACGGTCGCCCCGCCAAACACCAGGTTAAAGACCGTCGCCGCCGTCTCCACCTCCAGCCCCAGCCGGTGTCCAGCCCCCAGCATCACCGCCCAGAGGAACTCGGTGGAACCCTCCACCGGATCCTCGCCCGGGTTCCACACCAGGCCGTGCCCCTCCGCCAGGTTGCGGGCATAGCGGAAGGTGATGTACGCATCCTCAGAAGGGACGATGGGATGGGTGGTTTGGGCGACGAGCAGGAGGACAAGACCGAGAAGGGCGCTGATGGCGACGGGCCAGAGCGGGCGCGGTGCTGCCGGGGACATCGATACTCCAGTGGCTGATGAGGACATGGGTCATGGGGCCGCCTGGCGGCCGTCCAGAACACCGTATTATCACGCCGGAGGGCGATTTTCCGCTATCCAGTCAGGCACGCCGTCACAACCCACACCGAAGTGGCTTCTTTGCTCGAACACCGACAGTTTCGGCTCTCCGCGATCGGCATTTCGTGGCCCAAGCTGATGATAAGACACCGGTGATGCTAGCGCGAGAACATCTCAGCAAGTACAGCAAGTACCTTTGTCTGACTACCACCATCTACTTCACCCAGCCTTCGCACCAACCGTTGCTTGTCTACAGTGCGAATCTGATCGAGAACGATCTGTCCCACCTTGTCCTGGAACGTACAGTCAACACGAGTGGGATAATTCTGCCCCTTCGTGGTCATAGGCGCCACAATCACCGTCCGGATTTGCCGGTTCATCTCGTCGGGTGAAATGACAAGACAAGGGCGGGTCTTCCTGATCTCGCTGCCAACAGCGGGGGCAAGATTCACGAGATAGACTTCGAACCGCCTGATTACCATTCCCATTCCTCGTCATCCCATGTAGATGTTGAGATCGTCAAATCCTCCAATGGCATATCATCTCCCCTCAAGGCCATCTGATGGAACTGCTCTTCCCAACCCTGGCGAGCACGTCGCGCGGGTCGGATCACGATCTGCTCAGCATCAGCTTCCATCTCCACATCTTCTGGGAGTTGAGCTAGGTCGATAAGCGTTTTCGGAATGCGGATTCCTTGTGAGTTTCCGATCTTGATAATGCGCGTGCGCAGAATAGTACTCATGGCCTTCTTGCCTTACCTAGCAGGTGTATACACATTGTAATTACAACCGTCTGGAAAAGTCAAGCTGGGGGCACAACATCGAGCAACTGGCACCAGTGCTCACACTGCTTCCGCGAACGGTCCTTCATACCCCTGCGCCCGCAGCCACTGGCGCTCCTTGGCGGTGAGGGGGGCTGTGGCGAGCAGGTCGGGGCGGCGTTCCAGCGTGCGCAGCAGCGCCTGCTGGCGGCGCCAGGCCACGATGCGGGCATGGTGGCCGGAGATCAGGATCTCGGGCACAGGCCATTCGCGAAACAGCGGCGGGCGGGTGTAGTGAGCCCCTTCCAGCAGGCCCGTGGCGTGCGAATCCTCGACCGCGGAGCCCTCGAAGCCCAGGGCGCCGGGCAGCAGCCGCACCACCGCATCCACGACCACCATCGCCGCCAGCTCACCGCCGGAAAGCACGTAATCGCCGATGGAGATCTCGTCGGTGGCCAGGTGCTCGCGCACGCGCTCGTCCACGCCCTCATAGCGGCCGCAGAGCAGCATCAGCCGGGGTCGGGCGGCCAGCTCGGCGGCGACGGCCTGGGTCAGCACGCGCCCCTGCGGCGTGAGCAGGATCACGGGGCAAACGTCCTCTCCGCGCACGTCCTCCACCGCGGCAAAGAGCGGCTCCGGCTTCATCACCATGCCGCCGCCCCCGCCGTAAGGCGTATCATCCGTGAGCTGGTGCTTGTCTATGGCCCAATCGCGGATGTTGTACGTCCGGATGTCCACCAGGTCGCGCTCGCGCGCGCGCTTGATGATCGAGGTGGAGAAAGGACCCTCGAACATCTCCGGAAAGATGGAAAAGACATCGATGCGCATGGGACGACCGCAGCGATCATAGCGCAGACGGTGGGGCCGGCCAAACAAACCGCCTTCGCTCTTCCCCCTGCACCCTGGCCCGCGTTACAATGGGCGCTGTTTTGTCCATCCCTTTCCATACCTGTTGCCATGATGCCCACTGCTTCCAAGCTTTTCCGATTGCTCCTTCCGGCCGGCCTACTGCTGGCGGCCTGCACCGCCCGTGTCGAAGCGCCCACGGCCGCACCCGCTACACCGGCGGCGCAGCCCTCCCCGGCCACCGCCGCGGCCACCCTTCCTGCGACAGCGCCCGCTGCAGCGACAGCGCCCGCCGCCCCCACCCTGCCCGCCCCTACGGCCACGGCCGTACCATCGCCCACCCCGGCGCCGCAGCCTACCGTTCCCCGCACCATCCCCGTCGCCATCAGCCCCAGCGTGCCCACCGACCTGGCAGGCAAGGTCCACGCCGCCCTCGACCAGCCCAACGCCCTGGCCGGCGCCGCCGTGGACTGGGCCCAGACGATCGACAGCGCCACCAACCTGGTCAGCGCCGCCCCGCTCGGCAAGGTCAGGGAGGGCGTGCTCTCGCAGGCCGTGTTCGCCGTGGTGGCGCCCTTTGCCACCGTGCGTGACGGCGCCAGCATGGACGAGTTGAACAACCGGTGGCGGGGCGGCGATGCTCCCCTCTTCGTCACCGAAGAGGCGGCGGTGGCCCTCAGCCCGGTCTTCGGCGCCATGCCGGCGCAGATCGTGCCCGGCGCCGAGCTGCCGGCCCGCCTGGCCGCCGAGCCGGGCGCCCTGGGCATCCTGCCCTTCGACCAGATCGACCCCACCTACAAGGTCCTGGCCGTCGACGGCGCCAATCCCCTCAGCAACCAATTCAAGCCCGAAGGCTATCCGCTGGCCGTGGCCCTGACGGTGGCCGGCCCTGACGCCAGCACCCTGGCGCCCATCCTCCAAAAGGCCGTGCCCGCCACCAACCGCGACCCCAACCGCCTCACGCAGTTGATCATGACCGGGGTCACCGCCATGTCCCGCGGCACCGCCGACAAGATGGAAAAGAAGGGGGTGCTCTACCCGGCGCTGGTCATCTCGGACACGCTCAAAGCAGCCGACATCACCCACGTCAGCAACGAGGTGCCCTTCATCAAGGGCTGCCAGCCCAACAACACCTACATGAACCTGACGCTGTGCAGCGACTACCCCTACTGGCAGGCGCTGGAGGCGATCGGGACCGACATCGTGGGCCTTTCCGGCAACCACGTCAACGACTACGGCTACGACGGAGCGCGCGAGTCACTTGCGTTCTACCGCGACCACAAGATCCCGATCTACGGCAGTGGCCTGAACGAAGACGAAGCCTGCGCGCCCCTGATGTGGGAGGACCACGGCAACACCTTCGCCTTCATCGCCTCCCTGGCCTTCGAGCCCGAGTCGGCCTGGGCCACGGCCGACAAGCCCGGCGCCTGCTATTACTATACGAACAAGGACCGCATTCTGCAGATGGTGCGCGATCTGAGCAAGAAAGTGGACATCGTCGCCGTCGAGCTGCAGTACCTTGAGACCTACGAGCCCTACCCCACCGACCAGCAGGTGATCGAGTTCCGCGAGCTGCATGACGCCGGCGCCGACATCGTCACCGGCGTGCAAAGCCACGTTCCCCAGGCGCTGGAGACCTACGGCGCCAACGCAGCCGGGGGCCCTAGCGCCATCGTCTACGGTTTGGGCAATCTCTTCTTCGACCAGATGGAGGACTGGGACACCCGCACGGGTCTCATCGTCCGCCACACCCTCTATGAGGGCAAGCTGCTCAACACCGAGATCCTGACCACCGTGCTCGAGGACTTCGCCCAGCCGCGCTGGGCCACCCCAAAGGAACGGGCGGAAATCCTGCAGCGCATCTTCGACGCCGCGCCGGCGCGGGTGCAGTAGGGACAGGAAACCAGGAGACCGCTAGACCAGGAGGCAAGATGACTCGCAAAGGACTGTGGTACGCACTCATCGTCGGGTTCATGGCGCTGGCAGCCACCAGCGCTGCCGCGGCGGCGCCGCAGGTGGGGCCGCAGGTGGGACGGTCGCTCGCGCCGGTGACGGCGGCGACGCCGGCGCCGGAGCCGATTCACCTATTCCTTCCTTCCGACCTCCCCGCCGGTATGGCCGAGGGGTTGGGCGGCGGCGCCGGCGCGCTGTCCCTGGCGCCGGGCCAGCGGCAGGTGGTCGCGGCGACCACTGTGGACGAAGCCACGGCCTTCCCTGTGAGCGTCCCTACGGCCGGCGCCGCTGATGCTGCGATGCTGGCTCAAACCACCTACGCCGCCGTCGTGCCCTTTGCCACCGTGGCGGACGGGATCAGCGCCGGCGAGATCAAGGCGCGCTGGCAGGGCGCGGGCCAGGGGAAGCTGTTCGTGACCCCGGAAGCGGCGCTGGCCCTGGCGCCCGTGTATGGGCGGGCGGCGACTTCCGTACAGGTCAGCGCCAACCTCCTGTCCGACCTACAGCGCACGCCGGGCGCCGTGGGCATCCTGGCCTTCGACCGGCTCGATCCGGCCTTCAAAGTGCTGGCGGTGGACGGCGCCAACCCGCTCAGCAACCAGTTCCAGCCCAGTGACTATCCCCTCACCGTGGCCTGGACGCTGCAGGGGAAAGACGCCGCCGACCTGGTCCGGCTGTTGCCCGCCGGGCTGCTACCCCTCACCAACCGCGATCCCCGCCGGCTTACCACCTTCGTCATGACCGGGGTCACCGCCATGTCGCGCATGACCGCCAGCCGCATGGAGAAGAAAGGCCTCACCTATCCGGCCGCCGTCATCGGCCCCGTCCTGCGCAGCGCCGACATCACTCATGTCAGCAACGAGGTGCCGTTCATCAAGGGCTGCCGGGTCAACACTTCCGCCAACAGCCTGCGCTTCTGCTCCGATCCAAGCTACTGGGCGGCGCTCGCCGCCATCGGGACCGACGTGGTGGGGCTGTCCGGCAATCACGTCAACGACTTCGGCCGCCAGGGCGCCCGCGAGTCGCTGGCCTTCTACAAGAACAACGGCATCCCCGTGTACGGCAGCGGCCTGGACGAAAAGGCGGCCTGCGCCCCGCTTCTGCTTGAACACAACGGCCAGAAATTGGCTCTGCTGGCGGCGCTGGCCTACCAGCCGAAATCAGCCTGGGCCACCGCCACGGAGCCGGGCGCATGCCACTATGACAGCAACGAAGCCGCCATCCTGCAGAGCATCCGCGACCTGAAGGCCAGCGGCCACATCGTCGCCATCGAGCTGCAGTTCTACGAGAGCTACAAGCCGGCGCCGACGGAGCGGCAGGTGGCAGTATTCCGGAAGCTGCGCGCAGCGGGCGCCGACATCGTCACCGGCGTGCAGAGCCACGTTCCTCAGGCCATGGAGCCCTACGGCGAGGGCGATAAGGGCAGGCCCGGCATCATCGTCTACGGCCTTGGCAACCTCTTCTTCGACCAGATGTGGAGCTGGCCGACGCGCACCGGCCTGATCGCCCGCCACACCCTCTACAACGGCCGTCTGCTCAACACCGAGATCCTGACCACGGTCCTGATGGACTACGCGCAACCCCGCTGGGCCAGTGCCAAGGAACGGGCGGAGATCCTGCAGCGCATCTTCAAGGCCGCGCCGGCGCAGGGAAAGTAGAGGTCAGGAAACCAGCGATCAGGCCGCAAGAGCGGCGATGGCAGCGGTGGCCGTGCCGGGTCCGCCCAGGGCGTGCAGCTCGGTGGCCAACGCCGCGCAGCGGGCCTGCAGGGTGGAGTCCGCCAGGCAGCGCGCCACCAGTTGCCCGGCCGCGGCGCCGGTGAAAGCCTGGGGGCGGACGCCGAACCCGACCCCGGTCTGGGTCACACGCGCCGCTTGGGGCATCTGGTCACCCGCATGGGGCACCACGACCTGGGGAAGGCCGTGGGCGGCGGCGGCGTGGGTGGTGGCGACCCCGCCGTGATGGAGGATGGCCGCCAGCCGCGGGAAGATGGCGGCATAGTCGACCCAGTCCGTGACGGTGCTGCCCGGAGGAGGCGCCTCCTGCAGGCGCCTGAGCAGCTCCGGCGCGCGCCGCCCCACGACCAGCAGCGACTCAGCCCCAGCCGCATGCACAGCCGCCGCCGACCGCCGGAAGAAGACCTCATCGTCGCCAAAGGTCGACCCGAGTGTGACAAGGACAAGGGGAGGCGAGGCGATGGGTGAGGGGCGGCGGGGTGGGAGGGCGCCGCAGAAGAGGGTCTGAGGGGCGATGTCGGGCAGGTCGGCGTACCAGGAGCGGCAGAAGAAGTCCAGGTGCAGGTGCGGCGAGCGGGGCATGCCCCGGCCGGCATCCCAATAGGCGCCGGGGACGCCGGCCTCGACGCACAGGCGGGCAATGGCCTCCGTGGCCGGGCCGGCGGCCTCAACCTTCGGCAGCGCCGGACGGCCGACCACGACCAGGGGCAGAGCCAACTGCTCGGCCAGCAGCACCCCGGCCGCTGCATACGGCTCCGCCAGGATAACCTCCGGCTGCAGCCTGGCGGCCAGGTCGCGCAGCGTCGCCAGCGCCGCGCCCACTTCCACCGGATTGAGCCAAACGTCCAGCCCGCGCTGGCGGCGGGCCTCCGCCCGCGCCTCGGGACTCAGCCCGGCAGCCAGGGGCGGCAGGCTGTGCTGCCAGCCGCTCGAAGGCAGGGCTGTAAACGACACCCCCCGCCCCTGCACCAGGGAGGCGATGCCGGCGCCGCTGGCCCAGGTGACCTCATGGCCGCGCGCCTGCAGGGCCACGGCCGTCTC
Organism: Chloroflexota bacterium; assembly: GCA_029782215.1. GTDB lineage: Bacteria > Chloroflexota > Anaerolineae > J102 > J102 > SSF26. The sequence goes on from JAKOVD010000144.1 coordinate 81,604, forward strand.
CAGGTACCCGCCCCAGTCCACGTGGCCGGGCAGGTCGATGGACACGCAGAGGATGCGCACGATGCCCGCCCTCAGGCCGAGTGCGCCGGATGCAGGAACCGGGAGGCCGCGCCCCGCCTCACGTCGTGCGAATATCCTCGACTTCGACGCTGAGGTCCGACAGGATATCCTCGACCTGGCGCTGGCTCAGGTCCCGGATCTTGACCGTGAGGATCTCGGTATCGGGGTCGGGCGTGTTGATCGTGACCAGGCTCACAAACATGCCGCCGGCATTGGTGATGGCGTTGATCACATCGGCCAGCAGGCCCCGCATCTCCGGCACCAAGAGGGTCACGCGCACGCCGCGTTGGCGTGCGCCCAAGGCCATGACGCCGAGGTGGAACAAATCGGTCTGGGTGAGAATGCCAACCAGGTGGCCGTTCTCCAGGACCGGCAGCGCGCTCACCTTGCGGTCGGCCATCACCCGCGCCGCTTCCTCGATCGGCATGTCGGGGCGCACGGTCACCGGATTGCGCACCATGCAGTGCCTGACGGGACCTTCGCCGATCAGGTGGTGGGCATCGACGATGCCCACCAGCGTGTCGCCCTCCATCACGGGCACACGCCGGAACTCCGACATGGCCAGAAGCTGGCGCACCTCGGCCACGGTGCAAGTGGTCTGGACGGTGTTGACGTTGCGGGTCATGAAATCGCTGACGAGCATGGTGACCTCACGCGGAAACAAAGGACGGGCGCCGCCCGGCGATACGACTGGCCCGGAGCGGGCGCCGCTTACTTGTAGCCCAGGGAGCGAAAAACTTCCAGCGCCAGGTCCGGCCGGTCGGTGATGATGCCGTCGGCGCCCTGCGCGAGCAGGCGGCGCATCTCAGCAGGCTCATCGACAGTCCAGTAGTCGACACGCTGGTTGAGCTTGTGGGCGTTGGCGATGAAGGCGGCCGTGTCGAGGCGGAAGCCATTGGATGCCAGCGGCACCTGGTAGGTGTCGCCCAGGGCGCGGTGCAGGAACCTCAGCCCCAGGCGTTGGAGGACATAGAAAAGGCGCGTCTCGCCCGGCCCGGCGACCGTCGCCACGGCTGGAGCATCCTTGCGGAAAGCTGCCAGGATGTTGTCATAGAAACTGCCGACGATCACACGGTCCCCGGCGTTCGCCTGGTCGATCTCGATGGCCAGGCGGCGGGCCGCCTCGGGCAGCGGATCCTTGATGTCGATGTTGACGATCTTGCCGGGGAAAGCAGCCAGGACTTCGGCCAGCGTGGGAATGGTCACACCCTGCCCGCGGTAAGGGTAGGTGGCGCCGTTGTCGGGCGTGAACTGGTAGCCGGCGTCGAGCTTCTGCAGGTCGGCCACGGTCTGGTCGATGACCTTGCCGGCGCCGTTGGTGGTGCGATCCACCGTTTCATCGTGAATGACGACTAACTGGCCGTCGGCGGTCAGGCGCACGTCCAGCTCCAGGGCGTCGGCGCCCAACCTGGCGGCGTTCTGGAAGGCCGCTAGCGTGTTCTCCGGCGCCAGCGCGGCGCCGCCGCGGTGGGCAAAGAGGAGGGGACGGCCGGCGGCAAACACCGGAAGGTTGGAACGTGGGCCCACCGTGATCGCCCGGTGCAGGGCAAAGATCAGGAAGATGATGACGATGGAGGCAAGAATGCGCAGGAGGATGTCGCGGGTCATGCGCCGTCATGGACGCCGGGGTGGGGGATGCCAGCCGCAAACAGGGGGCACTGCCCGGCGCCAATCCTATACATTATAGCGCAAGAGACCTCCTGGGGGCGGCACGAACACCTCACGATTGGACAGCACGTGCAGCCGCCTCCCTGAGGTCTGGGCAAGGTACAAACCTCCTCCGCAAGATACTCCTTCAGCCTGTTCGTGCTGAAGGAAGTGAAGGATCCTTGGATGGGAGTCTCTGCATAGTACTCGTTGCTGTTGGGCGGTATGTGCCCGCCAACCCCCACACAGCCTGTCATGCTGAACGAAGTGAAGCATCTCTGGATGGGAGTCTCTGCATAGTACTCGTTGCTGTTGGGCGGCATGTGCCCGCCAACCCCCCACACAGCCTGTCATGCTGAACGAAGTGAAGCATCTCTGGATGGGAGTCTCCGAGCAGGGCGTTCGCCCCGCAAGCGACGCGAGTCTAGCTAGCATGATGGAAACTGCTTCACCGCGTTGCCTGGATACTCGCCCCAAGAGATGCTTCGCTGCTGCCTGTCCACACGCAGAATCGGCTGACAAGACCGCTCAGCATGACATAATGAGAGGTTCTATCACATTTGAGCCGCCCGCCAGGAGGGCTGGACAACTCGTAGTGACGGGTTCAGCCCTCCTGCTCCCCCGCCACGCGTAGATAGGTCTGGTAGGCCCCCTGACCGAAGCAGACAAAGACTACCTCGGCAAGCGTGTCGTCGCTGGCAAGGAACGCCCGTGTCTCGGCCAGGGCGATGCGCGCTCCCCGCTCCAGCGGAAAACCGTAGACGCCCGTGCTGATAGCCGGAAAGGCTATCGTGCGCACGCCGTGCTGCACCGCCAGGGCCAAAGAGCTGCGGTAGCAGCTCGCCAGCAGCTCATCCTCGTCGTGGCCGCCCCCACGCCACAGCGGCCCCACCGTATGGATGACGTAGCGGGCGGGCAGGTTATAGCCGCCGGTGATCTTGGCCTGGCCGGTGGCGCAGCCTCCCAGCGTCCGGCACTCGGCCAGCAGCCCCGGCCCCGCCGCCCGGTGGATCGCCCCATCCACGCCGCCCCCGCCCAGCAGCGACGAGTTGGCGGCGTTGACGATGGCGTCAACGTGAAGCCGGGTGATATCGCCTTCGACGATGCGGATGGACATGGGAAAAGTGCGGAATCCGGATTGCGGAGAGCGTGTTACGTGATGCGTACTCCGTACTGCGCAGTGCGTGAAGGGACGTTCTCCGTCATCCGTTCTCTGTTCTCCGCCCTTAACGGCTGGCGGTCATAACAAACCAGGCGGGCGCCCCGGGGTGGAGCGTCCCGCCTGGGTGCGAAACGAGGGAGAAGGAGTTGCGTCCTACTGGCCGAGGCCGCCGGTGAGGGCGCTGAGACCCATGGCGCCAACACCAAGGATCGCTGTGAGGACGAAGGTAATGACCAGGATGATCAGCCAGCCAACGATCGCCGTCAGCACCGCCTTGCCGGTGTCAAAGTCGAGCGCCTCGCGCACGGCGATGATGCCCGCCACCAGCGCCCAAATGGATCCGACCAGGGCGATCAAGGGACCGACACAGGGGATGAAGGAGAAAATCCCCAACACATTGGGGGCGTAGGCAAAGCCGAGCGTGCGCAGCATCTCACCCACATCGGCAGTGCCGCCAAAGAAACGCGTGCCCACAAAGTGCGTCACATAGGCCCAGATGTAGTAGCCGACGATCCCCATGACCACGGCGATGACCAATGCCATGATGGCGCTGGTGAAGCTGCCGCGCAGGACGCCGCCGAGCAGACCACCGATGCCGCTGGCGAGAGCAGCAATGATGACGACGGTGAGCGCCTGGCCATTACGGCTGGTATCCGCTTCGACCTCATTGTAGAAGGCGGTGTCGAGCCGGGCGGCGCGCATCATGCTGCTGATAAGGCTTTGAGTTTCCATGAGTACAGGCTCCTTGCAAGGCGAGAACAGGAAGAATGAAGTGGCGATGTTCGGCGAACGACGAGAAACACACTCGCAGTGTGTGACCTCCCCCTGTGTGCGGCTGCAACCTCCTTTCAGACGACTCGGTGAACGACTCTCTGAATAAGCATAACCGGACAGTGGCAGAAAGAAAGCGATCTTGCTTTCCGTCTGCGCACAACTTCGACACAAACACGACGCCTGAGATGCGTCATGCCACTCAGGCTGAAGTATACGCCGAATCCCATCCCCTGCAACCTGGACCAGAGGAGGGGTGGGCATTGCCTTTGGAGCCAACGCCGACAGAATCCTGCTTCTCTTCCCGACTAGGAGGGGAGGCCGCCTGCCATCTGCTACCTGCTGCCTGCCATGTGCTACCTGCTGGTTGCAGAAACGCGACGAAAGCATAGTTTCTTAAGCGAATCATCATTGGTTTGACATTGCTCCACGGTCGTGCTACGGTTGCGCACTCTTTGCAGCCTCATCTCCGCCACGAAGGATGGGACCATGTCGAATAGGATGCGACTGCTTCTCCTGCTTGCGCTCTTGCTGCCGTCGCTGCTGGGCGCCGGTCCAACTGCCAGCGCAGTCCATGCTGCGCCCTCTGCTACTGCAGCGCCCGACGCCGATTGCCCGGTGCTGCCCCAGGGCGTGTACCAGGGCGGCTGGGAAGCGCGGCTGGCGGGCCAGCGGCCCGACGCCACGGGTCTGATTACCGCCAGGGTCAGCATCACCGATACCGCGACCTTCAACCTGACGGTCAACTGCGCAGGCGAGGTCACGGCCGGGACGATGCACTGGGACGTCCACCGCTACCTTTGGATCTTGGGCCTCACGCCCCTCGACTGCATGTGGAGCGTCGACTTCAGCGGGGCGAAGGGGCTCGCCTACGGCGCCGACGGCCAGTCTCGCATCGACGTGCGCTGGGATGAGAGCACCATCCACCGCATCACGTGCAGCAACGACGGCAAGCCCTGGCCGGTAGGCACCTGGCGGTTCTCGCTGGCCGGCCCCATCCAGGGGCGCACGATTGGCGGCGACTTCCGCACCCTCTATGACGATCCGAACCAGTCGGATTACGACCAGATCGCCGAGACCTTTCGCAGCACCGGCTATGAGATCGCCATGACCAAAGGCTGGAAAGCCGTACGGCTGCCGCGGCCATCGGTGGTGGGGCTGAGCGCCAACCTGCGCCAATACTTCCTGGCCGGCATCCCGCTGACCATTCGCTACACGGCCGCCATCGACTGGGACACGGCGCCGCCGGGCCAGGCGCGCTTCATCGTGGGCGACAATCCACCGGCTGCCATGACCGTCACAGGCGACACGGCCGTCTACGACCTGCCGGTGGCCACGTTGAAGGGCGCAGGCAAGCTGCCGATCAGCATCGAGGCGGAGTCGAACGGCTTTGCCAGCCGCACCGACGGGCTCGGCCCGCTGACGCTGGTGCCCGTGCCAGCCTGGGCGGTGCCCTTCCATCTGCAGGCGCAAGTGCAGGGCGATTCGGTGCGCTACACGGGCGAGAACTTGGTGCCGTCAACGCCGCTGGAAGCCGAGGTGCCGGTGCCCACGAACATGCCCCTGATCGGAGGCGCCTGGCGCATGCTGCCAACACAGCTGCAGCTCGGGTTGGCAGCCAATTCACAGGGCACCCTCGAGATGGTGGCGGGAAGAACGATCGTGGGAGGCGGCTACGGGCTGGGCGAACACACATTGGCGGCGGACGTCCCGGCCCCCTATTACCCGGTCGCGACCCTAAGCGATGCGGGTCTCACGCCGGGCGGGAGCTCCTTCCGCCTCCATTCGCAGCCCTTCCCCTTCACCTACCGGCCGACCCTTTCGCTGCTCAGCGTAGTAGAAGATCTAGACAAGTTGATCGCCACGCCTGTGATCGGGAACCTGGTTCTGGCACTCGACGAAGTGCTGGCGTCAAGTAGCCCCGTAAGTGCCAGCATGATCACGGACGGTCTGATCGGCCTCTCGGACGACACATTCGGGGTGATCGCGTCCGACTACAGGGGCTCTGCCGAGATGTCGGCCGCGGCATCCACCTCCCTCCCGGGAGGCGCCTGGGCCACGTTCAGGGGTGACGGAGGCGGGAAGGTCTCGCAAGTAATGCTGCCAGCACCGGGCAGGCCCCAGTGCGGCCTCTACCAGGTGGTGAACATCGACTTCGGTGGATTGGGCTATCGCATGCCCGCCGCTGTCGCCATGATAATGGTTCCTGACTGCGCCAACCCGACAGTAGCCGCCAACCTGGGTCGCGCTGTCTACGGTTCTCCCGGCAGCGCCTCCGTCGAGCGCAGCGTGCTGGAGCCCCGGCGCACGGCCGGCCTGGATGAGCTCGTGCTGGCGGAGGGCCTCAGCCAACAGGCGCAGCCTGGCCTGGCAGCCGGACCTGGCGGGCGCATGGCCCTGGTGTGGAACAGCGTCAGCGCCAGCGAGGCAGCCGACGCCGTCAGCCTGCGCCTGTTCGACGGGACCGCCTGGAGCAGCCCGATCACGGTCAGCCAGCCGGGCCGGCCGGCCTTTGCACCGGCGGTCGCCTTTGACGGCGCCGGCCAGGTGCTGGTGGCCTGGGCCGAGGCGCAGGCTGCGCCTGACCCCGCCGGCCTGACCGCTGCCTTCGCCCGCTCGCTCGAGGTGGCCTGGGCCAGGGTGGACCCGGGCACGCGGGCGGTCACGGCGCGCGGGCTGGTTACGAACGACCAGGAGATGGACTATGCGCCCCGCCTGACCGCTACGCCCGGCGGCGCCTTGTGGCTGGCCTGGGTGCAGAGCCCCGGAGCCGACATGGTCGGTACGGCAGCGGCGCCCAACCGCCTGCTGGCCGCACGGTGGACAGGCTCGGGCTGGAGCGCAGCCGAGACCGCCGGCGCCAACCTGGCGGGCACGCTGTCGTGGGATGCGGCGGCCCTGGACGACAAGGGCCTCTGGCTGGCCGCCCAGGTGGACACCGACGGCAACCTGGCCAGCGCCGGCGATCGCGAGATCTACCTCTACCGGCGCTCCGCTGCAGGCTGGGCCGCGCCGCTGCGCCTGACCAACGACACGGTTCTCGACGACGGCCCGCTGCTCGCGGTGACCAGCAGTGGCCAACCGGCGCTGGCCTGGCGGCACGGCGACACGGTGTCGGGGCTGATCGGCGACCCGGCGGCGACGGCGACATGGCTGGCTCCGCAGGCCGGGGTCGGCCCCGGCCTGGCGAACGGCCGCCTGGTGGCTGGCCCAGACGGCGCCTTGACCCTGATCTGGCCCGACGGGACGGAGCACGGCCAGGACCTCTGGCTGGCGCGCTACCGTCCCTCCACACACGACTGGACGATCCCCGCGCCGGTCTTCAACAGGGCCGAGCAGCGCCGCTCGCCGGCCGCGGTGACCCAAGCCAACGGCGACATCGTCGTGGCGCTGGCGGCGGCGGCATCGTCGGTGGAGCCGGTCACGCTCCCCAATGGCGACAAGACCACGATTCCGGCCGTGAGCGACGCCGCACAGCTCCTGCTGGCGCGCATCCCGGCCACCTTCGTGCCCACCCTGCAGAACGAGCGGCTTTTCCTGCCGGCCGTCCGGCGTTAAGCGCGGTCGCGTAGTAACGACTATAGTCGTTCCCTATTTCCATCCAGAGCGACTAAAGTCGCCACTACAAGGGCACCCGTAGTAACAACTTCAGTCGTACATTTGCGCCAGAAACGACTAAAGTCGCTACTACGAGTCGCTCAGCTCATGGCGTCAGGGTCAGCGTGCCTTCGGACACCTTGTCAAGCTGGGCGCGATCCCAATACATCGGCGCGTAGCCGATCGTCCGCCACTGGTCGATCTGGTCGTCGTAGTGCCTGTGGTAGGGATGGCCTGACTGGCCGGTGGTGTTGGTGGTGACCGAATGGGTGAGATCGCTCAGATCGACGATCATGCGCATCGACGGCAGGCCCTGCACCTGGAACAGGCTCTTTTCGTCGGTGGACCAGCCGGTGTTGTTCACGATGGCGCCGCCGCCGCTCGTTTCGTACGGGCCGCGGTTGAACAGGCTCTCGATCACGCCGATGCCCGACTTGCCCAGGCTCTGGTTCGCAAAGGTGGCCGTATGGATGGCGCCCCACCGCCACTTGGCGGGGTCGTTCCCCTGCCGCGCCGCCAGCAGGTCGTAGGCCTCGTCCAGCGCCTGGGCGAAGACCTCATTGCGGGTCTCGACCTCGGGCGTATAAACGTTGTCCCACCAGTGGGCAGAAGGGTCTTTGACCAGCTCCCGGAAGAACAGCCGGTCGCGCGTGGTCTTGTCTCCCAGCTCGTCGGCCAGGGTGGCGGTGGGCAGGAAGTACCAGAAGGCTTCGGCAAGAGCCGCTTCGGGGCTGTTCATCGTCTCCTGCAGGTCCCATTTCAGCAGCATGTCGCGGGCCTTGGCCACCTCAGGCCGGTCGAGCCGGATGTCGCGCAGGAGGGGAATGATCTCGCCCATGAACAGGTTGGCATCGTCACCATGGATGGCCTTGATGTCGTCGATCCCGATCTTGTCTTTCGCCTCGATCATCTGCACGATGCGCTGGGCGCGGTAGCCCGGATCCCATTCGTTGCCGAGGAAGTAGGGATAGTCCGGACCGGCCGGGCGGTTGTTCGCCGTGGCGATGAAGCCCTGATCGGGGTTGAAGGCGTGGGGCAGTTCTTCGAAGGGAACATAGTCGGTCCAGGCGTAGTCGTCGGTCCAGCCGGGCACGGGGACCATGCCATCGCCATTAGCCCGCACGGGAATCAGGCCGGGCATCTGGTAGCCGATATTGCCGTCGACATCGGCATACACAAAGTTCTGCGAGGGAGCGTCCCAATTCTGCAGCGCTGCCCGGAATTCGTCCCAATTGCCGGCCTGATCGACCCCCAGGGCTGCATCCAGGACGCGGTTGCCCTCCAGCGCCGTCCACTGCAGGGCCAGGGGCTGCCAACCGTAGGCCCACTTGCTCGCCGTGCCGGAGCCCACATCGTTGAGAATGGGCCCGTGCCGCGTGCGGCGGATGGTGAGGGGCACAGGCTGATCCTTCCCCGCCACCTTGATGCTGTCCTGCACGATCTCCATATCCACCCACTCGCCGTCAACCTCGTATTGGTTGGGGTTGTCGGGGTTGATACGCTCCATGTAGAGGTCCTGGACGTCGGGATTGACGTTGGTCACGCCCCAGGCAATGCGATCGTTGTGGCCCACGATGACCGCGGGCGTCGAGGCAAAGGAATAGCCCACCACATTGTAGGGGCAGGCGTCGCTGACGGGCTGGCAGTGCAGCCCGATCTCGTACCAGATCGATGGCATCTGGATGCCCAGGTGCATGTCATCGGCCAGCAGGGGCTTGCCCGTCGTGGTCCTGGACCCGTGGATCACCCAATCGTTGCTGCCCAAGCCGTCAAAGGCGCCCATGGCGATCCCCTTGGGCGCCGCCAACATCGCCGTGTCCACCTTGTCCCAGGCCACGGCGCTGGGCACAATCACCGGTTTGTCGCTGGAATAGGGCACATAGGTCAGCTCCCGCATCCACGTTTCCCCGTAGCGCGAAGCCAGCTCGGCCCGATTCAATTCGCTGTCATAATTGCCGCCCAGGTCATAGGCCATCATCGTCGCCCAGGTCAGCGAGTTGAGCGGCGTCCAGGGTTCGGGCGTGTACTTGACGCCGTTGAGGGCCAGGACACGGAATTCCAGCGGCAGGTGGCCCTTGTTCTGGTCGATGTAGGCGTTGACGCCATCCGCATAGGCTTGCAGGACCGCGCGCGCCTCGTCGTCGATCTTGTCCTGGCTGAGCTGCGCCGAGCGCATGACGCCGAGCGTGCGCAGGTAGCGATCCGTGTCAAGCTGGCTCTCGCCGAACAGCTCCGACAGGCGGCCCTCCCCAATCCGGCGCCAGAACTCCATCTGCCAGAAGCGATCCTGGGCGTGCACAAAGCCCTGGGCCATGAACAGGTCATGGGGGTTGGAGGCATAGAGATGGGGGATGCCCCGCTGGTCCCGAACGACGGTGACCTTGTCCTGCAGGCCCGCCACCTGCAGCGTCCCGCTGGTCCGGGGCCAGGCCAGCGTGATCTGTCTCCGGACCAAGAAGAGGGCCAGCACCACCACGACCACCACGACACCAATGGCGACCAACAGCACTCGACGCATAAGGGGGCGCTCCTGCCTGCAGAAGAAATGCCGGATAGATTGGATCAGCGGAGGCCTGCGGCCGTCATGGCACGGCGTACGCTGACTTACAATTATGGCACAGGTGCGGCGCGACTATGCAAAAAGCGCGGCCACTTCGAAGGGGTCTAGACCCGCCCACCCAAAGCGTTTCCAGTTGGTGTAGCCAGCAGCGCTGAACTCCACACCCTCCGCCTCCAGGAGCGCCTGCTGCTCGGCGGCGCCGTGCTCGAACGAGCGGATGGAGCAGCGGCCGGCGCTGTTGATCACCCGCTGCCAGGGCACGACCTCCGCCTGAGCGGCGGTCAGGGAAGCCAGCGCCCAGCCCACCGTGCGGGCGGCGCCCGGCGCACCCAGCATCTCCGCGATCTGCCCGTAGGACACCACCCTGCCTGGCGGGATCTGCCGGACCAGGAGGTAAACTTTGTCAAAGAAGGAAAGCTCGGTCACGGTGCACCTCGAAGATCAGCCGCAGTACAAGGTGAAGAACACAGAAACCGCCTTGCCCAGTCGCTACTCGCCACCCGTCTCCCTCCTCACGATTCCTCCTCATCATAGTACGCCCTCCTGGCCACATGCTCAGCCAGGGCCAGCTCCTCGGGCGTGTTCACGTTGAGAAGGGCCAGGCCCGTGGGGTCGAGCGGCGCCATTTCCTCCTCGCCGATCTCGCGCACGCGCACCTGGTCATGAAAGGCGATCATCCGGCGCTTGCCCTGGGCGATGGCGGCGGCGATGGCCGGCAGACAGGTCGAGCGGCGGTAGACGGCGTGCAGGGGGTGCTGGCCATCCTCGGTGCGGGGGATGACCACGTCGGCGGCGGCGGCAGCGGCGAGCATGTAGCCCAGGAGGTCGGTGCTCAGGAAGGGCATATCGCAGGCGACGAGCACGGCCAGCTCGTGCCTGGCAGCGGCCAATCCCGAATAGAGCCCCATCAACGGCCCGTAGTTGGGCTGTTGGTCGGGGATGCAGGGCAGCCCCAGGAAAGCATAGGACTCCGGCTCGTTGGCGATCAGGAGAATCTCATCGCCCAGCGGCTGTACGGCGCCGACGACCCGCTCGATCAGGCGCATCCCCCCCACGGGCACGAGCGCCTTGTTCCGGCCCATGCGGCTGCTGGCGCCGCCCACCAGGATCAGGATCGTGGCCGGCACGGCAGAGGCAGCCTGACCAGGCTCAACGGCAGCAGCCATCGCTCACCCTCGCATCCGGCCCAGGAAAACAAAACACCGGGTGCGGACCCAGGGGTGCGGCGCACTCGGTGCTCTGGCCTGTCCTCATGGACAAGGTACGTTCGACGCCAGCGGCGTCGCAGACGAGGTGTGTCTGGCTATTTCTTCGCCTGCGCCTGATCCAGAAGAGCCACGACCTCACCAACGGTCTGGATCTTCTGCGCTTCTTCGTCAGAAATCTCGCCGCCGAACTCCTCCTCGAAGGCCATCATCAACTCAACCAGGTCCAGACTGTCGGCCTCCAAATCCTCGCGGAAGCGGGCCTCGGGGGTGACCTTTTCCCGGTCAACGCCAAGCTGGTCGACGATGATGTCAGTAACACGATCTTGGGTGCTCATGTGTGGTGATTCTCCGCTGTCAAATGAATGAAAATGCAAATGGCCAGACAACGACCGGCGCACCGGTCTGATGAGTGCCAGCTAGGCATTCTAGCATGGCTGCTGAGGCGGGCAAAATGGACGCGCTGGGTGCACCATCCTATCCGATAGGGGAACACCAGCAAGCAACGAAAGTTGCGCACGATTTGACAAGCCCAAAGTGCGACGTCTACACTGGCTGCCATGAGCGGAACCCATGCCCGGCGCAAGGCGGATCACATCCGCATCAACCTGGAGGAAAACGTCAACTTCCCCAGGCTGACCACGGGCCTGGAACGTTACCGCTTCATGCACGAGGCCCTGCCCGAGGTGGACCTGCCGGACGTGGACCCCACGGTGACCCTCTTCGGCAAGCGCCTCGCCGCTCCCATCCTGATCTCGTCGATGACAGGAGGGACCGAGGAAGCCCAGCGCATCAACTTCAACCTGGCGGAGGCGGCCGAAGCCGCCGGCATCGCCATGGGGCTGGGCTCGATGAGGGCGGCCCTGGAGGAGCCGGAACAGGCGCCTACGTTCCAGGTGCGCAAGGTGGCGCCCAGCCTGCTGCTTTTCAGCAACCTGGGCGCCGTCCAGCTCAACAAGGGCTATTCCGTCGACCAGTGCCTGCGGGCGGTTGAGATGGTGGAGGCCGACGCCCTGATTTTGCACTTGAATCCGCTTCAGGAAGCGGTGCAGGCCGACGGCGACTGGCATTGGCGCGGCCTGGCCGCCAAGATCGAGCAGGTCTGCCGGGCCTTGCCGGTGCCAGTCATCGCCAAGGAAGTGGGCTGGGGCATTTCACCGCGGAGCGCCCGCCTGCTGGCGGACGCCGGCGTGAGCGCCATCGACGTTGCCGGCAGCGGGGGCACCTCCTGGACCGAGGTCGAGTACCACCGCGCCGAGGGCGAGCGTTGGCGGCGGCTGGCGCGAGCCTTTGCCGATTGGGGCATCCCCACCGCCGAGTCGCTGCGTCTGGTCCGCCAGACCGTGCCGGACATGGGGCTTTTCGCCAGCGGCGGCCTGCGCGGGGGGATGGACATCGCCAAATGCGTGGCCCTCGGCGCCGATCTGGGCGGCATGGCCGGCCCCTTCCTCAAGGCGGCCGACAAAGGGGTAGACGCCGTGGCCGAAGAGATCGAGGTTACCCTGGCAGAGATGCGGGTGGCCATGTTCGTTGCCGGCGCCAAGGACATCGCCGCCCTGCGTGAGCCCGGACGGCTTCTGGAAATCTCAACCGTTTGACCCCGATGGGGAGGAGTGACCATGCCTGACCTCAAACTGCTCTATCTCTCGCGCGCCGATGTCGAGGCCGTCGACGTGCCGATGCGTGAGATCATCGACGCGCTGGAGGTTGCCTTCCGCGCCCACGGTGAAGGTCGTGTGGAGATGCCGCCCAAGCCGGGCGTGCACTCGCGTCCGGACGCCTTTATCCATGCCATGCCGGCCTACATCCCCGACCTGCGCGCCATCGGCGTCAAGTGGGTCAGCGGCTATCCGGACAACCAGGCAATCGGTCTGCCCTACATCAACGGTCTGCTCATCCTCAACGACGACGAGACCGGCTTGCCCCTCTCGGTGATGGACTGTAGCTGGATCACGGCCATGCGCACCGGCGCCGCCACCGCCGTCGCCGCCAAGTACCTGGCACGGCCTGACTCTGAGACGGTGGGCATCCTGGGCTGCGGCGTCCAGGGCCGCAGCAATCTGGAAGCGCTCAACGTGCTCTTTCCGCTCAAACGCGTCGTCGCCTACGACCGCTACCCCGAATCCGCCGAGCGCTATGCCGCCGACATGAGCGAGCGCTGGGGTCTGGAGGTCATCGTGGCCCGTGAACCTCGCCAGGCTGTGAGCGGCTGCGACATCGTCGTGACCGCAGGGCCCATCCTGCACACGCCCCATGCCACCATCCAGGCGGGTTGGCTGGACGAGGGCGCCTTTGCCTCGCTGGTGGATTATGACTCTTTCTGGTCCCGGGCGGCGCTGAAAGAGTCGGACAAGTTCTGCACGGACGATGTTCCCCAGCTCGAGCACTACCGCTCCCTGGGGTACTTCCAGGATATCCCGCCCATCCACGCCAGCGTGGGTGAGCTGGTTTGCGGGACGAAGCCGGGGCGACAGTCGCCCGGCGAACGCACGATGACCGCCAACCTCGGCCTGGCGCTGGACGACATGGCGACTGCGCCCATCGTCTTCCGCCGTGCCATTGAGCGCGGCCTCGGCGTCTGGCTGCCACTGTAGTGCTGTAGCCGCCAACGCAGACAGTGACCTTCAGGATGAAGCGATGACGAGCGTACAGCATTTCAGCGCCCAGTGGCTCCCCGCCATCGAGGCAACCCTGCGCCGGCAGTTGGCCGGCGGGCCGCCGGAAGCGCAAGGGATGTACGCGATGATGCGCTATCACATGGGTTGGGAAGACGCCCTGGGGCAGCCCGAACAGGCGCCCCAGGGCAAGCGTGTGCGGCCCCTGGTGGTCCTGATGGCCTGCCTGGCGGCGGGGGGCGCCCCCGAACAGGCGCTGCCGGCGGCGGCCGCCGTTGAGCTCGTCCACAACTTCTCGCTGATCCACGACGACATCGAGGATGGCAGTCCTACCCGGCGCCATCGCGCCACGTTGTGGACGCTGGCAGGCCAGCCGCAGGCGATCAATGCCGGCGACGCCATGTTCACCCTGGCGCGCCTGGCGCTGCTGGGTTTGGGGGAGGCCGGAGTGGCCGATGCCAAGGTACTGCGCTGCCTGCACCTGTTTGACCGCACCTGCCTGCACCTCACCGAGGGCCAGTACCAGGACATGAGCTTCGAGACGCGACCCCACGTGACCCCGGCGGAATACCTGGTCATGATCGCCGGCAAGACGGCGGCGCTGCTGGCAGCTTCAGCCCAGTTAGGCGCGCTCGTGGCCAGCGAAGACGTGGCGGCCAGCGAACACTACTGGCGCTTTGGCCACGAGCTGGGCCTGAGCTTCCAGGTGCAGGACGACATCCTCGGCATCTGGGGAGACGAGGCGCTGACCGGCAAGTCGGCCGCCAGCGACATCCTCACCCGCAAGAAGACCCTGCCGGTGCTCTACGCCCTGGCGCAGCCGGGTCCCGATGGCGAGGCGCTGCGCGAGATCTACGCCTCGGCCGCCGATCTTGAGGCGGACGACCTGCCCACGATCCTGCGCCTGCTGGACCGGCTTGGCGCCCGTTCCCATGCCGAGGCCGCCGCCGGAACCCACGCCGCCGCAGCCCTGGCGGCCCTAGAGGCAGCGGGCGGGGGTAGCGAAGGGACGGCACTGCTGCGCGAGCTGGCGCTGGCGCTGCTCGGGCGCCAGACCTGAGGAATCCGGAGCGAAGACCCTAATTGCCGTCCTGACCGTACAGGATTCGAGCCATTTTCGCCTGCAGTGGCGGCAAGTCCTCTTTCACCGTTCGCCAGAGGACTTGGAGATCGACTCCAAAGTACTGGTGTAGGTCCGGGAAGTCATAGGGGAACGACTTCCTCGAGAATGGCCCGGCCGATTTCAGGCTTCAAAGCCGATTTCATGACCAGATCCACCGGAAGCCCCAAGAGCTCGCTTAAGTACTCCTGTAAGCGCGCAAACTCGAACAGGGTGGGAGGGGTATCGAATGAGCGCGGCGGACGCCAGACGGCAATCACTGACGCAGCCGTCCGGCCTGACAAGGCAAGGACGGGAGTTCACCCGGCCAGGCGACTCTCAGGACGCTTCGGGCAGGAACTCGGCAAACACCCGGTTGCCCAGCAGCCAGCCCTGCGGCGTCAGGCGCACCCGCTCATCATTCACCTCGATCAGGCCGCGGCGCTGCAGCCCAGCCAGCTCATCGGGATAGACATCGGCCACGTCGACGCCGAAACGGGCGCGGAAGCCGGCCCGGCTGACGCCGGCCCCCAGCAGGCGCAGGCCCAGCATCATCGTCTCCCCCATCGCCAGCAGCGCTGGGATCTCTTCCTCGAAATCGACGGCAGCGGCTCCCGCCTGCACGGAACGGATATAGCCCTCCACGCTGCGTCCCACGGACCAGCGCCGTCCCCCGGCCGAGCTGTGGGCGCCGGGGCCAAATCCCAGGTAGGACTGGTTTCGCCAATAGACAAGATTATGTCGACAGGCGAAGGCCGGCAGTTCCTCCGTGTCGAGGGCGCCCCGCGCCCAGTTCGAGATCTCATAGTGATGATAACCGGCAGCCGCAAGCTGCTCGCAGGCCATCTCATAGAGGTCGGCGGCGAGATCGGGGTCGGGTGCGGCCACCTGCCCCTGCGCCACCCACGCCGCCAGGGGCGTGCCATCCTCGACCACCAGGCTGTAGAGTGACAGGTGCTCGGGGCCGAGATCGATGGCCCGCTTCAGCGTGGCGAGCCAGGTTCCAGGCCGCTGGCCGGGCAGTCCATAGATGAGATCGAGGTTGACATTGTCGAAGCCGGCAGAGCGGGCGAGGGCAACGGCTGCGGCAGGGGCGGCGGCATCGTGGATGCGTCCCAGGAACCCCAGCTCGGCCTCGTCAAACGACTGCACCCCCATGCTCAAGCGGTTGGCGCCCAGGCGCCGCAGCATCTCAAAACGGCCCTGGTCCACCGTGCCCGGATTCGCCTCGCTGGTGATCTCCGCCTCAGGCAGAAGAGCGAAACCTCGCCGTATGCCGGCAAACACGCGCTCAAGCTGGCCAGGCTCCAGCACCGTCGGCGTGCCGCCGCCGATGAACACCGTGGGCGCCGTGGGCCGGCCGCGGCGCTCGCCTTCCTGCTCCAGGTCGGCGGCCAGGGCACCGGCGAAGGCCGCATACCGCGCCTCCTTGCCCGCGTAGGTATTGAAGTCGCAGTACGGGCACTTGCGCTGGCAAAAGGGGATGTGGAGGTAGAGGGAGAGCATGAGGTGGCAGGTAGCAGGCAGCAGGTGGCAGATAGCAGGTAGGGGCGGTCCCACCGTGGCCACCCGTCCCACCGTGGCCGCCAATTCCGAGCAGCGACCGTGAGGGAGCTGGTGGGTGGCGGGTAGCGTTTAGGGGCCGTCCCACCGTGGCTGCCAATTCCGAGCAGCGACCGTGAGGGAACTGGCGGGTGGCGGGTGGCGCTCTAGAGGTCGCCCCGATCGGGCGGGCCGGCGACCAGGGGGACAAAGCGAACGGGACCAAGGCGGCGCTTGACCAGGAAGCCTTCCATCTTGGTTGCCTGCCAGAGCTCCTGATCCCATCCCGCCGGGCCCACCGGGATGACGAGGCTGCCGCCCTCGGCCAGTTGGTCGATCAGGGCCGGCGGCCAATCGGAGGCAGCGGCCGTGACGACGATGCCGTCGAAGGGCGCCGCCTCGGGCCAGCCCTCCCATCCGTTGCCGGTGCGGAAGTGAATGTTGTCGTAGCCCAGGGCCGCCAGCCTGGCCTCGGCGTGCCGCGCCAGGTCGGAGATCACCTCCACCGTATAGACCGTCTGGGCCAGCTCGGCCAGGATGGCGGTCTGATAGCCGCAGCCCGTGCCGATCTCCAGCACCCGTGCCGCCGGCGCCAGATCGAGAAGCTGCGTCATCAGCGCCACGACAAAGGGCTGCGAAATGGTTTGCCCGAAGCCGATGGGCAGCGGATGGTCCTCGTAGGCCTGGTCCTGGTACTCAGGGGGCACGAAGCGGTGCCGCGGCACCCTGGCGATCGCCGCCAGAACGCCGGGATCGTCGATTTCACTCCAGGGAGGGGGCCATCTCGGCATTGGACTCACCCATAGGCAGATGCAGGTCCGAAGCCAGTGCCGGCCGCCGCAG
This sequence comes from Chloroflexota bacterium, assembly GCA_029782215.1. Lineage (GTDB taxonomy): Bacteria > Chloroflexota > Anaerolineae > J102 > J102 > SSF26. The sequence continues at coordinate 98,705 of JAKOVD010000144.1, forward strand.
GGCCTGCCACACCCGACCGGCGATGATCGCCTCGCCGGCGGCGGTCAGGTGCAAACCATCCGCCTGCCAGGCATCGTCCGGCAGCCTGTGGCCGACTTCGATCACCGGCACGCCCAACTTGCGGGCGGTGTCGCGCACAAGGCCGCTGTACTCGCGCCAGCGGGCAGCATAGATGCTGGAATCGCCGTAAGCCAAGACATCGATGGGCGTCAGGGTCAACAGCGCCACCCCCGCCCCTTGCTTCTGCCCCTCCCGGACAAGCCAGGTGAGCACCGTCTGAAACTGCTCCGGCGGCACCTGCGGCGCCGATGGGTCGGGCGTGCTGACGGTCAGGGCTTGCCAGCGCGCCGCCAGGGCCCGCAGCAGGTAGGAGCGGCCCCACCAGGTCTGCTCATTGGCCGCGAAGCGCGCCAGGCGGCGATTGGTCAGCTCGTTTTGGCCACCCAGGCCGTCGTTGATACCCAAGGCGATGAGCAGCAGATGCGGGCGGTAAGCGGCCACATGCGGGACGTAGCGAACGTAGGCATCGACGGCGTTATCGCCAGGGACGCCGGCGTTGACGACCTGCCAGCGGCGGTCCGGATAGCTTTGCCCGAGCTGCGCCGCCACCAACGACGGCCAGGCCTCCTCTTCCGGCAAGCCATCGCCAAAGGCGATCGAATCCGCCAGCACCACGATGCGGGTGGCCTTTGGATCTAACGCCGGCAGGGGACGCATGGGCCAGGAACCAACCGGCCGGGAGGCGCGCTGGCGGACCAGGATCTCACCAAGCACCAGGAGCCCGATGATGCCGAACAGGACAAGAAGGAAGACTGTATTGCGCATCGGACGTCAACAGACCGCTTCTGCATTGTAGCGGAGGGCCTGCATGGAACAAAATGACCACCGGGTTTCCGGTTTTCAACTGCGGGTATGCTATCATTTTTTCCCGCACCGGTCGTCGCTGCGGCCGGGGCTGTCATGTTGCCATACTCACACCGGCCCCGACGAGGGGCATTTTTCATAGAGGAGCACGCTTATGAGCCTCCAGGATCGTTTTGGCGCCAAGACCACTTTTGACACCGGCAGTGGTCAGGCCGTCATGTACCGGCTGAGCGCCCTGCAGGACAAGGGCATCGCCGACATCGCCCGTCTCCCCTATTCGATCAAAGTCCTGCTGGAAGCAGCGCTGCGCCAGTGCGATGGCTTTGAGATCACGGAAGCAGATGTGATTGCCCTTGCCAACTGGCAGCCCAAGGAAGCCGAGCGCAAAGAGATGCCCTTCAAGCCGGCCCGAGTGGTGATGCAGGACTTCACCGGCGTGCCGGCCGTGGTCGATTTGGCGGCCCTGCGCGATGCCATGGCCCGCATGGGCGGCGATCCGGCCAAGGTGAACCCGCTCATTCCCGTCGACCTGGTCATCGACCATTCGGTGCAGGTCGACTACTTCGGCTCGGCCTTCGCCCTGTTCTACAACGCCGAGCGGGAATTCGAGCGCAACCGGGAACGCTACGAGTTTCTGAAGTGGGGCAGCAAAGCTTTCGACAACTTCCGCGTCGTGCCCCCTGCCACCGGCATCGTCCACCAGGTGAACCTCGAGTACCTTGGCAAGGTGGTGCAGCAGGCACGCAGCAACGGTGACCTGGTCGCCTATCCCGACAGCCTGGTCGGCACCGACAGCCACACCACCATGATCAATGGCCTGGGCATCGTCGGCTGGGGCGTGGGCGGCATCGAGGCCGAGGCCGTGATGCTGGGCCAGCCCATCTACATGCTGACGCCCGATGTCGTCGGCTTCAAGCTCAAAGGCAGCCTGCCCCAGGGCGCCACCGCCACCGACCTGGTGCTGACGGTCACCCAGATCCTGCGCAAGCATGGCGTCGTGGGCAAGTTCGTCGAGTTCTTCGGCGCCGGACTCAGCCACCTGACCCTGGCCGACCGCGCCACCCTGGCCAACATGGCCCCCGAATACGGCGCCACTATCGGCTTCTTCCCCGTCGACGATGAAACGCTGCGCTTCCTGGCGGGCACGGGACGCAGCGAAGAACTGGTGGAGCTGGTGGAGCGCTACAGCAAGGCCCAGGGCCTCTTCCGCCACGACGATGACCCCGATCCGGTCTACACCGAGACTCTGGAACTGGACATGGCGACCATCGAGCCCAGCGTCGCCGGCCCCAAGCGGCCGCAGGATCGCGTGCGTCTGGCCGACGTGAAGTCCAACTTCCACCATGCCCTCACTGCACCCCAGGGACCGCACGGCCTGGGCGTGGACCCGTCGCAGACGGACACGCGCATGCCTGTCGAGTTCGAAGGGGCGCGGTTCGATCTGAAGCACGGCGACGTCACCATCGCCGCCATCACCTCCTGCACCAACACCAGCAACCCCAGCGTCATGATCGGGGCTGGCCTGGTGGCCAAAAAGGCAGTGGAACGCGGCCTGTCTGTCAAGCCATGGGTCAAGACCAGCCTGGCGCCGGGGTCGAAGGTCGTGCAGCGCTACCTGGAAGCCGCCGGTCTGCTGCCCTACCTGGAAGCGCTGCGCTTCCACATCGTTGGCTTCGGCTGCACCACCTGCATCGGCAACTCCGGTCCCTTGCCTGATGCCATCCATCAGGCTATCCGCAACGGGCACCTGGTGACGGCGGCGGTGCTTTCCGGCAACCGCAACTTCGAGGGGCGCGTCAGCCCGGATACGCGCGCCAACTACCTGGCATCGCCGCCGCTGGTGGTGGCCTACGCCCTGGCGGGCACCGTGGACATTGACTTCGAAGCCGAGCCGATCGGCCACGACCCAAATGGACTGCCCATCTACCTGAAGGACCTCTGGCCCAGCCCGCAGGAGGTCCAGGCCGAGATCCGCCGCTCCCTGCGGCCCGACATGTTCGCCGAAGAATATGGCAACGTCTTTGACGGCAACCCCACCTGGAACGACATCCCGATCGCGGAAGGGGACCGCTTCGCCTGGGATGAGGCCAGCACCTATATCAAGGAACCTCCCTTCTTCCAGGGGCTGACCACGGAGGTGCCGCCGGTCAAGCCGATCGAGGGCGCACGGGTCCTGGCCTACTTCGGCGACTCCATCACCACCGATCACATTTCGCCGGCCGGCGGCATCGCCGCCAACAGTCCGGCCGCGCAGTACCTGCTGGCGCACGGGGTTGAGCGCGGCGACTGGAATCAGTACGGCGCCCGCCGCGGCAATCATGAGGTGATGATGCGCGGCACCTTCGCCAACATCCGCATCCGCAATCGCCTGACCCCCGGCGTCGAGGGCGGCTTCTGCGCCTTCAAGCCCGCCGGACAGCACCTGACCATCTACGAAGCGGCCATGCAGTACATGGAGCGCGGCACGCCCCTGATCATCCTGGCCGGCAAAGAATACGGCTCCGGCTCCAGCCGCGATTGGGCGGCCAAGGGTCCCTATCTGTTGGGCGTCAAGGCGGTGATCGCCGAGAGCTACGAGCGCATCCACCGCTCCAACCTGGTCGGTATGGGCATCCTGCCGCTGCAGTTCCTTCCCGGCGAAAGCGCCCAGATGCTGAGCCTGTCAGGTTTCGAGGACTATGACATTGTAGGGTTGAGCGACGACATGCAGCCGGGCCAGGTCTATACGGTGCGAGCGACGGCAGAGGACGGCTCTGTCCGCACCTTCCAGGCCGTCAGCCGCGTCGACACCCCGGTTGAGGTCGGCTACTACAAGAACGGCGGCATCCTGCAGACCGTGCTGCGGCGGATGGCGGCAGGCTAACGCCAGGGCCGGTGCTCATATCATCGCTGCGTTGGCAAAGCGGCGCCCTGGCAAGCGGGGCGCCGCTTGTTTGTGCAGCGAGGAGCCGCCTACCACTTGCCAGCCCGCAGCCGGCGCCAAACGGACCTCAACATCTCTTCTACCAGCACATACGGCCGGGAGGGCGCCACATCGATCTCGGCGCAAGGCAGTGGGCCCGCTTGCGCCTCCATCCTGGCCAGGCAGCCGTCCAGGTGATGCCGGTAGGGCCCCGTGAAGTGGACCGCCGTATAGTTCATGAACACGCTGGCGGAGAAACCTGCAATGCTGGCGACGACGACTTGCCGGGGATCGAGCAGTCCGCAGCCGGTGCGTGCGGCGAGAAACGCGTAGTTGGTCTGGTTCCACCAGAAGGGTGCGGCCCCGGCAGCTCGTTGGTAGATCGGCTGCGCCAGAAGATACTCGATGAAGTCAAGGTCATAGTAGTCCTTCGACAGGCAAATGACACCCGCATTCACCCTGTTGCGAAGCCCAAGACGATATCGGCTGCTTGTGCGCCTCAAACGTGCCAATTGCCACGGGTTCACGCTGTAGGCGTTGCCTTCGCCTCGCATGAAAATGAAGGGAAACTCTCTGTCTTCCCAGAAATGATGAAGAACAAAGGGCTTATTGAACAGAACGTCCGGATCAGCAAAAAACATCTCCTTTTCCGCAAACAGGGGCGCGTCGAAGGTAATACGCCCGGTGTGACGAAAGTCCCTGTATCGCCGGCAGTTGGGATGGCCTCGGAGCCGGTCATCAACCAGGGCCTCGGCTTCAGCGGCAGTGATGACACGCTCGATCGGAAGCCGCTCCTGCAGTTCAGCCAGGTCGCGGTCATCCAAAGTCCCATCGCTGTGAACCCAAAAGCGGATGGGCCGTTGGCATAGCTCAGGCATCCGGGCCAGGCATTTCAGGGCCAGATCAAAGGATGCTTTCCCGACAAGCGTCTGCACGACCTTCGTTGCGCGGTTGGTGTCCGTCATCGGCTCCTGCCTGGGGGTCCATTACCCACTGCATCCTGGATGTGAGCCCTCTTTCTCTCCAGGCGATGATAGCAGTAGCATAAACTGCTTACTGTTGGCACTTTCGTCATCCTGCCATCTCACGCGTCCCATATCTGCCCATCATGACTCCTGTTGTCAGCATCGTCGGCAAGTCCGGCGCCGGTAAGACCACCTTTATCGAGAAGCTCGTGCCTGCGCTTAGAGCTCTGGGCCTGCGCACCGGCGTCGTCAAGCATCATGGCCACCCCACCCTCTTCGACATGCCGGGCAAAGACACCTTCCGGCACTTCCAGGCTGGCGCCGAGGTGGTGGTAGGCGCATCAAGTGTTCAGGTCGCCGTGTTTCGCCGTGTGGACGGCGCCTTCAGTCTCGACGACCTGGTCGCCACTTACTTTGCGGACCTGCACCTGGTCCTGACCGAGGGATACAAACGGGGACCTTACCCGAAGATCGAGATTCACCGCGCCGTTCATGCCGCCGAATTGCTCTGCACGGCGGAGGAATTGCTGGCGCTGGTGACCGACGAGCTGCTGCCGGTGGCTGCGCCCCAATTCGGCCTGGAAGATGCTGGCGGCGTGGCCGTCCTGCTCAAGGAGTGGCTTGCCGCGTAAGGCCAGGCGGTCTGCCTGCTCATCCCTCCACGCGCATCCTCATCCAGCCCGAGTTGTTATGGAAATTGCTCAGGGCTGTGCCGGGCGGGCAGATGGCGTCGATCGCTGCCAGAAAATCAGGCTCCAGGGGCGCCCTATCGAGCGCCGACAAGTTCTCGGCGAAGTGGTCGGGAGTGCGCGGCCCCACAATGGGGGACGTCACGCCGGGCTGGTGCATCAGCCAGACCAGCGCCAGTTGCCCCGGCGTCAGGCCTGCCTGCCGCGCCAACGCCGCCAGGCTGGCCGCCGCTTCCCGGCCGCGCTCGTTGGCGCGATCGGCCATGAAAGTCGCCGCTGCCGCTCGGCTGCCCGCCGGGATTCCCGCGCCCGGTGGATAGCGTCCGGCCAGGATGCCGCCTGCCAGCGGCGACCAGGGGATCAGCGCCAGATGGTAACGCAAGGCCAGGGGCACCAGCTCGTTTTCGATGCGGCGGTCGAGCAGATTGTAGGGCGGCTGCTCGCTGACATAGCGGGCCAGATTGCGGCGTTCGCTGAGCGCCAGCCCCTCCATGACCAGCCAGGCAGGGTGGGTGGTCGTGCCGATGTAGCGCACCTTGCCGCTGCGCACCAGGTCATCCAGGGCGCGCAGCGTTTCCTCCTGATCGATAGTGAAGTCGGCACGATGGATCTGATAGAGATCGATGGTCTCGATGCCAAGACGCCTGAGGGAAGCCTCACAGGCCTTCAGCAGGTGCAGACGGCTGTTCCCCCGGTCATTGGGGCCGGGGCCGGTGGGGAAGTGCGCCTTGGTGGCGATCACCACCTGGTCGCGCACCCTGCGCTCGGCCACGAAACGGCCCAGCAGCCGCTCCGAAGCGCCGTCGCTGTAGGCGTCCGCCGTATCGAAAAAGTTGATGCCGGCCGCGAGCGCCATGTCGAAGATGCGCTCGGAATCTTCATCCGTGCCGCGGCCGCCGAAATTCATGACGCCGAGGCACAGAGGCGAAACCTTGACGCCGGTGCGGCCAAAAGAACGATAGTCCATGCCTGGTCACCTCTGCGTGAGATCAGGGGGCAAGTGTAGATCACCTGGACGGGAAACGAGTAGCGACGACTTGGGTCGTTCGCCTGGGCGGCGAAAGCGACTGAAGTCGCGACTACAGAACACCCTCCAATCTGCCGATTGGCCGCCCGCTCTACTCCCCGCCCCCACGCAGATCGGCGGCGTACGATCGGGTCTGCAGCGCGAAGGTGCTGCCGTCGCTGACCAGCTCCACGATCGCGTCGGCAGGAATGAAAACCGGGTTGCTGAGGGCCGCCAGGGCCTCGCTGCTGGCAGGGGGATAGGTTGCCCCCACCGGCACCAGGGTGGCCGCGGGCCGCAGCCGGGCAAGCAGGTCAGGATGGGGCCAGGCGCCCGTGCCTGGGTAGGGCGCGGGCAGCACCGTGAGAGGCGCAGGCGCCTGGCCAGCCAGGACTGTCTGGACCTGCTGGCTGTTCTCGAACGGGAGCAGGGTGCTGAAATCCCGATACCGGAGCTGGAACAGAAGCGAATCGTCGTCCCCAGCAGGCGCGTGCAGCACGGACAGGGTGACGCCGCCGTCCAGATTCAGGCTGGCGCCGGGCTGCAGGGCCGGATCCTTCGCCTCCAGAATGGTGGGCGCAAAGGGCGGTCCTGGCGCGCTGCTAGCCGGACGCGTGCGGATGACCAGGTCGAGGGTACGCGGACCGGGAACCTCGTCAACCACGCCGGCAAGAGGATAGGCCGGTGCGGAACGGACGGGGTCGAGCAGAACGCGGGCCCCGCCTGGCGTGACCAGCAGAAAAGCCGCGGCCTGCTCGCGCCCCAGGAGATAGAGGTGCAGGCGCCCATCGGGTTGGCCCTCGCCGATGGTAGCGCCGATCCAGACTGGTAAGGTGACCAGCACCGCCGCGGCCACCCCCCAGCGCGCCGGTACGGCCCAACCCGCTGGCAGCCATGTCGCAGCCTGCTGCTCCTGGCGGAACAGCCACCACAGGAAGCCTGCGCCAAACAGCGCCAGGTAGACCGCAGCAATGGTCCGTCCGAGCGCACCGACTTCAACCGAGGCATAGGGCAGGGCGGCCAATCGTTGGACGATGGCCGTCGTCCACCAGAGACACACTCCCGGCACCAAGGCGATGATTCTGCCCAACGGTAGGGAGAAAAAGCCAACGCCGATGGCCGGGATTCCCGCCAACAAGATCGGCGACTGCACCGGCACGACAAGCGCATTCGCCACAAAAGAGATGAGAGAGAGCCGGCCGAAATAGAGGATAATCAGGGGCAAGGTCGTTGCCTGTGCGGCCAGCGTCAGCAGCAGTCCTTCCGCCACCACACCGCTGACACGGCGCGGCAGCCGGGCGCCGACACCACTCTGCCAGCGCTGCTGCAGGGGACCGGCAAACAACACCAGCCCCAAGGTGGCCATGAAACTGAGCTGGAAACCCACATCCCACAGGCTCTTTGGATTGAGAACAAGCATGACCAGCCCTGCCAGAAAAAGGCTGATCAGCGCGGCGCTGGGGCGGCCCAGGGCAAGGCCGATGACGGCAATACCTCCCATCACGGCGGCCCGCACGACCGACGGACCCGCACCCACCAGCAGCGTGTAGAGCACAATGCAGATCAAGGTCGCCAGGGTCGCAGGCCCCTTGCGGCCGCGCGCAAGCCAACGGCAGACCACCAGCAGAAAAGCTGAGAGCACGGCGATGTTCATACCGCTGATCACCAGCACGTGGCTTGTCCCGGTCGCCTTGAAGTCAGCGTCGAGATCCGCGGGGATGCCACTGTCGATGCCCAGGATCATGCCGTTGGCCAGGGCTGCGTAGGGTTCGGGCAGGAGATCATACAGGACGGCGCTGGCGCCGGCCCGCAGGGTGTAGAGCGCCGACCACAAGGGTTGTCCCTGGCCGCCAGCCAACCAGGTGATCTGCGGACGCTGCACGATCGTGTAGATTCCCTGCTGCGCCAGGTAGCGGCGGTAGTCAAAGTCCGGATAGACGTTCGGCGTGGCGAGAGCGCCGCGGATGCGCAGGCGGTCGCCGTACTTGTACTGCTCGTCAGCGCCGGCGCGGAGCAGGATCGTCCCCGTCACAGGCAGGCGCTCTTCTCCTTGCCAGAGCGTGTCCACCTTGACCTGGTACCTTGAGGCCGTAGGTCGCAGGTCAGGGTAGCCGCTGACAACCCCCTCGATGACGGCGGGGCGTCCGGCATTGGCATCGCCGTTGTAGAAGGCCAGATCGCCTGGCCCCCAACAGGGCGCCAACGGATGGCCCAGGCACCACCAGGCGCCGGCCAGCGCCATCGCGGCCATGAGGACCGGGACCAGGATCCGGCGCCGGGAGCGCCCGAGAATGCCGGCCAGGAGCAGCAGCGCCAGAGGCGCTAGCAGCCGCGCCGGATTGGGCGCCAACTGCTCACCACGACAAAACAGCCATCCTGCCGCCTGCGCCCGATCCGCCGCCCACACACCCGCAGCGACTCCCAGGGCTGCATAGACAAGCAGGAACGGAGAGGCCACCCGTTCGGCGGGCGGCAGCGTGGGCGTAACAGGATGGGCGGCTTGCACGGAAGGACCGGAGTTCCGAAGCTCTGCTGGATGCCGAAAACCGAAAGTAAGCCCTGGTACGCATCATAGCACCGGACAAGGTCAGGGGCAACGCCGAAAAAGCCCGTGCAGCCCTGGCGCGGCGGCAGATACAGGGGCCATTGCCGCTGCCCCGTCCATGTCCTATACTGATCGCTGAATCCCCTGTGGCCCCGCCCCAACCCCATCATCCTGCCGAAGTGTGGACATCATGCCGGAACGTTGGTCCCGATACCTGACCTTCCTGTTGATCCTTGTTCTCACCGCGATCGGCTTTGTCACCTGGGTAGCGCTGCTTACCTTGGCGTGGGCGGCGCTGCACCTGGCCGGTGTGGTCACCAACCTGTGGCTGATAGTCGAAGCCTTGTCAACCGCCCTTGCCGCCGCAGCTGTCGTCGGCGCCGGCTTCGTCGCCTATCGCGAGATCAACGAGAGCGCAAGCACGCGCCACGTCGAGATCGCCGACAGGCTCTTCCGCGAGCTGAACTCGGCCGAAAACATCGCCGCCCGGCGCCAAATCTTTCAGCGGCTGCCGCCCTTCGCGGACGGAGGCATGGAGAAACTGTCGGCCCAGGACCGCGAGGCGATGAAGATGGCTTTGAACGCCCTCGACCACGTTGCGTTCCTGACCCAGGAAAACTGGATACCCGAAGCGACCCTGATGCCCTGGATGAACCCCATGGTGGCCAAGGTCTGGGTGAAGCTCAAGCCCTATGTGGAAGAAGAACGCCGGCGCCGGCGTGAACCGGAATTCTACGAACGCGCCGGCGCCCTCGGGGAACGATGCCTGGCGTGGCGCGCCCATCACCGTCCAGATGCCGAGATTGTCTGGCGAGACGACGCTCTATAGACACCTACCCACGTGAGAACGCCCTAGCGCCGCAACAGGCTGCCCAGGGCGATCAGCCCGAAGGCAGTGATGATGACGCCGGAGAAGACGTTCACCCAGCGCAGGCTGGCAGGCGTCAGCCGCTGTCGAACCAGGCTGACGATCGTCACCAGCAGGAGCCACCAGAGCGCCGAGCCTGAAAACACACCTGCGACCAGAAGCAGAGCCGACCCGAAGCCGGCGCTGGCGGTCAGCCCCAGTCCCGCAAACACCGCCGCAAACGAGATGATCGTCATGGGATTGGTGAGGGTCAGAAACAATGTGCTGGCGTAGTCGCCGCCCAGGCTGGAACTGGCGACATTGGCCGATTCTGTGGCGGGGCGAGCCAACAGCGTGCGGATGCCCAGGTAGAGAAGGAAGAGCCCCCCGACCAGGCGCAGGGCGGTCTGTCGCTCGACCAGGAACGACGAGATCACGGTTAGGCCAAACGCAGCCACCGAGCCGTAGATGGCATCAGCGCTCGCCGCCCCCAGCCCTGAGACCAACCCCGACGCACGTCCGTTCGCCAAGGTCCGCCGTATGCACAGGACGCCAATCGGTCCCACCGGGGCGGCAATGGAGAAGCCGAGGAGGAGTCCTCGCAGAAAGAACAGGGGATCCATACGCAAGCGGGCAGCAGGAACAAAGGCGGTTGGCGACCTTCGATAGGCGGCCATCATAGACGCGCCGCAAGCCTGCGCCAAAATTCACATGGGCAACCCATTGACAATCTCGTGAATTTGTGTAAAATATGAGTGAGTACTCACTCTTTGAGTGAGCGCTCACCTATTGAGCGACTACTCACTCAGGAGGGTGGCCATGATCGAGACTGATGAGGCTCCGTCCCGGCAGGAACGGCGGGCGGCAACGCGCAGAGCTCAGATTCTCGAGGCTGCCGCGCAGGTGTTTGCCCAGAAAGGCTACCCGCGGGCGACGACCGCCGAGATCGCCGCCGTGGCCGACGTTTCCGAAGGAACGATCTACAACTACTTCGAGAGCAAACACGACCTTCTCGTGGGCATCATGGCAGAGCTGGCCCAGGCGCTGGAAGCGGACGAGGGCTTCGAAAACGCCATGACCGGCGACGGCGCCGACTTCCTGCGACAACTCATGGATCGAAGGCGCCGCTTTGAAGACGAGAACGGCGCCATGCTCCGGGTTGTGCTGTCGGAAGTGCTGGTAGACGCCCACCTGGCCGGACACTACAACGAAACGCTGGCTGCGCCGCAGTTTGCCCGTCTGCAGGACCACATCCAGCACCAGCGGGAAAACGGAAAAACGGCGCCCGCCAGCCCCCCACTCACCGCCCGCCTGCTGAGCGCCCTCCTTCTCGGCTTATTTGTCGAGCGAATGCTGGGCGATCCCATCATCAACGAACGTTGGGAGGACCTGGCCGAAGCGCTGGTGGCGCTGACGACCCCGGCCTGAGCCACAGGAAAGTCCACCATGATCCTCAGGAACCTCTGGCGACGGCGTGTCCGCAGTCTCCTCACCCTTTTTGGCATCGCCATCGGCGTCGCAGCCGTGGTGGGTCTGAACGCCATGGCTCTGGGCATGGGCAAGAACTACGGCACCGCCGTGGGCGTGAGCAATGACCTGCTGGTGTCACAGGCGAACAGCATCGACATCGCCTTCAGCAGCCTGGACGAAGAGGTTGGCCAACGTCTGCAGGCGGTGCCCGGCGTACGCAGCGTCGAACCCGGCATCTACGGATGGGTCAACACCCCGGATGTGCCCTACTTCCTGGTCTTCGGGTACGAGGTCGAGGCCACGGCGATGCACCACTATCGTGTGGTCGAGGGCAAGCCGATCACCGGTCCCAGGCAGCTTGTTCTGGGCCGCCGCGCCGCCGATGACATGCACAAGGGCGTAGGCGACAATCTGCGCATCTACGGGCGTCCTTACCAGGTGGTTGGCATCTTCGAGACAGGTCAGGGGATGGAGGAATCAGGAGGCGTCGTCACGCTCGACGACGCCCGCGAGATCACCCAGAAGGAACGCAAAGTCAGCCTCTTCCAGCTTGGCCTCCAACGCGGCGCCGACATCGCCGCCGTCAAGGCCCGCATCGCCACCATTGACAAGAACCTCGTCGCCAGCACTTCCAGCGAGCAGGAGGCCAACCAACAGTGGACGGGCATGCTGCAGGGCTTTGCCTGGGGCGTATCGGCCATCGCCATCCTCATCGGCGGCCTGGGCATGATGAATGCCATGGTCATGAGCGTCCTGGAACGCACCCGTGAGATTGGCACCCTGCGCGCTGTCGGTTGGAGCCGGCGCCGGGTGGTGTCGATGATCCTTGGCGAGGCCCTGGTTCTCAGCGTACTCGGAGGCCTGCTGGGGCTCGGCCTGGGCGTGCTCTTCACCGAGGGGGCCGCCCGCGTTCCAGGCGTCGGTGCCATGCTCACCGGCGTCTATACGCCGGCCATCTTTGCGCAGGGCATGGTGACTGCGGTGCTGCTGGGGCTGCTCGGTGGGCTCTATCCGGCCTGGACCGCCGCCGGTTTGCAGCCCGTGGAAGCGCTGCGCTACGAAGGCGGGGGGAGCGGCGACGGTCGCCATGCCAGCAGGGGATGGTTGGCGCGCCGTGGGGGGCAGAGCTTCCGCAACTTGTGGCGCCGCCGCACCCGCACTCTGATCTCGGCCACAGGCATCGGCATCGGCGTCGCCTCCCTTGTCATGTTGGGCGGCCTGATGGACGGCCTGATGGGCCAGCTCAATTCCCTGGCCGGCAGCAGCGGTGTGGGAAACATCACCCTGATGCAGCGAGAAGTCGCCGATATGAGCCTGAGCAGTGTGGACGAACGCGTGGTTTCACTTGTCGCCGCCATGCCCCAGGTCAAATCGGTCAGCCCGATGGTATTGGGATTTGTCATGACCCCGGAGTTGCCGATGTTCATGGTCGGCGGCATCGACCCCAATACCGCTGCCATGTCCTACTACAAGATCGTAGAAGGCCGGAGCATCCAGCGTCCCAACGAGATCGAGCTGGGCGTGCTCGCCGCCCGCACCTATAAACTGGGCATCGGGGACACCATGAAGGTACTCGACAATCGCTACAAGATCGTGGGCCTGGTGGAAACGGGCGTCGCCTGGGAGGATGGCAGCGGCATCATCGCCATGCAGGAAGCGCAACGCCTGTTCAACCGCCCGCGGTCGGTCAGCTTCATCTTCGTCGACGTCAAGAATCCAGCCGACGCCGAAGCGGTGCGGGCCGACATCGAGCGCCGCTTTCCCGAGGTCCGCGCCAGCCTGAGCAGCGAATTCGCCCAGAGCAGCAATGACATGCAGACGTCGAAGGCGATGATGAACGGCATCGGCCTGCTGGCGCTGTTTGTGGGCGGCATCGTCGTCGCCAACACAATGCTGATGTCGATCTACGAGCGGACACGGGAGATAGGCACGCTGCGGGCCTTGGGCTGGCGCAAGCAGCAGATCCTGGGGCAGATCATCACCGAGAGCCTCCTCCTCTGCACCCTGTCCGCCATTCTTGGTTCGGTGATGGGCGTCGCCTTCATGAGTTTGCTGGCCCTGGTCCCCATGATTGCCACCTGGATCACCCCAGCCTGGTCTGCCGGGACCTTTGCGCAGGCTTTGGTACTCACCCTCGTCATCGGTCTCATTGCCGGGGCCTATCCCGCTTGGCGCGCAAGCCGCCTGCATCCGGTGGAGGCGCTGCGGTATGAGTAGAGGGCAGCCTGACCTCACACCGGATTGACGCCCATCTTTCTCCCACAAGGAGACCTGCTATGAAACGAACTCTCCTGATCGCCGTCGTCGTGGTCATCGCCGCGGTCGCAGCCCTCTGGGGCTACCAGACACTGACAGGCAAGCCAGCGGAAGAGGCCGCCACCCCCGAACCCGACGCGCAGGCCGAACTGGCCAATGTGATCTGGGCTTCCGGCAAGCTGGTGCCCAGCCAATGGGCCGCGCTCAGCCCTGACGCCAGCGGCGCCGTGACCGAGATCGACGTGAAGGTGGGTGACCGGGTGGAAGCCGGCCAGGTGCTGCTGCGGCTGGAGTCGGGCCACCAGAAGGCCGCCCTGGCGCAGGCGCAGGCCCAACTGCAGCGAGCGCAAGCGCAGTTGGCCGAAGCGAAGTCGGGTGCACGCGACCAGGAGATCGCCGCCGCCCGCGCCGCCGTCGATGCCGCCCAGGCGCGTTTGGATCGCTTGCAGCAGGGAACGCCCCTGGCCGAGGTGGAAGCCGGCTTGGCGGAAGCCCAGGCGGCCTTGCGCAAGGTCAAGGAAGGCGCCAGCCAGGACCAGCTCATCGCCGCTCAGACCGACATCGCCAACGCCTCCGCCCAACTGCGCCAGGCCCAGGCTGCCTACGACCAGGTCAGCGGGCTGGCCGACGTGGGCGCCCGCCCGGAATCGGCGCTGCTCGAACAGGCCACGAACGCCTACAATGCCGCCCAGGCCCGTCTTGACGATCTGAAGCGCGGCGCCACCGCCGCCGATGTGGCAGGAGCCGAGGCGCGGCTGCGCCGGGCGCAGGCTCAGCTCGATGCGCTGCGGGCGACCCAACCTGCCGACATCGCCGCCGCCCAGGCCGAAGTGCGGCAGCTCAAAGCTCAGCTCGACCTGACGGCGGCCGGAGCGCGTCCCGAGCAGATCGAGGCGCTCACCGCCGATGTGGAAGCGGCCACGGCCGCGGTCGCGCAAGCGCAGGCAGCCCTCGTTGACACCGAGCTGCGGGCGCCCAGCGCCGGCGAGGTGGCATGGCTGGATGCACGCGTGGGCGAACAGGCCGCGGCCGGCAAAGCGGTGATCACCCTGGGCGACACCAGCCATTTCCAGGTGGAAACCACCGACCTGCGCGAGACCGATGTCACCCGCATCCAGGAGGGCATGCCCGTCGAGATAACCTTCGACGCCCTCCCCGGCCGTCGGTTTGAGGGCGTCATCACCCGCATTGCGCCCATGAGCACGGTCGAAAAGGGCAGCACAAACTACACCGTCACCGTTGACGTCAAAGACCTCGACCCCACTCTGCGCTGGGGGATGACGGCCTTCGTCAACATCAACGTCGGCTCCTGAACTTTACGCAGTACGCATTACGCGTTACGTTCTCCGTACTGCGTAATGCGTAGCTCTACGGCTGCTTTCCCGCACCCATCATGGACACTCTGATTCGCACCATCGATCTGACGAAAACCTACGGCACGGGCGAAACCGCCGTCAAGGCGCTGGACGCCGTGACCTTGTCGGTCCTGCCCGGCGAGTTCGTGGCCGTGATGGGGCCGAGCGGCTGCGGCAAGAGCACGCTGCTAAACATGTTGGGCGCCCTGGACCAACCCACGTCGGGCGAAGTCTGGGTGGCGGGAGAGAATCTGGCCCGGATCAAGGATGTGGATACGTTCCGGGCGCGTACGGTGGGTTTCGTGTTCCAGTTACACAACCTGATCCCCACGCTGACCGCGCAGGAAAACGTGGAAGTGCCCATGCAGGGCCAGGACTACTCACGCAAGCAGCGCCTGGAACGCACCGCCCACCTGCTCGAGCTAACAGGATTGGGCGATCGCATGCAGGCCCTGCCGTCGCAGCTTTCCGGCGGCCAACGCCAGCGCGTGGCCATCGCCCGCGCTTTGGCCAACAGCCCCGCCCTGATCCTGGCGGACGAGCCCACCGGCAGCCTGGACAGCCAAAGCGGCGAGGAGATCATGGCGCTGCTGGCCGATCTCAATCACAGCCAGGGCGCCACCATTCTCGTGGTGACCCATGACCGCCGCGTGGCGCAGTCGACACGGCGCATCCTGCTCATGAAGGACGGCCGCATCGTTGACGATCATCTCCTCGGCGACCCCTTTGAGGAAGACCTGCGCACCCTGGCCGCCAGCCGCCTGGGCCAGGCCCTGTTGGGGCACAACCACCTCACCGTCGACTACCTGGACCCGGCGCAGAAGGCCCTGCTCCAAAGCCTGTTGGGGAAGGTGACGGAAAGCTAACCGCCCCTGGGAGCGCCGCTTAGGGCTGCTGGCGCAAGGCGCGGAGCTGGCGGAAGAGCTCCAGCTCCTTGTCGCTCAGGTTTTGGGGAACCTGGGCCTCCGTCACAGCATAGAGGTCGCCGCGCTGGTCCGGCTGGCGCAGGTGGGGCATGCCCAAGCCGCGCAGGCGGAAAACCTTGCCGTTGGGCGTGCCCGGCGGGACGGTGAGCACCACGGGACGCTCGAGCGTGGGCACCTGGACCTCGCCGCCCAGGACCAGGGTGTAGATATCCACGGGAACCCTGGCGCGCAGGTCGGCGTCCTCCCGTGTGAACACGGAGTGAGGCGTCACGTTGACGCGCAGGTGCAAGTCGCCAGGCGCGCCGCCGGCTGAGCCGGGAGCGCCTTTGCCGGCCACCCGTACGCGGGAACCCGTCTTCACCCCGCGCGGGATCGACACCTCGATGCGCTCGCCGTCGATCTGCAGCACCCGCGTCGTGCCGGCGAACGCCTCTTCGAGGGTGACGTCGATGCTGTGCTCGGCGTCACGGCCGCGCGTTGGCCGCGCCGACGCCTGCCGGAAGGCATCGAAGCCACCGCTCGCCTGCCCCCGGCCGAACAGAGTCTCAAAGAAGTCGGAAAAGCCGCCAAAACCGCCTCCCCCGAACATCTGCTCGAACTCTTCCGGGCTGACCGTCCGCGTCTGCGGGCCGGCTCCCTGGCCGCGCGCTCCGGCCCCTTGCGCCGCCCACTGCTGCCAGAAGTCCTGGGGGTTGCCGCCTCCGCGCTGGTACTGCTGCCATTGGCTGCCGAACTGATCGTAGGTGCGGCGCTTCTCGGCGTCCGAAAGCACCTCGTACGCCTCGTTCACTTCCTTAAAGGTTTCCTCAGCCTGCTTGTCGCCGGGGTGCGTGTCGGGATGATACTGCCGGGCAAGCTGGCGATAGGCCTTCTTGATATCTTTGTCGGTGGCGTCTTTGGGCACGCCGAGAATCTTGTAGTAGTCCTTGTATTGCATGGGCGCTCTCCCTGCACGGACCGGGGCAGCCGGATGTTCGTGCTTTGCAAGTATAGCGGCGGCTGTGAGCTTGCGCTACTCCTGGGCAATGAACAGAACGGGCGGAGCCCTATCGACTCCGCCCGTTGGATGGCAAGGGGTGAGCAGCAACGCTCGTCTCAGACCTGGCGGAAGTCGCCCTCGACGACATCCTCTTCGCCGCCGGGACGCCCACCGTAAGAGCCGCCGTTGGCGCCGGGCTGACCCGGCTGCGCCCCCGGTTGGCCCCCCGGTTGGCCCCCCGGCTGGCCCCCCGGCTGCTCGCCCGGGCCGCCTTGCGTCTGGTAAAGCTGCTGGGACAGGGCGTAGCTGGCCTGCTGGAGCTGCTCGGTCAGGCTACGGATCTTGGCCGCATCCTCACCCTTCATAGCCTCGCGCAGGTCGCCGCTGAGGCGCTCGATCTGGCCGCGCTCGCC
Source organism: Chloroflexota bacterium (assembly GCA_029782215.1). GTDB lineage: Bacteria > Chloroflexota > Anaerolineae > J102 > J102 > SSF26. The sequence goes on from JAKOVD010000144.1 coordinate 115,922, forward strand.
GGCAGGCACCTTGTCGCCCAGTTCCTTCAGCGACTTTTCGATGGCGTAGATGGTGCCATCGGCGGTATTGCGGGCGTCGATGACCTGGCGTCGAGTCTCGTCCTCACGCTCGTGATCCTTGGCCTCGCGCACCATGCGGTCCACTTCCTTGTTGTCCAGGTTGGTGGAAGCCGTGATCTTGATACTCTGCTCCTTGCTCGTCGCCTTGTCCTTGGCCGTGACATGGAGCAGACCATTGGCGTCGATGTCGAAGGTCACTTCCACCTGGGGGACGCCGCGCGGGGCAGGCGGGATGCCATCAAGCCGGAAGTTGCCCAGGAGCTTGTTGTCGCGCGCCATGGGGCGTTCGCCCTGCAGCACGACGATGTCGACGGCGGTCTGGCTGTCTTCGGCGGTGCTGTAGACTTCGGTCTTGCGGGTAGGGATGGTCGTGTTGCGGGGAATCATGACGGTCATGACGCCGCCCAGGGTCTCTACGCCCAGGCTCAAGGGGGTGACGTCCAACAGCAGCACGTCCTTGACCTCGCCGCCCAACACGCCCGCCTGGATGGCGGCGCCGACGGCGACCACCTCATCCGGGTTCACGCTCTTGTTGGGCTCCTTGTTGGTCAGTGAGCGCACCAGGTCTTGGATCATCGGCATGCGGGTGGCGCCTCCGACCAGGATGACCTCGTTGAGATCGCCGGTCTTCAGGCCGGCATCACGCAGGGCCTGCTCAAAAGGCGAGCGGCAGCGCTGGACCAGGTCCTCGGTCACCTGCTCGAACTTGCTGCGGGAGAGCTTGAGCTGCATGTGCTTGGGACCGCTGCTGTCGGCCGTGATGAACGGCAGGTTGATCTCGGTCTCCTTGACGCTCGAGAGCTCGATCTTGGCCTTCTCGGCCGCCTCACGCAGCCGCTGCAGGGCCTGGCGGTCGCCGCTGATGTCGACGCCCTGGTCCTTCTTGAACTCGGCGATCATCCAGTGAACGATGCGCTCGTCCCAGTCATCGCCGCCCAGGTGTGTGTCGCCTGCGGTCGACTTGACCTCGATGACGCCGTCGCCCACTTCCAGGACGGAAACGTCGAAGGTGCCGCCGCCCAGGTCAAAGACCAGGATCGTCTCATCGCTCTTCTTGTCCAGGCCGTAGGCCAGCGCTGCAGCCGTCGGCTCGTTAATGATGCGCAGGACGTCAAGACCGGCGATCTTGCCGGCGTCCTTGGTCGCCTGGCGCTGGCTGTCGTTGAAGTAGGCCGGCACGGTAATGACCGCCTGGGTCACGGGCTCGCCCAGGTAGGACTCGGCATCCTTCTTCAGCTTGCCCAGGATCATGGCGCTGATCTCCTGGGGCGTGTACTGCTTGCCCATCACGGGCGCATCGACGCGGGCGTCATTGTGCGAGCCGCCGACGATAGCGTAGGGCACCATGCCCTTGGTCCGCTGGGTCTCGGCGTCTTCGATGCGCCGCCCCATCAGACGTTTGATCGAGTAGAAAGTGTTGTCGGGGTTGACGACGGCCTGCCGCTTGGCGGTCATGCCGACCAGGCGCTCGCCGTTCTTGTTGAATGCCACCACGGACGGGGTAGTGCGGCCGCCCTCGGCGTTCGTGATCACGGTGGCGTCGCCGCCTTCCATCACGGCAACCACGCTGTTGGTGGTGCCAAGGTCAATGCCAACGATCTTAGCCATGATTCAATGCCTCCTCAGGCAGAAAATGTCAGGATGGGACTGGGATCGGAATGGAAGCCATGCAGGCGATACGTCTCAATCCCAGCTAGCTTGAGTATGGACCCACTGTATGTGCCGCGTATTAGCACGGCATTAGCGAAGTATATGCGTTGCCGGCCCTCGTCCATCCACTGCGGACCCAACCACTCCGGTTCGTAAGCGGCCTTGGTTTCGCACGGTCATGGTATAATGAATGCACCGATGCGGGCGCAATGTGGCTATCGCAATGGCGCCAATGTTTGCCGCCTTCGCCGCAACCGCCAACGGGTCAGACTCCGTGGAGTCTTGCTGCTGTGGTAGGCCGCTGACCGCCCCGTCCTGTCCTCTCTCTCCACGCTGAGGTGGCTTTTCAATGTTGACACCTGCACCTGTCTCTGCCCTCGTTCCCTGGGATGAGGCGCCCGACCCGCGACCCGTTCTGCACCAGGCCGATCCTGCCGTCTTTGGCGCCATCGAAAACGAGCGCCGCCGCCAGCAGGACCACTGCGAGCTGATCGCTTCCGAGAATTACGTCAGCGCTGCTGTTCTCGCCGCCATCGGCTCCTGCCTGACCAACAAGTATGCCGAGGGTTTGCCCGGCGCCCGCTACTACGGCGGCTGTGAGTACGTGGATTCGGTGGAAGAACTGGCCATTGCCCGCGCCAAGGAGCTGTTCGGCGCCGATCATGCCAACGTCCAGCCTCATGCCGGCGCCCAGGCGAACATGGCGGCTTTCTTTGCGCTGCTCAAACCCGGCGATCGCGTGCTGGGACTTAAGCTGGACCACGGCGGCCACCTCACTCACGGCGCCAAGTTCAATTTCAGCGGCAAGCTGTATGAGTTCCACGGCTACGGCGTTGACCCGAAGACCGAGATGCTGGACTATGACGTCATCCACCAGATGGCCCTGGATGTGCGCCCGCAGCTTATCCTCACCGGGGCGAGCGCCTATCCTCGCCTGATCGACTGCGCCCCGCTCCGGCAGATCGCCGACGAAGTCGGCGCCTACCTGATGATGGACATGGCGCACGTCGCCGGCCTGGTCGCGGCGGACCTGCATCCCGACCCGATCCCCTACTGCGATATCGTGACCAGCACTACGCACAAGACCCTGCGCGGCGCCCGCGGCGGCATCGTGCTCTGCAAGGCCGAGCACGCCAAGAAGGTGGACAAGGCGGTCTTCCCCGGCATGCAGGGCGGTCCCCTCATGCACCAGATCGCCGGCAAGGCTGTGGCGTTGGGCGAGGCGCTCCGGCCCAGCTTCAGGGCCTACGGTCAGGCTGTCCTTGACAACATGCAGGTGCTGGCCCACGAGCTGACGGCCCAGGGGCTGCGGCTGGTGTCGGGCGGCACCGACAACCACCTGGCCCTGGTCGATGTGACGCCGTTCGGCATCGGCGGCGTTGCCGCCGAGGATGCCTTGGGCCGGTCCGGCATCACCGTCAATAAGAACCTGATCCCGTACGATCAGCGCAAGCCCAACGACCCCAGCGGCATCCGCATCGGCACCCCGGCCATGACGACGCGCGGGCTGGGACCCGATGAGTTCCGCCAGATCGCCCGTTGGATGGGCCAGATTCTCCGCCAGCCCGAGGCCACCGGGCTGCATGCCCGCATTGCCGGCGAGGTGAGCGACATGCTCACCGCTTTCCCGGTGCCTGCCTGAAGCCAGCGCCAGCTAGTCCCGACACCCCATCCGGCGCCCCGTCTCCCTCGCGGAACGGGGCGCTTTTTTGTCCGGTGGGCGTCCTGCCGCCCCCTGCTGCAGTCCGTCAGAACTGCAGCCAGGGCTGCGCCTTGACCACCCGGTAGTGCAGGTTGGTGACGAAGCCGCGCAATTGCCGGTGCCAGTTGTCCCAGTCATCGCTTTCCATGGCCCGCTGCACTGCGTCCAGGGTGGGAGCGTAGAGAATCACCAGGCGCGTCGGGTACTTTCCCCATTGGGTGTGGAGGACCTCACTGGGCTCAAACCCAAGCGATTGCATCGCCGGAATCCACTGCTGGATAATAAACCGGCGGTACTCCGTCTCCCGGTGGGTGAGGAAATTGTAGGTGACGAGGACTTTGTAGCCTTCCATTGCCACGGATTGTACGTTGTTGCCGTGGCGGGCGTCAAACCCATCTCCCGTCGCGCCGGACCTCCCCTGGCGGCGCCCCAGGCCCTTGGCGGCGCCGCCGCACCTCTCACTTTATGTCACGCTGGCGGTATGCTACAATCCTTGTCGTTGGACTTGCCGCTGTCTCGGCCACGGGACAGAACACCAGGTCCGGTCTCACTCCCACTATGCCCGATCTCTTTGACGCCCAACGCGACGCCCTGGTCGAAAAGGAACAACCCCTGGCGGCGCGCATGCGCCCGCGCACCCTGGATGAGTTTGTCGGTCAGAACCACATCATCGGACCAGGACGACTTCTGCGCCGCGCCATTCAGGCCGACCAATTGTCCTCGCTCATCTTCTATGGACCGCCGGGCACAGGCAAGACCACCCTGGCGCGCATCATCGCCAATACCACCCGCGCCCACTTCATCGCCATCAATGCCGTTCTGGCCGGCGTGGCCGACATTCGCCAGGCCATCGCCGTCGCCCAAGAGCGACGCGGTATGTACGGGCAGAAGAGCATCCTGTTCGTCGACGAAGTGCACCGCTTCAACAAGGCGCAACAGGACGCGCTGCTGCCGCACGTCGAGAACGGCACCGTCATCCTCATCGGCGCCACGACCGAAAACCCCTACTTCGAGGTCAACAAGGCCCTCGTCTCCCGCTCGCGCATCTTCCAGCTCAAGCCGCTCACCGAAGCCGACCTGCGCGAGGTAGCGCTAATGGCGCTGCGGGACACGGAACGCGGGTACGGCAAGCTCCGGGTGCAGATAGACGAGGATGCGCTCGACCACCTGGTCGATGTCGCCAACGGCGATGCCCGCGGCGTTCTGAACGCCCTGGAGCTGGCCGTCGAGACTACGCCGTCCGATACCGATGGGGTCATTCATGTCGATCTGAACGTGGCAGAAGAGAGCATCCAAAGGCGAGCGGTGCTCTATGACAAGGAAGGCGATGTCCACTTTGACACGATCAGCGCCTTCATCAAGTCGCTGCGCGGGTCAGACCCCGACGCTGCCCTCTACTGGATGGCGAAAATGGTGTATGCAGGTGAGGACCCCCGCTTCATCTTCCGGCGCATGCTCGTTTTCGCCGGTGAGGATGTGGGATTGGCCGACCCCAACGCCATCCGCACGGTTGCCGCCTGCGCCCAGGCCTATGATTACGTCGGGCTGCCCGAGGGTCGCTTCCATCTCGCCGAAGCCGCGCTCTACCTGGCCACGGCCCCCAAGTCGAACAGCGCCATGGCCTTCTTCGATGCCTTGGGCGTGGTGGAGAAGGAACGCGAGGCCGAAGTTCCCACCCACCTGCGCGATGCCAACCGCGACAGCCAGGGTTTCGGTCACGGTGAGGGCTATCTCTACCCCCACGCCTTCCGGGACCATTGGGTGGCCCAACAGTACCTTCCCGATAGCCTGCAGGGCAAGCTGTTCTACCAGCCTTCGAGCCAGGGGTATGAGGCCAGCCTTGCCGCGCGGGTGGCGCAGCGGCGGGAAGCGCAGTTGGCGGCAATGATCGAGGGGACCTTTGTGGCGCCGCCCGAGGTCCTGAGCTTCGCCGGCCTGGCGGTCGACCGTCAGGCCGACCATTGGCTGCAGCGGACGATCTCCAACGCCGGTGAACGGCTTGCCGTTCTGCGCGACCGCGTCTTTGCCCTGGCGCAGGTGCAGCGCCACCACGTCGTGCTCGACCTGCACGCTGCCACCGGCCTGTTCACCTGGGAAGCGCTGCGACGGGCGCCTGAAGGCCACGTTTTCGCCCTGGCCCGCACGCCGCAGGAGGCAGAGGCCTTGAAGCAGATGGCCGCCAACCTGCCGGAGCTCCGGCGGCCCGTCATTCTCTGCGGCGACCTCACCGCTTTGCCCGCCCTGGTGGAGGAAGCGGCCCCCGGCGTGCATTTCGACGTCATCTGTGGGCGCAACGCCCTGACCACCCATTCCGACAGACCTGCGGCAGCGCGCACCCTGGCTTCGCGTCTGGCGGCGGGGGGACGGCTGGTCCTGGTCGAAACGATCCCGCAGTACACACAGCGGCTCTACGACCTGCTCAACCTGGAAGCGCTTTCACCGGAGCTGGCGAACAAACTGATCGCCGCCGAAGAAGCCATTTACCAGGACCCTGACGACGTCATGGTCAACTGGGCGGACGCGGACCTGGCCGCCGCCCTGGCCGCTGCCGGCCTGGAAGCCAATCTGGCGGTCGAGACCGAAGCGGCCGAACTGCACATCACGCGGGCTGCAATCGATCGTTGGTTCGAGCCGCGGCCCGCAGGACGCCCCAGCTACGGCCAGCGGCTGGCCCGCAGGCTGACTCCCGCCGAAGTGGCCCTGGTGGCGTCTGTGTTCCACCGGCAGCTTGAAGACCAGATGGTGACCTGGCACGCCCGTACGGTCCTCGTGAGCGCCGCGAAAACGAATTGACGTCATTGGTGCATGGTGGTATACTGGTTGACTAAATTGTAAGATGTCTCGCTAAAAGCTTCGCTGCCCACGGAGCGATTCTTCGCCGGCACTGCCACCTCCGGAAACGAGCTTGGGTGCGTGCTGGAGCGCCGGCCCACCACTCGCCATCTACTCATGAACTCTAGCTCCGCCTTGCAGTCGGCTGGCCTCAAAGACCTGCGCGTACTGGCGCGACAGGAAGGCATCAGCGGTTATACTAAGCTCAAGAAGGAAGATCTGATCGGACTGCTCAGCCAGATCCAAAATCAGAAGGAAGGGGTTGTACAGGGTATCGGCTATCTCGATATCACCAAGGAGGGCAAAGGCTTTCTGCGCGGTCGATCCTTCACCCAGACCGACAATGATGTCTATGTCTCCCCTTCCCAGATCAAGCGCTTTGGTCTGCGCAGGGGCGATTTGGTCGAGGGTCCGGCGCGCCAGCCGCGCGAGGGCGAGAAGTTTCGCAGCCTGCTGAAGCTGGACGCCGTCAACGGTGTCGACCCCGATCAGGTCGTCGAGAGACCGCGCTTTGAATCGCTCAGTCCCATCTATCCCGAACAGCAGTACATCCTGGAGACGCGGCCCCACATCATGGCAACCCGTCTCATCGACTTGATCTGCCCCATTGGCCGCGGCCAGCGCGGCATCATCGCCAGTCCCCCCAAGGCTGGGACCACGACGATCCTGAAGCAGATCGCCAACGGCCTCACCGACAACTACCGTGGGACCAACCTGTTGCTTCTCCTTGTCGGGGAACGTCCCGAAGAGATCACCGACATGCGCCGGTCCGTGGATGCGACGGTGGTCAGCACACTGTTCGATGACCCGGTGGAACAGCAGATCAGCGTCGCCGAGCTCGTGCTCGCCCACGCCATCCGCTTGGCGGAAACGAAGAAGGACGTCGTTCTGATCATTAGCTCGCTCACCCAGCTTGCCCGCGCCTATAACATGGCGACCCCGGTCAGCGGTCGCTCCCTGGGGGGCATCCTGGAACCAGCGGCACTTCAGCACACCAAGCAGTACCTGAGTGCAGCTCGCAAGCTGGAAGGCAGCGGCAGCCTGACTCTGATCGCGACCTGCGCCATCGGCACGGACAGCCGCCTGGACGACTTCATCTACGATGACTTGAAGAACACGGCCAACATGCACCTCCAGCTCGACAAGACGTTGGCCGAACGGCGCATCTTCCCCGCGATCGACATCGAACGCAGCTTTACGCGGCGAGAGGAACTGCTGCTTGACAGCAACACCCTCCAGCAGGTGTGGACCTTGAGGCGCATGGTGGAGGCGCTGCGCGTGAGCCAGCCTGGAACAGAGCCGATGATGGCGATTCGCGAGCGTCTGCGCCGGACACGCGACAACCGCGAATTCCTTGCCTCACTCAATCACCGGGACGGCGGGCATAGCTGATCACAGCCAAGACCAGGGCCGGGAGGATGAACAAAGCTTCATCCTCCCGGCCCTGATTTATGAAGACGCTTTCATAGGTCGCGCTTCGCTTTTTGCACCGCCCGCACGGCGTGCTATAATCCCGCTCACTTCCGTAAGAACCCGGCCACGCCCCAGGTCGGGCTTAACCTACTTCCGAAGAGTGTCATCCAACTGCGTATGCAGCAACTAACCTCACGGAAGGCAGATGCATCCACAACGTCTGTCGATGTCGATGCATTAGCCGACGATATCTGGGGTCCTGGTCGCCAGTTATGGATACGAACGCGGCATAACTTGCTGGGACATGGGGCCGACCGCTATACACCTGTTCGCCTGGCTTCGCACCTTGCCCTGCTGTTGGTGGCATTGGGCTTGTTGCTGTTGAGCCGGGTTGATCTGCCGCGTTGGAACGTAGCACCGCGCGAGTTCCTGCCGGCGCCCCCTGCCCAGCCGACACCTGTGGCCGCAGCGGTCGTAGCGGCGCAGGGCGCCAATGCCGCTGCCAGCACGGCAGGGCCGTTGACGCGCATGGCCATGCCGTTCACAACGATTCCCGATCGGCTCCGCATCGATATCGAAACCTATATGGTGCAGCCGGGTGACTCGGTGTTCGGCATTGCCGAGCGCTTCCATGTCAAGCCGGAAACGATCATGTGGTCGAACCCGGTCCTGGAATCGAATCCCGATCTATTGCGTGTGGGCGACAAACTAACGATCCTCCCGGTAAACGGTGTCTATCACCAGGTCAAGGCCGGAGAGACCGTTGCCGCCATTGCCAAGAAGTACAAGGTTGAGCCCGCAGCCATCGTCGGCTTCGCTCGTAACAATCTCACCAACGACACCCAGGCGCTGGCCGCAGGCACAAAGCTGGTCGTGCCCGGCGGCGAGAAGCCGTTCGTGCCCAGAGTGGTATCCGTCTACAACGGGCCCATGCCCAAGGGTGCCCTGCGCGGCAGCGGCGTGTTTAGCTGGCCGACGAGCGGCAGCATCACCCAGCAGTTCTGGAATGGGCACCGCGCCGTCGACATCGCCAGTTGGATCGGCAATCGCGTCGTGGCTGCGGACTCAGGATTCATCGTCCATGCCGGCTGGGACAATACCGGGTATGGCAACCTGGTCATCGTCAACCACGGCAACGGCTACATGACCTACTACGCTCATCTGAGCAAGATCTTCGTGCGGGTCGGCGATGCCGTCGGCCGCGGCCAGCAGATCGGCGCCGTAGGCAGCACCGGCCACAGCACCGGGCCGCATCTACACTTCGAAGTGCGCCAAAACGGCGTGCAGCAGAACCCTCTGCGGTTCCTGCGCTAGCCGCACCGGTACCTGAAGAGAAGCGGGCCTGGTATGTTTCAGGCCCGCTTTTTATTGGAGGGCAGGGGTCGCGGCAGCCGGGGGTGGCTGGGTGGCGCTGAACAGCTCGGACCGGCGGTTCGGGCAATCGGGCGCCGGCAGGGCGCCGGTATCGGCGCAGACTTCGACGGTGACGATCCCCTGCGGCCGCAGGAATGGGCGCACAGGACGACCGGCGAGCGCCGTCTGCATGAACTGGTGCCAGATGGGGGCCGCCGACACCGAAGCGGCGGCGGCATTCATGGGGGCGTTGTCGGTGTTGCCTACCCACACACCGCCAACCAGGTCGGGCGTGTAGCCGACGGTCCACCCATCCCGATAGTCGTTGGTGGTGCCGGTCTTGGCGGCTACGGGCCGGCCGGCCAGCTCCAGCCAGCGCGCCGCAGCACCAAACGCCGGGCGCCGCGCTTCGGTGTCGCTGAGGATGGATGTAATCAGAAAGGCATGTTCCGCCGACATGGCACGGCGCAATTGGGGCCGTCCTTCGTCGTCCAGGAGATCGCCTGTCTCGGTCTCAGTGCGCAGAATGGCATGCGGCTCCACGCGATAGCCCCCGTTGGCAAAGGCCGCAAACGCGCCCGTCATCTCCAATAGGCTGACCTCACCGCCGCCGAGGGTGAGAGAGAGACCGTAGTCTGGACGGGTCAGGGTGGAGATGCCCAAACGGGCAGCAACCTCCTTCAGGGCCGGAATGCCCACATGCTGCAACGCCTTGACCGCGGGGATGTTATAGCTGTTGGCCAGGGCAGAACGCACACTCACGGGACCGTGAAACTTGCCGTCATAATTGCGTGGCACGTAGGGAGGCCGTCCCGGACCATCGGAGAACTGCGTGGGCTCGTCCTGGATGATCGTGGCCGGCGTCCAATAGTCCGGCGCTTGCTCAAAGGCAGCGAGGTAGGTGAGCGGCTTGATGGTGCTGCCGGTCTGCCGGGGCGTCACGGCCATGTTGACCTGCCCGTCGATGGCGGCATTGTTGTAGTCAGGAGAGCCAACCATCGCCAGAATGTCGCCTGTTTGCGGGTCCACGGCTACGAGGGCGGCGTTGCGGGCATTGGCCTTGCTCTTTTGGAGCGAGGCAGCGCCCTCGCGCACGGCCTGCTCAGCCAGGCGCTGGAGCTGCGGATCGAGCGTCGTCGTCACCCGCAGCCCGCCCTTGGCGACGATTTCGGCGCCGTACTGGCGCTCGAGCAGTTGTCGCACCAGGACGACAAAGTGCGGCGCCGGAAAGCCGGCGCTGGGCGCTGCCAAGATGGCAGACGAATCCTTGCCCTCCCAGCGCAGCCAGGCCGCCGTCGCCTCGTCAGGTGAGACAAAACCGTGCTCCACCATGAGTCGCAGCACATCCGCCTGCCGGGCGCGCGCCGCTTCCCAGTTGGTATAGGGGTCGTACAAGGCAGGCGCTTGGGGCAGACCTGCCACCAAGGAAGCTTCGGCCAGGTCCAGGCTGCTGGCGGGCTTGCCGAAATAGGTCTGTGCCGCCGCCTCGACCCCGTAGGCCAGGTTGCCGTAGAAGATGTGGTTGAGATAGATCTCGAGGATGGCATCCTTGTCGTAGCGACGGCTGATCTCGATGGCCAGGACGGCTTCGTTGATCTTGCGCGTGAAACGTTTATCGGCGCCGAGAAAGGTCAGCTTCACAAGCTGCTGCGTGATGCTGCTGCCGCCCGGAATGCGGGCGTCCTGACGAAGGATGTAATAGACTGCCCGCGCCACACCCACCGGGTCCACGCCAGGGTGACGGTAGAAGTTCGGGTCTTCGGTAGCCAGGGTGGCATTGATCAGGTAGGGACTGATGCTTCCCAAGGGCACCACGGTCCGGCGGCCCGCATCGTTGGGAAAAACCTCGTAGAGCAGGCCCCCATTGCGATCCAGGATCTGGGTGGACTGAAACGTGTTGGCGCGGTCGCGCAGCTCCTGGGGAGGCGGGAGCGTGCTCGCAATGCGGCCGTAGGCGAAGAGCCCAGCAGCCAGGGCAATCAGGGTCAAGCCCACCAGCACCAAGAGGCCCAGGAGCAGCAGGTTGAAGAACTGAACGGTGCTAGATTGACGCGCCATCATCGCAGGAAAACGTCATGGAGGACACCACATCAAGAGACATGAGGCCAGAGCGGCGCAAAGGGACCCGTACGGGCCAGGGCATGCGCCCAGAGCTGCTCCAGGGCGGTCTGAAGGGCCTCGTGCAGCGCAGGGTCCTGTCTGGCAAGGCCCAGAGCTTCGTACTCATCGGCATCCAGGAGCTGGGGTTGGCCGTGCGCCGGCACCCATAGATCGAGAGCCAGGTCATACCAGGTAAGAATACGCTCAACAGGGTCATAGTGGGCCGGCAGCGTGAGGTTGGCGTAGTAGCCTTTGAGTGTGCAGGAGGTAGTGAGGCTGGCGCAGAAATCCGCCACCAGCGCTTCCCGCGATCTGCTGGATGAAGGACGCCGGAACGAGGCCACGAGTTCCCCCAGAGCCGCATCGAGGGGCAGACCCCCGCTGTCAAAGAGGGCAAAGACGTTGTAGTGACGGTCGCGATGAAAGGTCTCGAACAGAAGGTCACCCTGGGCAAAGATGGTGTAGGGCGTTTCCAGCGAAGGACGCGTCCACCGTGCCAGGACCAGGATGGCGGCAGCGTCATCCAGCACCCAGGCCGGATAGGAGATGGCAACGCGGCCGAGATGATCGGCCTTGTGAACGGTAATAGCGGATAGTGGGCTCATGGCGACGCGCTCGGTGAAGTGTAGGTGCTCAATGCTAACAAGCCGGCGTGCGATTTGGGAAAAGTTGGGAAAAGAGCTTGACAAAGAACATTTGTTCCGTATACTTGGGATAAGCAACCCGAACAAATTTTCTAAGTTGCTTTCTCCGATCTGAAGGAGCCACCTATGAAGCTGCGGCCTCGACAGCAACAGATCCTGGATTTCATCGCGAGCTACCTCGATAAGCACAACTACCCCCCCACGATCCGCGAGATCGGTTCGGCCGTGGGCATTTCCTCCACCTCGGTAGTGAACTACAACCTGGAGAAGCTGGAGGAAATGAAACTGATCGAGCGCAATCGCGAGGTATCACGCGGGCTGCGCCTGCTGGAGCATGACTCCCAGAAGCCCGAGCCGGTCCGGGGCAGGCAGATACCTATGTACGGCGCCATTGCCGCCGGCGTTCCCATCCCGGTGCCCGACGATCCCGAAGCCGTCCTGGAGCTGGTGGCGGTGCCGGAGGACCTTCTGCCCCGCAGCGGCGACACCTTCGCTCTGCACGTCAAAGGCCACTCGATGATCGATGCCCTTGTGGATGATGGGGACATCATCGTCGTGCGCAGCCAGCCGCGTGTCGAGACGGGTCAGATGGCGATCGCCGAGATCCTGGAGCCGCACCCGCAGGCAGGGGCGACGCTGAAGCGTTTCTATCAAAGCGGCGACCAGGTCGAGCTGCGCCCGGCAAACCCCGACCCTGCCTACCAGTCCTTCTGGGTCAAGTCAGATCAGGTGCGCATCCACGGCGCCGTGGCGGGAGTGCTCCGGCGCTACCTGTAAGCGCCAGGCGAAGCTGGCATCAGCGCCGGCAGCCGTTTCCTGTCCCACCCTGCAGCCATGATCAAACGAGCCGGCGTGACCACCGGCTCGTTTTGCTTTCAGTCGAAATCGTCGTAGCTTCCCCCACCCTCGCCGCCGGCCAGGTCAGGCATCGCCTTCTCGATCTCCTCAGGGGGTTGGCCGGATTCCAGGCGATCGATCACCTCGTTGAACTCCGGATCCATCTCCTCGCCCATCTCATCGCTCATGCGTCGCATCATCCGGCCGAGCGAGCGCGGGTCTTCCTCGTCCATGCCATCGAACATGGATGAGTCGGACAGCGCATCCAGCCTGGCGTCTTCAGACCTGACAACGGCTACCTTTGAGACAAGACGGCGCAGCCTTTGCCCCTGGCAGTGCGGGCAGACGGGCGTGGCCTCTGCTGCCGCCGAGAGCGTCCGGTAGAAAAGACTCACCCGGCGCCGGCAGTCGGGACAATGGTAGTCGTAGATCGGCATGTATTCCTCCTCGCCTGTGATGTTGTTATGATGTTCGTTCAGTATACCAAACACGACCGCCAGGGCCGCCCAGGCGTCATGCCCCGTCCGCTAGCTGGCTCACATCCGAAACACCCCATACTGCGTCGCCTCTGCCGGCGCCTGGGCGCACACGGCTAGCGCCAGGCCCAGCACCCGCCGCGTATCCGGCGGGTCCAGGATACCGTCATCCCACAGGCGAGCGCTGGAGTAGTAGGGGCTGCCCTCAGCCTCGTACTTGTCGAGCGTCGGCTGCTTGAACGCCGCCACCTCTTCCTCGCTCATAGGCGGCTGGCCGCGGCGGGCAAGCTGGTCCTGTTTGACGGTCGCCAGCACGCTGGCCGCCTGCTCGCCGCCCATGACGCTGATGCGGGCGTTGGGCCACATCCATAGGAAGCGGGGACCGTAGGCGCGGCCGCACATGCCGTAGTTGCCGGCGCCAAAGGAGCCGCCGATGATGACCGTCAACTTGGGCACGGCGGCGTTGGCCACGGCATGCACCATCTTGGCTCCATCCTTGGCGATGCCGCCGACCTCGTAGGCCTTGCCGACCATGAAGCCGGTAATGTTCTGCAAGAAGAGCAGGGGGATGCCGCGGCTGGTGCACAGCTCGACGAAGTGGGCGCCTTTGAGCGCCGATTCGCTGAACAGAATGCCGTTGTTGGCGACAATGCCCACGGGGTAGCCGTGGATGCGGCCGAAGCCGGTGACCAGGGTCACGCCGTAGCGGGCTTTGAACTCACGGAACCGGCTGCCGTCCACCAGCCGGGCGATCACCTCGCGCACGTCATAGGTCTCGCGGAAGGTGCGCGGAAGCAGGCCGTACAGCTCAGCCGGGTCATAGAGCGGGTCTTCGGGTGGGGCGATGTCGGCGTTCACGGCCCTGCGCCTGGGCAGGGTGGCCACGATCTCCCGCACCTGCTCCAGGGCATCGTCGTCGTCAACGGCGAAGTGGTCGGCCACGCCCGACAGGCGGGTGTGGACGTCGGCGCCGCCAAGCTCTTCCGCCGTTACCTCTTCGCCTGTGGCCGCTTTCACCAGCGGCGGTCCCCCCAGGAAGATGGTGCCGGTGCCCTTGACGATCACGGCCTCGTCGCTCATTGCCGGCATGTAGGCGCCCCCCGCCGTGCACGAGCCCATGACACAGGCGATCTGGGGAATGCCCAGGCTGCTCATGTGGGCCTGGTTGTAGAAGATGCGGCCGAAGTCATCGATGTCGGGGAAGACCTCGTCCTGCATGGGCAGGAAGGCGCCGCCCGAGTCCACCAGGTAGAGGCAGGGCAGGTGGTTTTCCTGGGCAATGGCCTGGGCGCGCAGGTGCTTCTTGACCGTCAGAGGGTAGTAGGCGCCGCCCTTGACGGTGGCGTCATTGGCGATGATAAGGCATTCCCGGCCGGCGACGCGACCGATGCCGGCAATGATGCCGGCGGCCGGGGCCTCGCCGCCATACATCCCCCAGGCGGCCAGCGCTGATAGCTCCAGGAAGGGGCTGCCGGGATCAAGGAGACGGTCGATGCGTATCCGTGCGAAAAGCTTGCCCTGTTCGGCGTGGCGCTGCTGCGCGGCCGGCGGTCCACCCCGTTGCACTTCGGCCAGGTGCCGTCGCAGTTCCGCGGCCAAGGCACGGTGGTGCGCGGCGTTGGCCTGGCTGGCCGGGTCGGCGGGGTTAAAATGGGTGACGAGCGCCTCCATGCCCGGGCGCTCAGGCTGCCAGTTCGGTCGCCGGCAAGAGAGTGGCGGCAAAGCGGGCGCCGCTGTGCAGGGCGTTCTTGTTCGCTTCCAGGAGGTGCTTGTGCCGCTCGGGCAGGTGGGCGGCCAGCGACTGCTCGACGGCGGCCAGCGGCAGCAGTTCCGTGGCTGCCAACAGTGCGCCCAACATCACAACATTGGCCAGACGAAGGTTGCCGTGCTGTTCGGCCATCTCGTTGGCCGGGATGACGATGACGTCGATGTCGTGGCGCTGGATGGGGCGTTTGACCAGGGAAGCGTTGACGACCAGCAGGCCGCTGGCTTTGAGCAGCGGTTCGTACTTGTCAGCCGAAGGCAGATTCATGGCCAGCACCATGTCCGGCCGGTTGACGATGGGCGACCCGATCGGCTCGTCACCGATGACGACCGTGCAGTGGGCGGTGCCGCCTCGCATTTCCGGCCCGTAGGACGGAATCCATGTGACGTAGAATCCGGCGTCCGCCGCCGCATAAGTGAGCAGTTGGCCGGCAAAGAGGGCGCCCTGTCCCCCGAAACCGGAGAAGATGAGAGCTTTCTCCATGGCATCACTTCCTCTGGCGCAGTTCGTCGTGCACCTTGAAATCGTCGAGCGGGTAGACCGGCACCATATGTTCCTTGATGAAGTCCAACGACCGGGAGGGGTCGATGCCCCAGTTGGTGGGGCAGGTGCTCAGGATCTCCACCATTCCCAATCCCAAACCTTTGATCTGGGCCTGGAAAGCCAGTTCGATCGCCTTCTTGGTCTTGCGCATCTCGGCGACCGAATGCATGGAACGGCGCACGGCATAGGCGACGCCGGGCATCGCGGCCAGCATCTCCGGGACGTGGATGGGATAGCCCTGCAGCCGCACATCGCGACCGAAGGGCGAAGAGGTGGTCATCTGTCCGGGCAGGGTGGTGGGCGCCATCTGGCCCCCTGTCATGCCGTAGACGCCGTTGTTGACGAAAATGACGGTGATGTTCTCTCCGCGCACGCAGGCATGAATGATTTCATTCGTGCCGATCGAGGCCAGGTCGCCATCGCCCTGGTAGGTGAAGACGATCCGGTCAGGCAGGACGCGCTTGAGACCAGTGGCCATGGCCGGGGCGCGGCCGTGGGCGGCCTCGGTGCCATCCACGTTGAAGTAGTCGTAGGCGAATACCGCACAGCCGACGGGCGCTACCAGGATGGTCCGTTCACGCACCCCCAGCTCGTCGAGGACTTCGGCGACCAGGCGATGGATAATGCCGTGGGTGCAGCCGGGACAGTAATGCGTGTAGACGTCGCGCAGCGACTCGGGACGGTTGTAGACGAGCTGCATTTCGACCGGGTCGGGGGCTGCAGGTAGGGTGGGTGCTAGGGTTTGCGGTAACATGGGACCTTCTCCATGCTGGTTGGCTGTGAGAGCCGTACCGGTCACATTCCGGTAGGTAGCTGCAGGGGGCGGTGGCCGTTGCGGCTGCGCACAGCGCCGCAAAGCGTATTGAGGGCTGGCAAAATGTCATCGGGCAGAGGTACGATGCCGCCCATCCGTCCCAAGAACTGCACGGGTGCGCGGTCTTTGACGACGGCCCGCACATCTTCAACCATCTGTCCGGCATTCATCTCCACCACCAGAAAACCCTTGACCCGTTTGGCCAGTTCGTCAAGCACCTGTTCGGGGAAGGGCCAGAGGCTGATCGGACGGAACAAACCCACCCTGAGGCCGGTCGCCCGTGCCTGGCGGACGGCCGTGTGGGCGATGCGGCCCATGGTGCCAAACGCCACGATCAGGTATTCGGCGTCATCGACCATGTAGGTCTCGCAGCGGACTTCATTGGCCCTGATCTCGGCCAGCTTGTCCTGCAGGTGGAGATTGAGCGCCTCCAGCTTCTCGGCATTCAGGTAAAGGGAGGTGATGGAGCGTGGGGCGCGGCCGGCCGCCCCAGCCAGCGCCCAGGCGGGCCGCTCCGGGACCGGCTCCTTGAACGGCGGCATTTCCACCGGTTCCATCATCTGGCCCAGGCTGCCGTCACCCAGGATCGTGACGATATGCCGGTACTTGAAGGCCAGGTCGAAGCTGATGTACATCAGGTCGACGGCCTCCTGGACGGTCGACGGCGCCAGGACCAGGGCGTGATAATCGCCATGTCCTGCCGACTTGACCATCTGGAAGTAGTCGGCCTGGCTGGGCTGGATATTGCCCAAACCCGGTCCGCCGCGCATGATGTCGACAATCACCACCGGCACCTCGCTGCCGGCGATATAGCTCAGACCTTCCTGCATCAGGCTGATGCCTGGCGAAGACGACGAAGACATGGCTCTGACGCCGGCGCAGGCAGCGCCGTAGACCATGTTGATGGCGCCGATCTCGCTCTCAGCCTGCAGGAAGGTGCGCCCAAGTTCCGGCATCCGGTGCGACATGTACTCCAGCAGCTCCGTTTGCGGCGTGATCGGATAGCCAAAGAAGGCGTCAACACCGGCGCGTATGGCGGCTTCGGCGATCGCTTCGTTCCCTTTCCAGAGTTCTTTCGCCATGGGTGTGCTCCTTTCAAGCGGCACGGGCAGGGTGCGCGGGCAGGGCCATGCGATAGACGGTGAAGACGACGTCGGGACAGACCACAGAGCAGACAGCGCAGCCCGTACACAGGTGGTTCCTCTCGTCGAGCATCACCGGCCGGTAGCCACGCGTGTTGTACGAATCGTCGATGTGCAGCACGCCCTGTGGGCAGGCATGGACACACAGTTCACAACCCTTGCACCGATTGCGGTCGATGACAACGGTTCCTCTAGCTGCCATAGGAGTTCCTCACTTCCGGCGACAGGGCTTTTCCCATGTCCTGGCGCCGGCGGATTGGGCGGCAGGATGACAAAACCTCTTGTGTCGGCGGAACAATCGCACCATCCGATCCCTGGCGGGATGGCATGGTAGCTGGCCGCAAGAATGGGTCCGTCGCCTGCATCGCCGTTGATGCCACTGCGTTCATGCCCGTATTATTGCATGACCCTGACCCGCGCAGTATGATCTAAAACAGGTATCGGCCAAATTGGCCGGTCTTTCCCGAAATTCGCGCCTGAATAACGCAGTGCGCAGGTCAAGTGAGCCGTCCCATGTCACGCATCGCCATCTTCTCTGATAGTCATGATCAGGTTTGGAACCTTGAGCGGGCGCTGCTGCAGGTGCGGGAACGGGGCGCGACGGCGCTGCTGCACTGCGGCGACCTCTGTGCGCCTTTCGTGGTCAGGCAACTGGCAGAGGGCTTCGCCGGTCCCATCCACCTGGTCTTCGGAAACAACGATGGCGATGGCCGCCTGATCCAGACCGTCCTCAGCCGTTACGACCACGTCACCCATCACGGGCTCTACGGCGAGCTGCAGTTTGACCAACGCAAGCTGGCCTTCATTCACTATCCCGAGCCGGCCCTGCGCATCGCCCAATCAGCGCAGTTCGACCTTGTCTGCTACGGCCACGATCACAACAAGCACCACGAGGTGATCGGCGCCTGCCATCTCGCCAACTCTGGCGAGCTGCTGGGCAAGGATCATCCGCCAACCTGGGGTCTTTACGACACCGAAGCCCACACGTTCGCGTGGGTGGAAGTCGCCTGACCCGCTTCGGGCGTCCTCACAGGTCCTGGTGCATGTAGAGTTCGCCGAGGCTGAACCCCAGCCGGCGATAGTAGGGCCGGGTGCCGATAGCGGCGATGACAGCCAACTGCCGATAGCCCTCGCTGCGGGCGATGGCGCCGGCCTTGGCTATCAGCCTGCGTCCGAGGCCCAGGTGCTGCGCCTCACCGGCGCTGTCGTCGCCTAGCCCCAGCGCCGGGCCATAGACGTGCACTTCGCGGATCATGGCCGCCCGGGCGATCTCGGCAATGGGTACAACACCGGCGGCGTGGGGCAGCGAAAGGCGCAGGTAGGCCGCCACATGGTCATCGGGCGTGACGTAGCTCAGGAAATACTCGCGGTTGATGTCGGTTTCGTAGGGAAGGATGTGCAGCCTGAGCTGCAAAGCGGCGACCGTCTGCCCCCGCACCTCACGGCAGCGCAGACAGCGGCAGCGCATCTGCTGCCGGGCCATGTGGGCCTGCACGAGTTGCCGCAGGTTGGACTTCTTGTTTCCGGCGACGATGTTGGGCGAAGGGATATCGCGAAAGACGCGGTTGATGCGGCAGTAGGGCGGTACGTGTGTCTTGCAGCGAGCGATGAGCGCCACCAGCTCTGCTTCGTCGTACGGGCGATAGAGACCCTGTTCGTAGTAGCGGTAGAGCTCGGTTTCTTTGAGCAGTGAGTTGGGATAGATCTTCAGCTCATCCGGCCGGATGGCGGGATTGGTCCACAGGCGCTGGAAATCCTCATAGTCGGACTCGAGGGTGTCGCCGTAAAGGTTGGCCATCCAGTGCAGAACGATCTTGAAGCCGGCGCCCCGCAGCAAACGGACAGCGGCTTCCATCTCCGCGACTGTATGGCCGCGCTGGTTTAGGTCCAGGATGCGGTCATCCAGACTCTGGAGGCCCAACTGGACCTTGGTGACGCCCAGGCGGCGGAAATGCACGACCTCACGCGGACTGACGGCATCGGGTCGCGTTTCGATGACGAGCCCCACGTTGCGGTGCACCGCCGTCTCGTTGCGCTCCTGCGCTTCCTGCAGAGATGTCGACTCGCTGCCGTTCATGGCATCCAGGCAACGCTGCACGAACCATTCCTGGTATTCGCGTGGGTAAGATGACCAGGTGCCGCCGAGGATGAGCAGCTCCACCTTGTCGGCGCTGTGCCCGATGTCCTCAAAGCCGCGCAGCCGGCTGGCAGTCTGGCGGTAGGGGTCAAAGTCGTTCTGCAGCGCCCGCAGCGAGCCGGGTTCGTCCGGCACATAGCTCTTGGGCATGCTGTCGAAGGTGGGGCAGAAGATGCATTTCCCCGGACAGGGATAGGGCTTAGTCAGCACTGTCACCGGCGCCACGCCCGAGCTGGTGCGGACCGGCTTCAACTGCAGGACGCGCTGCAGCTCACGGTCGGGGCTCATCTTTCCCGCCGCCACCAGTTGGCGGTAGCCATCCACCAGCTCGCTCTTGGCGAAATGCCTGCCCGTTTCGCGGGCGTAGCCGTTCACGACCTCCAGGTAGAGGTGTTCGCTTCGTCCCGGAAGCGCCTGCAGGCGCCGGAGCACCTCTACCAGGGCCGCCTCATCCGTCAGCACGGGCAGCAGGCGGCCTTCCTGGTCGGACCACTTCGCAAGGGTAATCGTGGGCATGATAGAATCGGAGCGGCGCCCGCCCTGGTGCAGCGGCGGCGCCTGATTGGCTATGGACGACGCAATCCAGGCGCAGTTGCTGCGCATCAACCGGGACTTTTACCTGCGGTTCGCCGCCGGCTTCGCCGAGACGCGCACAGGGGCGCAGCCAGGATGGGAGCGGATTATACCCTATCTGCCGCCGCGCTGTCAGGTGCTTGATTTGGGCTGCGGCAACGGTCGCCTGGCGCGCTTCCTGGCGGAGCGCCGGGAGGAAGTGAACTACCTTGGCATCGACGGCAGCCCGGCCCTGGTGGCCCTGGCGGAGCAGGCGACGGCCGGCCTGACCGGCATCCGGGCGGCGTTTGCCGTGGTCGACCTGGCAGCGCCGGGGTGGGAGCGCAGCCTGGCAGGCGGGCAGTACGATGCGGTCCTGGCCCTGGCGGTGCTCCATCACCTGCCGGGGGCCGGCGCCCGCAGCGCCCTGCTGCGGGGGGCTGCCGCTTGCCTGCGGGACGGAGGCGCCGTCATCCTGTCGAACTGGCGCTTTGTTTACAGCGAGCGCATGCGCCAGAAGATCGTCCCCTGGGAGATCGTGGGATTGACCGCCAGCGACGTCGACCGGGGCGACTTCCTGCTCGACTGGCGCCGTGAGGGGAGCGGCCTTCGCTACGTGCACCAGGTGGAGCCGGATGAGGTCCGCGATCTGGCGGCGCAGGCCGGGCTGCAGGTCGTTGAACAGTACGTGGCTGACGGTCGCGAGGGCGATCTCAGCCTCTATTCAGTGCTCCAGAAGCCATAGTAGCGACTTTGGTCGTTGGCGCGTGCAGCAGCGAATCAAGTTGCCCCTGATGACCACACAAGCCCGTTGACTTTGGCGCCGCGGTGGGCCAGGGTTAGAATGCGCTGTTTGCGGCAGCGCCGCCGGCAGTAGATTCCCCCTTGCCGGCGCAGCTTGCCCCCTCCTGATCCGTGTCCACAACTTCGACGCCTTCATCCGCCCCAGCTTCCCCCCTGCGCGGGATTGCCCGCGCCGCCGGGCTGGTGATGCTCCTGTTCGTCGCCAGCCGGCTGTTGGGGTTGGTGCGCGAGATGGTCATCGGCGCCCAATTCGGGGCCAGCGCCGAGCTGGATGCCTATCTGGCGGCCTTCCGCCTGCCCGATCTCCTGTTCACGGTGGTGGCGGGCGGCGCCTTGGCGTCAGCCTTTATCCCCACCTTCAGCGAGCGCCTGGTGCACGGTCACCTCGACGCGGCCTGGGAGCTGGCATCCAGGGTGGCCAATCTCCTTCTCGTCATCCTGGCCGGGCTGGCCATTCTGATCGTGATCCTGGCCCCCGTCCTGGTAGACCGCCTGATCGCGCCGGGGTTCACGCCGGAGCAGAAGGCGCTGACCGTGCTGCTCATGCGCTGGATGCTGCTCAGCACCGTGATCTTCGGCCTCAGCGGGCTGTTCATGGGCATCCTGAACGCCTTCCATCATTTCTTCCTGCCGGCGCTGGCGCCCGTGGTCTACAACCTGGCCATCATCCTGGCCGCCCTGTTCCTGGCCCCGACCATGGGGGTGCAGGCGCTCGTCGTGGGCGTGGTGGCCGGGGCGGCGGCCCATCTCCTGATCCAGGTTCCCGGCCTGGTGCGCTACGGTGCGCGCTGGTCGCCCGGCCTCAGCCTGCGTGACCCGGGTGTCCGCGAGGTCATTCGCCTGATGGGACCGCGGGTGCTGGGGCTGGCGGTGGTGCAGATCAACTTCATGGTCAACGTCTTTCTGGCCTCGCACCTGCTTCCCGGCTCCATCAGCGCCCTGAACTACGCCTGGCTCATCATGCTGTTGCCCCAGGGCATCTTCGCCATCGCCATCGCCACGGCTGCCTTCCCCACCTTCGCCCAGCAGGCGGCCAGGGGCGAGCGCCAGGCAATGCGCGAAACCCTGGGCGGCATCTTCGCCCTCCTGCTGTTCCTGACGGTGCCGGCGGCGGTGCTGCTTCTGCTGCTGCGGGTGCCCCTGGTCACGCTGCTGCTGCAGCGGGGAGCGTTCGATGCCGCCGACACGGCGCTGACTTCCTATGTCCTCGCCTTTTTCGCCCTGGGCCTGGTGGGTCACGCCGTGGTGGAGATCGCTGCCCGCGGCTTCTATGCCCTCAAGGACACGATGACGCCGGTGCTGGTCGGTCTGGCGGCGATGACGGCCAACATTGCCCTCAGCGTGATCCTGGTGCGGCCGCTTGCGGTGGGCGGGCTGGCGCTGGCCAACTCGATTGCCACCCTGACCGAGATGGCCCTGTTGATGTGGCTGCTGCGCCGGCGGCTGGGCGGCTGGGAAGAACGGCGCGTCTTCCGCAGCCTGGCGTCCACGCTTGTCGCAACGCTCATCATGATCGCGGTTGTGGTGGGACTGCTCAGCTTCGGGCAGACCTGGCCGCTGCGGTTCCAGGCCGTCATCGTGGGCGGCGTGGCGGTGGTCGTGTATGCGGCGGCAGCCTGGCTGCTGCGTTCCCCCGAGGCGCGGGCGCTGCCAGGACTACTGCTGCGATCGCGGTAGCGGGCCGGAGGTCATGCCGGCCTCAACCGGGGGCGAGAAGACCTCGCCCGCTGGCCATCACGCGGGACTCTGAACCGTACCCGCTTCAGCCCAAGTGAAAGCGGTTGAGCGGTGTGGGCGATACACAGGGGTCGCCAGCCAGGAAGAAACGCCACGGAATGCTGCGGGCGAGTTCGTCTCCGCGCACCCCGACGCGCGGGCTGGCGCCGATGCGATCGACGCTGGCGCCAGCGCCTGCCTCGATCCAAAGCCTTTCGCCGCGCGTGAGATCGTGACCGTTGAGCGCCTTGTCGATGGCGAGAGACTGGCAGAGTTTGCCGGGGCCGTTGGCAAGGCGGTGCGGAGAAGGGGAGTGGCTGTGAGCCTCGTCCGCCCGGCGGTGGCCCCGGCGGCGCCATTCGTACATCGCCTCGATGCCTGTGACAGGCTCCAGCGCCCGAATCAAGATCGCCTCGCCCTGACCTTCCCGGCCAGTCACAACGTTGAGGCAGTAGTAGGTTCCGTAGATGAAATAGACGTAGGCATACCCTGCCGGGCCAAACATGATGCGGCTGCGCGGCGTCGGTCCCCGGTGGGCATGGGAGGCGGCGTCCTCCTCGCCCAAGTAGGCCTCGACTTCGACGATGCGCCCCACCGCAAGGCGGCCCTCGTGCTCGCGCACGAGCAGACAGCCCAGCAGGTCAGGGGCCAGCTCGGGCGCCCGGCGTTCGTACAAGGTTCGGGGCAGAGGGATGGCTGGCATCAGCCCCCAGCGATGGGGATGAGAATGTGCACGGTGTCGCCCTCCTGCAGGGTGCGTTTGGCAAGCTGGTCACTGGCCACCTGCTGGAAATTGACGTACAGCCGGTAGGGATGGGCATGCCCGAGGTCGACGCCGGCATAACGCCGGGCAAAGTCGGGATAGGCGTCCGCCAGCCGGGCGACGAGGTCGGCCACGGTGGCGCCCTCCGGCAGCGTTAGCGCGAACCGGTGCTGTCCGGCGGCCCGGCGCAGGGGCTCGCCCAGGCGCACTGTCACCTGGATCATGCCGGTCACGGCGGGGTCTCAGAAAGGAGCGCCATGTGAGGCGGTGTCAAGGGCACGGGCGATGGCGCGGTCCAGCGCAGTCCGCACCAGGTGGGCAGCCAGGTGGATGGCATAGCCAGCCGCCGGGGTCGTGACTGGCCACTGCGCCATCGCGAGCTGCTGCGCGGCCAGCCCGGCGGCGCCAATGGTTTCGGCATTGGCAGGATGTCCCTGCAGGCAGGCCTCGGCAGGGGGCACGCGTAGACAAGCGCCCGCAGGGCTGAGGAGGGCGACGCCGGCGGCGGCGATGGTCCGGACGTCCGCGGACAGAGCCAACCGTGCGGCGCACGCCACCGGCGCTGCGGACATGGCGTGCGCCGAAGGGGCGGGAACAAAGGCGCTGCCGATCCTTCCGCTGCCCACCGGGAAGGAGACGGACAGAGGCAGCACCGCCGAGGCCGCCGCCTCTGCGGGCGGCGCCGCCAACGGCACCAGGACTCGCTCGATGCGGTCGCCGGCTCCCAGCTCTGCCAGCTCAAGCTCAGCGTCCAGGGCGGCGAGGGCAACCAGCAGAGGGCGCAGCTCCGCAGGGAGCCCGTCCGCGTGGGGCGGGAAGACCGGAAAGGCCCGGCCCAGGGGCAGCCCGGCGGCCAGCGGATCCACGGTGCAAGCTTCGTGCAGGCAAGCCGCCTGGGTGATCACGAGAGAGCTGCGCGCCAGCTCCACCACGGTCACGTTGAGTCCGATGCGGATGCGGCCGCCTAACTGGTGAATGCCGCCCCGCTCCTCCAGTCGCGATAAATCCAGCCCTTCTCCGCTCGTGCCCAGCGTCGCCGGTGCGTCCTCTGCGGTCGCGGCCTGCTGCTCCCGCGCGGCCAGCAGGTGCAGCGCCTGCAGGACAGTCAGGGGAATGGCGTGGGTTGGAGACACGGACCTTTCACCGCTCAGGCGGCCGGATGATCGGCAAGCTTGCGGTCGATGTAGGGGAAGACGAAGCCGATGAGGCCGAAGGCCGCCAACAGACCGGTAATCAGGCGCGCCAGGCTGTTGAACGAACCCCACTGGTCGCCGTTGTAGAAAGCCGGGGGAAAGGCGTTTTGGGTCAGCCAGGCCAGCCACACATTCGTCTCCCGAAAGCCCCAGCGCAGCCCACCCAGGTCGCTGAGCATGTGGGTCAGACCATCGAGGAGCAGCGGCAGCATGAGCAGGATCGCAACCTTCAGGGTCAGACCGCGCCAACGCGGGCGCAGCGCCGCATAGAGCAGGCCGACGACCAGCCACCCCCCGTAGAAGCTCACCATCCGGTCGCTCCAACCCAGCTTCCAGCCCATCGCCGGGGCGCCGACAAAGGCGCGCAGCCTGACAGGCGTCACCAGGTCGGTGGCCCCAGTGGCCGCCAGCAGGATCTGGTCGCGGCTGTAGGTGAACTGCGGCCCAAAGAGGAACCAGGAGCGCGTGGGCAGTTGGTGGCAGAAAAAGACGTAGAGCCAGTAGATGCCCTGCGCCGGCAGCTCCCAACCCAGGTGCATCAACACGGGCGCCAGCCAGGGCAGCAAGTTCCAGACACCCAGAATGATCAGGGTCACGAGCAGCCAGTGCGCGACCAGCCAGTCGAACAGCCGGTCTGTCGCATGCGCCAAAGCGGTCGATTGGGGTTCCCTGGCCTGAGACGTCGCCATAAAGGTGGAGTATAGCACGTCGCCAAAAGAAACGCGGGAGGAATCCTCACGATCCCTCCCGCGTTGGCAGGTGAGTTGGGTGGGCGGACCGGATCAGGCGTTGCCGCCAGAGCCAACCCCCGGGCCAGGATTGACATCCAGAGCGACGCTCATCTCATCGGCGCTGAGGCCGTAGTCGGCCGCCGTGCGGGACCTCTGAACGGCCCAGATGATGAGCGCGAGTAGCGCCAAAGCCACGACCCACATCGCGATCTGGGTGCTGGTGCCGCGCAGACCCACGATGATGGGGGCCAGGATGACCGAGACCAGGTTGATGACCTTGATCATGGGGTTGAGAGCGGGGCCTGCCGTGTCCTTCAGCGGGTCGCCGACCGTGTCGCCGATGACGCTGGCCGCATGGGCAGGGCTGCGCTTGCCGCCGAAATTGCCGTCCTCGATGAACTTCTTGGCGTTATCCCAGGCGCCGCCGGCGTTGGCCATGTAGACCGCCAGCAACTGGCCGGAGAGAATCAGGCCTGCCAGGAAGCCGCCCAACGCCTCTTCCTTGAGAATGAGGCCGACGACAATGGGGCTGAGAACGGCGAGAATCGCCAGGGGCAGCAGCTCACGCTGCGCCGCCTGCGTGGAGATGCCGACGGCGCGGGCGTAGTCGGGCTTGACCTTGCCTTCCATCAGGCCGGGGATGCGGAACTGGCGGCGCACCTCGGCGATCATGCCACCAGCGGCGCGG
The DNA here is from genome assembly GCA_029782215.1 of Chloroflexota bacterium. Taxonomy (GTDB): domain Bacteria; phylum Chloroflexota; class Anaerolineae; order J102; family J102; genus SSF26. The sequence goes on from JAKOVD010000144.1 coordinate 141,837, forward strand.
GTGACCGCTTTGATCAGCAGGGTACCGAACAGGATGGGAATCGCGCCGCCGATCAGCATGCCGATGAAGACCAGGGGCTGGTCGACACGGATGCCGGTTTTCAGGGCCTCGGGGTTGACCAGGCGGGTGTCGGTGATGAAGGAGCCGAACAGGGAGACGGCGGCGATCACGGCCGAGCCGATGGCCACGCCCTTGGTGATAGCCTTGGTAGTGTTACCGGTGGCGTCCAGGTTGGTGAGAACCTCGCGCGCGGAGTCTTCAAGTTCCGCAACCTCGCCGATGCCGTTGGCGTTGTCCACGATGGGTCCAAAGGCGTCCATCGACACGTTGTTGCCGGTCAGGGTCAACATGCCGATGCCGGTCATGGCTACACCGTACAGGATGAACGTGAAGCCAGCGCCGCTGTAGATCAGAACCGAAGCCAGGATGGCGCCGGCGATGACCAGGATGCCGGCGACGCTCGACTCATAGCCGACCGTCATACCGGAAAGGATGGTGGTGGCAGGGCCGAACTGGGTGCTGCGGGCGATCTCCTTGACCGGGGCATTGTGGGTGCTCGTGAAGTACTCGGTCACCCGGTCGATGATGATGGCCAACGCCACGCCGATGAAGGTGGTGAGGAAGGGACGCCAGTCGATCGTGGTGTAGCCCGTGCTGGGATTCCGCATGTACACGATGGTGAGCAGCAGGAAACCAACGATCGAGACCGCCGCCGAGGTCAGGAAGCCGCGGAAGATCGACCGCATGGCGTTGGCTTCCTTGCCGATCGACCGCACGAAGTAGGTGCCAATGATGGAGCTGAACACACCGATGGCGCGTACGACCAGGGGAAAGATGATCCACTGCACGTTCTCTGTGCCGTCGGGGTTGCGGGCTTCGCGCATCACCGCCAGGCCAAGGATCAACGCCGAAACGATGGTCACCTCGTAGGACTCGAAGATGTCAGCGGCCATGCCGGCGCAGTCGCCCACGTTATCGCCCACCAGGTCAGCGATGACGGCGGCATTGCGGGGATCATCCTCCTCAAGACCAGCTTCGACCTTGCCCACCAGGTCGGCGCCCACGTCGGCCGCCTTGGTGAAGATACCGCCGCCCACGCGCATGAACAGCGCCAGCAGCGTGCCGCCAAAGCCGAAGCCCAAGAGGGCGTCGGGGGCGGCCTTGCCGAAGAGCATGAAGATGATGGTGCCGCCGAACAACCCCAGGCCGTCCGTCAGCATGCCGGTGACGGTGCCGGTGCGGTAGGCGACCTGCAGCGCTTCGCCGTAGGAGCGCCGCGAGGCAGAAGCCACGCGGATGTTGCCCTGCACGGCTGTGCGCATGCCCCAGCGACCGACCATCAGCGAGAAGAAGGCGCCCATGATGAAGGCGCCGCCGCGGCCAAAGGCCACATACAGGCGCGCCCGGGGGCCAAACATATCAACCGCCTCCGGTGTGGGGTTGACGATCCAGGCGCTGAAGAAGAGAAGAATCGCGAGAATGGCGATGAACGGCAGAATGGAGCGCCGCTGCGTATTCAGATAGGCATCAGCGCCTGCCCGGATGGCATTCCACACTTCCTGCATCCTGGGCGTGCCCGTGTCTTTGGCCATGATCTGGCGCCGCAGAAAGACGGCGTAGGCCAGGCCCAGAATGGCCACGAGCAGGACCGCCCACAAGGCAGCTATTTCAAACGTGTTGAGACCGAGACCATACATGGTGGTTGCCTATGTTCCTCCGAATAAAGAATTTGGATAAGAGACGGATCAGCAGTAGTAGCCTGCTGTAGAATGAAAGTGCCCCAGCCAGGATGTCCGGGCATGGGGCACGTTTTTCTCGTCAGGCGCAGCGATGCACCATACAGTAATGCTGCCGGCAGGGGAAAACGAACCTGGAAACGCCGGCAGTCGGGGGAAGGAGGGTAGACCGTAGCAGGCCATCAGCGGAGTCTTTCTGCCACAACCAGACGGTAAACGAAAAGTCATGCAGCTTCTTTGGCAGCACGCCTACATAAGAGTTCGCCGGATTGTAGCTGTCGCCGCGTTCACTTGTCAAGCTACCCCCTGAGAAGGACATCCCCTGTCCCAGCCCTGGCCGTCCGGGCAGCTCTCGGCGGCAACGACACAGCGGAGACAAGTAGACAAGGCAGCAGGTAGGGGGGCATAATTCCCGGCATGGCCATTGAAGTTCTTGAGCATTCACACCTGGTGTGGGTGAACTGCACGGCGCCTGATGCAGCCGATATGGACTATCTGCGCCATCGCTTTGGCTTCCATCCCCTGGCCTTGGAAGATAGCCTGAGCCATCGTGAGCGCCCCAAGATCGATGAATACGACGGCTACCTCTACCTTGTCATGCACTTTCCTATCTTTGACCGCAACCAGCGCGTGACTCGGCCCTACGAATTGGATCTCTTTGTCGGGCCAGGTTATCTGGTCACGATTCACGAGGACACGCAGTGGGCGGTGCAGACTTTCTGGAAGGACTGCCTGGCAAGCGTCGAAGCACGCGCACGCTCGATGGGCAAGGGCGTCGGTGTCCTGCTGTACCAGTTGCTTGATCACGCTGTCGAGTCCATTGGACCGATGTTGGACAAAGTGGCTGCCAAGATCAGCGCCATCGAAGAGCGGATGTTCTCGGCCGACATGGAGGACACCCTGCAGGATATCTCCTTCATCCGGCGTGATGTCATAGTGCTCCGCCGCATCCTGCATGCCCAGCTTCCCATTGTGGCCAACCTCGAACGTAGGGAGCGGCCTTTTATCCAGGAAGAGCTGGATGTCTATTTCAGCGATATCGCCGATGCCTTCAGGCAAGCCAGCGACACCGTAGATGACTTTCGTGAGGTCATCGAAGGGCTGAGTGCCACAGCCGATATGGTGACATCGCACCGCACCAATACCGTCATTCGCATCCTTACCGTCTTTTCCGTGATCATGCTGCCGCTCACCGTGATCACGGGAATCTTCGGTATGAATGTCGCCCTACCCTCAGCCCACCCCCAGCTTGATTTCGCGATCATTGTGGGGGTGATGTTGGCGGTTGTGGGAGCGATGCTCTTCATATTTCACAATCGTCACTGGCTGTGACTGCCACTGGATTGACGCCGCCACTGCTCGTTGGCACAGCCGGCACCCTTGCCCGTGTTGTGGAGGAGCTGCGCGCCGCCCGTCATTTTGCCCTGGATACCGAGTCCAACAGTCTGTTTGCGTACCACTATCGCATTTGTCTGATCCAGGTATCCACGTCCACTGCCGACTACCTGATCGACACGCTGGCCTTGCCGGATCAGGGTGCGTTGCGCGAGCTGGTCGCCGAGCCAGGCATCACCGTCACCATACATGCCGCCGAGAACGATGTCCTCCTGCTCAATCGTGATTTCGGCTTCCGCTTTCACGATCTGTTCGATACGTTGTGGGCTGCCCGCATCCTGGGCTGGCCCCAGGTCGGGCTGGCGGCCATCCTCCAGGAGTCCTTTGGCATCGAGGTCGACAAGCGCCTGCAGCGGACAAATTGGGGCAGGCGACCGCTTACCCCCGAACAACTGCGCTATGCGCAGATCGACACCCATTACCTGTTGAGCCTGGCGGACCAGCAAACCGCCGAGCTGCACCGCTGTGGTCGTTGGGAAGAGGCGCTGGAGGTGTTTGCCGAGATCAGCGGCATCGTCTGGGAGGAAAAGGAGACCCCGGGCATCTGGCGGCTGCAGGGGGTTTGGGACCTGGCGCCACGGCAGCAGGCGGTGCTCAAGGCGGTGTTCGACTGGCGTGAAGCAACTGCATCGCGGCGGGATGTGCCACCATTCAAGGTTCTGTCCAGCGATGCCTTGATGGCCCTGGCTCACAGCCAGCCCGAAACCCTGGCGCAATTGCGCGCCGTTCCCTCGCTGCCGCACACTCTGCCCGAAAGCGTCGAGCGTGCTTTGCTGCGGGCGGTGCAGGAGGGCAAGAGGCAGACACCGCCATCACCCCCGGAACGCAATCACGGCCGGCCACCCTCCCCGGAGGTCCTGGCTCGCTATGACCGTCTGCGTGCGTGGCGGACGCGTACGGCTGAGGCGAGGGGCGTTGAGCCGGATGTCGTGATGACTAACCAGGTACTGATGGGGATTGCCAAGGCCAATCCTCATGATCTCGCCGAGCTCGAAGCCGCTCATCTGTTGGGTCCCTGGCGGCTTGCGACCTACGGACCTTCTATCCTAAGTTGCTGTATCTAGCGTTTGCAGGTGGAGGACACCATGCGTATTGAATTCTGGGGGGCGGCTGCCACGGTCACCGGTTCGATGCATCTGCTCAAGGTGAACGGCAAGCAGATTCTGCTCGACTGCGGCCTCTTCCAGGGCCGGCGGCAGGAAAGCTACGAGCGCAACCTGAACTTCCCGTTCGAGTTGGCGGCCATCGATTCAGTGGTGTTGTCACACGCTCATATCGACCACTCCGGCAATCTGCCTAACCTGGTCAAGCAGGGCTTCGACGGCGACATTATCTCAACCGCGGCCACCCGCGACCTGTGCGCGGCCATGCTCATGGACAGCGCCCGGCTGCAGGAACAAGACGTTGCCTACGTGAACAAGAAGAAAGGTCGCCGGGGTGAACCCCTGGCGGAGCCCCTCTATACCGAAGAAGACGCCGCCGCCGCCATGCGGCGCTTCAAGACGATACCCTACCACCGCCGCACTCAGGTGGCGCCTGGCGTCGACCTGACTTTTCTCGATGCCGGTCACATGCTGGGCAGCGCCATCGTGGTGCTTGACATCCAAGAGGCCGGCAAGAGCAAGCGCCTGGTCTTCTCGGGTGACCTGGGGCGCACCAACGTACCCATCCTGCGGGACCCGGAATGGGTAGACAGCGCCGACTACGTGATCATGGAGAGCACGTACGGGAACCGCGACCATGCCGATGAGGACGCGGCCAGAACCAGGCTGCGTGACATCGTCAACCAAACCTATCGCCGTGGCGGCAAACTCCTCGTCCCGGCGTTTGCCGTGGGCCGCACTCAGGAGATCGTCTACGCCCTGCACCAGCTCAGCGATATCCACAAGGTGCCCAACCTGCCCATCTACGTCGATTCGCCGCTCGCCATCAATGTGACCGAGGTGTACCGGCTTCATCCTGACTGCTACGACGACGAAATCAGGCGGTTCATGGCGGCTGACGAGCACCACAATCCCTTCGGCTTCGACCGTCTGACCTACGTGCGCGATGCCGAGGACTCGAAGGCGCTCAATTTTCTGCGCGAGCCGGCGATGATCATCGCGGCCTCAGGCATGTGTGAGGGTGGCCGCATCCTGCACCACCTCAAGAACAACATCGAGGACCCGCAGACGACCGTCCTGTTCGTTGGCTTTCAGGCTGAGAACACGCTCGGCCGGCGCCTGGTGGACGGCTTCAAGGAAGTGCGAATTTTCGGCGAGCCTTTCCACGTGCGCGCCCAGATCGAGACGATCGACGGTTTCAGTGCTCACGCCGATCGCAGTGGATTGCAGGACTGGCTGCAGCATTTTGACAAACGGCAACTGCAGGGCATCTTCCTGGTCCATGGCGAGCCGGACGCCACCGCCGATCTTGCCTCCAGCCTGGAGGCAGGTGGCCTGCCCAAACCGGTGATCCCCGATCGCGGGCAAGCTTTTGATCTCTGACCGAAAAATGCACAGCCTTTGTACAGTCTCTTGCAGACCTTATCGACAATCTGCCCGCATACTTGAGCTATTCTATTTCGCCAACCACCTTAACCCTTTAGGAGCACCTAGACGATGCCATTCGAACTTGCACCCCTTCCCTATGCTTACGATGCGCTCGCTCCTCATATCAGCGAGCAGACGATGCACTTCCATCATGACAAGCACCATGCGGCCTATACCAACAACCTGAACGCCGCTGTGGCCAAGTACCCGAACCTGGCGGACGCCAGCGTCGAGGATTTGCTGCGCCGGCTTGAAGAGCTGCCCGAAGATATTCGGATGGCGGTCCGTAACAATGGCGGTGGCTTCGTCAACCACAACCTGTTCTGGAACATCATGGGCCCGAATGCTGGCGGCGCGCCGTCGGGGACGCTTGGCTCGGCCATTGACGCCGCCTTTGGCAGCTTCGATGCCTTCAAGACCCAGTTCGGCAACGCCGGCGCCACACGCTTCGGCTCCGGCTGGGCTTGGCTGGTGGTCGATGGCCAGGGTAAACTGGCGGTCTACAGCACGGCGAACCAGGACAGCCCCATCATGCAGGGTCACACGCCCCTGCTGGGCCTCGACGTCTGGGAGCACGCCTATTACCTTGACTACCAGAACCGCCGCCCTGACTACATCTCTTCCTGGTGGAGCGTGGTCAACTGGAATGCAGTGGCCGGCCTTTACGCTGCCGCCAAGCGCTAGACGCCCTCCCGTCACACCGTAGTCCAGGCGCCTCTGTGCTGAAAGGCCAGAGGCGCCCTTTTTTGTTCTGAATCCATGATCGCGGCACTTTACGTTTACTGGAAGCAGGCGCTTGCCCTGGCAGCCCTGGTGGCGCTGGCAGTGTTGGCCTGGACTTTCCGCGAACCGCTCCAGGCACACCTTCGCAATATCGACGAGGCACGCACCTGGTTTCACAACCTGGGACCGGTGGGACCGGTGGTCCTGATCGGACTGAACGCGCTGCAGATCGTGGTGGCTCCCATCCCCGGCTACCTGGTGCAGATTGCGGCAGGCTGGGTCTATGGCGTTTGGCCAGGTGCTCTTTACGGCATCTTGGGCCTTGCCCTCGGCGCCACCCTGGCCATCTCCCTGGGACGCCTGCTTGGCCGTCCTTTTGTCTCCCGGATCATCGGCGCCGACCGCCTGGCGCGGTGGGAACACGTGACGCGGGCCGACAAACCGTGGCTGTGGGCCATCCTGTTCCTGGGGCCGGTCGGCGATATTCCCTACTACTTGGCGGGCCTTTCCAGTTACCCCATCCCGAAGCTGGTGTTAACGGCTGTTCTCGTGCGCAGCGCCGGGGTTGTCCTGGCCACGGCTTTGGGCGCCGGGCTGGTTGCGGCTGACAGCAGCGCCCTCGTTGCCCTCGCCGTGGCGCGACTCAAGCTGGTCAACGTGTGGTGGCTGGTGGCGGCTGGGGTGGCGTTGGTGGTGGCCGGCTATCTCATCTACCTTGTGGTCCGGCGCCTGCCAGCGCTGTGGGCAAGCCAGATCGACCGCGTCATGCAGACGGTCGAAGCGCCGGTGGAAGGGGCGCCGGCATTGTTGGGGGATGAAGCCGGCGACTAACCGGGGGCAGACGGCGCCAGCGGCGGCGGCAGCCCACCCGCGCCGCAGTGGGCTTAGGAAGGTGCTTCGGACTCTGGTTTGGCCGGTGCGGCAGCCTGGGGTGGCCGCGCCACCTTGACCAGGTGGCGGCAGCGAGGACATTCGACGCCGATGCTGCGGCCCTTGCTGGGGCTTTTTTCCAGGGCGATGGCGATGGCTTCTGGCGTCAACTGCCAGTGATTGCCGCAGTGTGAACAGGTAGCTTTCATGACTTCTCTCCGTTGTGTCTTCACTTGCCTTGAAAGGCGGGGGGGCGCTTGGCCAGGAAGGCGGCAAGCCCCTCGGCGTGGTCGCTGGTGCGGATGGCGATATCCTGCACTTGCGCCTCATACTCAAGCGCAGCTGCCAGATCGAGCACCGCAACCCGATTCAAGACCCGCTTGGTGAGGCCAATGCCGCGCGTGGGCCCCTGCGCCAGGCGCTGGGCCAGGGACATGACCGTAGACTCGAATTCGGCAGCCGGAACCACCTGATTCACCAGCCCCATTCTCTCAGCCGCCGCAGCATCCACCACCGCGCCAGTTGCCAGGAGCTCAAATGCCCTTGCCGGGCCGGCAAGCTGGTGCAGCAACCAACTCACGCCCGTGTCCGGCGCGAGCCCAATGCCGATAAAGGCGGCGCTGAAACGCGCCTTGTCCGAGGCGATGCGCAGATCCGCGGCCAGGGCGATGCCCAGACCTGCCCCCGCCGCCACGCCGTTGATGGCGCCGAGGACGGGTTTTTCCAGTTGGCGCAGCCCCAGGACGACCTGGTTGAAGCCGTGCCGCAGATGGTCGCCAACCGACCAGGCGCCCTGCACCGACTGCAGCTCCTCCAGGTCCTGCCCGGCGCAGAAACCTCTGCCGGCGCCGGTGATCACAAGACAGCGCACGCTCTCGTCACGGCCACAGGTCTTGATCGCATCCAGGATCTCCCCCGTCATCGCCGTGGTAAGGGCGTTGAGCCGGTCGGGCCGATTCAGGGTGAGGGTGGCTACGCCGTTGGCAACCTCAAAGCCAATGCTCGTGGGCATCGCGACCTCCTCAGGCGTGCTCGTTCCGCAGGTGAAAGAACTCCTCCGCCACCTCGACCATCTGGTCCTGGTTGGCCAGAAGCACCCAGTCCTTGATGCTGCTGATCGTGGTGTCCTCGACGCCGTCGATGGTGCGGACCCAGCTCATCACGTAGCCGGTGATGGCGGGCTCATCGCGTGAAAGCAGCAGCATACTCAGGTCGGCGCCAAAGCTGTGGTAGGTGTTGAGCAGCCAGACAGGTTTGACCTGGGGATGGGGAGGAATGCGCCAGATGGCATCGAAGGCAGCGCGGTCATAGCCGGGCGCCAGGTCGATGTTCACGGTGGCGGCGTGGAGCCGGTTCTTGCCGCCTGCTGCCAGGGGGATGTCCATCAGGCGGGCGGTATGGGCCGCCCCGCCGAAGGAGAGCACCGCTTGCGTGCCCGCGACGCCGACGGCGCCGCGCAGCGTGTCGATCAGAAAATCATCCAATTTGCTAATCCTGTGCACCAGGCAGACGATGCGCAGGTCGGCGCGTTCGCGCAGCCAGTTGACCCAAAGGGGCGTAAGGGCGGGATCGCTGTGGTTGCGCAGCCGTGCCAGGACATCTTCGCGGGCGGATTCATCCTGCCCGCTGCGGATGTTGACGTCGATGAGGGCCAGCGTTGATTGGTGCATAAGGATGCTCCCGGTTGCAGTAGGTCAGGACCACGCAGGGACACGGCTGCGTACAAGGGCGCCGTTGGCGGAGCGATAGGCAATCTCCCAAGACGGCGCCCAAGCCAAGGCCACCAGTTCAACCTGGCAGTCGGTCTTGCGGGGCTTCACCGCATAGGTTTCGATCTTCGTGATGGCGTCCGTCCAGTTCTCTGTAATCTTGGCGGTTTGGGCCTCGAGTTCCTTTTGAATGTCGGCCAACTGCTGCTGATACTGGGCGATAGCGGTCTTAGATTGCTCGACCCTGACCTTGGCGTCAGAGGTCATGCGGGCCTTGCCCATGGTGCCTGTGAGGGACCGGGGTCGTTTGCCGAACAGCCCCAGCATGCCGATGACCGTTTCGGCGCCCGATACTAGCTCTTCGGTCTTGCGGGACGAGTACTTGGCCTCGGCCTGGCTGAGTGCAGCCTGCTCACGCTCCAGCTTGTCCTGGATGCTGGCGATCTGCGCCTGGTACTTCTTTCGCAGCTTGTCTACCTCAGCATCCCTCTGTTCGCGTGCAGCCTGCTGCAGGCGGGCACTGAAATCGCGCTCGCTCTCGCCTGGCTTGCCGTAGAGCTTGAACACCGGACTGAAATGGAGCTCGAGCGTCTGATCCTTGTACAGATAATCGGTGAAGTCGCTGGCGTAGCGTTTGATCTTGGCCGCGGTGCTCAGTTCAGCCGGCACTTCGGCGTAGACCGCCTGCTCGCCTTCGGGTTTCGATTCCAGCGCTCGCTGGTCGACGAAGACGTCATCGACTTCCTGCCAGATGATGATGGCGCCCAGATTGTTGCTATGCGCCAGCTTGCCGACCTTGCGGCTTTCGCCAACTCCTCGTGTGCGGTCGACAAAGCCCACGGATCCAAGCGCCAGCAGCGCCGGGACATAGACCAGATTGCTGCCTTCGGCGGTGACCCGGGTCTTCTGCTCGTCCTCCAGGACGGCGACGGCCCGGTTGGGGCTCATGCGCAGCGGCAGGAAGACCTGCGGTACATCAGGCGGCAGAGCGGGCTGGAATGTGGAGAGCCCACTGCCCGCAGCGGGCTGGGGGGTGGGGGCAGGAGGTCGAGTCGCAGCGGCAGTCTGCTGAGGGACGGGTGCGGCGGCAGGCGCAGTGCCGGCAGGAGCGGGCGGATGAGCGGGCGCCGCAGCCGCTGCGCCGCCGTTGCCCTTGATGCCGCTCATGAGGCTGCGAATCTGGCTGCGCACCAGCGGTCCGCGCAGGTAGCTCATGGCCCAACGCGTCTGGAAGACGACGGGGCCGGACTGGTTGACGTTGTGCAGCAGAAAAACCCGGCTGCCCAGGGCAGAGATGGCCTTATCGATCTGCGAACGGTCGAGCGCAGCGCCCGCGGAGGCGGAGACGGATTCCAGCCCGTCCAGGAGCCGGGCCTTGTCGCGTTCAGCCTGCAGCTTGCCGATAAACCAGGTGCCGGCGTTAGAGAGCCCCTTGTAGTCGAGGTCGACGGGGTTCTGGGTGGTGAGCATGATGCCGAGGCCGAAGGCGCGCGCCTGCTTCATCAAGGTCAGCAAGGGCTTTTTGGAGGGTGGGTTGGCCGTGGGTGGAAAGTAGCCGAAGACCTCGTCCATGTAGAGGATGGCGCGCAGGCTGGTCGTGCCCGACTGCTTGCGCATCCAGGCGATGACCTGTTCCAGGAGCAGCGTGACAAAGAACATGCGCTCCGGATCGGACAGGTGCGCAATGTAGAAGATGCTCATCCGCGGCTTACCCGTGGCTGAATGCAGGAACCCTGCGGCATCGAGCGCTTCTCCCTGAATCCAGGTGGAGAAGCTTGGCGAGGCGATGATGTTGTTCAGCGCCATGGCCAGTCCGAAGCGATCCTTTTCCGGGAAGAAGGTATCGACGTCGAAGACGCCGATCTGCCGGACAGGAGGCTTCTGGATGGCGTTGATCAGCTTTGGCAGGTCGAGGTCCTGGCCCTGGCGCCAGGCATTTTCGATAATGGTCGAAAGCAAGATATGTTCGCGGCTGCGCAGCGGGTCGGCTTCGATGCCGACCAACCCCAACAGGGCGCTGATGGTGCCCTGGATCTGCTCGCGCAGAAGCTCCTCGTCGTCATCCCAACTCAGGCCCGGGGACTTAAACGAAGACAAAATGGACACCGGAAGTCCGGCGTCGGAGCCGGGAGTGTAGATGCGAAACTCGGCGCTGTCCTTCAGCGCCCGGATGCGCTCCGGTCCCTGGTCCCAGTCGGCCAATCCCTTCTTCCAGGTCTCTGCGGTCGTTTTGGCGAAATCAGCCTCACTGAGTCCCTTGCGGCGGGCATCGTCAGGATTGATCCAGGGCAGGAAATCCTCGGGCTGCAGGTCGGGAAAGGTGAGGAGCAGGTTGGTGATATCGCCCTTGGGATCGATCATGATCGCCGGGACGTTGTCCAGGGCCGCCTCTTCCAGGAGATCGATGCAGAGGCCCGTCTTGCCGGAGCCTGTCATCCCGACGCAGATGGCGTGCGTCGTCAGGTCGCGGGCATCGTACATGATGGTTTCATCACCCAGGGCGGCCTTGGTCAAGTCGTAGGTCTTGCCGAGGTAGAAGGCTCCAAGTTTCTCTGCGATAGGCATGAAGGTGCTCCTGATGCGCGGAAGGGAAAGGCAATGTTCCGTGTCTTATCGGTTCCAAGCATAGAACAGACCCAGACTCCTGGCAACTTGCACTGGCGTCAAGCGCCGCAGGTCGTGTCAGATCGCCCGAAGTGGATACTGTGCCCGCGATAGGCCACTCGGCGCAACTGGTTCTGGCCGGGTGACAGATGACGGCGCCGATCCTCACGCGCTAGACTTGGAGTTGTCACGCCAACCCCATGCGAGCCCCTCTCTGGAGGCCTTGCCAACTGGGAGATAGGGCAAAGCGTAGGTAAAATTGCCTATTCTTGCCTCTTTGCCTTCAGTTGCCTCCGGATACGCACCAGCGAGGGGGTCATCGAGGGCCAACGGGTTTTCGCCAAGTGATCATGCCTGCAAACCGGTCAAGTCTGTTCAAGGAAATTGCCATCGCACTCCTCCTCACCCTCGTGGTGTTGGGGGTGTATGTCGTTGGGAATGCCAGAACACCTTCGACTGATACGGCCGGCACGCTGCAGGTCACGCTGAGTCTTCTGCATGAAGGGAACGTGGATCTGAATGAGTATCAGAACCACGGCGGCAACACCCTGAACTTCAACGGGCATGAGCTGTACTTCTTTCCGCTGGGCACACCGCTGCTGGCGACTCCCATCGTGTTTGCCATCGACAGCGTCTTCAAATACGCCTATCACTTTGACCTCTACGAGTATCTCAAGACGGCGCCTGACTTGACGCTTGCCGCCCGTCTGCAGGAGCTCATTGCCTCGTTGATTGCGGCCGTGACATGCCTGGTCATCTACGGGATCGGACGCCTCAGTCTGAGCAGAGCCAAGGCACTGGCGCTGGCGCTTGTCTTTGCCCTGTGCACCCCCACCTGGTCAACGGCAAGCCGCGATCTCTGGCAGCACACGACCTCGATTCTCCTGCTCGCCCTGGCGCTCTATCTGTTCCTGTTGGCTGAGCGCCGGCCCTCGCTGGTCCAGTTTGCAGGCCTGCCCCTGGCCTTTGCCTACGTGGTGCGGCCCACGAACAGCCTCTCGGTTCTGTTCTTCACCCTTGTCGTCCTGCTGAAGTATCGACCCTATTTCCTGCGTTACGTGGCCTGGGCCCTGCCCATCGCCCTGCTGCTGCTGGCTTCGAACCTGGCTCTGTATGGGTCGATCATGCAGCCCTACTATCTGCCCCAGCGCCTGGGAAGCAATCCTGACTTCGTGCGTACGCTGGCGGCGACGTTAGTCAGCCCCTCCCGCGGGTTGCTGCTCTATGTGCCGGTCGTGCTTTTGGCCGGGGCTGGCGCCTTTCTCAAGCTGCGCGAGGGGCGTTTTGGCATCCTCGACATGGCCATTTCGGGCATCATGGTCGCCCATTGGCTGGCTGTTTCCTCTTTTGTGCACTGGTGGGGCGGCGCTTCCTTTGGTCCCCGGCTCTTCACCGACATCATGCCCTATGTGGCCTATTTCCTGATCCCGGTCCTGGAGCAACTGTACGTCCCCAGGACGGCGACCCAGTGGGCGATGGCAGCGGCAGGCGCCGTCCTGATTCTGCTCAGCTTCCTGATTCACTACCGCGGCGCCACGGACCAGGCAACCTGGTCCTGGAACATGGCCTATCTGAACGTGGTGTCCAGCGTTGACGATGACCCGGCGCGGTTGTGGAGCTGGCGTGATCCCCAGTTCCTGCGTGGACTGAGGCCCGCCCGGCTGCAGGCGGGCCCGGCGTCGCTGTGCTATACGCTGCCAGGTCAGACCAGCCCGTCGGACCAGCCGCAGGTGGCGTTGGCCAATCCCGGAGACAGAACCCTGCGCTGGCAGGCTGCGCTACCCCATAGGATTTCGGCTGTCCCCGCCTTCACCGAGGTGCCCGCCCTGGGCTACGGCGACCTGGCATTGAATATCGATGCTGAGGGGCTCAGTCCCGGCCTGCACAGTCTCGGCGGCGTCTATCTGTCTGCCTACGACGAGCGTGGCAAGGCGGTTGGGGGGAGTCCTCTTGTCATCCCGGTTACTGTGCTCGTGCCCCCCTCATCGAACCGGCTGGCCAGCCGGATGACGCCTGCGGCCTCTGATTGCTACGCTGCGCCTGTGGACATTCTCATCGCGGGCCAAACCCAGTCACAGATGCGCAGCCCCATGCAGGCGCTGCACGGAACCGGATGGTATGACGTGGAGAACCAGGGTGACTTCACCTGGCGTTGGGCGGCTTCCCCGGCAAGCATCTACGTCTCCAGCCCCGTAGCCCGCGAGGTGGATGTGGAGGCGACTCCTCTCACCTTGCATGTCAAGGGCAGTCCGAAGGGGATGGGCGCCGAGGGCCGGATGACGGTAGCGGTCGACAACAAGGTCCAGGACACGCTGGCGGTGCAGGTGGGACAACCATTCTCCTTCACCGCCTCCCTGCATGCGGGCTGGAACGCCATCACGTTCGCCCTCGAAGCGGGGAACTACAGGACAGTGGATGTCGACCCCAACAGCGGGGACACGCGCGACCTGAGCTTCTCCCTGGGAGCGATCAACGTCGTGCCGCGCTAGGAGGCAGACTGGCGGCCGCCAGTCTGCCTCCTAGCGCGTGAGCGATAGCCCGGCTACCCCTCACGCAGTACGGCTCCAAGCTCGCGCTCCAACCGGCTGACAATGCGCTTGCGCAGCTTGGCGGTGTCTTCGTCGGTGAGCGTCTTGGAGGCGGATTGGAAGGTGAGGGCGAAGGCCAGGGACTTCTTGCCGGGCGGTATGGGTTTGCCCCGGTAGACATCGAAGAGGGTGAGGTCGACCAGCGTGTCGCCGCCGCTCTGCCGGATCAGGGCGTCCACCTGGCTTGCGGGCGTACCCTCATCCACGATGACGGCGATATCTTCCTTGACCGGTGGGAAATCAGAGAAGGTTGCCAGCCGCACCGCGGTCTGGTAGGCGGGGAGCAGCGGCTCGAGGGCAAGGACGCCGGCGGCGACAGGTTGGCTGGGCAGATCAAAAGCCTGGCGCACACGGGGGTGCAGCTCGCCGATCAGCCCCACAGCCTCGCCGTTGGCGAGAATGCGGGCGCAGCGGGGACCGTAGGCGGGCGCCGAAGCGGCCTCGAACGTGACAGACGGCAGGTGCAGACGATCGCACAACACCTCCACGACCCCCTTGAGGTCATAGAAGTCGAGTGGTTGGCGGTCGCTGCCAAGCCAACCGCCCGGATCGCGCGGGCCGGTCATCAACAGGCTCAGGCAGCGCTGTTCCCTGGGCAGGAGGCCGTCACCCTGCTCCGGCAAGTACACCAGTCCGATCTCGAACGTGGTCAGGCGCTCGCGATGGCGCAGCCCTCGCTGTGCATTCTCCAAAGCGCTCACAAGCAGGTCACGGCGCATGACGCTGCGCTCAGGTGTAATGGGATTGGCCAGCGTGACGAACAGGTCCGGTCCTGGCGCCAGGTCGGGGTGCGTGACATAGAGCCGGTTGTGGTTGTCAACCGTGGTCAGACTGTGGTTGATCGTCTCCTGGAGACCGGCGCCAGCCAGGACGTCCCGCAGGAACTCCTCCTGTTCGACGATCCAGTTGTGGCGCTGAGGGGGCAGCGCCGTCGCCAGCAAGGTGGTGGGGATGGCGTCATAGCCGTAGATGCGGGCGATCTCCTCCAGCAGGTCGGCGGTGATGGTCACGTCCAGGCGGTAGTACGGAGCCGTGGCCCAAAGCGTATCGCCCTGGCGCCGCGTGTCGAACTCCAGCCGCTGGAGAATGCCGTCGATGTCGTCCAGACTGAGCTCGATGCCAAGCCAGCGGCGCACTTCGGCAGCCGTGACCGGCACTTCGACGAAGGGCTGCGGCTGCGCATAGTCTTCCACGATGCTGCTGGCGATATGCCCGCCTCCCAGCTCGGCGATGAGCTGTGCCCCGCGCACGTTGCCGATCGGGTCCAGTTCCGACGGTACACCGCGGCTGAAGCGATAGGCTGCTTCGGAGGGCAGCCGCTGCTTCATGGCTGTGCGGCGAATGTTGATGAAGTTGAAGGACGCCGACTCCAGCAGGACGTTCTGCGTTGTCTCGGAGACCTCCGTGTCCTGGCCGCCCATGACGCCGCCAATGGCCACGGGGCCGGCCACATCGGTGATCATCAGGGTGTCGGCGTCCAACGTCCGGCGCTGCCCGTCCAGTGTGGTAAAGACCTCGCCGTCGGTAGCCCGCCGGACGATGATGCGGACGATGTCCTCGCCAGCGCTGCGGGCGCGCTGCAAGAGCCTGTCATAGTCGAACGAGTGCAGGGGCTTGCCCCATTCGAACATGACGTAGTTGGTGACGTCCACCAGGTTGTTGATGGGCCTCTGGCCGACCCGCTGCAGCCGCTGCTGCATCCAGAAAGGCGAAGGGCGAACCTCGACATCCCGAATGATGGTGGCGGTGAAGCGATAGCAGAGGTCGTCATCGACGATCTCCACGTCGCAGTAGTCGCTGGCAGGCGGGTCCTGGGTCTGCCAGGTGGGCATGGGCACGTGCAGCATCGCCCCTGTCACGGCTGCAACCTCGCGGGCCACACCGATGATGGACGCCACGCGGATCGTGTTGGGCAGCACGGCGATATGGAAGATGACATCGCCCAGGTAGTCGACCAGGGGCGTCCCCACGGGGGCATCCTCCGGAAGCAGGATAATGCCCTCATGTTCATCAGACAGGCCCAGCTCCTTCTCCGAGCAGGCCATGCCCTGCGACTCGATGCCGCGTATCTTCGACGGTTTCAGTTTCATCGTCTTGAAGCCATCGGCATAGGGGTCCACGAGCGTGGCGCCCAGGGTGGCAAAGGCGATCTTCTGGCCACTGTCGCCAGGCTGGAGGTTGGGCGCGCCCGTGATGATCGTCATGGGTTCGCCGGAGCCGTAATCGACGGTCGCCATCAGCAGGCGGTCGGCGTTGGGATGGCGGCGGCTTTCCAGGATCTGCCCGACAAACAGCTTGTCGCGTTCCCAGGCGATGTGACCGTCGCCGGTCACGGGGTCATTGGCCGCAATGCCCTTGCGCTTGCGCTCGGCCGCAGGCGGGTAGACGCCGATGTATTCGATATTCTCGACTTCCAGACCCGCCAGGGTGAGCCGCTCGGCCAGCTCGTCCACCGGCAGGGTGATGTCGACATAGTCTTTGAGCCAGGAAAGAGGTACTTTCATGAATGCCTCATCGCGTAGGATGGCGTGGGGGTGGCATGGCCGCCGGACTGCTGTCCGCGGGCGCTGCGGCCACCCTGTGCCATCAGGCGAACTGCTCCAGGAACCTTACATCGTTGTTGTAGAAGTAGCGGATGTCGTCAATGCCGTGCCGGAGCATGGCGATGCGCTCAGGCCCCATGCCAAAGGCATAGCCAGAGAAGCGCTCAGGGTCATAGCCGCCGTTGCGCAGGACCACGGGGTGGACCATGCCGCAGCCCAGAATCTCAAGCCAACCGGTGTATTTGCACACGCGACAGCCCTTACCGCCGCAGATGATGCAGTCCACGTCCACTTCGGCGCTGGGCTCGGTGAAAGGAAAGTGCGAACAGCGGAAGCGGAGCCGCCGCCCCTCGCCGAACAGCTGGTCGGCGAAGGCGACCAGGGTGCCCTTGAGGTCACCGAAAGTGATGTTCTCGCCGACTGCCAGCCCTTCGACCTGGTAGAACATCATTTCCGATCGGGCGGTCACCTGTTCATAGCGGTAGCACTTGCCGGGCAGGATGACGCGGATAGGCTCGGGTGCGTGCCCGTGCATCACCCGGATCTGGCCGGGGCTGGTATGGGTGCGCAGGAGCACGCCGGGCGTGAGCGTGTAGAAGGTGTCCCACATGTCGCGGGCGGGGTGGCCCTCAGGCATGTTGAGCAACTGGAAATTGTTCAGATCGCTTTCGACATCGACGCCCGTGTAGATCTGGAAGCCCATGTGGGCGAAAATGCTGTAGACGTCGCGCAGGATGCGGCTCGTGGGATGCAGCCGCCCCACCTGGGGACGCCGTCCCGGCAAGGTGACGTCAAGGCCCTCGGCGGTCAGTTCGGCGGCCAGGCTGGCCTCGTGCAGGGCGGCCACGCGGGCCTCATACGCGCTCTGCACGCTTTGCTTCAGCACGTTGACGGCCTTGCCGTAGGCCGCCCGTTCCTCGCGGGGCAGGGCGCCCAGCCTGTCGACAGCCTGCGGCAGGAGCCCCTTGCGGCTGAGGTACTTGATCCGCCAGGCTTCCAGGCCGGCTTCATCGGCCACGGCGGCCAGCTCGGCATCGGCCTGTTCTTGGAGTTGGGAGAGATCGGTCATGTGCGTTCTTTCGAAGAGACGAGAAAAACAAAAAAGACGCTTCGTCCGGCCAGGGACGAAGCGTCAGAAAGACGGGTAAGCTTCGCGGTACCACCCTAGTTCCCCACGTTGTGGGGCGCTTGGTGCTGAACAGCCGTCAGTCGTCATTACCCAGTCGTCAGATGGGATTATCTGACGACTGACGACTGCCTACTGTTCAGCTCTCGCGGTAACGGGCGACCTCCGGGCTTGACTACTAGGCGAACGACCGGCGCTGGGACCGATCTGCCATTCACACAAGCCAGCTCGAGAGGGAACTTCAACGGGGCTCGACACAGATGGGCTTGCAGCCTATGGCCCATCCTCTCTGGGTGCTTCCACCCGCCTACTTTCCTCTGTCATCGCTGTTGGCAAAGGCATGTGCAGTTGGCTTGATTATGGTAGCTGCCTGCGTCCTTGTCAAATGACAGGGGCCGCCCGCCCGGACCTGCAGCCCTACGGCGCCGGTGTGGTGACAGGCATGGTCATGGCGAACGTGCTCGTGATCGGGCTCGTGGGCCGGCCGACGCCAAAGAGCTCGCCAGGCAGAATGAAGGGTTGGCCGCCGCCGCTGCTGACGACGAGCGGATACTGACCAGACCATTCATTGACCGCCTGCCAGTTGATGACTTCATTCGTCAGGCTCTGCGCAATCAGCCGGTTGGCTTCGGCCTGGGCCCGAGCCTTGACCAGGGTCGCCTCGGCTTCGGCCTGAGCCTTGAGCTTGATGCTTTCGGCTTCGCCCTGGGCCACGCCGATGCGCTCCAGGCGCTGGCGTTCGGCTTCGGCCTCCGCCGCCGTGATCGCCCGCTGCTTCTCGAACTTGGCCTGTTCCGCCACGTTCTGTTTGGTGATGATGTTCTCGGCTTCGATCTGCTTCTTCTCCACGGCGTCTTTGTAGGCGTCGGTGAAGGTGACCTGCCGCAGGCCGAAGAAGACCAGCTCCAGCCCTTCCTTGTCGAAGTCGCGCGCCAGTTGCGCCGAAATGCTCTCCTGGGCCTCCCGGATATCGCCCGAGTAGAGTTGGCTGGCCGTGTAGCTGCGCAATAGGGTGCGCACCCACACGCGGCTGTTCTGCTTGACGATCTTCTCGACCACGTCGGCCTCGGTTCCCAGGTTGCTGACGATCCTGGCGGCCTCCTGCGGGCGGATGCGGAAGCGCACCGTAAAGCGCGCCGTCACCTGCTGGCCGTCGCTGGTGGCCGTATCGACCTCCACATCGCGATAGTCGGCATTGGACAGCTTCGGGTCCTCACTGGTCTCATACACGATCTCCTGCGTACGATAGGTGATCGCCTGGTCGATAAACGGCAGCTTCCAGTTCAGGCCTGGCTCGAAGACCGTAACAACCTGGCCCAGGCGTTTGATCACCGCCACAGAACCGGCCTGGACAATGGTCACGCTGCTCAGGAGTGCAAACAGGCCGAACACCAGCAGAAAGGCGATGATCCCGGGCAGCACCCCCACGCCCGGACTGGATTTGCCCTGGCGTGCACTTGCACCCACGATCAAGGCCGCCACACCGATGCCAGCCACCAAAGCCAGCAGGAGGGCCAAAATCAGTGAACCCATAAACGTCACTCCTTGGAAGCAGCGCTTGCCTAAGTGGCGGACCGGCTCAACACCGGTCGCGAAGAATCGTTACGCCCCAGTATGGCACGCTCACGAGCGGCCATCATGACCGCAACCTGCCATTTGGCTGACGAACCTCGCGGCCGCCAGCCTGCCATCCTCAGGGGATCACGAGCTGCTGGCCGACGACGAGCAGCTTCGGGTTGGTCAGGTTGTTGGCGTCCCTGATCTGCTGCGGCGTCACGCCATAGCGGGCGGCGATGGAGGTGAGGGTCTCACCTTTTTGGACCACGTGCACGCGCCGGACGCCGCCGTTGGCCTCACCGCCGCTCGGGATCGTGAGACGCTGCCCCACATGGACGAGGCTGGGGTTGGTGATGTTGTTGGCATCCGCCAGCTTGTCGAGGGGGACGCCATAACGTTTGGCAATGCTGTACAGGGTCTCACCGGCTTTGACGACGTGTTCGCGCACCTGTGGGGTCTGGGCGCCGGCCTCGGCTGTGGGCACAGGCGTGGCCGTTGCGGCTGGCGTCGACGGCGCGCTGGGGGTTGAACCCGGCGCCGGTATGGTCAGCACCTGGCCTTTGTGCAGAGTATTGGGATCGGCGAGCTGATTGGCCCCTGTCAAGTCGGTGACGCTCAACCCAAAGCGACGGGCGATCGACGACAGCGTATCGCCCGCCTGGACGGTGTAGGTGCCCCCTGCGGCAGCCGCATTGGCGCCGGCGGTCGCGGCCTCTGGTGTACCGGTGAGGCCGGGCGTTGCAGCCGCAGGAGTGCCCTGGGGCGTTGGCGCTGCAGCGCCGCTGATCGTCAGGGTGGCAAGGGCAACCCGGCTGCCAACTCCGGTGACTGGGGTCGCAGTGCCGGAGGACTTCGCCAGGGGTGTGCCCGTGCCGGCCACGGTGGGCACAAACGTGCCTGGGCCGGGTGAGGGTCGCTCGCGCGTGCAGGCTGTCAGGAACAGGGCGGCGCCCAACAGCACCACCAGGCAGCCATAGGCCGGCGGCTGGAGCCGGAGAGGATGTCGCTTCATGATCGTGTACCTTGCGCTCGTCGCTTCTACGCTTCGGCGTTGCCTGCCGGTCAACCTGCCACGTCCTGCGCCAGCTCGACCGGCAGGTTGCGAGGCAGACTGGGGAGATAGACACTGAACGTCGTCCCCCGGCCGACCGTACTCTGGACTTCGATGCGGCCGCCCTGCATCCGCACCACCTGCTGGCAGATGGCAAGGCCAAGGCCAAAGCCACGCGGTCGCGTGGTGTAAAGAGGTTCGAAGATAAGCTCGATCTGGCTGCGCGGAATGCCAGGCCCCGTATCGCTGACGCTCAGGCGCAGGCCCTCGGGAGCAGGTGCGAGTGACACGGTGATGGCGCCGGCCGTGCCGACGGCTTCGATGGCATTGGCCAGGAGCTGGTGCACCAATTGGTGCATGTGATCGGGATCAGCTTCAATCGGGGGCAGGATGGGCGGCTTTTCAAGACGAACCGTGACTTCGGGTGGTGTGGACAGACCGGACAATTCGCCGATCAGCAGATCGTCCATGTTGACGGGCTGCGGGTGCAGAGGTCCCAGACTGGCGAAGCGCTCCAGCCCGTCGAGCATGTGCAGGGCCGACTGTACCTGGACACGGATCCCTTCGGCGGTTTCGGGCTGGGCGAGCGTGTCCTGGGGCTGCGCCAGTGCGGTCTCGATGGCGGAGAGGGGCGCCCGCAGGGTTTTTGAAACCTGCCTGGCAATCTGGCCTACGGCGCTCAGGCGATCCAGCCTCCGGGCGTCACGCTGAACGTCGTACAACTCGTGCTTTTGCTGCTCGAGCTCAAGGGTGGCCTGGAAGAGCTGCACTTGCGTTTGCAGCAGGTGGGTCTGCGTTTGGAACAGGTGCACCACCAGGGTTTCGGTCAGGGCGTTCAGGGCGATGAGGATGACGCCGATGGCGATGGCGAACGTTGCCGCAACGTTGATCGGCACAGCCATCGGCAGTGGCAGGCGTCCGAACAGCAGGGCGGCGGTGTAGAGGCCGAACAAGGTAAGGATGCTCACCGTGACCAGGCTGTTGAAGCCGGGCCGCGCAATGATGAGCCCTCCCGCCAGGCACAAGGGAATCAAGAGCATCCAGGAGGCCACGGTGACGTGTCCCAGGCTGAAGTCTATGGCCAGGATCAGCAGGGCGGCATAGACAAGCTGGGCATAGGTTGCCGAGGCCGGCCGTCGAACCACCCACAACCGGTAGATGCCCAATCCTGCCAGGTCAGCTACCACCAGCCAATAGAGCGGGAACCGGCTCTGCGCCGGGGGCTCGGCCAGCAGAATGACCAGCGCCACGACATCAACGACCACACGCAGCAGGAGATAGGTCCTCGCCCGTCCCAGGACGATGGCCTGCTCGTTCATGGAGGCCGGCATGCCCTGCGGAGATGTCATGATGGCTTATCCCGCAGCCCGTTGGCGCAGGAGGACCTCGAAGTCAGGCAACGACGCACGCGCCGTGAGATTGGCGGTCAAAGGCGTGACCGAGATGATGCGTTCCACCGCAAAGGCGTGAATGTCGGATTCAGGCTCCAGCCGTTCGCGGTCGATGACAACCGCGTAGTTGAGACGCTCGGGGTCCGCCAGCAAGCCGGTGCGGGTGCCCGTCGTGCGATAATAGGCCTGGTTACTCTGGGTCGTCAGCCGCCAAGGGGTCTGCGGCGTGCTGCTCTCGGGGACATCGATCTTGAGCGCGGCGACATCCTTGGGCCAGGCGCCGGGGCCGAGGGCCAGGCGGGCAAACCATCCCAACCAGTAGGAGGCACCCGACCAGTCGACGTCTTCGCCGTGGAAGTTGTGATACTCGATGCTCGTTTCCATGGAAACCGCCAGGGAGCGGATGCCCATGTCGCCGCCTTGTAGCGCCGCGCCCACGGTCCCGGAGATCATGGTCTGGCTGCCCAGGTTCTCGCCGTAGTTGATGCCGCTCACCACCAGGTCAGGAAAGCGCCCCGCCACCCGCGGCGCCACTTCTTCCACGCCGTAGAGGACGGTTTGGGCAGGGGTGCCGTCGAGATGGAAAGCATCCACCTGCAGGCCGTTGTACACAAGACGAGTGCTGAGAATACGGCCGTCAAAGCGCGCGGAGAGGCTCCGGGACATGCCGGATTGTTGGGTGGTGGGGGCAATGACGATGAGATCGCCCAACGGATGCAGGGCTTCGATGGCAGCGTGCAGACCCGGCGATTGGACGCCGTCGTCATTGGTGACCAGGATGAGAGGACGCATGGGGGTGTGATCAGGTGGGATCGTCGATGAAAGGTTGGGGGATGAGAACGATTTACGCCAACGGGAACGTCAATTGGAGTATAGCAGACGCTCCCATGCACGGCGAGATTGCCGGCGGCGCCAGACCGCCGCCAGGCGCAGGCGCCGTCACGGGCAGCTTCTTGCCCAAACTATTCGCTTGCAGAAAGCGCCCAACTTCGTCACAATGTGGTTGGCGCCGGCTTGGCGCTGAGGAGAACGAGACCATGAAGTCGTCACGGGTGTGGTTGGCCTTGTTGGCAACCCTTGTTGTAAGTCTGATGGCGACCGGGGCAGTCGCCGCCTATACGTTTGCACGCGAAGTGGTGGTGGCCGAGAGCGACTATGATGAACGCCTGTCCGATGTCGCCAACAACTGCAATCGCGCAGAGTGGCTGGTGGTGTGGCAGGTGGATTCCGGCAACGGCGACATCGACCTGATGGCGCGGCGGGCGCGTTCGAGCTCCGGTTTCGAGTGGCTGGGCGACGCCTTTGCCATCGCTGCCACCTCGTCGCCGGAACACACGGCGCGCGTGGCCTACAATCCCCTGGATGACGACTTCCTCGTGGTATACGAGCGCACCCTGCCCAGCGGTGATATCGACGTGCTGGGACAGCGGGTGTCAGGGTGGGCGGGCGGAGGCGACAACGGGCCTAACCTGCTTGGCAGCGCCTTCACGATCGGGGGCAGCGTTGGTCAGGAGACCCATCCTGTCGTGGCCTTCCTGCCCGCAACCCAGCAGTTTTTGGTCGTCTACGAGCTGGGCGAGGACATCCGCGCCCGGCGCGTGGCCCGCTACCACATGGGCACCAACGGCAGTGAGGTCCTGGGACCGGCCTTTCTCGTCGCTGCCGATCCCTTCCGGGCCGAATCGGAGCCCACCGTGGTGGCCAGCGACCAGCAGGCCTATTTCATGGTGGCCTACACCTATGAGTTCACTAAGGGCGAGTTCGACGTGCGCGGGCAGCGCGTCAAAGGTGGTTCGACACCCGGCGACGAGCTTCTGAACACGGCCTTCGACATCGCCAACACCACCGACGACGAGACCCAGCCCAGCCTGGCCTACTCGCAGAATTGGCACGCTTTCCTGGCGGTGTGGACGGCTACGGCGTCCAGCAACAGTGATGTGCAGGGCGTGTGGCTGGACGAATATACCCAGAGCGGTGATCCGGGGATGGGGTCCGTCTTCGACATCTCGGCCAACCCGGTCGCCAATGAAACGGCTGCGCAGGCGGCTGTGAACCCGGTCACGGGAAACGCAGCGGTGGCGATGATCGTGGAGCCGCAGCCGGGCGCCACCACGCGCGTGGGCCTCGCCTGGCTCCAGCCCGACCCGCTGGCCCTGGACCACATCATGACGCCGCGCTTCTCCTTTCCGGAACGGCCCTTCCCCGTCGCCTCTCCCCGCATGGGTATGTGCCCCAACCGGCCGGGCCTGGTGATTGGCTACAGCGCCCGCTTCGGCGTTCCGCCTGCTTACGAATACGATGCGCAGCTCCTGGCGGGAGGCCAATGGGCGGCGCCCATGCCGCTCGTCCAACGCCAGTGGCATCCTTAGGCTTTCGGGAGGCGGCACGCTCGCGCCGCCTCCCGAAGCTCTGAAAGATGATGAATGTGCTAGAATCGCCTTGCGCCAACCGCCGTCGAACCGCGCCGCCGACTCTCCCGTTCTCCACCAGCGATTGCATCGAGCCCGACAACCTATGAGCGCTACCAATCCGTTTGCCGGCAGGCTCATCCTGGTCGTGGATGATGAGCCACGCATGATCAAGTTCGTGCAGTTCAACCTGGAGCTCGACGGCTTTCGGGTGATCAGCGCCAGCAATGGGCTGGAAGCGATCGACAAGGTTCGCACCCAACTGCCCGACCTGGTGGTGATGGACGTGATGATGCCGCAGATGGATGGGTTCGAGGCGCTGCGGCAGATCCGTGAGATCTCCGATGTACCCGTCATCATGCTGACGGTCAAGGACGAGGAGGACGACAAGCACGTCGCCTTCGCCGCCGGTAGTGACGATTATGTCACCAAGCCTTTCAGCCCCCGCGAGCTGGGCGACCGCATCAGGGCGGTGCTGCGCCGCGTGAGCGGGCCCTCGGTGACCGACGCCGAGACACTGATCATCGACGACCACCTTCAGATCGACTTCGCCCGTCGCGAGGTGCTGGTGGACGGCGAGCGTGTGGGCTTGCGGCCCACCGAGTGGCGGCTTCTTTACCACCTGGTCAAGAACCCTAACTGGGTGATGACCTCGGAGATGCTGCTGCAGAAGGTGTGGGGCTACGAATACAAGGACGACGTCCAGCTTCTGCGCCTCTATATCGCCTACCTGCGCGGCAAGATCGAGAAGGACTCCAAGAACCCCCAGTACATCCTCACCGAGCGCGGGGTGGGCTACCGCTTCAACCTGCCCGAAGCCACCGACCGCTAGGCCGCGGCCCTCCCGTTTGCCTCAGGTAGGCAGCGTTTCCACCGGCTCAAGCTGGCCGGAATGCACGTGCAGCCGGCGTGCTGCCTCCACAAGCGTGCCGGCGAATGGCTGCCAATCGGTGGTCGTGACGATGGCCTGGGGCACGGAGGTGAGGGCGTCGAGCAGCATGGCGCGGCGATTGGCGTCGAGCTCGGACATGACGTCGTCCAGCAGGAGGAGGGGGGCGGTGCCGGTCACGTGGGTCATGACGCTGACCTCGGCCATCTTGCTGGCCAGGGCGGCGGTGCGCTGCTGGCCGCGGGAGCCGAAGCTGCGCAGGTTGCGTTCGCCCAGGTAGAAGCCCAGGTCGTCCCGGTGGGGACCGACCTGGGTAATGCCCGAGGCCAGGTCGCGCCGCCGGCCGGTGTGCAGATGCGACAGGAAGCTGCCGTAGACATCCTCCGCCGCCAGCCCTTCATGGCGCACGCCTTGCTCGCCCTGACTCTCCCCGGGAGTAGATGTTTTGGGATCGAAACTCGGCAGGTAGCGCAGCCGCAAACGCTCGTAGCCGCCGCTGAGGTCCAGGTGGCGCAGGCTGGCTTCCTTCTCCAGCTCGATGATCAGCCATTGCCGCCGGGCGATGACCAGGCTGCCGGTCTCGGCCAGTTTCTCGTCCCAGAACCGCAGCTCAGCCTGACTTTGGTGGCCAGGGTGCAGCGCCCGCAGGAGAGCGTTGCGCTGTTCCAGGGCCTTGTTGTATTGGCCCAGCGCCCGGCAGTAGGCAGCGTCGATCTGGCAGAGGGCAATGTCCAGATAGCGCCGCCGCTCGCCGGGCGCGCCTGCGACCAGGTCGACATCTTCGGGTCGGAACAGCACGGCCAGCAGCATGCCGACGAGGTCGATGGCGCGCTTGGGAACGTTGTTGATGCGGACCTGCTTGCGGAAGCCGCCGTTCCCCACCGCCGGCAGCAGCGTGATGTCAATGCGCTCCAGACGGTCGCCCTTCTTGATCTCGGCGGCCAGGCGGGTGTAGGGGTAGGGATCCTGCTGGGCCAACCAGTTCACCAGTTCGGTGTCATTGCTCGTGCGCGAGGACTTGCTCGTGGCCAGGTAGGCAATGGCTTCGAGCAGGTTGCTCTTGCCCTGTGCGTTTTCGCCCTGGACGATGCTCAGACCGTGGGGCAGGCTCATCTCAAGGCGAGCGTAGTTGCGGAAGTTGGTGAGTGAAAGGCGCTGCAGCAGCATGATCGCGCTGATTATAGCACGGCTGTTCGGGCGTGGGTCGCTGCGATGGGGCGCGCCCGGCTTTGCGCCGCACCATGAAGTCTCGCATAATGCCAACCATGACCCCTTCTGCTCCCATCCAAACAACCCTCCTTCTCGTTCGCCACGGCGAGACCGATGCTAATGTTACCGGCACGTGGCAGGGCTCCTCTGACAGCCCCCTGAACGAACGCGGCCGCCGCCAGTCGCAGATGGTGGCGGAGCGCCTGGCCGCCGAGGGCTACAGCGGCAATACCGTCTACGCCAGTCCTCTCAGCCGCGCCAGCGCCACTGCCGAGGCCATCGCCGGCCGCGTCAACGCCGGCGCCGTACGCCTGGAGCCCGACCTGGCGGAGTTCCACCTGGGCGAATGGGAAGGTCTGAGCTACGAAGAACTGCGCTTTGACCGGCAGCTCTGGGACCGTATGGCCACCGACCCGAACTTCACCCCGCCAGGCGGCGAGTCGGCGGTGCAGTTTGCCACCCGGCTGGTGCGTGTGTTCCGGCAGATCGCCGCCCGCCATCCCGGCGAGACCGTGATCGTGGTCAGTCACGGCGGCGCCATCGCCACGGCCATCGCCATGTTGGTGAACGGCGATGGCAGCCGTTGGACGGAGTACCTGATGGCCAACTGCAGCCTGAGCGAGATGACCTGGAACCCCGTACCGGCGCTGGTGCGCCTGAACGACACGGCGCACCTGGCTGAGGATGCCCGCCCCCGCAATTGGGGCGCCGAGTAGCCTCCTGCGGCGGCAGCAGCATCCAACCTGAGCATGTTCCTGTTTCTTTCCAAGCTGCTGCCGCCGCTGACCTATCCCCTGGGCCTGGGCTGTGTGCTCCTGGCGCTGGCCCTGGTGCTGCGCCGCCGGCGTTGGGCGTTCATCTTCGTGGGCGTCGCTCTGGCCCTGCTCTGGCTGGGCGGCAGCCGCTGGGTCGCCTACAGCCTGGTGCGCTCCCTGGAATGGCAGTACGTGCCGCCCACCGAAGCGCCGCATGCGGACGCGATCGTGCTGCTGGGCGGGGGCACGCGGGGCGGCGCCTACCCGCGGCCCCTGCACGAGGTCAACGAAGGGGGCGACCGCATCATCTATGCGGCCTGGCTCTATCGCCAGGGCAAAGCGCCGTGGGTGGTCACCACGGGCGGGGCGCTGCCCTGGCGCGGTCCCCAGGTACCCGAGGCCCACAGCATGCAGTCGCTCCTCACCTTCATGGGCGTGCCCGCAGACGCCATCATCGAGGAGCCGGACGCCCAGAACACCTACGAGAACGCCCTGTTCACGCAAAGGCTTCTGGAGGCGCGCGGCATTCACCGCATCCTCCTGGTCACGTCCGCCATCCATATGCCGCGATCGGTCCGCATCTTCCGGCAGCAGGGTTTTGACGTGATCCCGGCCCCTGCCGATTACCTGGTGGCCACGAGTGAATGGGCGTCGCTGACCTATCCCGATCCGCGCAACCAGGTCATCCAGCTCTGGCCCGACGCCGAGTACCTGTCCTGGACGACCAACGCGCTCAAGGAATACATCGGCATTTTTGTCTACGGTTTGCGAGGATGGGCGTAGGCGCATGGCTGAATGGACACTGCTTTCCTGGAACGTCAACGGCATCCGCGCCGCCTATCGCAAGGGCTTCCTCGACTGGCTGGCGGCTGCCAACCCCGATGTGCTCTGCCTGCAGGAAACCAAGGCCGAGCCTGACCAACTGCCCTGGGACCTGCGCCAGCCGGAGGGCTACCATGCCTACTGGCACGCCTCAGCCAGCAAGCGCGGCTACAGCGGTACGGCGGTGCTGACCAGGACGGCGCCCCTGGAAGTAGAGTACGGCCTGGGCGCACCGGACTTCGACCAGGAAGGCCGCACCATCCTCGCCCACTATCCCGACTTCACCCTCATCAACTGCTATTTCCCCAACGGCAGCCGCGACCACAGCCGCGTCCCTTTCAAGATGGGGTTCTATGAGGCCTTCCTGGATCGCTGCGAGCGGCTGCGCGCCAGCGGCCGGCCTCTGCTCTTCTGCGGCGACGTGAACACCGCCCACCGGGAGATCGATCTGACGCATCCCAAGGCCAACCAGAACACGACCGGCTTCCTGCCGGTGGAGCGGGCATGGATCGACGGCGTCGTCGAACGCGGCTACGTCGACACCTTTCGCCACCACCACCCCGACCTGGCCGGCCAGTACACCTGGTGGTCGACGCCGACCGCCGCCCGTGAGCGCAACGTCGGCTGGCGCATCGACTACTTCTTTGCCGCGCCTGATCTCATGCCCCGTCTCACCGCCGCCTTCATCCTGCCGGAGGTGATGGGGAGCGATCACTGTCCCGTCGGCGTCCGTCTGCTCGTCACCGAACCCGACTCCATCGCTTCTCCATAACCATCGCCTATCCTGGAAACGCCGAGCCCCAGCTCGGCGCAGCTCCTCCCCCACCTCTCCTGACGCCATGACACAGCGCATCCTCGTCGTCGACGACGACAAACACATTGTCCGCCTGGTCCGCTCCTACCTCGAGCAGGCAGGCTACCAGGTCCTCACCGCCTATGAAGGCGAGGCGGCGCTGGGCTTGATTCGCGCCGAAAAGCCGGACCTGGTGGTCCTGGATCTGATGCTGCCGGGGCGGGATGGCTGGCAGATCACCCGCACCATGCGGGGCGACCCCAGCCTGGCGGCGCTGCCCATCATCATGCTCACGGCCCGGGTCGAGGACAGCGACCGCATCGTGGGTCTGGAGCTGGGGGCCGATGACTACATCGCCAAGCCCTTCAACCCGCGCGAGGTTGTGGCCAGGGTGCGGGCCGTGCTGCGGCGCACCGCCGGCGAAGCCGCTCCCCACCGCGTTCTCAGCGTGGGAAGCCTGCGCATGGACACGGATCGCCATACGGTGGCGTGCGCCGAGCGCCTCCTGGACCTGACGCCGACCGAGTACGATCTGCTCAAGCTGCTGATGGATCATCCCGGCCGCGCCTTCAGCCGTTCGGACCTGATCGACCAGGGCCTGGGCTACGAATACGAAGGCCTGGAGCGCACGGTTGACAGCCACATCAAGAACCTGCGCAAGAAGATCGGCGTCGGCGCCGACGACCCCGCCGCGATCGAGACCGTCTACGGGATCGGCTACCGGCTGCGAGGCGAAGGATGAACCGGCTCTGGGTGCGCCTGAGTCTGGCCTTCGGCCTGGTGGCGCTGACCGGCTTCATCGTGGCGGCGCTCCTCGCCAACCGCCAGGTGGACAACAGCTTCCGCCAGTTTGTCGTCCGCAGCCAGATGGAAAGCGGCCTGGCCGACGCCCTGGCGCAGTCCTACCAGCAAAACGGCGGCTGGACCGGTGCTGCGGACCTGCTGGCGCAGGTGCGGCCGGGCAACGGCATGATGGGCCAGGGCCGCGGCATGGGCAGGATGATGGGTTCCGCACCCCTGCTGGCCGATGCGCAGGGCCGGGTGGTCTACGACCCCGGCGGCCGCGCGCCCGGGGACGCCCTGACCAGGGATGAGCTGGCCGCCGCCGTTCCCATCCTCATCGAAGGCAGGGAGGTGGGCTACCTCTACCAGACGACGCCCTCCCGGATCATGCTGTCGGGCGCCGCCCAGGTCTTCCTGCAGCAGGTCAACCAGGCTTTGGCGCTGTCGGGCTTGCTCGCGACCCTGGTAGGCCTGGGCCTGGGTCTGCTCATTGCCCGCCAGATCGCGGCCCCACTCAACCATCTGGCGCAGGGAGCGCGGCGCATCTCGCAGGGCCATCTCAGCCAGCGCGTGCCTGTGGAAGGCACCCTGGAGGTGGTGGAGGTCGCCCATGCCTTCAACGACATGGCCGCTGATCTGGAGAAGGCGGAGACCCTGCGCCGCAACCTTGTCGCCGACGTCGCCCACGAGCTGCGCACGCCCCTGGCTGTCATCCAGGGCAACCTGCAGGCCATCCTGGACGGCGTCTACCCCCTGGACCGGGACGAGATCGCCACCATCCATGCCGAGACGGTGGTGCTCAGCCGGCTCGTGGGCGACCTGCGCGACTTGGCCGAGGCCGAAGCAGGCCATCTGCGCCTTGACGTGCAGGTGGTGGCGGTGGCCCCCCTCGTCGCCGGGGTGGTGGGGTTGTTCGAGGAACCGGCGCGCGCCAAGGGCGTGAGCCTGGAGTTGGGCGCCCTGTCCGGGCTGCCTGACGTCGGCGCCGATCCCGACCGCCTGCGCCAGGTGATCTACAACCTGGTCAGCAATGCCCTGCGCTACACCCAAACAGGCGGTCAGGTCCGCATCAGCAGCGACCTGGTCGCTCCCGGCGGCGAATCACCCGCGGTGCGCATCACCGTCGCCGACAACGGGCCGGGCATTCCCCCCGAACAACTTCCCCACGTCTTCGACCGCTTCTGGCGCGCCGACCCCGCGCGTTCGCGCGAACAGCACGGGGCCGGCTTGGGTTTGACGATTGCCAGGCAGTTGGTGGAGGCGCAGGGCGGGCAGATCGGCGCCGAGAGCACCGTGGGCGCCGGCAGCCGCTTCTGGTTCACCGTGCCCGTGGCCTCAGGCAGCGATCGCCTTTCTCGTGCCTAGATGACGCCCAGGGTCTTGCCGACCTTGGCGAAGGCCTCCAGGGCGCGATCGAGCTGCTCGTCCGTGTGCGTCGCCATGTAGCTCGTACGCAGCAACTGGCGTCCAGGCGGCGTCGCCGGGGCGAGGACGACGTTCACGTACACGCCGGCGTCGATCAACTGCCACCAGGCCATGACGGTGCGCATGTCGTCGCCGATGATGATGGGTACGACCGGGGTGCAGGAATTGCCGATGTCAAAGCCCAGATTACGCAGCTCCCGCCGCATCTTGGTGGCGTTGCGGTCGAGGCGTTCCACCAGTTCCGGCTCCTCGCGCATCACCTGCAGGGCGGCCATAGCGGCGGCGGCATTGGAGGCGGGAATGCTGGCGCTGAAGAGGAAGGAGCGGGCGTGGTGCTGGACGTAGTGCATCACATCGGCATCGCCGGCCACAAAGCCGCCCAGCGAAGCAAAGGACTTGCTGAAGGTGGACATGATCAGGTCCACCTGGTCGGTCACGCCGTGCATGGCGGCGGTGCCGCGACCCCCCGCCAGCACGCCCATGGCGTGGGCGTCGTCGACCATGAGCCGGGCGTTGTACTTCTTGCAGGCGGCGATGATCTCAGGCAGGGGGGCGATGTCGCCTTCCATGCTGTAGAGCCCATCGACGACGACCAGCTTGCCCCGCTCGGGCGCCAGGCCGGCCAGCGTGTGCTCCAGGTCGCCGGGGTCGTTGTGGCGGAACCGCCTGATCTTGCCGGTGGAAAGGATGGCGCCGTCAACGATGCTGGCGTGATCGTCCTTGTCAAGGACGACGTAGTCGTTGTGGCCTACGAGGGCGCTGATGGTGCCGAGGTTAACCTGCATGCCGGTGGAGAAGACCAGGGCTGCTTCCTTGCCCACCCAGTCGGCGAGCTGGCGCTCCAGCTCCAGGTGCATCTCCAGGTTGCCGTTCAGAAAGCGCGATCCGGTGCAGCTTGTGCCGTATTCATGGATGGCGGCGATGGCCGCGGCGCGCACCTTGGGATGGGTCGTGAGCCCCAGGTAGTTGTTGGAGCCGCACATGATCAGGCGTTTGCCCTTGTAGATGGCTTCGGTGCCCTCATTGCCGCTCATGGGCGTGAAGAAGGGATAGATGCCCGCCGCCATTGCCTGTTTGGCAACTGTGAACTCTTGGATCTTGGCGAAGAGGTCGGCGTACGGCGCGGCCTGGGGCTCCAGGGTCTGAGTCGGGTCAAGCGAGGTAGTTGCCATGCGTTAGGTCCGGGGAGTGAGAGAGGAAGGGTAGTGACACGGGCCGGCGGTGACGAGGAAGGCGAGAGCTCCTGCCTCTGTCACCAGTTTTCGCCGGTTTCGCGGCGGGCGCGTGTGTAGAGATGGTCCAGCACCTTGCGGGTCACGCCCGGGGCGTGCTGGCTGACTGGACGGAGCCAGCGGGCATCGCCGGCCCTGATCTCAAAATCACCTGCCAGCAGGCCGGCCACAAAAACCTCGGCCACGGCCTCAGGTGACATCAAACTGATAAAGCGCTCCGACATGGCCGCCAGGGAGGCTGGCTTCGTCTTGTTCTCGGTCGCGAAGCCGGGGGTGTCAGTGTCAGGCGGGTAAAGGATGGAAATGCGGATGCCGCGCGGCTTCAACTCATGGCGCAGCGTTTCGCTCAGGCCGATGATGGCGTACTTCGTCGGCACATAGGCAGCGTAGCCGGCGGCGGCCACATGGATCACGGGCGAAGCGACGTTGGCAATATGTCCCCGTCCTGCGGCCAGGAAGTGGGGGAGCATGACGAGGATAGGAACGAGCTGGCCGTAGTAGTTGACATCCATGTTGCGGCGGAAGTCGGCCAGGGTCAGGCGGTCGAGATACTGCGGATAGGCATAGCCGACGACGTTGAGGAGGTAGTAGGGAACGCCGCGGTTGGCGACAAAGGTATCCAACTGCGGCTGCAGCGCCTCCATGTCGGTCGCATCGCAGGCGATGGCGTCGATGAACTGGCCCTCATGATGGCAGAGGGCGGCCATCGCCCCTGTCGCCTGCTTCAGCGCCTCCGGCTCGCGCGCAATGACGCAGACACTGCCACCGAGACGGAGAAACTCCTCCGCCGTGGCCTTGCCGATCCCCTTTGACCCGCCGCAGACAACGGCGACCTGCCCCCGAAGGGGCTGTTTGGCGATCAATTGCGAGCTTGCCATAGTCCTCCAAGCCACGGGCGCCAAGAACGCCCAATTTGCGGGAGGATCATAGCGGATTCAGGCTGTCGGATCAAATTGCGTGCGAAGTGGCGGCGCATGGCCGCGGACGGGATTCCGCCTTCTCTCATGCCGCGCGGATTTGCAGCCTATGCTCGTCAGGGCACCCGCGACAGAGAAGCATCTCCGGCATCGCACAGGCCAGAGAGGAGAGGCGTTGCCGGTCTGCTCCTGGTAAGAACGAACGACTGAAGCCGTTACTACGAAAATGGGCAGCGAAAATGGTCTTGACACCCACCCACCCCTATGCTATGATGCGGGTGTCATGACGCGTTGCGTCATGCACGGCGATCAGCATCCAAATTCCAGCGCCTTCGTGGATACCGGGAAGGCGGAAAACAGCAAGGAGAACAAAAGAAATGGCACCCGAAACCCCGATCGCAGAACCGATCCCCGCTCAGGTCGAAGAACACCTCAACGGCGGCAATCCCGTCATCAAGGCGATGCGCAATGTGCTAATGGCCGCCATCGGCACCGTCACCCTCGGCGTCGAAGAGGTCGAGGCCATTGTCAATCACCTGATCGAGCGCGGCGAGCTGGCCGAGAAGGATGGCCGGGCGATGATCGCCGACCTGAGGGAACGCCGCCACAAGGAAGTCGAGAAGGAGGCGGAGGAAGTGCAGGAAGTGGTGGAGAAGTCCGGCTCCCGCTTTGACGGTCTCGTCGAGGGCCGCGTCGAGGCCATTCTGTCCCGCATGAACATCCCCAGCCGCGGCGACATCGAGGCCCTGACCACCAAGATCGGCGATCTGTCCGAGAAGGTTGACGAGCTGACCAAGAAGCTCGCCGCCTGATCGTCTTCCCGCTTCGCGTGCAAACACCCCAGGCCTCCCCTGGGGTGTTTTTGCGTTTTCGACCAGAGCCGTGATTGTATGTCCCTCATGAAGACATTCCTGCGACTGCTGGCCGGTGCGGCCATCCTGGCCCAACTTCTCCTCTTGTACGCCTGGATCGGGGAGCGCCCGCGCCTGCGGGTCCAGCGCTACCGCCTGGCCTTGCCCGGCGGTGCGGGACGCGGGCTGTGCATCCTGCAGCTCTCAGACCAGCACTTCGCCGGCGATT
This sequence comes from Chloroflexota bacterium, assembly GCA_029782215.1. Taxonomy (GTDB): domain Bacteria; phylum Chloroflexota; class Anaerolineae; order J102; family J102; genus SSF26. The sequence continues at coordinate 175,974 of JAKOVD010000144.1, forward strand.
CCTGGGTGCGGCGGCGCCGCCTGGCCGAACTGCGGCGCCTGCTGACGCCTCTCCGGCCCGACTTGATCGTGCTCACGGGGGACTTCCTGCACAACAACGCCGGCCTGGACGCCGTCGAGGATCTGCTGCAGATGCTGCCGGCGGCGCCCCTGGGCCGCTATGCCGTCCTGGGCAACCACGACTACTGCGAGTACGACTGGCTTGGCTTCGTGGATGACATCGTGGCGGCCTGGCAGCAGGCGCCGACGCTCGCGGCAAGGTTTCGGGACACAGCGGCGGCGTTGCGCGACGTCGGGGTGCTGCTGGGGCAGATCCTGCGCAACGATCGCCTGCGCTTCCACCGCGTGGCCAACGATACGACGGAGCTGCAGGCGCTGCTGGGCCGCTATGATGTCCGTCTGCTGCACAATGCGGCCTGCCCCCTGCCGGGGGCTGCGGGGCTGTGGGTGGCAGGGGTCGATGACCCTATCGAGGGCGCGCCCGATCTGGCGGCTGCGCTCGCGCCCATCCCGGCGGGCTCGCCGGCGATCTTGCTGACGCACAATCCCGATCTCGCCTATGAAGTCCCGGCGGGCGCCGTCAGCCTGGCGCTGGCAGGCCACACGCACGGCGGCCAGGTGGTCATGCCCGGCCTGGGCGCCATCCACACGCAGGGGACGCGCCTGTCCCGGACCCACCCGGCAGGCCAGTTCGCCGACCTGCCCGGCGGGGCGCAGATGGTGGTTTCCCGCGGCATGGGCGAGTCCACGCCTTTTCGCTTTCGCTGCCAGCCGGAGATCGTCGTCATCGATCTCCTCCCCGCCGCCCCGTCCAGCACCGCCTGACCCGAACTGGCACTGTCAGTGGGCCTTGCCCACCCTGCCAGGCGGGAAACCTATGGCTTGTCATGCTGAACGAAGTGAAGCATCTCAGGGGAGTTTCTGAGGCGCGCCTGATGGGGTGCGGGAGATGCTTCACTGGAAGCTTGCCGCGAACCGAGTTGGCCGATCGACCCGTTCAGTATGACATAATCACATCATAGACGCCGCGTTCATTCGGCAGCGGGCCCCGGCGAGATGTCGCCGGTGGTGGCCAAACGCTGCGCCTCCTGCCACTGCCGCCAGCCGGCGACCAGGTCCGCCGGCGCCTTGCCGAAGATGGCGCTGGCGTCCTGGATGACGGCGGCTTGCCTGGCCTTGGCGAGCATGGACAGCAGATCCTTCTCGCCAACGCTGGCGTGCAGATAGAGGGCAAAACTGCGGGCGGCGGCGCGTGGGGTGGGGTCGCCCGCCGCCAGGGCGGCGCCGACCAGCACGGGATCGGCGTCGACCAGGGGCGCCTCGTCCGTGGGCGCGCGGACGCCGCTCAGACGTTCCGCCCACACGGCCACATCGCCACGGGCCGCAGTCCACAGCGTGTAGACATCCTGGTCGCTGCCGGTGATCGGCCCCAGGCTGCGGCGCAGGATGGTCTCGCCCATCGCTTCGGTCAGCCCCAGCCACCACAGCGGATGGGGAGTCTTGCCGGACCAGCCCACCAGGCGCGGGGAGATGAAGCGCATCGTGAGAGCGCCATCCGCTCCCAGCGTGGAGGTGGACGCCACCTGTTCGGTGACCTGGAGCCGTTCGACGCTGCGCACCCCCAGGGAACGGGCAAGGGCGCGCAGGTTTGCCCCGTCGCCAGAGCCGTCGGCCTGGCGGTTGAACAGGACGATCGCCTTGTTGGGGTCCCGCGGTCCCTCGTAGCGCGTCAGCGCAAGCGGGGACGGATCACCCTGGCCGGGACGAAAGGGCATGAGATCGGGGGCAGGCTCGATGCTGATGTCGAGCCGGCAGGGCGTTGGCGCGCTGTAGCGGCGGCAGAATGCGGCGGCGATGGCATCCATCTGCGGGGCCAGGTCCGCCAGGAAGGCGTCGCGCTGCCGGTAGTGCAGGGTGACGTTGTCACCCGTGGTGGTGGCGACGGGTCCCCAATCGCCGACTTGGACCGGCGCCAGCCGCCATTGATCTCCGCTCAGGCGCAGGGATTCGAGGCGGTGAAAGGTGCGGTCATCGTACTGGAAAGAGACATCGGCCTCGGCCACATCCCCCTGCAGGGTGACGCGGCCGACCTTCAGCGGCGCCGGCCCGGCCAAAAGGGCCGTTTGTGCCTGGGCGGCAAGGATCGCCCTCTGCCGGTCGGGATCGCCGTCGTCGAGCAGACGGCGGTAAAGGTCGGCATCGCCCTCCGCCAGGGCCTTCTGTTCGAGCTCGATGACCGGGGCCACGTCGGCGCGGGCGTTCCGTTGGCCCTCATACGTCAGGATGGCGAAACCGGCGGCAATGCCGAGGGCAATGCCCAACGCCAGCAGGGCAAGATTGCTCAGCCGCGGCCGGGGGTGTGGGAGCGCGGCAGGAAACGAGGCTGGCGCCAGGGAGGGCGGCGCCGAAGCAGGCGGGGGTTGGACCTGGACGCCTTCCGCCCGGAAAGGGTGGCTCCCCTCCTGCCAATCGAAATCAATGGGCATATCAGCTAGGACGACTGCAGACGGGCAAAGCTTACGACTTGGGGCTGGCCTGAGCGCCTGAAGGCGTCTCTTCGGGAACGACGACGACATCCCCGGCCCAGATCGTGTGTACGAGGCCGGCGTCGTCGCGCACAAGCAGTCCCCCCTGGGGATGGACGTCGAAGGCTGCTCCCTCAAGGGGAAGCTGGCCGGCCTGGTCAATACGCACGCGCTGGCCCAACGGATAGAGGCGCCGCCGCCAGGCTTCGTGCGGCGATTCGCCGGCGCGGAAGCGGCGGTAGCGATCGGCCAGGGCCGCCAGGTAGGCGTCGCGCACCTGCGCCAGGGAGGAAGCCTGCCCGGCGCCTTCGGACAGGCTGATGGCCGTCCCGGCCAGCGGCGTGCCGGCGAAGGGGACGTCGACGTTCAATCCCAGGCCCAACACGGCGAAAAGCAGGCGTCCCTCTTCCTGCTCGATCTCGGCGAGCACGCCCGCGAGCTTGCGGCCCTGAAGCACCAGGTCGTTAGGCCATTTGGGTTGGGGCGTCACGCCGGCGGTCTGCTCGCAGGCGTCGATTGCCGCCAGCGCCACCAGCATCGTCAACTGGCTGGCCTGGGTCAGGGGGATGTCCGGGCGCAGCAGCACCGAGATGTAGAGCCCGGCCCCGGGTGGAGACCACCACGAGCGCTGCAGTCGGCCGCGGCCGGCGGTCTGGGCAAGGGCCTGGACCGCCAGACCCTCCTGAGCGCCCAACCGCGCCCAACGGCGCACCCAGTCCTGGGTGGAGGGGATGGAGGCGAAGCGGATCAGAAGGAAGTTCATGGGGCGAGGAAAGAGCCCGCGACGGTCAGGCCGCCGGCAGGATTACTCAGCAGAGGCGCCGGACTCCCGCCTGCCGTGGGTCTCGTCGACGCGCACCTTGGCGATGCGCGGGCCATCGAGTTCCAGGACGCGCAGCCGGTAGTCGTGTATGGCCACTTCCTGGCCAACCGCAGGAATGTGGCGCAGCTCCTGCAGGATAAGGCCGGCCACCGTCTCATAGCGGTCCGATTCGGGCAGGTGCAGACCCAGCCTTTGGTTGACCTCATCCACCGGAATCTGGGCGTCGACTTCATAAGCATGGTCGGCGAGCGTGCGCAGCAGCGGCTGGGCGGTGGCTTCATCGTCAAGGCTGCCCACGATCTCTTCCACCAGGTCTTCGATGGTCACCAGGCCGGCAGTGCCGCCGAACTCGTCGATGACCACGGCCATGGTGCTGCGCGAGGCCCGCATCTCGGTGAAGAGGTCGCCGACGAGCCGCGATTCGGGCACCATCGTCACGGGATGGATGGTCGCGGCTTCGCCAATGCGCCAGCCCCGCGCCTCAGGTTGGTCGACCACCAGGGCCAACACGTCCTTGACCTGGATGATGCCAATGATATGGTCGAAGTCCTCTTCGTAAACGGGGAGGCGGGCGTGGCCATGACGGCGGAAGATCTCCAGCAGGTCGCCGACAGTGTCATCGCGCTCGATGCTGACCATGCGTGCGCGCGGCACCATGACCTCGCGCACGACGCGGTCGCCGAACTCAAAGACCCGGTAGACCATCTCCTGTTCTTCCTGTTCGAGCAGGCCCATCTGGCCACTCTGCTTGACCACCGCCTTGAGCTCTTCCAGCGAGGCCACCGTGCCGTGCGCGGCCATGCTGCCGCGAATGCCCACCAGTCGGAGGACAAGCGCTGTGGCGCCGTCCACAACCCAGACAAAGGGGGCGGTCACACGGGCGAAAGCCCACATGGGGGCCGCCGTGAACTGGGCGGCACGCTCCGGGGCACGGATGGCGACCAGCTTGGGCACCTGCTCGCCAATCACCATGTGGAAAAAGGAGAGGATCGCCAGGACGAGAAAGGCCGCAAGGGCAGCGGCGGCGGCCTGACTCAACAGGCTGCCAATGACCGGCTCAATGACCGGGCCGATGATGCGGATCAACGGTTCCTCAGCCACGATACCCAGGAGAATGCTGGATGCGGTGATGCCCAACTGGGCGGCGGCAATGGCACGGTCCGGGTCTTCAAGCATGCGCAGCACCAGGCGGGCAGGGCTGCTTCCCCGTTCGGCTTCTTCCTCGAGCCGCGTGCGCCGCGAGGTGACCAGCGCGAACTCGACCATCACAAAGAAGCCGTTGGACAGAATGATGGCGATGCCGGCCAGGATGGGCCAAAGGATAGAGCTGCTACTGAGGGATTGGCTCGCGAACATGAGGTCAACGGCCGGAGACGGCCGGTATCGGGTCCTTCCCGTTCCACCCGGTCGTTAGCGGGGAGTCAGACCGGCGGCGGCGAGGGCGAGGAAGATGAGGATGGTGTTGTAGGAGGCATGCACCGCGGCCGCCACAGTGGTGCCATAGCGGTTGCGGATCAAGCCCAGGGCCAGACCCAGCAAGAAGATGACCAGGAGAGCGTAGTTGAGGTACTGGACATGGTGGAGCGCAAAGATGAGGCTGGCGCCCCAAAGTCCGAAGGCGGGCTGGAGGGCGCCGCGATAGAGCACTTCCTCGCCGATGCCCGACAAGAGCCCCAAGAGAACGGCCCCGCCGGGCGTGCTGACAGCGCCGATGATGAGCTGGTTGAGGGCGCTGGCGTTGGCAACGCTTTGCGGCGCCAGTTGTGACAGCAAGCCGCCCACCAGGATGCTCATGGCCAGCATGCCGAGCGTTGCCGTGAGGACCGTGAAGGCATCACGCGACAGGACGATGGGGCGCAGCCCTAACCTGTCCAGGGTGGCGCGGCCGCTGCGGCGAATGCCGAAGCCGACGCCCAACACGGCGAGCAGGACAAAGGCCGCGGCCTGTACTGCCAACTCGCCAAGCCCCAGGCGCGGTCCGTTGGCGGCCAGCTCTTCGGGGCTGGCGATGAGCGTCGCCTGCGCCAGGTTCAGGGTGGTGAAGAGAATGACCAGGACGACCGCGGTCAGAGGCAGCGGCTGGCGCCAGTCCACCGTGCCCAGGCGCAGGCCTCGCCCCAGCCAGGAGGCCAGAAGGGCGAACGCGACCGCTGCCAGCGACAGGGCGCCGCCGGCGACGAGCCACTGGCCGAGATCGCGCAGGTTGAGCTTGAGCCCGGCAGGCAGCGGCGCCGCCGGCAGGGGACCGTGGTACAGGAGTGCAGCCACCCCTGCCGCCAGCACGGCAGCGGACAGCGCCAGCAGGATGCCGTAGGTCAGCCGGCGCGCCCAGAGGTAGAGCTGGCCAAGGTTGGCCAGCACCACCAGCATGAGGACGGGGATGAAGAGGATGAGGAGACGCGCCATGGCAAGGGTATGACCCCAAGGGTATGGCTGATCTTACCCCGCCGTGTGCGTGAGGACAAGTGCTTGCGGTGACCGCTGCTTAGGGTCGGAAGCTCAGGAGCGCTTCGCGCACGCTTGCCGGGAGCTTGTCACCGCTGGCACGTGCCAGGAAGTCGACGATCTGGGGAATCGTGATCCCGGCAGCGATAGCGCGGCGCAGGCCCCGTTGGGTGACCTGGTAGCGATAGCCCGGCCACCCAGCTTCCCATTCACAAAAACGCGCCACCCGAAAGCGGTCATAGAGGCTGGCCCCGGTGGGCGCCACGATGTGGAAGTCCTCGCCGATGACGAGCACAGGCTCAGGTCCCGGTGCGGGTGGCTCTGCCACACCCAGGTAGGCGGCGCCGCGTGCGGTCAGACACCAGCGGCTGCCCGCTTCATCCAGGCCGAGGGCGCCCAGCCAGAAGAGCGGGCCTGTCCACACGTAGCGCAGGAGCCGCCCTTCCACGTCCTGCCAGTGCTCGAATCCCTTCAGGTAGACCCCAGCGGCGTCTTTGATATACCAGGTGTCGTAGTTGCCATCGGGCCGTTGGAAGTCCGGGCTGTGATCGCGGACGGCAGCGATGAAGTCGGAAAGGTCATACCACTGCAATGGCTCCACCGCCTGCACGAGCCGGACGATCTGTTCGCGGGTGTGCACCGGGTTATTCCGCCAGTTGCCCTCCACACAGCTCAAGCCCGGGGTCAGGCACAGGTCATTCCAGTCGGGCGCCTCATACCAGGCGCGGTACAACGCCTGACCTTGGCGGTAACGATCCAACTGCAGCCATGCCGTCACCTGCTCGCCGGCCAAACGCTGCCGCCGGCCTTCGCTGCTGAGAAAACCCAGCCTTCGGGCGCAGTGAAACAGCAGCGCCATGCGCCCGCCGCCACCGTTCGATTCGTCGCCGCCCGCCTGGGGAGGCAGCCACTGCCGTGACAGGTGCATAAGGTCTTTGTCGCGCCACCGCCGGCGCTGGTTGAGCCAGACCGGCTGGTTCTGGACATAGATGAGCAGTGTGCCCAGGTCGTCGAGGAGAGTCTCGCCCGCGTCCAGCCCGTGGGCGGGCGGGCTGACTGCGGGCGGTGGAAAGCCGCCAACGGCGGTTTCGTGGCTGGGAAGCAGGGGCAGCAGATCCGTGGGAATGCTGATGCACTCCATCATCCCGTCGGCTGTGACGTCGAACCCCCGCGTAATCAGGCCGCGATACCAGAGCCACTCGGCGGCATCGGTGGGCGCCGTCCAGGGGCGCTCGCGCTCCAGGCTGCCAGGCCCAAACCGCCGCAGCTCGCCAAACCGCCGCTGGAAGGACGGGACAGGCAGCAGATTGTTCGCAGCGCCCAGGGCCTGCAGCGCCAGCCTGGCCTCATCCGGCAGTTGCTGCCAGACGTCGCGGACGTGGGCAGCGCTGCGCAGGTGGTCGACAAGGCTCTGAACGATCTCCCTGCGCGTTCCCTCGTTCAGGACGAGGCCCTGGTTCTGGGCGATCCCCCGCAAGAGCGTCGTGGGAAGCTCCTCCAGATGTTGTTCGAGGGTCTTCATGCCGGGACGTGAAACCCGAGGCCGGGTTGGAACGTAATGTAGGCAGCTACTGCGCCAAGTGTGAGCGAAAACCGCGCCGTTATTATGCCACGACGCCGGCGTTGGGCGATACTCCAGTTCGCTCACGACATTTCGCTAGATCGCTTGGTGAATCGCTCACACTGTGTTACCATTCATCCGTCACGCTTATGCGTCCCCGCCCGGTTTGGTGCGGCAAGCACCGGCCGCATCCGGGAGGCAAGGAGACATCCCACATGGCTGCCAACCCCCACAACGACACGAACAAACGCCCTCGCACCATCAACGAGCTTCTCGAGAATGCCCAGATCGCCTGGAAGCTGATACGCGACCCGCGCCTCAGCCCATGGATTCGTTTTGGCCTGCCGCTCCTGGCAGGACTCTATCTCGTCATGCCGATCGACATCATCCCCGATGCCTTCCTGGGATTGGGCCAGCTTGACGACCTCGCCATCATCTGGATCGCCATGCAACTGCTCCTGCGGTTGGCGCCTGACGAGATCGTCGCCCAGTATCGCAGCGGCGCCAATGCGGGTTCATCCAAGCCGCAGCCGTCGCCTGACGACGTTGTCGATGCCAACTACCGTGTGATCGACTAGAACCTATGTCTGCGCCCATGCTGCGGCCGGCAGATGTGGCGCAGCGTCTCAACATCCCTGCATCGACCCTGCGCCGGTGGTCGTACTATTTTGCCGACTACCTGCCGACGCACGCCAGCGAGCCTGGCGGCGCGGCGCGCGCCCATCGCCGCTACAGCGACGAAGACGTGCAAGTGCTGGCCGAGATCAAGGACATGCTGGGCGAGGGACTCACTTACGAGGCAGTCGCCCAGCACCTGGCTGCGCAGCCTCCCCGGCAAGAGCGAGTTGAGGAGGCAGTCGTGGAAGGGGTGGCGGAAACGATTGAGCCCGCCGATGAAGATGTGAAGCTGCCCCAGGAGGATGTCCCGCAGGCCACCCGTCAGCGGGCCCTGGTCAACCAGCCCGAGGCAGCCGACGACCGGCCGGAGCTGGCGGCTGTCATTGCCGAAACGCTCTTCTCGTTGTCTGACAGCCAGCAGATCATCCTCTCCGGGCAGCAGACGACGCGCCAGCTCCTGGGCGTTGTCCTGCAGGACAACTTTAACCTCAAAGAAGAAAATAGCCGCCTGCGCGAGCGCATCCTGGAAACGGAACGGAAGCTGTTTGAGCTAAAGCGCGAACTGGATGCCAATCAGACGCAGGAGCGCGAGCGGATGCGGCAGATGGAATCCTACCTGTTCGAGCTGCAGCGCCGCCTGGACAGTCTGGCTCCGCCGGTCGTGCGCCATGCCGCGCCCGCCGCTGCTGCCAGGCCCGCGCCCCCGCCCCCAACGACGGCTGCACCCCCACCTGTGGTCCCGCCTCCTGCGTCGACCGCGCCAACAAGTCCCGCCCCGACGACGGCCGCTCCACCCGCGGCAGCCGTTCCTGCGCCCTCTCCGCAATCTGCAGACTTGGCACCGGCGGAGCAGACAGCGCTGATGCCGTCGCAACCAGCGGCGGCGGCGGCCCTTGCGACGGATGCCACGCCAGTGCCGGAGCAGATTGAACTCGCCCCGGTAGAAGATGTGAGTGAGGAACCCATCTCGCCTTTTGCACCCCCACGTCCTGGGAGCAGCGCCAGCGCGGTCGCCTTGGTCGTCGAACCGGCGGATGCGCCGCCCGTTATGCCCCCGGCGCCACCGCCAGTGACGGCGCCGGCATCCACGCCTGTACTTCCGCCTGCCGCCGAACCGCTGCCTGTGGCGGAAAGCCTGGCGCCGGTGGCGGCTGTCCTTCCCCCTGCGCCGGAAGGGGCTTCCACGCCCGCCGCGCCCATGACGCCCGCCGGGCGCTGGCAGCGTTTCACGGATTGGCTGTTCGGCCGCAATTTGGAGGAGTAGACGCCCGGCGGGAGTTGCTGGCGAGGGCAGCCGGCCCGCTAAAGCAGTTCGATGGCGGCCACCTTCGCGCTCGCTCCTGACCCCGACGCCGGGGCAGCCGCCGGCCGGCCTACCAGATCGTACTCCATCGCGCCGGTGATCAGCGCATCGAACATGTCGCCGGGCCGGGCCTTGCCCTCGACGAGGACGAAACCATCGATTTCGGGGGCGTCACGATAGGAACGGGCAAGCGTGACCTCGCCGTCTTGCCCTTCGACCAGAACGCGGAGGGTGCGGCCCACCTGCGCCTGATTGCGGGCGAGCGAAATCGGCTGCTGCACTGCCATCAGCCGTTCCCAACGTTCCTGTTTGACCTCTTCCGGAACCTGGTCGGGAAGGGTCGCCGCCGGCGTGCCGGGTTCAGGACTGAAGACGAACGCACCAACCTTGTCGAATTGAATGGCCTGCACGAAGTCAAGGAGACCCTGGAACTCCTCTTCCGTCTCGCCGGGAAAGCCGACAATGAAGGTGGTGCGCAGCGCCATGTCAGGCATCGCCGCGCGTAACTTGGCGACCGTGTTGTGCACCCACTCGACATTGCTGGGCCGCCGCATGCGCCGGAGCGTGGCGGCGTGGCCGTGCTGCAGGGGAATATCCAGGTAGGAGAGAATGGTGGGGGTGGTGGCCATGGCGGCAATCAGCTCATCGGACACATGGCCGGGGTAGGCGTACATCAGCCGCAGCCACTGCAGGCCCTCGCAGCGCCGGGCAATGGCGTTCAACAGGCGGGGAAGGCTGTTGGGTTCCCCCGCATCCCGCCCGTAGTCGGTAGTGTCCTGGGCGACGACGATGATCTCTTTGACGCCCTTGGCCGTGAGCGTCTGCGCTTCCTGCACAATCGCCTCGAAGGAATGCGAACGCAGCTTGCCCTTGAAGGTCGGAATCGAGCAGAAAGCACAAGGAGCGTTGCAGCCGTCGCTGATCTTGAGATAGGCGCTGGCCGCCTGCTTGCGGCGGCGTGGGGTGGGCGTTTCTTCGCCCGCGACCGGATCGCCCAGCATTTCGATGCGGCCAAACGAACGCTTTCCTCTCCCCCCGCCGAGCTGAGTCACCAGGGCTACAATGTCCATCCACCGCCGCGTGCCCAGCAATCCGTCCACCCCCGGCACCCGCCGGAGGACTTCCTGCCCATCACGTTCGGCCAGGCAGCCAGCCGCCACCAGCATCTGGTCGCGGCGTTTGCGTTCACTAAGCTCCTGCAGCGCTGCGATCGATTCTTCCTTCGACGCCTCCAGGAACCCACAGGTGTTCACGATGACAACATCGGCCCACCTCGGGTTATCAGTGAAGCGATACCCCTGCCCTTCGAGCAGGGTGGCCATGCCGTCGCTGTCGACCTGATTCTTGGGACAACCCAGAGTAAGCAGATAGTAGGTGGGAAGGCGCTGCGGGCTCATGGTGCGCGGATGTCAGACAGCGCCATCACGGCTGCGGCGTAATCGTCGAGGTCATAGTGGCCGTTGAGGTCATGGTCGCCGTTTCGGTCAGGGTAGGCGTGGTGGTGTCGGGCAGAGGGGTCTGAACAACGGGCGTCTGGGCGGCGAGGACGCCGTCCTTCAGAGACCATCCGACATCAACAATGTCACCTGTATTGCCGAGCGCGGGCTGCACTTCTCCGTTCAGTGTCAACTGGACGCCGGCGGCATTGCCCGTTCGCAACTGCACCTCATTGGTGGCCGTGTATTCCTTCACGAAGCCAGGTGAAAGGATACTCTCCTCAAGGACCTGCCCATCGCCCATCACGCGCACCCAGGCTCGCTGCAGGACCTCTACCTTGAGGCTGATCTTGTCAAGCGGCGCCGGAGTTGGGGTTCCGGTCGATTGAGCAGCCGTGGCCAAGGCGACGACCTCGGTCACGATAGGCCGCGGCGTCGCCGTGGGGGGAGGCGTTGGTGTGGCGGTCGCGTCCACGATAATGAGCGGCGTGGGAGGGGGCGTTCCCTCTGGGGGCAGGGTCGGGGTCGCCGCAAGCACGCTGGCGGTGGTCGGCCCGTTCTCGCTGAGAAAGGGAAGAGCAAAACGGACGACGAAGTAGGCCACGGCCACGGCAACAACCGCCAGGATGGCAAGCCGGATCACCCAGCGCGCCAGGGCTGACCTCTCCGCAGGCGCAGTCTCGAGAGGCAGCTCAATAGGGCGATAGGCTGGGGCTGCCGCTGGCGGGAGCGGCGCGCTCGCAGCCTGACTGGAACGCGGTTGTTCCTTGTCAAGCTGGCCGAGAAGAGCCTCGGCGTCGAGACCCAGAAAGCGCGCATAGGTGGCCAGGAAACCACGGGCAACCACTGGGTTGGGAAGCTGGTTCCAGTCGTCGGATTCCAGGGCGGCCAGGTAACGTTGGCGGATGCGTGTCTGTGCTTCTACTTCGGTGAGTGAAAGCTCCTTGGCCTCGCGAGTCTGGCGCAGGAGCTGGCCAATATCGATCATGAAGAATAGAAACAAGCGGAATGGTGGAGGGGGCAACCGATTATGCGAGCGGGAGCGCGATAATGTCAAACCCTATGACGATGAGAAAGGGCGGGGTGTTCCCCTCAAGCCGCGGCCGGTATGGGCCGGCGTCTCATCCTGTGTTTCCCATTGCTGTTGGATGCTATAATGCGAACCGCCGGGCGGACCTGAAACGAACGGCTGTTTCCATGAGCTCTGCCTGCAAGTACGTCGCCAAATGGCCGGTCAACGGTTCCTGGGCTTTGACCCTCGTGGTTGTCGCAGCCCTGCTGTCCGGTTGCGCCTCTTTGCGTGCTGCCCGGCAGGATCGAGTGACGATTGACCTGTATTCCGGTCGTGCGGATAACCCGACCTGGATGCTAAGCCCCACCGAAAGCAGGTTGCTGCGCGACAAGGTGGCCACCCTCCCGCCGCTTGCGGACGCTCACCCGGCGGAGGGCAATCTCGGCTATCGTGGCCTGTGGGTCGAGCTGCCTGGGAAACGTGGCGCAACCGTGGAACGCCTGCGCGCCTTCCAGGGTATGGTCACCTGGGAGCGTGGCGGCGAAGTCGCTGCGTCGTACAGCGATCCGCAGCGGGCGTTCGAACGCTGGCTGCTGGAGACCGGCAGCGGGCGCCTCGACCCAAGTGTCCGTGACATGATCCGCTCGGCCATTGAGCAGCCCTAGCCTCAGCTTCCCTGCCACCTTCTGCCGCTTCCCCCATGCCGTATCGACGCCTCTACATCCTTCAGATCTGGCTGCGTCGGCTGTTTCTCCTGACACTGGCGGCGCTGGTCCTCTTGACAGGCCTCAGTTTCTACCAGGGGACGATGTCATGGGATCGCGTGGGGCGGATGGCCGGGCGGATGACCGGTCTTCCCGGCCTGCCGCAGTGGCGAGTGGCCATCATCGCCGGGCATCGCGGCTTCGACACAGGCGCGGTATGCCCGGATGGCCTGATGGAGGTGCAGGTCACCCAGGCTGTGGCCAATCGAGCCAGCAAGCTCCTGCAGGCGCAGGGAGCACAGGTCGAGATCCTTGACGAGTATGACAAGCGGCTCAATGGCTTGGCGGTCGACGCTCTGCTGTCCATCCATGTGGATTCCTGCATTGACCTGTCCGGTTTCAAGGTGGCCAGCGGCTCCGAAACGGTGATCCCCGAACAGGACGCCAAGCTTGTGTCGTGTCTCAAGGACAGCTACGCGGCGGCGACCGAGCTGCCGCTGCATCCCACCACGATCACCAGGGACATGACCGGCTACCACGCTTTCCAGCGCGTTGCTGATTCGACACCCGGCGCGATCATCGAGCTTGGTTTCCTGGGCGGCGATCGCGATATCCTGGTGAACGGCCAGGCGCAGATGGCTCAAGGAGTGGCCAATGGGATCGTCTGCTTCCTCCAATCGCGGCCAGAGGCGACCGCGACGCCGGCCACCTCCGGCGACGAGCCTTTGCCTTCGCCAACACCTGGTCCTGAGTAACAGGATCTACAGCCCTGGGGCGCTACCCAGCAGGTAACGGAGAATGATGCCGTGGACGATCTGTTCGATGGGGGCCTGATCGTCCGTGAGCACGGCGGGAAGAGGCGGAGCGACACGGATATGCCCCTGACTGCGGCGAACGACTTCGGCCAGAAGCGGATCGGTTTGGGCGCCGGCATTCGCCGCAAAGTCCGCAAGATCGGACGGTTGGGCGGTGCCGATGACCAGGCTGTTGCCCAGGTCGAAGCCCTGGTCGGGTTCGTCGATGATGTAGACCGAAGGAAACACCGCTTCCATGGAGCCGGCAATGGCATCGACCAGGCGGTAGTCCGTGCTGGTGCGCGCCACGTTGACGGCCACGACGCCGGTCGGTGACAGCCGCTGGCGCGCTTCCTGAAAGAACTCAACTGTGGACAGGTGAAAAGGGATGTAGGGCGGTCGATAGGCATCCACGGCAATGACGTCATAAGGCCCTGAGGCGCGACGAAGGAAAGCCCGTCCATCACTCGCCACGGCCCTCAGGTTCGGCTCATTCATGGCGAAGTAACGTTGACCAGTGGCGATGACGGCGGGATCGAGCTCGACGCCATCGATCGGGATGGGACCGTAAGCGGCCGTGTAGAGCTTCGGGATGGTGCCTGCGGCCAGGCCGATCAGGAGCAGCCGGTGTACATCGCCCGGATGCACGGGCGCCGGGCCAAACAAGGGCGCCAACAAAAAGTAGTCCCAGATGCCGTCGGCCAGACGCATGCCCGGGCGATAGACGGAATGCACACCCGCCCCTTCGTTGAGCTTCAGCACGACTTCGGGACCGTTACGCACCACCTGGATATAGTTGTAGGCAGACTCTTGCTCGTACAAGGTCGCCATTCCGGTGCGAATGGGTCCTGATGGCCTGACAAAAAGCAGCAGAAGGGCCAGCCAGATGAACGCGAAGAGCCAGGCGCGGCGCTGCCGTGCGGATGCCAGCGCCGCCACGGCGAGGCCGAGCAGCGCCAGTCCCAGGCAGAGAAAAGTCCGCCGGGTACCCAGGTTGGGGATGAGCGCCAGGACCGTCACGAAAACCCCCAGGATGGAGCCGATGGTCGCCAAGGCCGTCACCTGCCCGCTGATGCGGCCACTTTCGGCCACGCTGCGGACAAGAAGCCGGATGGCAAAGGGGCTCAGGCAGCCCATGAGGACGATCGGCGCGCCCAGCAGCAGAAGCGAGGCTGCAAAGGAGAATGCCAGGGCGGCCAGGTCATAGGTGAGGAAGATATCGGCCGCCAGCCGGAGCACCGGTTGGGCAACAAGAGGGATCACGCCTAGAAGCGCCCCTGCCGCCGCCGCCAGGGTGTAGAATCGGGCCGGAGCCGGTCTGCGATCGGCCAGGCGCCCGCCCAGCCAGGAGCCGATCGCCAGATAGAGGAGGATGAGCCCGATCAGCACCGCCCACACCAGGAGGGAGTTGCCAAACCAGGGGTCAAGGAGGCGGCTGGCGGCCAGCTCGGCGCCCAGGCTGGCAAAACCGCCGGCAAAAACGAGCGCAAAAACGAGCGGGCGTGAGGTGGACAAGGTCGTGGGCGTGCAGAACGTGCAGCGAAGTCGAAGTATTCACCGGGATTGTACATCCGGCGCGATGTTCTCACCTTCTCGGCTGTGCTATAATGGCGTCCTGACGCTGGGAGAGGGCGTCGTTTTGTGTTGTTGCGACGCCACATCGTTTCATGGCCACCCTGACCCCGACATCGAAACAGGCAGTGCGACCGCTTCCCAATCGATCGGTGTGGGCGAGCTTCAGGCTAGAGTATTGGCTTGGCCTGATCCTGGTAGGGCACATCATCCTGGCGGCCTGGTACAGCTTCGCCGTACCGCCGTGGGAAGCCCACGACGAGTGGGCGCACTACCGCTATGCCGCCTATCTCGCCGAAGAGAAGAAACTGCCCGATCCCGAGCAGCGGCTGACGACCGAGTTTGAGTTCGACGAAGCGACGCAGCCGCCCCTCTACTACCTTGTGGCGGCGGCGCCTATGCTGGCGGTTGACACCAGGGATGGCTACCGTCCGGCCGTTAACCCGTATGCCAGCCGCGGCACCGGCGAAGGGGGGGTCAACATGGTGCTGAATGACCCTTTGCAGAACAAGTGGCCGTTCCGGGGTACGATCCTGGCGCTCCACCTGGGCCGTTTGGTGTCCGTGGCCCTCAGCACGGTGGGTTTGTACTTCACCTACCGCTTGGCGCGCCTGCTGAGTCCCGGCGCCGGTGGCGTGGTCCTGACGGCTGTGGCCATCCAGGCCTTTGCGCCGCAGTATGTCTTCCTAAGCTCGGTGATGACCAATGACATCCTCCTGATCGTGTTGGAGACGGCGCTGCTCTATTTCTTGCTGCGCATCGTGGAGGAAGGCTTTCGTTTGGGGCTAGTTCTGGCGGCCGCTCTCACCCTGGGGTTGGCCCTTCTCACCAAGTACCTGGCCCTTGCCATGCTGCCCGTGGCTGCCCTGGCGTTGTTGTTGGCGGCGCGCAAGCATGGCCGGAAGCCTCGTTCGCGCAGGACGTGGCCGGTCTGGATAGCGGTGGCGACGCCGCTGGTGCTCATGGTGGCCTGGTGGCTGGGCCGCAACATCGCCCTGACAGGCCGCCTCTTGCCGCGCGACCCGACTTCGCAGGCCAACCTGCTAGGTGGGCTCACGGGCTCACAAACGCTTGCGGTCGATTCTCAATCCCTGGTTTCGGCCCTGCGCTATGGTTTCACGACGTACTGGGTGTCACTGGGTTGGGGCAACGTCGGCGCGCCGGATTGGGTCTATGGGGTGTGGCTCTTTCTCGCCCTGGGCGGGTTGGCCGGCTTGCTGCTGTGGCTGCGCCTGCCAGAAGCCCGCCGCCGCGGCCCGCTGTTGTTTGTGGCCCTGACTTATCTCATTGCAGCCATCAGCCTGCCCTTACTGCGCGAGGTGCTGCACGCCTCCGCCTTGCTGCGCGGACGCTATATTCTCTCAACTCTGCCCCTCGTCGCCTGGATCATCGCCCAGGGTTGGTTCCAGCTCAGCGGCCGCACGTGGGTTGTGACGCAGAAACTGCTCTGGATCTGGCCGTTTCTCCTGACGGTTGCGCTGGTGCCCATGGTCATCGTCCCGGCCTACGCGCCACCGGCGCCTGTGCTGGCAGCAGAAGCTCCTGGCCAGCCGATCAACGCCAACTTTGGCGGTAAGGCGCGCTTGCTGCGGGTGGATACCTGGCCTGCGGGCACGGTGACGCCCGGCCAGGGCCTGGCTGTTACCCTGACCTGGGAGGTGCTTGAGCGCACGGATGTCCCCTATACGGTCGCCGTGCAGTTGCTCGGCGCCGGCGGCCAGAGCTACGCCAGTGCGACGTCCTATCCTGGCAACGGCCGCGCCGCCACCACCGTCTGGCAGCCCGGAGCCACGTTCAGCGAGACCTACTGGCTGACCGTTCAGCCAGTGGGACCCACGCCCGCCGAAGGACGGGTCAAGGTGGCGCTCTTCAACGACAGCGCTTCGCCCACCTATCTGCCGGTCCAGGCTGCTGATGGCACGCAGGCAGGAGATGCCGTCTACGTTGGCGATCTGCGCATCAACACGGCGCCTTCTCTGGCATCCGCCAGCCCTGCCGGGACACCGCCGCTGGCCCGTTACGGCGATCTCGCCGTGCTTCTCAATGCCAGGTTCCCGCAGCAGCCGCAGCGACCCGGCTGGGCGCTCCCGGTGGCGCTGCGCTGGCAGGCTCTGGGCGCCAGCGCCGAACCCGTCCAGGTCACGGTGCAGCTTCTCGATGCGGCGGGCAACTGGGTTGCGGGTTCCGATGGCAATGTGGACAATGATCTGCCGACGACGCTCTGGCAGGCCGGCGATTACCCCTCAACGGTGCGCTGGCTCGTGATCCCACCCGACCTGGCGCCGGGCGCGTACCGGTTGGTGGTGGCCCTGTACCGGCCGGGAGACCTTGTCCGGCTCCAGGCAGTCGACAACACCGGTCTGCGCCTTCCTGATAATGCCCTTGCCCTGGGCGAGGTGACTGTCCAGGCTCCCTGAAACCGTGCTGCTGTCACGGCATGCAACACCTGGCAGCATCGCTGCCCTACCCCTGATTCACAAAGCAACCATCATGGACCAACCCTTTACGCCGCAACCCTACGTCCAGCTTCTGGTCCGGCGCTGGCCGCTGATCGTCATTCCCGTGGTTGTTGCCCTGGTCGTGGCCGTCGCCCTCAGCCTATTGATGCCGGTGCGGTATACGGCCAGGGCCGTGGCCATCGCCCCCAATGAGCAATTGGCATGGAAGTGGGAGAGCAAACTGAGTGACGTCGTGGACACCCGTTTCGATTGGCGGGCAGAGGTGACGCCGCTGCTTACCACCGCAGGGGTGGCACAGCGCGCCCTGGCCAAGGTCCAAGGCCAGTTGGCCCACCCGATCGATGCCAGGCAGCTCCTGGCGGCGACACGGGTTCGCAACGGCGATGGCAGTCTCTTTGATATTTCCGTGACGGCAGCCGATCCGAACGACGCGGCCTTGTTGGCGAATGCCCTCGCAGCCTCGCTGCCCGAGGCTGTGAGCGAGCTCTACGGCGGCGACCTGGCCAGCAATCAGAAGGCGCTCGACGCAGCGACGATCGAATACAACAAACAAGACAAAATCCTGCTTGATTTCCGTTCGCGCACGGGCATGGGCATCGGCTGGGGCGGTGACCTGGCCTCCGGCAGCGGCAACGAGCTTTTCGGCGCTCAGAGCGTGGTCAAACAGGAGCTGACCCTCAAGAACTCCATGCGCGCCTCTTTGGAGAATGCCCTCGATCGTATCGACATGGTTTTGCAGTCGGCCAAGACAGGGGCGCCGGCAGTGACTCTCCTTGACATTCCCGATTTGACGACTTACGGCGTCACGTACGACGAGCTGCGGCAGCTTGCGCAGTCTGACCCACAGGCGCTCATTGCCAGGCTGGAGACTATACGGGGTCAGATGACCAAAGACCTGGAGACGCTGACGGAGAATGCCCTTGCCCTGCAGCAAGTGGAGAGCGGAAACCAGCAGGAGTTGGACAACATCCTGCAGGAGCGCGGCGTCTGGCTCGAATCGGTCACAGCCCTGGAGCGGCGGGGCGTCGAATTGCAGATGAAGCCCATTGTCGAGGGCAGCAGGGTGCGGACGGTGGATGCAGCGCAGCCGCCATCCAAACCTTCACAGCCTCGCTGGGCGCTCAATCTGGGGGTGGCCCTGGTGGCGGGCCTGTTTCTCGGCTTGCTGCTGGCGGTGGCGTCCATCTACCTGGATCGGGGGAGCAAAGGAGGCGCCGGCAGTTAGCGGCGGGCGGCTGTGCGGCGCTGGCCTTCTGCTTGCCCTGCCATGCCGGCGTGTTCCTGACCTGTGACCCGGCACGCGACTGCCTGGTGTCTCGTCCTGCTCCTGACCGCAGGGGCAGGTTTCGTGTGGTGGTGGCTGCTGCCGCCCTGGGCGGCCCCGGATGAGCCGGGACACTACCTGGTGGCGCGCCTCCTGGCTGAGTCGAAGCGCGGGACCCCTGCGATGGAGGCGCAAGGCCCGATCGAAGCCAGCGTCATTGCTTCGCTGGCAAGCCATGACTGGTGGGGCTACAACCATCGCTCCCAACCTGCGAACCTTCCGGAGCGCTTTGCCGGTGATCCGGTTCTGGCCGCCAGCGGTGATCAGACGGGCGAGCCCCGGCTCTTCTACGTCATACCTGCCTGGTGGCTGCGCCAACGGGGCGCCGGCTTGACCTCTGATCTGGCAGCGGACCTGCGCCGGCTGCGGCTGGGAACGCTGGCGCTACACCTCCTGGCGACGCTGGCGGCGCTTGTATTCAGCCGCATCGTCTGGCCCGACCGTCCGGACCGGGCCCTGGCGCTCGGCCTGCTGGTGGGTCTCTTGCCTATGGCCGGTTTTGTGGGGGTGAGTTTCAACAACAATACCCTGGCGGTCTTCTGGGGCGTGCTGGCGTTCGGCCTGCTCGCCGTCGCCTGGCTGAAGCGGCGCGCCTGGCTATGGGTGGCGGCAGGGGTTTGCACCGCCGTTGCTCCTCTGCTCGTCGACCCGGGTCTGCTCTATCTGTGGTTAGTGGCGTTGGTTATGCTGGCAGCCCGTGTACTCAGGCGGTGGCCACGCTCATGGCCCCTGTTTCTTGTCGCCGTGCTGGCCCTGGCGGCGCCGTTCGCGCCCAATCCGGGGTGGGCGGCGGGTTGGAGGCAGCCGGCGCCCGGTGGGTCGACGCGCGCCAACGGAGGATTGGCGTTGGCACCCCTGGAGGGCGCGCCGGTTGAGATCGCGCAGACGATCGGGGGCAAGGAGACCCTCGCTGTGCGCAGCGCCTGGCTGCAACTGGAGGCGGACCTCTCGTCCAGCACCGGTTCCACGGTCGATCTGACGCTCGCCGATGACGTGCATGCTCTGCACCTGCGCTGCCAACCAGGTTCGAGGTGCAGTGGTCGGTTCGTGCCCGCGGCGGTAGCGACAACGCTGCGGGTGACGGCCGCGACAAGGGATGGCCCGGCGGCCCTGGCCATCCACCTGTGGGACGAGGGCGGCCGCGACCTCCTGTTCAACGGTGACGGGCGCCTGCCCGAGCTGGTGGGCAGACCCCTGTTCGAGTTTCTCGAACGCGCCCTGCCCGTGCCCGCAGGGTATTTCAGCCGCGCCGTATCACCTGCGGCCTGGAATCTGCCCTCTCAGTTTCGGTACGCTCTCTTCGCCGCCTTCACCTGGGCCAGTTTCTGGGGCTACTTTGGCTGGTTAAGCCGTCCCCTCCCCGCACCGGTCTACCTGCTCCTGGCCGCGGCGACCCTGGCAGCCCTCGGGGGGCTGATCGGACTGCTGCCGGAAGTGGGGCGGCGCTGGCGCCGCGGTCGCTCGACTTCCGAGGACCAGGTGCTGCTCCTGTCCCTCTTAGCGGTGTTTTGCATCCTGATGCAGACCTGGGCGCCCATGGTGGGCCAGGCCTGGCAGCCGCAGGGCCGTTACTTTCTGGCCGCGCTTCTGCCGGTGGCGATCCTTCTGATGCTTGGATGGGGAGCCTATGTTCCCACAAGGTGGCAGCGCTATGCTTCGGCTACCCTTGCCGCAGCACTTGTGCTTTTGAATCTAGCTTCCTGGTGGGTTATCCTCCCCTAGTTGCGGGTTGTTGTCATCCTCACGCCGTTTGGACGCCGGCATGGCGCCCTGCCACCGATCCCGGTTTCTGCCAATGCCCATTCATGACCCTGCCGCACGGCTGCTCATCATCGGTCTTGATGGTGGTGCATGGGATATTTTTGGTCCCCTGTGTGACCTGGGGGAGATGCCGAACCTGGCGCGCCTGCGCAGCCAGGGCGCCTGGTCACCTCTGTGGTCCACACAGCCGCCCGCAACCGCGCCAGCCTGGGCCAGCTTTCTGACCGGCGCCAACCCGGGCCAGCATGGCATCCTGCAAGCCCTGTCCAAGCCCGCTGTGCCCGCGGCTTCATTACGGGGCGAGGGTGTGCCTGTCAACGCCTCGAACCTTCGCCTTCCTACGCTCTGGGACTATTTCAATGCCGCGGGCAAGAGGGTGGGGACCGTCAATCTGCCCCTAAGCTATCCGCTGCGTCCCCTGGATGGTTTTGCCATCAGCGGCATGATGACCCCGACGGCAGCCACTGATTGGACCTACCCGCCGCAGCTTGCTGCCACGCTCGACGGCTACATCATCGACGTCGACTACGGCAGGCCCGGTCAGGAGCTGACGCCTTCGCTTCTGCCTTCACCCGCAGTGATGCTCACGGATATCGCCCACATGACCGAGAGGCGGGGATTCCATACGCTGCGCCTGATGCAGGAGGGTAATTGGAGTGTGGTGATGGTGGCATTCACGGGCACCGACCGCATCTTCCACCACTTCTGGCCCTATTTGCAGACCAAGGAGGCCGACTCGCCAGGCCTGGAGGTGGCGATTTCCGAGCAGCTCGGCAACTACTTCCACCTGCTCGACAACATCCTCGGCAGCCTGGCACGCTCGGCCGGCAGGGATGCCAATGTCGTTTTCGTCTCCGATCATGGCTTTGGCCCTGCAGCTCACCACTGGACGCATCTGAATAACTGGCTGTTGGAGATCGACCTCCTGCACCTGCACACAGTGAGCTCGGGCGGCTGGCTGCAGCGGGTCAGACGCCACACCCCCTGGCTGCGCGACGTGGCCAAGCGCATCCTTCCCCCCGAGGCGCGGGCCGTCGTCCAGGAACGCGGCCACCTGGCCGACGCCATCGACTGGGTTGACACCCAGGCCTGGGCAGAACCCCTCTATAACAACGTTGGCGGCATCTATCTGCATCGCGCCGACCGCTACGCCGAAGGCACGGTGAGCCCTGCTGCGGCTGACCGTCTCTGCCAGTACTTGATCGACCAGGCGCAGCATCTGCGGATCCCCGGCACAAACCGTCCGCTGGTGACAGATATCCGGCGGCGTGATGAAGTCTACAGCGGCTCCCGGATGGCATCTTTCCCCGATCTCATCGTTACCCTTGACCCTGACTACGCCGTGACGTCCACGCTGGGCAGCACCCTGATGACGCCGGAGTCCAGGCCCCTAAGATCCGGCGATCATCGCCCCGAAGGGATGTTCCTGGCCTGCGGCCCCAATGTGCGACCTGGTTTCCTGCCTGGTACACCGCGGCTGATCGATATGGCGCCAACGCTTCTGCATATGGTCGGTCTGCCCACGCCGGATGAGATGGATGGCCACGTGATCTCCTCAGCCTTCACGGAGGGCTTTCTGGTCCTGCATCCGCCGCGCCGCGGGCCGGCGCTGCCGCCGCCGGCGGAGACCGCCGTGACCGATCGTCAGGGCAGTTTCGGGAACGCGTAGTCTCCGCACCATGCCCCTGCAACTTCTCGTCTTGGGCCTGGATGGGGCCGACTGGGCTATCCTGCATCCCTGGCTGGACGCCGGACTCTTGCCTAATTTGGCGGGCCTGAAAGAGAGGGGCGTCTGGGGACCGCTGCGGTCCACCATCCGGCCGGAGTCCTCCATTGCCTGGGTCACATTTGCCACAGGCGTCAATGCCGGACGGCACGGCATCTACGGCTTCAGCGGCCAGCAGCCCCACGACTACGAGACCCACCTCAACCTCTCTCCAGCGATTCGCTGGCCGGCGTTCTGGCAAGAGGCGGCGGCCCAAGGCAAGCGGATGGCGGTCATGAACGTACCCATGACCTACCCGCCGGTCCCGATCCCAGGGGGGGCAGTGATCAGCGGCATGCTGGCCCCGGGTCTGCACAGTGAGTTCACCTCACCAGCGGCGCTGCGCAAGCAGCTTCTGGCAGCGGTGCCGCGCTACACCCTGAGCGTCGAGCGGTCGGGACTGGGGTTGGGCAAGTTCATCCAGGAAACGACGCGGGCGATCAGGGCGCGCGGCGAGGCCGCCGCCTGGCTGCTGGCACGAGAACCCCGGGACGCTGCGATCGTGGTCTTCACCGATACCGACCGCCTCCAGCACTACGCCCTGCATCTGCTGACGCCCCGGCACCCAAGCTATGATCCGGCCGTGGCCGCGGCGCTGCTGCCTGAACTGATGGCAGCCTACCAGGCCATCGACGAGCAGGTGGGCCGCCTCCTGGCGATCGCGGGGAGTGAGGCCAACGTGGTGGTGTTGAGCGACCACGGGTTTGCACCCTGTTCACGGTCCCTGTACCTCAACAACTGGCTTGAGCAGCAGGGTCTGCTGCGGCGCACGACGGTAGAGCAGCGGTCCAGTCTTTGGCAGAGCTTACGGTCGAATGCATCCCTCCGGCGTGTGAAGCGGGCCCTGCCCGTCGTCCGCCATTGGCGCCGCCCACCGCCGCCACGCGGTCACCTGAGCAACATCGACTGGGCGCAGACTGCAGTTGTGTTCAGCGCCGCAGGCGGATTGCGCTTCAATATCCGGGGCCGAGAACCGGAGGGCGTGCTCAGCCCTGATGAGGCGGACCGGACGGCCGCGGATCTGAGCGCCTCCCTCCTCAGCCTGGTCGATCCCGAGACCGGATGGCGGCCTGTGCAAGCTGTCTATCGCCGCGAGGCTCTCTATCAGGGGCCGTTTGTCGACCTGGCCCCTGATCTAGTCGTCGAGCTGGTGCGCGATGATCCGGAGCCGGGGCGCAATACTGCCATTGCTTTTGATTTTGCACCTCCATCCTCTGCGAACGGCTTTGTGGACAGCGGCGATCTGACCGGAAATCACGCCCTTGACGGCATCCTCATCGCCGCCGGACCCGAGATGGCATCGCAGAGAATCGAGAAGGCTCGCTTGATCGACCTGGCGCCCACGCTGCTGCATGCCCTCGGCCTGGCGGTTCCGCGCGACCTTGAGGGGGACGTGCTGCCCCTTTGGAGCCAACCGCGGCCGGTTGTTTGGAGCGATGCCGGTTCGGGACAGCTGGTGGGGGCGGCGGGCACAGCCACTCTTGCGCCCGAGGATCAAGCGACAGTGGAAGAGCATTTGGCAGCGCTGGGGTATCTGTGAGCTGAGAACTTGTCCATGGCCTTACGTCTGCTTTTTCTTCTCCCGACTTCACCGCTGCCGATCGTCAGCGGCGGGCACCAGCGCATCTACCAGGTGATGCGCCGGCTGGCCGCCAGGCACGAGATCACCGTGCTGAGTTTCTGGCGGACGCCGGAAGCACGCGCGGGACTGGATCAGCTTGCCGCAGAGCTGGATGTTCATCTTGTGCCGGTGCCGTTCACGCGCTTGCGTCAGAACCGGCGCCTGCCGTCGACGCTTGCCCGGTTTGCAGGCGCCCTATGGCACGGCTTGCCGCTTGACGTGCCGATCTGGGACCAGCCTCCCATGCACGCAGCCCTGCAGCAGGTGTTGGCAGCGCACCCGATCGACCTGATCCAGGTTGAGTATCCCTATCTGACAGGCTATGCCCTGGCGCATCCGGAGATCCCCAGCCTCTTGATGGCCTATGAGGTCTTCGGCACCTTCCTGACGCAGATCAGTGATCTGGCCGAAGGCAGCTGGGCGCGCATCCGCGCGCGGCGCAGGGCGGCCGCCTGGGAAGCGTACGAACGCACCATCTATGCAAAGGTCAACGGCGTGGGCGCGATGTCGGATTTCGATGCAGCCCTCATCCACGCCAGCGCGCCTGAAGCGCGCACCTTCGTCTTGCCCAACGGCGTTGATACGACTCTCTGCACGCCTGCGGCGATTCGCGAGACCGCCCAACACCTCATCTTCGTCGGTTCACCCAACCGCGGCCCGAACGTAGATGCTGCCTGCTGGTTCCTCGACCAGGTCTGGCCCGCCTTATACGAGAAGCGCAAGGACCTGCGGCTCACCCTGGTCAACCTCGACAGCCCGCAGGTTCGTATGCGCCTGCAGCCCGGCGTGGAGGTCACGGGGCGGGTGCCCGATCTCACGCCTCTCTACCGCAGCGCGGACATTGCCATCGTGCCTTTGCTGGCCGGAACCGGCACCCGTATCAAGATCCTGGAGGCTTTTGCCTACGGCCTGCCTGTGATCAGCACGCGGGTCGGCTACGAGGGAATTGCCGTGAATGTCGGAGAGCACTTGCTGCGCGCCGAATCGCCCGCCGAATTTCACAGCGCCATCCTGTCGCTCCTGGATAACAGGGCCGCGCGCGCCCGGCTCGCCGCCAATGGCAGGCAGCTTGTCGTGCAGCAATATGACTGGGAGGTCATCGCCTCCGCCCACGAAGCCGTCTATGAGATGCTGATAGCCGGCGCCCGGCGGCATTAGGTGCAGGCGTCCACGGGCATGAGCGTTCCCGACAATCTGGCCAGCAAGGCGCCTGTCTTCATTGTGGGCTGCCCGCGTTCGGGCACCACCTTGCTGCAAAGACTCCTGGCGGCGCATTCAGGGGTGGCCATCGCACCCGAAACGCATTTCATGCGGCAGTTCTGGCTGCACCGCCAGGGCTTCGGGAACCTGGACGATGACGCGAATTTCCGGCGTCTTCTGGCAGCAGTGACGGCAACGCCGGAATTTGCCGATTTGCACATCGACGCCGAGACCTGGACCCAAACGGCCTGGCAAGGCGAACGCAGCTACGGGGCCCTGCTCTGGCTGCTTCTTGAGCAGTACGCCCGTGCCAACGATGCCAGCTTTGTGGGCGAGAAGACACCCAATCATGTCTTCTTCCTGGCCGACCTGCATGGTCTGTTCCCGGAAGCCCGCTTTGTCCATCTGGTACGCGATCCGCGCGCCGTTGTTAACTCGTGGCGGCATTGTCCCTGGACAAGTGGATCGGCATGGCGGGACGCAGTGCGCTGGCGCCGCCATGTCCGGGCTGCCATGAGCGCCAAAGTTCCCGGCATGATCACGGTGTTCTACGAGAAGTTGGTCCAGCAGCCCGGTCTGTGCCTGCAGAACCTGTGCCGGTTTCTGGATCTGACCTTCGAGCCAGACATGCTGCTCTACCACCAACGAGCCTCCACCGCCTTCGATATGCAGCGCGAGCCCTGGAAGGCTCGGGCCTTGTCTCCCATTGCCAGCGAACTGGCCACAAGCTGGCAGAACGAGCTGTCCCCCGCTGCCATCGCCGCCGTCGAGGCCGTGGCCTGGCGCGAAATGAAGTTCTTTGGCTACCATCCGGTGACGTCAAAGTGGCGGCTTCTGTCCCTCTTCCCCTACTTCCGGCTGCGCATGGCCGC
The DNA here is from genome assembly GCA_029782215.1 of Chloroflexota bacterium. Classification (GTDB taxonomy): domain Bacteria; phylum Chloroflexota; class Anaerolineae; order J102; family J102; genus SSF26. The sequence continues at coordinate 201,768 of JAKOVD010000144.1, forward strand.
GGATCGTGTCCGCCGCGCCGTGATGGCAAGGACGCAGCCAACCCCGGCCATCGCCGGTCCGGCATGATGGCATGCAGGCAGCACCCAAGGATTCTGGCGTCATGAACAACATCCAACGGATCTGTGTCTTTTGCGGCTCCAACCCCGGCACCATCGACGCCTATCGCCAGGCGGCAGGCGACCTGGGACGACTGCTCGTCGCGCAGAGGGTGGCCATCGTCTACGGAGGCGGCGCTACCGGCATCATGGGTGCGCTGGCCGATGCTGCCCTGACTGCGGGCGGCGAGGTCATCGGCGTTCTGCCCCAGGCGATGAACCGTCCGGGCGTACCCCATCCCCGCCTGACGGCGCTCCACGTCGTGGACACGATGCATACCCGCAAGGCGACCATGGCGCGGCTGTCGGATGCCTTCATCGCCCTGCCTGGCGGCGTGGGAACCTTCGATGAGCTGTTCGAAACCCTGACCTGGAGCCAGTTGGGCTACCAGACAAAACCCATCGGCATCCTCAATGTCCAGGGATACTTCGACCCGCTCGTGGAGATGATCGAGCATGCCGTCGCTCACGGCTTCGTCAAGCCCCAACACCGCCAGTTGTTTGCCGTGGCCGATGACCCTGCCGTGCTCCTGGCATCCCTGCGCAGCTACACGCATCCGGCGGGCTCCAAGTGGACTGAGCTCGACCCCGACTGAGCGGGCAAGGATGTCGCCGTGAATCCCCTTTACGCCGCTGCGGCCGTCGGCGCCGGATTCCTGGCCGGCGTCGTCAACACCCTGGCGGGGAATGGTTCATCCATCACCCTGCCGCTGCTCATCTTTCTGGGTCTGCCACCCACGGTTGCCAACGGCACCAACCGCATCGGCGTCCTGGCGCAGTGTACGGTGAGCACGGTGACGTTCCACCGCAAGCGCATGGTGCCGTGGCGGCTTGCCCTGCCCCTGATCGCCGCCGTGGCCATCGGCGGCGTCCTGGGCGCGGCGATCGCCGTCGACCTGAGCGTCACGAGCATGTACCGTGCTATTGGCGCTATGCTGGTGTTGAGCTTCTTCCTGGTCTTGCTGCGCCCCGAGCGCTGGCTGCGCGGTCGCGCCGGAGCGGCGCAGCGGGTGCGCCTGCGCGATGGGCTGATCTTCCTGGCGATCGGCGTCTACGGCGGGTTCATCCAGGCAGGCGTAGGCATCTTTTTGCTCACCGCCCTGGTGCTGGAGATCGGCCTGGATATGGTGCGCGGCAATGCGGTGAAATCCATGCTGACCCTTGCCCTGAACGTCACCGCCTTCGTCGTCTTTCTGCGCAACGGGCAGGTCGATTGGGGGCTGGGGCTGCTGGTGGCAAGCGGGCAGGTCCTGGGCGCCTGGGCGGCAGCGCATGTCGCCATGCAGGAGTGGGCGCAGCAGTGGGTTTACCGCCTGCTGCTGCTCGTGATCCTGGTGTCGGCTGTGCAGATGTTTCTGCGCTAGCTAAACCGCTTCGACGCGCACGGCGCAGACTTTGAACTCGGGAATCTTGGCCTCCGGGTCGAGCACGGGGTTGGTGAGGAAGTTGGCGGCGGCCTCGGCGAAGTGGAAGGTGGTGAAGATCAAACCCGGTTCCACACGGTCGGTGATGGTCGCCTTGGCCAGGATCTCACCACGGCGAGAAGACACCTTCATCAGGCCGCCCTCGTCGATGTGGGCGCGCTCGGCGTCCTGGGGGTTGATCTCAACCAGGGCCTCCGGGTACATGGCCTCGAGATTGCGGGCGCGGTGCGTCATCTCGCCGCCGTGCCAGTGATAGATCACGCGTCCCGTGGTAAGGATGAGCGGATAGTCGGCATCGGGCAGCTCGGCGGGAGGCACGTGGTCGACGGCCGCAAACCGGCCCAGACCGCGGCTGAATTTGCCGACGTGCATGACGGGCGTGCCGGGATGCTCTTCGTTGGGCACGGGCCACTGTGGGGTTTCGCCTGCGTCAAGCCTGCGGTAGGTGACGCCGCCGTAGATGGGAGTGAGCGCCCTGATCTCCTCCATCACATCCTTCGGCGACTGGTAGTCCCAACCGGCGTAGGGCGCCGAGGGGTCAGGGGTGATGGCGCCGAGCGCCAACAGACGCTTCGCCAGCTCAGTCACGATCCAGGTGTCGGTTTGGGCCTCGCCGGGCGGCTCTACCGCCTTGCGCACCCGCTGGATGCGCCGCTCGGTGTTGGTGACCGTGCCTTCCTTCTCGGCAAAGCTGGTCGCCGGGAAGACCACATCGGCAAACTGGCCAGTCTCGCTGAAGAAGATCTCCTGCAGGACGATGAACTCGGTCTTGCCCAGAGAGTAACGCACATGGTTGAGATCAGGGTCGCTGGTCATCGGGTTCTCGCCCACGATGTAGAGACAGCGCACCTTTCCTTCTTCCGCGGCCTTCAGCATCTCCGTGACGGTCAGGCCCACCTTGTTGGAGAGGGGCACGCCCCAGGCAGTCTCGAACTTGTGCTGAACGGCAGGGTCGGCCACGCGCTGGTAGCCGGTATAGACATTGGGAAGACCACCCATGTCACAGGCGCCCTGGACATTGTTCTGGCCGCGCAGGGGGTTGACGCCGCCGCCAGGGACGCCCATGTTGCCCAGCAGCATCTGGATGTTGGCGCAGCTCATGACGTTGGCGACACCGCTGGTGTGCTGTGTGATGCCCATCGCATAGAGCAGGGCGCCGGGCTTGTTCTCGCCCAGCATGCGGGCGGCTTCTTCCAACTGCGCCACCGGCACGCCCGTGATCTCACTGGTGACTTCGGGCGTGTACTTGGCAACGATCGCCTGCATTTCCTCGAAGCCCTCGGTGCGGGCGGCAATGAACTCACGATCCTCCCAGCCCTCGCGCAGGATGATGTGCATGAGGCCGTTCAGGAGGGCGATGTCCGTGCCGACGTTGTGGCGTATGTACAGGTCGGCGTAGTCGGCGATGTCGATGCGCCGGGGGTCCGCCACGATCAGCTTGGCCCCGCGATGGCGTTTGGCCCGCCTGACCTTCGTCCCGATGACAGGATGCTGTTCGGTCGTGTTGCTGCCGATGATGAAGATGCATTTGCTCTGCTCGGCGATGTCCTTGATCGAGTTGGTCATCGCCCCACTGCCGAAGGAGGTCGCCAGACCGGCGACAGTGCTGGAGTGTCACAACCGGGCGCAGTGGTCGATGCTGTTCGTGGCCAACATCTGCCGGATGAACTTGGCAAAGAGGAAGTTCTCTTCGTTGCTGCACTTGGCCGAGGCCAGGAAGGCGAAGGCATCACCGCCGTGGGCCTGTTTCTCCTGATAGAACTTGCGGGCGACCACATCCAGGGCCGTGTCCCAATCGGTGGCGATGAAGGAGTCAGGGGAGATCTCGGATGGCGGATTGGGGATCTCGGCTGGGAGAGACGAGGGACCGGCGATGTGACCGTTGCCCCCGTGGCCGTTGCCCCCGCGGCCTTTGCCCGACCGCCGTTTGGTCGCCTGCTCGCCGACGTTCTGCCACCGGCCGCTTGCCACCTCCTCTTCGACGCCTGTCAGCCACTTGGCTCGCACCAGGGGCCGCGTCAGGCGTTCGGGGTGGTGGACATAGTCATAGCCGTAACGTCCCTTGACGCAGAGGGCCATGCCGTTGACGGGCGCCTCGCGCGTGCTCGTCACCCGCACGATCTTGCCATCGCGCACGTTGAGGTCGAAGTTGCAGCCCACGCCGCAGTAGGAGCAGGTGGTGCGCACCTTCTTCATCCGGCTGGCGCGCCCCTGTCCCATGCTCATTTTGTCGTACAGCGCGCCCACCGGGCAGTAGGCCACACACTGGCCGCAGCTCTCACAGCCCGCGTCGAGCATGAGCTGATCGGCGCCTGCCACCAGCTTTGTCTTGAAGCCGCGATAGGCAAAGCTCCAGATGTCACGATTCTGGATCTCGTTGCAGGCGCGGACGCAGCGGCTGCACAGAACGCACTTGTTGCGGTCGATGAAGATGAATGGGTTCGGATCGGGGTCGATGTCCCAGGGCTGCCGTCCCGCCCCCTTCTCGGGCCAGACGACGTTGTAGTCGTAGACCAGGTCCTGCAGCTCGCAGTCGCCGTTGACCTCGCAGACCATACAGGCGTTGGGGTGGTCGGTCAGGAGCATCTCCAGCACGAACTTACGTGTTGCCTGCGCCTCGGCGCTGTCCGTGTGCACCACCATGCCTTCAAAGACGGGCGTCGTACAGGCTGTCTGCAGGCCTCTCGCCTTCTCCACGGAGACCACACACATGCGGCACGCTCCCACATTGCTCAGGTCGGGATGGTGACACAAGGTGGGGATGTCGATGCCGGCGCGGGTCGCGGCCTCGAGGATGGTGGCGCCTTCAGGGGCCTGGACGTGTCTGCCGTTAATGGTGAGGTGGGGCATCGGATTGACCTCTGTGGGAAGGGGTTGGTGAGAGGGTGCGAGAGGATTTTACCGCCAAAAGCGTTTTCACATCGTCAAGGTCCTGAGCTGTCATCACAGGAATGAAGAGCCACCGGCCCTCGGGATAGGGATGGGCGCCCGTGATGATCTGCTGAACGTGTTCGCCGAGGGGAAGCTTGAGCGCCTCGGCGACGTGGGCCTCACCGAGGATGGCCTGGATCGTGAAGCCGCCCTGGACCGGATAGAGAGACAGGAGCGCCTTACCGCCTTTGCGAAAGCGCAAGGCCCAACCATAGTTCTTGCCGTAGAATCCGAAGTCCTCTTTGGCGGCATAGGTCTCCCGTACATACGCCGCAAGGTCCTGCCAGGCCTGCTGCCAGGGTTCAATGGCGGCTTCGATTTCCTCGCTGGTCGGCTGGTGGGCCTTGTCGGTGAACGAGCCAATGGACATGGGGCCTTGGGTCTTTGGCGGGAACCTGAAGGGCAGCCCTACTGCGGCTGCGGCAGGTGTGTCAGACCTTTGCGAATGTAGATGAACCAGTACACCAGGCCGACCATGACCGCCCCACCGATGATATTGCCAATGGTGACGGGCAGAAGATTGGCGATGAAGAAGTTGTACCAGTTCAGCTTGGGATAGTCGGCGGCGGTTTTGCCGATGGCGGCCCAGAATTCAGGCGAAGCGCCGGCCTTGACGAACAGGCCGATGGGGATGAAGTACATGTTGGCAACGCTGTGCTCGAACCCGGCAGCCACGAAGGCCGTGATCGGGAAGATGATCGAGAGGATCTTGTCCGTGGTGGTACGGGCGCTGAAGCAGAGCCACACGGCCAGGCACACCAGGGCGTTGCACATGATGCCCAGAGCGATGGCCTGCACGAATTCCAGGCTGCACTTGGAGTTGGCGATGTTGAGCACATTGAGCCCGACCGCGCCGCTGCTGAACAGGTACTGCTTGGAGAAGAACATCACCACCGCCGTGGCGATCGAACCGACGAAGTTGCCGGCATAGACGAGGCCCCAGTTGCGCAGGACCTGCAAAATGGAAATCCGTCCGTCGGCCCAGGCCATCACGATCAGGTTGTTGCCGGTGAACAGCTCGGCGCCGGCCACCACGACCAGGATCAGGCCCAGGCAGAACGTGAGTCCGGCCAACAGCCGCGTGATGCCGTAGGTGAGTTGGCCGGCGGCGCCGGTCGTCGCGATCGTGGAGAAGATCGCGCCCATCGCAATAAAGGCGCCCGCCAGCACGGCCAGCGCAAAGGTGTTGCGCCAGCCCATGACGGCCTTCTTGACGCCAACGACTTCCGCCTTGACCGCCATCTCAGGCGGAATAAAGGCATCAACGCTCAGGACGGGCACGGATGCAGCGGCGTTTTCTGCGTTTGGAGGGGTAGACATGGGTTGTTTTGCCTTTTGTCGTGCAGTGAATGATGGTTTGAAAAGGTTGGCCTTTATGAAGGTCGCATCCGGCGCCGACTACGACACCGGACACGGAACAGCATCATTTCTTTATCCCGACGCCACCTGCTTGCGGCGACAGGCCGGGCACAGGCCCCAGACGTGGTCGATGCCCTCGACATGTGTGCGCAGAAAGGACATCGGTTCAGGCGTGAACGGCTGCCCGCATCCCTGGCACGGCTGCAGGCGGATGATCGTATGCCAGGGGTGCAGCACGCGCTGTCCATCGACATCTTCGACTCGTATGGCGCCGGTAGGACAGACGGCGGCGCAGGCTCCGCAGCCGATGCAGACATCCGAGGCGGCGTGAAAGGGCGTGTCCACCGTGCGTTCAGCGCCGCGCCCGATAAAGCCAAGCGCAGCAGCGCCCACCAGGTCCCGGCACACGCGCACGCACAGCCCGCACAGGATGCACAGCTCCTCCGTCTTCTCGTTCGCGGGAAAGCGGGAGGCGCTCACACCGACCTCGTCCGCCAGGCGGCGGATCACCTCCGACTCCGGGCAGCGGGCCAACAGGAACTCCAGCATCATCTTGCGATGGGCCCTGGCATGGGGACCGTCCGTTTCGACTACCATGCCGTCGAAGACAGGATAGGTGCAGGCGGCGATCGTCTGGCGCCGGGGCGCCGTCATTTCCACCAGGCAAAGCCGGCAGGCGCCATAGGGAGGCAGCCCTTCCCAATAACACAGGGTGGACAACTGCATCCCGGCCTGGCGAATGGCCTGCAGCACGGTGCTGTTTTCGCGCACGCTCAATTTCTGGTTATCAATGGTCACGGCGAGCATGTCATGCCTCCGCGCTCATCGGGCACTTGCCGGTTGGACAGCGGTGTTCGACGACGTGCGCTTCGTATTCCTCACGGAAATAGCGCAGGGTGGTGAGCACTGGGTTGGGCGCCGTCTGGCCCAGACCACACAGCGACCCGGACTTGACCGCTTCTGCCAGTTCCTCAAGCAGAGCGAGGTCTTCCAGGGCGCCCTGGCCCTGGGCGATACGGGTGAGAATTCGATAGAGGTGGGTGGTTCCCTCGCGGCAGGCCGTACACTTGCCGCAAGATTCCGCCCTGGTGAAATTCAGAAAGTAGCGCGCTACGTCGACCATGCAGGCGCTCTCGTCCAGGACGACCATGCCCCCCGACCCCATGATCGAGCCCGCAGCCTGCATGCCCTCATAGGTGATGGGCATGTCGAACAGGCGCGCCGGCAGACAGCCTCCCGAGGGTCCTCCTGTCTGCACCGCCTTGATCGCCTTGCCGTCCCCGCCGCCGCCGCCAATCCCGTCGAGCAGCTCGTGCAGCGTCATGCCCAGGGGAATTTCGACGAGCCCGGTGTTGGCGATCTGGCCCACCAGCGAGAAGACGACGGTTCCGGTGTTGTCCGGCGCCCCCAGGGTGTGGTACCAGGCTGCCCCGCGGGCCAGGATGACCGGCACAGTCGCCCAGGTCTTGACGTTGTTGATGATCGTCGGTTTGCCCCACAGACCAGCCACGGCAGGATACGACGGCTTGGAGCGAGGCTCACCAATTCCCCCCTCGATCGAGGTGATCATGGCCGTCTCTTCACCGCAGACAAAGGCGCCGGCGCCCCGTACGATCTGCAGCCTGAAGTCGAAGCCAGAGCCAAGGATGTTGTCGCCCAACAGCCCACATTCCTCGGCCTGGACGATGGCGCCCGCCAGCCGTTCGATGGCCAGGGGGTACTCGTCGCGAATGTAGGCGTAGCCCTGGTGGGCACCGACCGCATAGGCGCCGATGATCATGCCCTCGATGACGCTGTGGGGATCGCTCTCCAGCACGGTGCGGTCCATGTAGGCGCCGGGGTCCCCTTCGTCGCCGTTGCAGATGACGTACTTGGTCTTGCCCGGTGTGTCGTGGGCCACCTGCCATTTGGGCCCGGTGGGAAAACCACCCCCGCCGCGGCCGCGCAGCCCCGAGTGCGCGATCTCGTCGATCACCTGCTGTGCCGTAAACTCCGCCAGGGCGCGAGCCAGGCCGTGGTAGCCGCCCCTGGCCACGTATTCCTCCAGGCTGGCGGGGTCAATGAAGCCGCAGTTGCGCAGGATGATCTTGTGCTGGCTGGCGAAGAAGGGCTGCTCGCCGTAGGCCGGCACCTTGTCCAGTTCCGGCCGTCGCGCAAAGTGTTCGACGTGATCCGCCACCAGGGCCTCTTCTCCGTCGATCACCGCCCAGGCCGAGTCAGCGGGTAGGACGCCGTGAGCCAGCTTGTCGATCAGGGCGCGGGCCGACGGCCGGGTCATCCGCGTGAATAGCACCCCCCCGGCGCCGGGCAGACGTACGTCGACGAGCGGCTCCTGCTGGCAGCAGCCAATGCAGCCGGTGCGGCTGAGAACGGCGTCGAGCCCGCGCTGCTCGATGCGCTGGCGCAGCGTTTCATAGACGGCTTCGGCGCCCGCAGCCAGGCCACAGGTGGCCATGCCCACCACGATTTTGAGCCGGTCAGGGTAGAGGCTGGCCCGTCCTGCCGTGCTCAAGGTATCCAGATCGGCAACGCTTGCGATCCTCATGGACTTACCCTTTGCGGTACAGGTCGAGAATGCTGGCGATGTTCGCCGGCGTCACGCGGCCATAGGTGTCGTTGTCCACCCGTACGACCGGCGCCAGGGCGCAGGAGCCCACGCAGCGGACGCGCTTGAGGGTGAACACCTCGTCCTCTGTGGTGGCGTCGGGTATGAGGCCGTATTCTTCGGCAAGGAAGCCGAATAGCCCCGTCGATCCTTTGACATAACAGGCCGTGCCCTCACACACCTGCAGCCGGTGGCGCCCGCACGGCTTGAAGCTGAAGATGGCATAGAAAGCCGCGGCGCTGTACACCAGACTGAGGGGCACCCCCAGCTCCTCAGCCACCTTTCGCATTTCCGCTTCGGGCAGATAGCCGCAGGCCGCGTTGACTTTGTGCAGCGCGGCTAACACGGCTCCACTGTCAGGCTGGCGGTATCGTTGTGACGGAAGCATGGTCAGTTACTCGTTGAACGTTCAACTGCAAGGGTGGCAACAAGCTCGGAGACGGCTACCTTCGACGCCGGTTCGAGATCGTCGGGTGTGACCTGCTCCAGGAACCTGGCGACTGCTTCAGCCGTCAGGCCGACAAGGGAATCGTGGGCGATAAACGGAGCTTCCGCCCCCGTCAGCGCTATCTCGCGGCCCTTCTTGTACGCAAGCGCCCCGGTGGGGCAGGCGGCGACACACGCTGGTACCTCGCGACCGGGACAGAGGTCGCACTTCAGCGCCATCAGTCTGCCCGTGGGTGCAGGTGCGCGGGCGATGACGCCAAAAGGACAGGCGATGACGCACATGCTGCAGGCAATGCAATCGGTCTTGCCGCCGACGTTGGTCACCCCACCGTTTTCCGGTGAACGGTGCATGGCCTGGGGAAGACAAGCCGCGATGCACGCCGCCGGGTCGCAGTGGTGGCAGATCGCCGGCACGCCTTTGGCGCCCGTCTGGCTGCCGGGGATGGGTTCGATGTAGATGCGCGGGTGGGGCGGCGGCGCCTCTATCAGCGCTCCCAACACGGTCTTGCTCAGGGAGTGCTCGACGGCACAGGCCAGCTCGCAGAGGCCGCAGGCCGTACACAATTCCGGTTGGACGACCAGGCGCTTGCGGAAGGCCTGGCACTTGCCGGCCGGACAACGCTTTTCCTCGATGTGGGCGCGATACTCGTGTTCAAAGTGTTGCAGGGTCGAGAGAACGGGCGATGGCGCCAACTGGCCCAGGGCGCACAAACAACCGTTCTGCATGTTCGTGGCCAGATAGCGGATCTCATCCAGGTCCTCCATCTTCCCTTCGCCGGCGGTGATGCGCTCCAGGACCTGAAGCATGCGCATGCTGCCGATGCGGCAGGGTGGGCACTTGCCGCAGCACTCATCGCAGATGAACTGCATGAAGAACCTGGCAAAGTCCACCATACAGGTGGTTTCGTCCGCCACGATCATCCCGCCAGAGCCCATCACCGCGCCCACTGCCCGCAGCGACTCGAAATCCACTGGCGTATCCAGGTAGGCGCCCGGCAGGCATCCACCCAAGGGGCCGCCCGTCTGCACGGCTTTGAACGTCTTGCCGTAAGGCATGCCGCCGCCCACGTCGTAGATGATCTCCCGCAGCGTGATACCCATCGGCACCTCGACCAGGCCCGTCCGTTGGACCTGGCCGGTCAACGCAAAGACGGCCGTACCGGGGCTGCCCTTCGTGCCGAGGCTCTTGAACCATTCGGCGCCCAGGCGCAGGATGCGGGGCACATAGGCGTAGGTCTTGACGTTGTTGACATTGCTGGGCTGTCCCCACAGGCCCGCAACAGCCGGGTAGGGCGGGCGGGGCCGCGGCTGGCCGCGCTGGCCCATGATCGAGGCCATCAGCGCCGTCTCTTCCCCGCACACAAAGGCGCCGGCCCCTTCCTTGATGAAAATATCGAAGTCGAAGCCAGAGCCCAGGATGTCCTTGCCCAGCAGGCCCAGCGTCCTGGCCTGGTCGAGCGCGAGGCGCAGGTGCCGGATCGCCAGCGGGTACTCAGCCCGGCAGTAGATATAGCCCTCCTGCGCGCCGATGGCATAGCCGGCGATGATCATGCCTTCGATCAGGGAATGCGGATCGCCTTCCAGCGAGGAGCGGTCCATGAACGCGCCAGGGTCGCCTTCGTCGGCGTTGCAGATCACCATCTTGGGCCAGGAGGGGGTCTTGCGGGCCAGGCCCCACTTGACGCCAGCGGGAAAACCACCGCCGCCCCGTCCCCGCAGCCCCGACTTCGACACTTCATCGATCACCTGTTCGGGCGTCATCTGCGTCAGGGCTTTTTCGAGGGCCACGTAGCCGTCCAGCGCCAGGTAATCGTCGAGCGACAGCGGGTCGATGAGGCCGCAGTTGCTGAGGACAATGCGGAGCTGCTTGCGCTGGAAGGGGATGCGGTCGTGGGTGCCGGGCCGGACGAAGCTCAACGACTGCAGGGTCTGCCCGTCCCCGTGCACCGTCGTGGACACGACCTCACCCACGATCACCGTGCGTTCCAGCGCGGCGCCCTCGAAGTAGTGGGCAAAGATCTCGGGCACGTTCGACCCGCTGACCTGGCCGTAGCTGAGTCGCGGCCTGCCTCTGGCCTGCAGCTCCACCATCGGCTCATAGGAACACATGCCCACGCAGCCCACCTGGCTGATTGTAGCCGGCAGGCGGCGACGCTCAAGCTCTGCCTCAATGGCAGCGATCGTCTCGCGTGCGCCTGCGGCCAGTCCACAGGTGCCCGTTCCGACCGCAATGGCCAGGGCGGCCTCCTGCTTCTCCTGCCAGCGCTCCCGTGCGCAAGCCCGCGTCTGTGCGAGTTGTTGTGTCGTGTTCATATGGGGCTCCCTGCGCCTAGCTGGTGGAATGCATCTTTTCCTGCAGGCGACGCAACAGCATTTCCTGGCGCAGCCGGCCGATCACGACGCCGTCCAGCACCGCCACGGGCGCCAACGCACACGATCCCATACAGTAGACGATTTCCAGGCTCAGCTCGCCATCAGCGGTCGTGTCCCCTGGCTGGAGGCCGAACGTGTCTTCAACGGCGGCCCACACGATGGGAGCACCTTTGACATGGCAGGCCGTGCCATCGCACAGCTTGAGCTGGTGGCGGCCGTGACGCTCCAGGTAGAACTGGGCGTAGAAAGTCGCCACGCCGTAAACCGTGCTGTTGGACATGTCGAGGTGATGGGCGATCTCCTGGAGCACTTCTTTGGGGAGGTAGCCGTAGATCGCCTGCGCGTCCTGCAGGATCGGGATCAGCGCCCCGCGTTGGCCCCGATGCCGCTGGAAGACGTCGTCCAGGGGGGTCAGATCGACCCCGGAGGATGCTGCAATTGTCTGCGTCCCACTGCCGCTCACGCTCATGGATTCGCCTCCTGAACTGTCAAGGAGCCAGCGCGCGAACTGTGACAGAATGCACAAGTTAGATGCATTCTATCACAAATTGGCCGGGAATTCAATACCCGTTTGGGGCAGGAAGTGTCTTTCACGTCGTTTGCGCGTCGCAAAGTGGCCAGACAGCGCCGGCGCGACCCCACGATGGGCAGCGCCGGGATTCAGGCAGGACTGCCGGACTAGGGCAGCCGTTCGCCGATACGCTGCAGCCAATCCAGGTCACAGCGCAGGCAGCGTTTACACTCCTGTTGCATGGTATGGGCGTCGAACTCCAGCTCGACCTCGTGGAAGTCCTGATGCTGCAAGCGCTCCGTGGGCGACACGGTCCGGGGTTCAGGACGATGGGCATCGGCAAACTCGTCCAGGTTGTAGAGCTGCGGGATGTCGTGGCGTTTGGGGTGATAGTAGACGCCTCCCATCGCGCCGGTCTTGAGCCAGTGATCGACGATCAAGGCCACTTGATTGCCGTGCGCCACGGCCTGCACCACCGTCGCCGGACCGGAGACGGCATCGCCGGCAGCAAACACGCCGGGAACATCCATTTCGAAGGCCTTGCCGACTTTGAAGGTGCTGCGGCGGTAAAGGGCCAGCGTTTCGTCGTCCACCCAGGTCACCTGGCCAATGGCCGGCACCAGGAGATCGCAGGGCATGTCATACTCGGAGCCAGGCATTGGCTCCGGCCGGCGGCGGCCGGATTTGTCGAAGTCGCCCAGCCGCTGTCGCTGCAGGCGTATCCCTGTGACCTTCTTGTCACCCAACACGGCCACAGGAGTCACGAGGAAGTGGAACTGAACGCCTTCATCCTCGGCGCCCCTGATCTCTTCCTTGATGGCGGGCAACTGGTCCCGGTCGCGGCGGTAAACGATGTGGACCTCGCCTGCCCCCAAACGCCACGCCGAGCGCGCCGCGTCCATGGCGGTGTCGCCGCCTCCCACGACGACAACGGTCTTGCCCTTCAGGTCGGGCAAGCGGCCCAGGGCAATGTCGCGCAGCATCTGCACGCCGTGATACACGCCCGGCAGGTCTTCGCCGTGAACGTCGAGATGGCGGCTGCGATGCGCACCCAGGGCCAGGATGATGGCTTTGTAGCCGTCTGCCTTGAGGCTGTTGACGGTGAAGTCGGTGCCCATCTCCAAGCCACAGCGAATGTCCACGCCGGCCCGCCGGATGTGGTCGATCTCGGCGAACAGGGGCTCACGGGGCAGCCGATAGGCCGGGATGCCGTAGGTCATCATACCGCCGGGATGAGGCATCCGCTCGAACACGGTGACCTCATAGCCCTGCTGGGCGAGGCGCAGCGCCGCGGTCAGCCCGCAGGGACCGGCCCCGACGATGGCGACCTTGATGTGCTTGGGAGGCGCCAGGCGTGGAGGCGTCCAGGCGACGCTGTACTCCGCGTCCGCCATGAAGCGCTTGACATGGCGGATGGCGATGGATTCATCCACCTGGCCGCGCCGGCAGACATTCTCGCAGAAGGCAGGACAAACGCGGCCGCAGATCGAGGCAAAGGGGTTGGACTCACGATGGACGGCCAGGGCTTCGGGGTAGCGGCCCTGGGCGACCAGGGCCAGGTAGGCCGGCACGTCCACACCGGCCGGACAGGCGCTGACACAGGGAGCCCGCACCAGCTTCTGGCAGCCTGCGGCCGGACAGCGCCCCTCGGTGATATGGGCCCAAAATTCGTCCTCGAAGTGGCGCAGGGCCGAGAGCACGGGTGAAGGCGCCAACTGGCCCAGCGCGCAGAGCGAGCCCTTCTGCATCCCTTCCGCCAGGCGATAGAGCGTGTCAATGTCCTCGGGCACACCCTTGCCGGCGGTGATGCGCTCCAGAATCTCCAGCATGTGGGTGCTGCCGATGCGGCAGGGCGGGCATTTGCCGCAGCTTTCATCGCAGACAAACTGCATGAAGTACTTGGCAAACTCCACCATGCAGGTCGTCTCGTCGGCGACGATCATGCCGCCGGAGCCCATGACTGCGCCCGCCGCCCGCAGCGAATCAAAATCCACCGCCGTGTCAAGGTACGCTTCGGGCAGACAGCCACCCAGTGGCCCCCCGGTTTGCACGGCCTTGAAGTGCCTGTCGTTGGAGATGCCGCCCCCGACTTCATAGATGATGTCGCGCAGGGTGATGCCCATCGGCACCTCGATCAGCCCCGTCCGCTCGACCTGGCCCGTCAGCGCGAAGACCGCCGTGCCGGGGCTGTTCTCGGTCCCCAGGCTCTTGAACCAGTCGGGACCCATACGGATGATGCGCGGGGCATAGGCGTAGGTCTTGACGTTGTTGACATTGCTTGGTTGCCCCCACAGGCCGGCCACGGCGGGATAGGGTGGCCGCGGCCAGGGCTGGCCGCGATCGCCCATGATCGAGGCCATCAGCGCCGTTTCCTCGCCACAGACAAAGGCGCCGGCCCCCTCCTTGATATAGACTTCGAAATTGAAGCCGGTGCCCAGGATGTTCTCGCCGACAAGGGCAAGCTGGCGGGCCTGTTCAAGGGCGATACGCAGGCGCTGGATGGCCAGGGGATACTCGGCGCGGCAGTAGATGTAGCCATGCTCGGCGCCGATGGCGTAGCCGGCAATGACCATGCCTTCGATCAGCGAATGAGGATCGCCTTCCAAGACCGAGCGATCCATAAAAGCGCCGGGGTCCCCCTCATCGGCATTGCAGATCAGATACTTTGGCCAGCGCTGTGTCTTGCGCGCCAGGCCCCATTTCACACCGGCCGGAAAACCACCGCCGCCGCGCCCGCGCAGGCCTGCCTGTGTCACCTCGGCGATCACGTCCTCGGGCGTCATCGCCGTCAGGGCGCGCTCGAGCGCAGAATAACCGTCGACGGCCAGATAGTCATCGAGCGATTCGGGATCGATCAGACCACAGTTGCTGAGCACGATGCGCAGTTGCTTGGCCTGGAAGGGGATGCGCTCTTTGCTGGTCGGGTTGACGAAGCTGAGCGAATGCAACTGGTGGCCGTGCGACTCGCTCACCGTGGGGGTGGATTCGCCCACAATGACGGCCATCTCCAACTGAGCACCGTTGAAGTAGTGTTCAAAGATCTCCGGTACGGCGGCCACGGTGGCGCCGCCGTAGCTCATGCGCTGCCTGCCCGGTATCTGCAGCTCAACCATCGGCTCATAGGAGCACATGCCCACGCAGCCCACCTGGCTGATCAGCGCCGTGAGCCCCCGCCTGTGCAGCTCATCCTCGATCGCCCGCAGCGTATCGGCGGCGCCCGCCGCAATGCCGCAGGTGCCCATGCCGATGGTGATGTAGAGCGCGGCCTTCTGCTTTGCCCGCCAGTGGGCCTGCGCCTCAAGGCGGCGCAGAGCCAACTGCTGGACGCGGGGGTTGCCCGCCGTTTGGATCTGGGTGATGCTTTCTGCTGACATGGTCTCTTAGGCTTCCTCTGGCACGGGGGCGACGTCTTTTTGCAGCGTTCGCATCAGCATTTCCTTGCGCAGCCGGCCCATCACCCGGCCATCCAGAACCGCCACGGGCGCCAACGCGCAGGAGCCGAGACAGTAGACGATCTCCAGGGTGAGCTCGCTGTCCGCCGTGGTCTGGTCCGGTCCGATGCCAAAGCGTTCCCCCACTGCCGACAGCAGGTCCGGCGTGCCTTTGACATGGCAGGCGGTGCCGTCACACACCCTGAGGACGTGGCGGCCGCGGCGTTCCAGGTAGAACTGGGCGTAGAAAGTCGCCACCCCATAGACTTTGCCGGCGGCGATGCCGAGCTTCCTGGCGACAAGCTGCACGACCTCTGGCGGCAGGTAGCCATAGATGCTCTGAGCCTTCTGAAGAATGGGGATCAGCGCACCTCGCTGTCCGCCATAGGCGGCGAAGACCTCATCCATCAGGCTGAGGTCAACCGCACTGCTGCTGGTTGCGACCATGGGGCTCGCTCCTTTCTTGGGTAGCCTGTGTCCGCGTGCTCAGCATCGGGCGCACGGGTGCCAACTATTGTAGGCCCATGTGCGGTGCTTGTGTATGACCAAAATCATTTTGCGGCACGTTTTGCGGTGCAATTGGAGTCCGGACAGGTCGCCCTTTACAATAGGGCCAATGTTGACGGCTTTTGTTACCGGTGGCAATGGTTTCCTGGGCGCCACCCTGGTCCGGCGCCTTGTACAGGGTGGCGTTCACGTGCGCGTTCTCCTGCGTGATGGGGCTCGCGCGCCTCTCCTGGCCGAGACGCCGGTGGAGGCGGTGGCAGGCGATCTCATGGCCCCGGAAACGTACCGCGCCGCCCTGGCAGGATGCGATGTCCTGTTTCACCTGGCCGCTGCCTACACGCACGATCCGGCCGCGGTGGCGGCGATGGAGGCCGTCAATGTCGAGGGGACGCGCCGGGTATTGTCGGCGGCGGTGGAGACGGGCGTGCACCGTCTTGTCCATGCCAGCACCATTGGCACCATCGGCCAGCCCGGCGACGGCGCCCTGGCCACCGAAGCCATTCCCTTCAATCTGCCTCACCCCACTGCCTACGTCCGCAGCAAGCTCGAAGGTGAACGGATCGCCGATGCGCTGGCGCAGCACGGCGCCGGTGTAGTCGTCGTCCACCCGGTGGCGATGCTCGGACCGGGCGACTGGCGGCCATCGGCCAGCGGTCGCCGGGTGCTGGACATCCTGGCCGGCCGCACACTCCGCTATCCGGCGGGAGGCATCAACTGGTGTCCGGTCGCCGATGTGGCCGATGGCATGATTCTGGCCGCCGGCAAGGGCAGGCCGGGACGGCACTACATCCTGGGCCACGGCGACGGCAACCTGGGACGGGATGAGTTCGCTTGCCTGATCAGGCAGGCCGCCGGCATGCCGGCGCCGTCCGAGACTGTCGCCCTGGCTGCCCGTGCCCGTTCGCTGCTGCGCCGCCTGACCTCCTCTCCGCCGGCGCCCGCCTCCACCGGCGGCGCCCCTGACCGCCTGACCTGCGACCCCAGCCGCGCCGTGTTGGAGCTGGGGATGCCCCAGTCCAGCCTGCTGGCCGCAGCACAGGACATGGTGGCCTGGTACCGGGAGAGCGGCTTCTTGGTTGCCGAGGCAGGTCAGTGAATATCCTCGATTTCGCCGGAAAGGACCACCTCATTCCTCACGGCTTCGGCCGCGTATCTGAGAGCATCCTCGATTCCTGGCTGAGTGACCTGTGGATAGGCGCTGAGAATGTCCTGCTGCGTAGCACCGCTGGCAAACAACTCCAGGATGAACTCCACACTGATCCGCGTGCCCTTGATGCAGGGCTTTCCGCCAAGAATCGCTGGGTCCGAAGTGACATTGGCAAACATCGTCGGCCTCCTATCAAGACAATACTCCGATTGTAGCATGTATTGGGGCAAGAATGCCTGCTCCTGTTTGAATGCGGCCTGGCGAGTACTATGACCACACGACTTCTGAAGGTTTGCCTCACCCTGGCCGGTCTGCCCCTTGTCGGCGGGCTCTTCCTGCGACTGGCCTGCCGCCTGGTCGGGCCGTACAAGGCCAGGCGCCAGTTGATCACGCTCAGCGGGCGCAGTTTCGTGTCTCCTGCCGCCGACATCCACTGTCCTCAGCTCACGCTTGGCCGCCGTGTCTTCATCGACGACCACGTCACCATCTTCGCCCACCGCGACGGCGGCGGCGTGAATCTCGGCGCTGACTCCTCGCTGCAGCGTTACACTATCCTGGAACTTATCCAAGGCGGCAGCATCACGATCGGCCAGGGGACTCACATCCAAAGCGGCTGCAACCTGACCGCCGCCCTGGGCAGCATCCGCATCGGCGACAACGTGCAGTTGGCCCCGCGCTGCGCCCTGTATCCCTACCAGCACAGCTTTGGCAGCCGTGAGATGCCCATTGTGCGCCAGCCCGTCACCACGCGCGGCGACATCGTCCTCGAAGATGATGTCTGGCTTGGCGTGGGGGTCATCGTCCTCGACGGCGTCACCATCGGCCGCGGGGCCGTGGTGGGCGCCGGCGCCGTCGTCACCGAGAGCATTCCGGCGTACGCGATTGCCGCTGGAGTTCCCGCCAGGGTCATTAGCCAGCGCCCCTGAGGCGGATTACAGAAAATTCACCAAGCAACTCCGGCTGTGTTCATGCCAAATTCATCTTGCCGTGCTAATGTCATCACAATGGCAGGAGCAGCCAGGGAACAGAGGTGGCCGACACCGAGGGGAGACTGGTCCCGAAGCTGCTCCTGCCTTCTTCGAAACCCTCCCTGATCCGGCCGCCGCTCCTCACGGCGGCCTTGTTGTTAGATGAGAGAGTGCAGGCGCTGCTCCTTCTCAGCCTTCGAACTCCTGGAGTCCTTCATGCGCAGATTCCCAGCAGCAGTCCTCGTCATGCTCGTTGTCGGTGTTCTTGCCAACAGCGTGTTTGCCGCTGCCAGTCCGCTGGCCCTGGCTGAATCCCGGCCTGCGGCGAACGTCACGCCGGCTGCGGTCGCGCCTGTCCAACGGCCTGCGGCCCAGGCCCCTGCCGAACCGGCGCGCGTCATGGGCCTGGGCCCCGGTTTCTTCATCGAGAACAGCGTCAGCGGCGTGCCCATCCCCCCGGCCAGCCATTCCGGCACGGGCTCTTTTCGCTTCTGGGACTGGAATACGCTCAACCCCGGCAGCGGCGTCTACAACTTCGCCATCCTGGACAATTGGATTCAGCTTCAGCTCGGCGCCGGTTACCAGTACGTGGGCATCGCCATCAATACGTATGCCGGTCGCGCCTTCACCCGGAGCAGCTGCAGCGCCCAGAGCGTACGCCTGGGAGTTAGTTTGACGCCGGAGTGGGTGCTTAACGGTCCGGACGGGCAGGGCGGCACCGTCGACGACCCGGTCATCATCTCCAACCAGAAGTTCGTCTGGGACTGCAACAAGGATGGCACGGACGAGACCTATAACTGGCCCCTCCTGAACTATCAGAACGCCTACTACCGCGACCAGTACCGCACGTTTGTCAATGCCCTGGCCGACCACCTGCGCACAGGACCGTACGCTGACAAGGTCGCCTGGGTCGCCGCCGGGACGGGCAAGGACGGCGAAAACAAGCCCATGGATGATGAGGACGACAGCTCGTCGGGCATGAGTTCGTCGCAGTGGGTGAACGTCGTCAAGGGCATCCTCACCGATTACAGGAACGCCTTCTTGAGCAGCAACGGCACGCCGGCAATCCGGGTGCTGACGCAGAATGCGCCCTTCTTCCTGCAGATTTCCGAGCGCCGGGATGTGGCGAAGTGGGCCTCAGACAACGGCATTGGCGTCGCCATCAACAACATCACCTCCGATTTCGACTTTGTAGAGTCGTGCAACAGCACCGATCCCAACTACAAATGCGCGGGCATCTATGACCAGGCCCGGCAGTACAGTGACAAGGTGCCCGTGGCGCTGGAAAGCTACGGCTACATGATGGCGACCCCCAACGAGTTCTACTGGTCGATGGCGCGGGCGATGGACGTGCATGCCGACTTCATCCGCCTGTCCAACTTCTGGACCACGCAGGATACTGCCGACAACCGCACCATCGCCGAGTGGACCGACAAATACATGGGCGTCGGCCTCCAGGCCGGTGACGTGACGCCGCCCAGCATCTGGTCACGCATGCGCGAGCATCGCGACCCCTGCTTCCTGTCCTACACGGGCGCCAGCGGCATTAGCTGCAACTGGTGGCCCACCAACGGCAACTACGAGTACTACCTGAAACAGGTCCACACGGCGCCGGGCGGCGTCACGATTCCCTTTACGGACGACGAGCGCTACAACGTCTCCGGCCGCAAGTTTGGCTGGGACAACTACGACTCCAACGTGCTCGGCAAGCCCTATCACTACAACACCAAACCCTATGACCCGGTTCTGCGCAGCGCCGGCCTGTACAGCGTTGGCGCCAGCAATGTGCAGATCGGGGTGGACCCTGGCTGGACGGCCCGGCGCAGCGATCAGGCCACAGGCAATTACGGTTTCTTCTTTGATGCCGACGACCGCTACCTCTCGCCGCCCACGGGCGATCCCCACCAGGTGGCCATCGCCGTGACCTACCTGGACCAAGGGACGGACCGGTGGCGGCTGCGCTACGATTCCATGACCGGCGAAAAGTCCGCCCGTGTCTACGCCATCCAGGACTGGACGATCCCCATTGGCCTGGCCATCAATCCCAAGCTGCCCACAGCCGGTCTGCAGCCCGCCAATACCCTGTACATCCAGAAGACCAATACGAACACCTGGAAGACGGCCACCTTCCTGATCGAAGACGGCTATTTCGGCAACCGGCTGCCGGGAGGCACGGACTTCTATCTCGACAGCCGCAGCGACACGGGCGCCAGCGATGGCAACGAGTACATCCATCACGTGGACGTACGCAAGCTCAACAATGCGCCTCAAATCACTCCCACCCCCACGTCGACGCCGGCCGGAGCGACGCCCGGCCCCACCGCCACGCCCACGCCGACACCCACCGCCACCCCCAGCAGCACCAAGGGCAGCATTTCCGGGTACGTGTTCGAGGACGTCAACCTGAACGGCAATAAGGAGGGCTACGAACCTTCGCTTCCCGGTGTGCTCGTCGAGCTGGCCCCTGCCAACAATCCGGGCAATGTCATTCGCCAGGCGGTGACCGACAACAACGGCTTCTACCGCTTCACGGACTTGTCGCCCGCGATCTACTTTCTAAACATCACGCTTCCTGCCGGCTGGGAAAAGCTGCTCGTCAGCCGCTATGCGCAGGTGGTGGTCGGCCAGGAGAATCAGAACAATAACTTCCCAGTCAAACGCGTCGCCACGCCCACGCCCACAGCGACCCCGACATCCACCCCCACGCCGACGGCGACGACCACGCCCACGGCCACTCCAACCGCCACACCCACGCCCACAAGCACCCCCACCGGCGGCCGCATCGAAGGCATCGTCTGGCACGACAGCGACCGCAGCGGCACTCTTGACGCCGGGGAGGTGAAGCTGCAGGGCGTCACGGTGCGGCTGCAAAACGCCAAGGGCGATGTGTTGGCCGAGAAGCAGACCGATGCCGACGGCAGATACGGCTTCCTGGGGCTGGCGCCGCTGACCTATCATGTGGTCATCGTGCTGGCGACAGGCTGGGAGTCCACGACGGCCGCAGACGCCTGGCTGGCGCCCGGCGCGGGCGTGCTGACCGTCGATTTCGGCGTCATTCCGGGACCGACACCGACGCCCACGGCCACCTCCGCGCCCAGCGGCAACCTCCATGCCCTGGTCTGGAACGATGCCAACAGGGATGGGGTGAAGGATGAGGCCGAGCCGCCGCTGACAGGCGCCACCGTCATCGTCTACACCTGGCCCGGCATGCAGGAAGTAGCGCGAACGACTACCGGGGGGGATGGAATGGCGCGCTTCCTGGCCCTCCCTGCACCCACCACCTATAAGGTGGTTGAGCAGGACCTCGCCGGCATGAGCTCCAGCACGACGAACGAGGTCCTCCTGGTGCTCACCGCCGGAGCCACGTTTGACGTCGCCTTCGGTGACTATGAGGTTCTCGAGCATGTCTATGTGCCTCTGATCCGGAGGTAGCGCCTTCAGGCACCAGCCCTACACCCTTTCTGCCGTCGCGTTTGTCACCCACCAACCGCCGGTTTCCCATCGCCGCAGCCAAGCTGGCGGGGTCGGGAGCCGGCGGTTGCGTTTGATCGACGCCGGACGCGTGATGCTTTTGTTTCCCAGTTCTACGCCTGCGTATAATGTTGAGTCTGATACCCCACTTGCCACCCCCTTTTATGTCAACGGCGTCTCGCCAGCGCTTGCACCGCCTTCGCCCCCTTCTCATCAGCCTGTCAACAGTCACCTTTCTCCTCGCCGGTGTGGCCCTGTTCACCGCGCCCGGCGCCTGGGCAAGGGCGAAGGTGATCGAGGTCCGTTCCAACATCGATGAGTCCTGCCACTATGTCGATGGCTACACCTCTCAGGAGATCGACATCGTGGTGCCCTACACCGGCACCGTAACGAGCGCCAGGCTCCTGATGCGCTCCACCAACGTCCTGAACAACCTGCACCCCATCCAGGTGAACGGTGTGGACATCGGGCAGACCCCGCCCACCGACGGCTACACAGGCTGCAGTACGAACCCCGCCATTCCCATTTACGAGTACACCGTGCCGCCCGAGCTGCTGAGGCCCGGCGTCAACACCATTCGCCTGACCTCAGAAAATACCTCTGACGGTTGGGGCACCAACTACCTGGAACTTCGGATCACAGGTGAGAACATCACGGGAAGCTCTTTCGAGGCCATCCAGTTTTCAGGGGATGGCGGGGATAGAGTGCCGGCAGTCGTGCTGGCGCCGCTGGACCAGAGCGCACCCCGCCCCCTGCTCCTGCTCTTTCACGGCTGGAACGGGACGCCGATGGAGGTGTACGAAACAGACTACACCCAGGCGGCCGTCCAACGTGGCTGGCTCGTGGCAGCCCCGGTGCAGCGCGGTCAGGACACCCTCGGCCCGGCCGGGGCGCCGTTGGCTTCACTGCGCAGCCAGCACGACGCCATTGACCTGGTGGACTACATGCGCAGCCACTACCCCATCGACCCCAATCGCATCTACGTGGGCGGCTTCAGCATGGGCGGCATGATGGCGGGCACGATGGCCGCCAAGTATCCTGATGTCTTTGCCGCCGCCGTCACGCACAAGGCCATCACCGACCTGGGCGATTGGTACAACGAAAGCAGTTCGTTCCGCCAGTCACGCATCGTGACGGAGACCGGCGGCACCCCCAACCAGAAGTCTTTTGAGTACCAGCGCCGCAGCCCAATCACGTTTGCCTCCAATTTCGAGAACCTGCCGCTGGCCATCATCCACGGCACGACGGACACCACGGTGCCGCCGCACCATGCCGAGGACCTCTATGACGCCATTTTGCCTGCGGCAGGGCGAAGGCTCGATCTGCACTGGTATGCGGGCAACCATGGCGATGATCCGGCGCCCTATGGGGGCGAATGGGCGGCTGCATTCATGCAGGTTTATACACGGCTGGACAACCCGGCGCACCTGCACGTGCGCACGGACGAGGCCAAGGCCTTCTACTGGCTGACCCTGGGCAAGCGCAGCACCGGGACTTTCACCGAGGCCGCTGCCGGCGTCGATGCACCCGCTGACAGGTTCACCGTCACCATCACCGATACACAACAGCCTGTTGACCTGGGCTTCGACCTCAAACGCATGGGGTTGGATCCGCAGGCCAGCTACGTCATCTCGCAGACGACCAGCACGCATGGCACCATCCTATTACCGGTGCTGCCCCTGGCCGGCAGTATTGTATGGACCGTGCCCGCCGGGGTCACGCACCTCACCATCAGTCCCAACACCGGCGATCTGCCCGTGCAGCTTGAGCTGCAGGACGGGCGCAATGGCTACGCAGGCGCCGCCGACACCTGGTTGAACGCCTGGGTTCCTGCCTCCAATTACGGCAACGCCAATGTCCTGAGTCTGCGCACCGATGGTGTGGCCAAAGGGCTGCTGCGTTTTGACCTTGCGGGCCTGTTGCCTGGCAATGCCGAGATCCTGGCGGCCAATCTCAAGCTCTATGCCGATGCGACCGGCCCGGCGATGACGGTTGGCGTGCATGCCATGCTGCGGTCGTGGAGCGAGGCGACTGCCACCTATAACCAGGCGGCTGCGGGTCAGGCCTGGGCCCAGGCCGGGGGCAAGCCGGGGCAGGATTGGGCCGCAACGCCCTCCGCCACGCTGACCTTGCCCAACGGGGCGGGGGTGGTCACCGCCAACGTGGCCAGCCTGGCGCGGAGCTGGGTGCAGGATCCCGACACCAACTACGGCCTGGTGCTGCTGCCCACCAACGCCCAATATAACGGCGCCCGGACGTTGCACACCAGCGAGCACGTTGATCCCACATCGCGCCCTTTGCTTGAAATCATCTTCCAGGTTCCGTCCCCCACGCCGACGCCCACGGCCACCCCCACCCCCACGCCCACCCTCACCCCCACCGCAACGCCCACCGCAACGCCCACGGCCACGCCGACGCCCACCGCCACCCCGGCTGCGGGGGCCATCGACGGCCTTGTCTACGAGGACAGCAACGGCGATGACGTTTTCCAGCCCGGCGAGCCCACCCTGGCGGGCGCTGTGGTGGACCTCTGGCAGGGACAAGACCTGCTTTTCTCGCAGACGACGGCCGAGGACGGCAAGTTCGAGTTTGCCAGCCTGCCAGCGCACAGTTACGTCGTCAGGGAGAAAGCGCCGCCGGGCTACGGCGTGGCCAGTCCGGTGGATGCGCTGACGGTGGGAGTCAGCGCCGGCCAGCAATCTTATGTCGAGTTCGGCCATCAGCCGCTGCCGACCGCCACCCCCACGGTGGAGCCAGTGCCACTCTATCTACCTTTGCTGCGGCGCTAAACCGTCATGGACCTTGTTGCCTGGTATGAAGCCTATTGGGCGGCGAAGGACGACACCGTCGACCACAGCCGCCTGGACCTGCTGTTGCCCCACGTGCAGCCGGGACAGCGCGTCTTCCAATTGGATGGAGGACCCGGCATGCTGGCCGAACGCATGGTGCGCGAGCGCGGCGCGCGGGTCATCATGACCGACCTGACCCAGGAGGCGACCCGCCGGGCACGCGCCAAGGGCCTGGACGCCAGCCAGCTCTACATCGCCGAGCAGGATATTCCGCATCCAGATGCCAGTTTCGACGCCGTGGTGTCTGACTCGGCCATCGAGCATCACTTTGACCCGGCCCGGTCGTTCGACGAGCTGGCGCGCGTGCTTAAGCCCGGTGGCGCCTTTGTCTTGTGCCTCCCCAATGCCGGTCACTGGCGCTGTCGTTGGTGGCTCCTACGCGGCCGCTTCCCCTACGTACGCGGAACACCCACTGACTTCACGCATCTCCGGTTCTTCACCCTGCACGAGATTCGCCTCTGGCTGTTTGAACGCGGGATCGACATCCAACACATCGACGGTTCCGCTTCCCTTTGGGTGCGGGGCCTCTATCCCTCGTGGCTGCGGCGCCCACCTATCGCCGGCTTGTACACCCGACTTGCCCGCCGTTGGCCGGCGCTCTTCGCCCGCGATCTGATCGTAGTGGGCCGCAAGCGCGGCGTCCAGAACGAAACCCGCCGGCCTTCCGTTTCCAGCACCCCCTCATGACTTTTCGCAAGCAGGTTGCCGACAGCGCCGTCTGGGTTGGCATCTCCACCGTCGCCATCAAACTGCTGACATTCATCAGCGTCACACTCGTCCTGGCGCGCGTGCTGAACCCCGCGGATTTCGGCGTGGTTGGGGTGGCCTGGCTGGCCATCAACTCGCTGGAGTATTTTCGTGAGATGGGGGTGGCTTCAGCCCTGGTCTACTGGCAGAAGGACGATGATGGCCTGGCCGCAGACGTCGCCTATATCGCCATCCTGATCAGCAGCTTCGTCACCTATGCAGTCATCTTCCTCGGCGCCCCCTGGGTGGCTTACTTCTTCCAGAACACACCGACGGTAGTGCCGGTCTTGCGTGTGTTGGGGCTGGTGACCATCATCAATGGGATCAGCCAGGTGCCCTACACCCTGCTGGCCAAGAACCTGGACTTTCGCAACAAGGCCATTCCGGAAATCATCGGCGGCATCTCCAACGCCGGGGTGGCCATTGTCATGGCCCTGACTGGGTATGGCGTCTGGGCCATCGTGGCGGGCTACCTGGCCGATGCGGTGGCTCGCAGCAGTCTCATCTGGTTCTTCACCACCTGGCGTCCGCGCTGGCGCTTTGACCGCACGATCTGGCGCCAGATGACGGGCTACGGCCGGCATGTGGTGGGAAGCCGGCTGCTCATCTTCGGGATCACCAATATCGACGACCTGTTCGTAGGCCGCTTCCTGGGCACGACGGACTTTGGCTACTACACCTTTGCCTACCGGCTGAGCAACGTTCCCGCCACGCACATCACAGGTTTTCTGAACAACCTGATGTTTCCGGCCTTCAGCAAGATCCAGGACGATCGCGAGCGTGTGCGCCGTGGGTACTTCGAAACCCTCCATGCGGTGGGCCTGGTGACCATCCCCCTGGCCGTGGGCACCTTCGTCCTGGGACCAAACTTCGTCCACAACTACTACAGCGGCAAATGGGATGCGGCCATCATTCCCCTGGAATGGCTCACCATCTACGGTCTGATGCGCTCGATCTCGGCCAACCTGGGCAGCATCTACCGGGCGCTGGGCAAGCCGGAATGGCTGACCTACCTGGCGCTGTGGCGTTTTCTGACGATGCTGATTCTGCTCTATCCCGCTCTCCAATGGAACGGGATCATCGGCGTGGCCATGTTGAGTGGCATCGTCTCGGTGGTCGACATGTGCATCGCCGCCTGGGGCGGCAACCAACTGATGGGCGGGGGCTACGTCATCTATTTCCGTGAGCTCGGCCTGACCTTTGTGGTGTCCTGTGTCACGGCCGTCGTCGGCTATCTGCTGCTGCCGTATGTGCCTTCTTTGCACCGCATGTTCCCGTTCCTGGTCGCCGGCACGGTCATGATGACGCTTTACACGTTCATCATGGTCTGGCTGGACGTTCGCTTCCGGGTGATGGCCTTGGGTGCGTTGGTTCGCCTGGGGCAACTGCGGCTGACGCTGGCGCAGCGCAGCGCCGCCTCGCGCAAGGGGGCGTGAGGTGGCAGGTAGCAGGGAGCAGGTGGCAGGTGGCAGATGGCAGGTGGCCGGACCCTTCCGAGCCCCGACTGTGAGGGAGGGGTCACGTAACACGGCTCACGCAACATGGAGCACGGAGGTCTAGGGGTGGCTGATCCGGCGGCGCGACCTCTCAAGGTGGTCTATCTGTCACGGGTGCGCCTCAATCCCTATGTCAGGCTGATGGCCGACGGCGTGCACAAGGCCGACGCCGCGATCAGGACCGGCATCAGCCCCACCTTCACCTGGCGTCTGCTGCTGCCGGGAAGACCCAACGTCGTGCACATGCACTGGATCGAGCTCCAGTACAGCTACCGGCACCCACCGCGCTCGCAAGCCGAATGGGACCTGCAAGCCCTCCTCGTTAAGCTCAATCTGGCCCGGCATCGTGGCACGCGTCTTTTCTACACGGTCCACAATCTCAACCAGCACGAAGGGCTCTATCCCGACCTGAACGAGAAGGCCAACCGCTGGCTGTTCACTCATGCCGATGCCATTCACGTCCATGATGAAGCCAGCGCTGCCGTCGTGGCCGCGCAGTACGGTCGCCGGGACCATGTCTACGTGGTTCCACACGGCCACTATCTCCATGCGTATCCGAACACCATCGATCGCGCGAGCGCCAGGCGGCGCCTGGGACTCCCCTCTGACAGCTACGTGTACCTCTGCCTGGGCCAGGCGCGGCCGTACAAGGGACTCGAGCAGCTTATCACAGCGTTTATGAGCCTGGACGAGGCGGGCAGCATCCTGGTGATCGCCGGCCATACGGAATCCGGTGACTACCGCGCCCAGCTTGAGAAGTTGGCAGGCGACCATGCGAATGTGCGGCTTTTCCCGGACTACGTCGCCGATGACGAGCTGCAAGTGTTCTTCAACGCCGCCGATGCCTGCGTCTTTCCCTATCGCCGGGCAACGACTTCAGGTGCGGCCCTGCTGGCCTACTCCTTTGGCAAACCCATCGTCGCCCCGGCCATCGGTCCCTTTCCCGAGCTAGTCGGGCTGGCGGGCCTGCCTGACGCCAACGGCGCCGTGGCGACGGACCGCGGCATCCTGTTCCACCCCGAACGCGATGACCTGGGTCAGGCGCTGAAGAAGGCGCAGTGCCTGTCAGCCACCGGCGCACGGGCATCGGCGTTGGCAACCGTGGCCAATCGTGATTGGACCGTGCTTGGCGCCAGGCACGCGGCGGCTTATCGGGGCGACGCCACAGGCGACTGACATCTCCCATGCTATCGGGCCAGAACATCGTGTGTTTCTCTCCCAATCGCTGGGAGGCGCTCTGGCGCAACCGCCAGCAGATCATGTCGCGGTTGGCGCCGCAGAATCGTGTGCTGTTTGTGGAACCGGCGTCCTATCTGCGGGACGTCAAGGCCGGCGGGCGCAGGGCGGTGCGCGGACCGCGTCTGGACTCGCCGCTGCCGAACCTGTGGGTGTACGATCCCCCTGCTTATGCACCCATCTCAGGACGCCGTCCCCTGAGCGACCTGACTTTCGCCGGGCGCCGCGCCCACCTGCGCGCAACCCTGCGCCGGCTGGGCATGCAGCGTCCTATTGTCTGGGTCTTCCAGTACAACCTGGGTGAGATGCTCGGACACCTGGACGAACAACTCACCATCTACCATGCCGTCGACGAGTATGCTGCGTATGCCCTGAGTGCCTCCACGACCACCGAAGCCGACCAGCAGGCGGCGGTCAGGCGTCTGGAGGCCGAGGTGATCCGCAAGGTGGACCTGGTGTTTGTCACCTCGCCCGCTCTCCTGGAGTCGAAACGCCCCTTGCACGCTCATGTCGTCCTGGTGCCCAATGGTGTAGACTACGCGCATTTCGCACGTCCGGCGCCCGAGCCCGCAGCGATGGCAGCCCTGCCCCACCCGCGCATCGGCTACGCCGGCGTGATCAACGAGAAGCTCGACTACGCCATGCTGGCGGAGACGGCACGCCAACACCCGGAATGGACCCTGGTCCTGGTGGGCCCTGACGTCCTTCGCCGCCAGCGCGAGGCCCTGGAGGATCTGCGGACGCTCCCCAACGTTCACATGCCTGGCTACCAGCCTGTGCAGGACTTGCCCGCCTACATGCAAAGCTGCGACGTCTGCCTGATGCCGTACCTGCGCAACGAGTGGACGCGCAACATCAGTCCTCTTAAGCTCTACGAGTATCTGGCCACTGGTGTCCCCATCGTTTCGACGCCCATTCCGGCCGCGGAAGCGTTCGCGGGCAGTCTGTGGCTGGCTGAGGGCGCCCCGGCCTTTGCGGAGGCGATCGCCGGCGCCCTGGCTGCCGACACGCCCGAACGCCGCCGCCAACAGCAGGCTCTGGCGCTGGCCCACACCTGGGACAGCCGCGTCGACGCCCTCTCCGAAGCCATCCAGGATCGCCTGGCCGAACTGTACCCTTCTGCCGCATAAGCATCTACCTGCTGCACTCTCCTTGAGACGCTGCCTGGCCGGTCTCAGGTTTTCGTTACCACGATGACTAACTCCTCCGATTTCACTTCTTACCTTCGCATCATCGCCCGGCGCTGGTGGCTGTTCCTGCTTCTGCCGCTGGTCACCCTGGCGGCCATTCTGGTGATCAGCCGCACAGTCGAAACCGAGTACCTGGCTTCGGAACGCCTGCAGATCGGCGTGTTGGATACCCAGGAGGTGTCACTCTATGGTTCGGCCCGCACCGATACCCCGGACGCCGTGACAGGCGCCGTTCATGAGGACTTCTACGACGAGCTGCGGCTGAACTCCGTGGCCTGGAAGACCATCGCCGACCTGGGACTCACCATGTCAGCTTCCGAGTTGGTCGGCCGGCTTGACAGCCAGCACCAGAAGAATGTCATCGTGGTCACGATGCGGATGCCGACGCCGGAACAAGCGCAGCAGGTGCTCACCAAGTACGTGGACAACGCCATCGCCTCGTACCGGGGCATGCGCGCGATGCCCGCGGAAACCACGCGGACCTTCCTTGAGGCACAGCTTGCAGAACAGGCGAAGCAGCTTGCCGATGCCCAGAAGGCGCTGCAGGACTTTCAGCTCCAAAACGAGGTCAGCGATCTGCAGCGGGAGATCTTCGCCCAGCAAGATCTCAAACGCGACCTGAACGGCGATCGCGGTCGCGCTGCAGCCGAGGCGGCGCGCAACGATCGTCTTTCCACCGAACTCACCGCCGCTGCTGCGGACAACAGCGCCAAGGCCGACGCCCTGCAGGCAAGCCTGACCGTGACCACTACCAAGAAGGCGCCCACGCCGGCGCCTGATGTGCTGGCGCGCACCCAGACACAGATCGCCACCTACCGCGCCCTGGCTGATAAGCAGCAGGCGGACGCACAGAACTATAAGGCGACCGCCGCCGGACAGCGGGCGGCAATGGACGAGATCGACCGCCAGCTCGCCGCCCACGACCAACAGATCGTCTACCTGCTGGGGCTGCAGGACCAATACCGCACATTGGTCGATGCCCAGGAGCGCGCCCAGGCGAGCTACAACTTCCTGGCGGACAAGGTTGATGAGGCGCGTCTCAAGGCCACCCAGGGCGAGACCATTGGCTATCTCCATGTCATCGAACCGGCGTCACTGCCGCAAGCGCCGATGCCGCAGCGCACGACGCAGTACCTGCTGGTAGGCTTGATCGGCAGCGTGCTCCTGGCCTTGATCCTGGCGTTTGCGCTGGCGCTGCTTGAGAACAGCCTGACCAGGCGGGAAACGCCAAGCAGAGCTCCGGCGCCGCGCCGGTCCTAGGACTGCAACCGACCACGCCGGATTTGGCGCCCATCCGATCATGAGGCCGCGACTGCTTTATGTTGACTTCGGCGCCGCTCCCGGGGGCTCGGTGCAAAGCCTCCTTTTGCTTCTGCAGCACCTGCCCCGCCACAGGTTCGACCCCCTGCTGCTCCTGGCGCCTACCGTCGCCACCTTGCCGGCGGTGAAGGCCCTGGGGCTTCCCGTCTTTAGCTATGACGCCGGCCAGGGGACGACCATCCCTGCCGGCGCCGCTGTGAGCACGGTACGCGCCAGCTCCGCGGCCGGACGCCTGCGCGGCGGCAGCGGCATGGGACGCC
The DNA here is from genome assembly GCA_029782215.1 of Chloroflexota bacterium. Classification (GTDB taxonomy): domain Bacteria; phylum Chloroflexota; class Anaerolineae; order J102; family J102; genus SSF26. Next base: position 232,136 of record JAKOVD010000144.1, read on the forward strand.
TTTGGCGAGCGGGCTCGATCGGCAGGCGGCTGTGGCTGCGGACGCGCCCCACGGCGATGTTCGTCGCCCGGCTTATGCAGGAGCAGCGGATTGACCTTATCCACCTCAACGACGCCCTCCCCCTGGCCGAGCCGGGGATCCTGGCCGGTTGGCGGCGCGGCCGGCCCAGCATGGTCACGGTGCGATCCTTCGCCGAGCTCGATCCGGTGCACCGGCTGCTGAGCCGTCTGCCGGCAGTGGGGATCTTCACGTCCGAGGTCCTGGCAGACGACCAGCATCGCCAAGGGGCCTGGTTTCGCCGGGAGGCCGTCATCCCCAATGCCATCGACCCGGCGCCCTATTCTCAGCCGCCCGATCGCGCCGGCGTCAGGGCGGAGATGCACATCCCCGAGCAAGCGCAGATAGCCATCGTCGCCGGCCGCATCATGCGCCGCAAGGGACTGGATGTCTTTATCCGGGCGCTGGCGCAGGCGGCGACCACGCACGCCGATCTCTACGGTCTGGTAGTGGGCGAGACCGATCCGCAGGAGCTGGGCCTCCAGGAAGAACTGCTGGCGTTGGCCAGCGCCTGTGGCGTGGCCGGGCGGATTCGCTTTGCCGGGTATCGCGACGACGTGCCCCGCCTCCTGCTCGCGTCCGATCTGCTGTGCTTTGTGCCCACCGTGCCGGAGCCTTTTGGCCGGACGCTGATCGAAGGGATGGCGGCAGGGCTGCCTGTGATCGGCGGCGCCAGCGGCGGCATTCCCAGCATTGTGCGCGAGGGTGAGACCGGCCTCCTTGTTCCCCCTGGCGATCCGGCCGCCCAGGCGTTGGCCATGCAGCGCCTCCTTGGCGGGTCCGACCTGGCCCGGACGCTGGGCGAAGCGGCGCGCGGCGATGCTTTCCGGCGCTACGGCATCGCCGGACAGGTGGAACAACTCACCGGCCTCTATGACAGTGTCCTCGCCGCCGCACCCGGCAAGCGTCCGCCTTCCACCGGCCCTTCCTGACTGGCCCCTCGCTCAGCGATGCGCGTTCTGCTCTACGGCCCCTATCCTCTTCCCGGCCAAGCCATTACTGGCGGGGTGATGGCCGTTGTCCATGCCCTGGCCCAGGGCCTGGCGGCCAGACCTGGTCTTGAGGTGGGTGTGGCCTCATCGCACACCAGCCTGGCCCGGCCCTCCATCGAGGAGGGAACGGTGACCGTCTTCCGGACGCCGGTCACACCCTTTCCCAGGGTGCGCTGGTACCGCCCGCTGCGGAGGCAGCTCGTCGATCTGGCCGGCCGCTTCCGGCCGGATCTCGTCCACGGGCATGGAACCGGCTACAACGCCGCCGCCGCCCTCGACGCACCCTATCCGGCGCTGGTGACGGTTCACGGCATCGTCCGTCAGGAGGCCGTGCTCAGCGGCGCCGCCCGCTGGAAAGAGCGCCTGGCCTGGCAGTATGACGCCCTGTTCGAGGCGCGGGTGCTCCAGAGGATGCACCAGGCGGTTGCCATCAGCCCCTATGTGCGCCGCGCTTTTGCCGGCTACCGGCAGATCGCCTGGCACGATATCCCCAACCCGGTGGATGACGCCTGTTTCGCCGTGGCGCGCGACCCGCAGCCCGGGCGCCTCCTGGTCCCGGCGCGGGTGATCCCGCGCAAGGGCATTGACGTGGCCATCACCGCCTTTGCCCAGGCGGCCGCCGCGCATCCGCAAGCCCAGCTTCACATCGCCGGCGAGACAGAGACAATGCCCCGCTATGTGGCGCACTGCCGGCAGTTGGCGGCTGACCTGGGCGTGCAGGAACGTGTGCGCTTCCTCGGCAACCTCAGCCGCGCTGACCTGCTGCGTGAACTGGCGGCGGCGCAGGCAGTCGTCCTGACCGCCCGGCAGGAAACGGCGCCGGTGGCGGTCGCCGAGGCGCTGGCGGCAGGCTGTCCGGTGGTGGCCACGGCCGTGGGCGGTGTGCCCGACATGGTCACGGGGGAGCAAACGGGCCTGCTGGTCGCAGACGGCGATCCCAGTGCCCTCGCCGGGGCGCTCGTCCGCATCCTGGAGGACCCTGGTCAAACGGCCGCCTGGGGCCTGGCGGCGCGAACGGCGGCGCAGATCTATCGCCTGGATGCCGTCGTGACGCAGACGCTGGCCGCCTACGATCAGGTCTTGGCCGCTTAGGGGACACTGGCTGCTGATGCGTCTTGCCCTGCTCGGCCACTTTCCCGTCAATGCCCCGCCCCAGGGGGGCGTGCAGAGCGTGCTCGCCAACCTCGCCGCGGCCTTTGTGCGGCAGGGGGACATCGACCTGCACGTGATCCAGCACCGCCGCGGCATTCCCGGCGGCGTCCTGGCGGTGGACGGTTACACGCTCCACGACTTCCCCGCCCGGCCGAGCCGCGTGGTCCCCAACATGATGAAGACCGGCGGGCTGGTGACGCCCCTGCTGCGCGAATTGCAGCCGGACGCCGCTTCCACCCACCAGCCGGAATATGCTCTGGCCGCCCTGGATGCCGGCATCCCTGTGCTGCACACCATCCACGGCTTCCCCCGTCACGAGTTCTGGACGCGGCGGGGCGTCTTCGTGCGCACGGCCACGCTCTGGGAGGTCTGGCTGGAAGGCCGGGTCCTGGCCCGCGCCCGCGACCTGGTGGCCATCTCCGACTACGTCATCAGCGCCTATCGTTCCCGGACGGCCGCCCGCTTCCACCGGATCGATAACCCGGTGGCGCCCCTCTTTTTCGCCCCCGGCCCTTTGCCGGAGCCCGGCCACCTGCTGCTGGTAGGCAATCTGACGACCCGCAAAGGGGTCGAGACCGCTCTTGCCGCCGTCGCCCGGCTGCGCCCCAGCTTTCCCGGCCTTGTGCTCGACATCATCGGCGCCCCGGTGGATGCCGTATATGCCCGCCGCCTGCGGGAGCAGGCCGTGCCGCTGGACGGCGCCGTCCGCTTCCTGGCGCCAACCTCCCAAGCCGGGATCAAAGAGGCTCTTGACCGCGCCCAGGTGCTGGTCCTGACCTCGCGCGAAGAGCACATGCCCGTCATCGTGGCCGAAGCCATGGCTTCCGGCCGCCCCGTAGTGGCCACGAGGGTGGGGGCGCTGGCAGACATGGTCACGCCCGGCGAAACCGGCTATCTTGCGCCCGCCGGCGATGCCGCTGCCGTTGCCGAAGCGATCGCAGCGCTCGTGGCCAGCCCCGAGCACGCAACGGAACTGGGCCGGGAGGCGGCGCGGCGCGCCCGCCTACGCTTCCATCCGGACGTGGTGGCGGCCGCCTACCTGGCGGCGCTGCATGAGGCGATGACCCGGTAGCGGCATCGCTTGCCGGGCGCACGTTCTACGAGGCAGCCCAGAAGCGCTGCCAGGTGGCCTGAGCTGCCTCGCGGCTGCGGGCGTAGATGCGTTCGACATCCAGGTGGGGAATCTCGCGGTGGCGCATGAGCACACGCCCGCTCGCGATGGTGGTGTCGACGCGGCGGCCATCGAAGCCGAAGATCATGTGCCAGGGCAGGTTGTCGATCGTCAACGGGGTCGGCGGGTCGTAGTCGACCAGGATGACGTCGGCGAAGGCGCCGGGTTCCAGCCGTCCCAGCGGCTTGGGGAAAAACAGGGCGGCAAGCGCCGCATTGTGCGCCGTCGCCATGTGCAGCAGTTGGTCGGCGGGCAGCACGCGCGGATCGTTGCGCGCCGATTTGTGCAGGAGATAGGCGGCTTTCATCTCCTCGAACATATCGTTGCTGAAACCGTCATTGCCCAGCACCGCTTTCATCCCGCCGCGCAGCAGGGTGGGCAAATCGGCCACGCCCACGGCGTTGTTCATGTTCGACCGCGGCTGGTGGCTGACCCACGTACCCGTCTCCCGCAGCAGACCCATCTCCCAGGCGTCGATGTCGATGGCATGGCCGACGATGGTGGACGGCCCCAGGATCCGGCGCTGTGCCAGCCGGTCGATCGTCCGCAGCTTGTAGGTCGCCAGGGAGTGTTCGCGATCGGCGGTGCCTTCGGCGGCGTGGACGTGGAAGCCCTGGTGACCGAGGCTCTCCGCCTCGGCGACGCAGCGATCCAGGGTGGCATCGCTGAGGGTCAGGGCGGCGTGCAGGCCGAAGGTGCCGGCCAGATGCGGATCAGCCGCCGCCCGCGCCTTCTGGATAAAGCGGACGTTTTCCCGGATGCCGGCAGCCCCGACCTCCGGTCCATCGCGATCGGTGACCTCGTAGCAGAGGCACGCGCGCAGCCCCGCCTCGGTCACGGCCTCGGCGATGACATCCAGGGAGCCATCCACAAAGGTGTTGCTGGCATGATGATCGTTCAGGGTGGTGGTGCCGTAGCGAATGGCGTCGACGAGCGGCGTCAGCGCCGAATAGCGCACGCCCTCGGCATCCAGGGCACGATCCAACGGCCACCACAGCCGGCTCAGGATCTCGGCAAAGGTCGCCATCGGCGGACCGGGAATGTACATGCCGCGGGAGAAGGTACCGTAGAAGTGGGTATGGGAGCAGATCATGCCCGGCATCACTAGCATGCCCTGGGCGTCGATCTTGTCGGCCTGCGGGTTTGCCGCAGCCAGCGCAGCCGTATCACCGACGGCGGCGATGGTATCCCCGCTGATGAGCACCGCTCCGTTCTCAATCAGCTTCGGCGTCTCCCCAAAGGTGAACACGCGGCCGTTGGTGACCAGCAGGTTGGCGGTCGTAGCTTGGTTTGCTGCGAGCATCTTTGCTCCTCCGGGCCTGCAGGCCCTATCAAAAGCGTTCAGGAAGCGCCGCCCTGCTAGAGTCGGGTCAGCCTCCTGCGAAATCAGCTATAAAATAGTAATGCCCTTCGACGCCGAAGGCAACTCCAATGCCGACGGCTGTGTAGCGAGGTGAGAGGATGTTGCGGCGATGCGGATCCTTTCCCGGCGCTTCGTTGTACCACCAATCGACTCCCCGCTGCGGCGAGACGGTGTACACCCAGTTCTCGCTGGTGTAGCCCGGATGCAGCCCCACGCGAGCCAACCGGGTGCGCAAAGAAGCGCCGTCGCTGCCCACGTGGCTGCCCCGGCCCCGGTTGCCGCAGTCCTCAGCATGCCCTTGCGCGGCCTGCGCCAGCTCCGGCGACCAGGCCAAGGGCGGCAGACCGTGCGCCGCCCGCTTGGCGTTGATGCCGTTGAACACCTGCTGGGGCCAATCGCTGATGGCGGCGGGCAGATTGGCGGCGGGAACCGTGGCGCTGATGGTTTGCGTGCCGGTGATGGCTGCACCAGCCTGGACGGGTTCGTCGACGCCATCCGGTCCGTCAACAGCGTCGTTTTCCCCCGCCGGCTGGTCTACCGGGGCGGACGCCAGCGGCGTGGTGATGGCTTCGCTCGCCTGGATGGCCGCGGCGTCGCCAGGGGCCGTGGTGGTGAGAGCGAGGGTCGTGGTCAAAGGCGCCGTGGCGGTCAATGACGGTGCGGCCGGGGCAGGGGCAGGCTTAGGGGCCGGGCGCGGCGCCCTGGCGCCTGCCGGCAGCACGAGCACCTGGCCCACCGCCAGCACCGGGTTCACGCCGAGGCGGTTGGCCGCGAGCAGGGCATCGACCGTGACGCCGTAGGCGACGGCGACATCCCAGGGTGTGTCACCTGACCTCACCACGTATTGGAGCGGCTGGGTCTTCACGACTGTCGGGCCTGCCCCTGTGGCACGAGCCTTCGGCGGGAGCACCAGTTGGCGCCCAACCGCAAGCACTTCCCGGCCCGTCAACTGGTTGGCAGTCAGCAGGTCAGACACACTGAGCCCAAACGAAGAGGCGATACCCCAGAGGGTGTCGCCGGTCTGTACGGTATAGCGTTGGGGGGACTGCGTTTCGCCTGGCGCCGGCGGGGTGAGCGGTGCAGATGCGCTCGCCACAGGGGCCGTCGCCATGAAGCCGATCATTGGGGGAATGACCAGCAGCAGGGTGAGTATACGCATAGGGCGCGCATGCTAGCACACTGATCGCATCCCGCCAAACGAAGTCCAAGCGGAAAAGGGGCTTTGTCGGGGTTGAGACGTCTCGTCCACCGGCAAACCCGCCCCACCCCCCTGCTTCCCGGGGCTCGGGAACGCCGCTTGGCGGTAGGCTCGTCACCGGTGCGACCGCCACACCGACACGCGTTAGCTGCGGCTCGGCTTTTCCTTGGAGAACGGCGCCCGCAGCGAACGGATGATCACCACCAACCCTTCCGCCATGAGCTTGAAGGGATACAGAAAGACATCAAAGATCCGATCAACCAGCCCCATAAGGCTTCCCAGGAACCACAGCAAGTGACCCATGCGGCGCTGCAGCCAGGGGGTGTGAGCATAGACCAGTGCGCCCGCGATCGTCAGCAGTGAGAAGGCGAACTTCTGCAATGCGGTCAGGTCGAAGGCGATCTCATTGAGCGCCGCCACGTCGGTGACGAGCAGCTCGACGCTGATGATCAGGACCAACACATAGGCCGTGGGTACCAGGATCGGCTCGCGGCGGATCATGACCGTGAAAGCCTGGGCGGCGAAGCGCATCATCAGGATGCCCAGGGCAACGCCCACCATGACCACCCAAAGCTTGTCACTGAGGGCCACGGCCGCGACCACGTTGTCCAGGCTGAAGGCCAGGTCCGCCAGCTCGACCGACACCACCACCATCCAGAAGTTCCTGTCACTCAGGTCTTTGACCTCATGCGCCTCGGCGCCCTTGTCTGCACGCACTCCCAACTGGCTGACAGCCAGCTTGAGCAGATAGAGCGCGCCGACCAGCCGCAGCCAGGGATTGCGGATGATAAAGGAGGCCATGACCAGCATCAGCGCGCGACCCAGGTAGGCGCCCAGGAGCCCCACTTTCAGCGCCGCCGCCTGCTGTCCTCCCAGGGCAAAGTGGCCCCACGGTACCAGGAAGTGGAGCGGGCGCGGCCAGGGAATACCCTCATGTTCGGGCAGCACAGACACCATGGCCCCCAACACGGCGGCGTTGTCGATGGAGAGAATCCCTTCCAGGAAGATCAGTTGGGTGATGACAACGAGAATCTCGGTAGGCGACACGATGCACAACTCCCAGGGCGACCCTTCGTGGCGGGCACGGGCACTATAGCACGCCGGCAAGGGGTGGTCAACGGCAGAGTGACTTTGCTTCCCATGCCATCTTCTGCTATTCTCGCGCGTTGGCAGCCTTGCCAACGCCGCACATTCCGATACTTCTGTCACTGACTGCTTCTCTTTCATGCCCGGAATCGTCACCCCTCCACGACTTTACATTCCCGGCCCCACGGAGGTCGCTGCCGATGTCCTGGCTGCCCAAACGCAGCCGCTGGTGGGGCACCGCAGCACCGAGTTCACCGACCTCTTCTACCGCGTGGCAGGCAAACTCAAGCCGCTGCTGCTGACCGAACAGCACGTCTATATCGCCACGTGCTCGGGGTCAGGGCTGCAGGAAGCAGCGGTGCGCAACGGGATCAAACCCGGCCGCAAAGTCCTCCACCCCGTCAACGGCGCCTTCAGCGAACGCTGGCACCAGGTCGCCGTGGGCAACGGCTGCGAAGCCGTGCGGGTCGATCTGCCCTGGGGACAGCCCATCCGCCTTGAGGACCTCGACCCCCATCTGGCGGCGGGCGGGTTCGACGCCGTCGCCCTCGTACACAACGAGACGAGCACGGGGGTCATGAGCGACATCGGTTCCATCGCGGCCCAGGTGCGCCAGCGCTACCCCGATGTACTGCTGATGGTCGACGCCGTGTCCTCGGCGGGCGGCGTTCGCATCCCCTTCGATGAATGGGAACTCGACCTGCTGCTGACCTCCTCGCAGAAATGCCTGGCGCTGCCGCCGGGCCTGGCGTTCGCGGCGGTGTCCGACCGTTTCCTGGCCAGGGCACGCGAGGTGCCCTTCCGGGGCTGGTACTTCGATCTCCTGCTCCTCGAGAAGTACTTCAGCGATGGCAGGACCACCCCGGCCACGCCCGCCATTAGCCTGCTCTATGCCGCCGATCGCCAGTTCGACCGGATGCTGGCCGAAGGGCTGGAGGCGCGCTGGGCCAGGCACGCCCAGGGGATGCAGTTGACGCACGCGTGGGCGCACAAACACGGCTTCACCTTGTTCCCGGAACCGGGCTACGAGTCCCCCACGATCACCTGTATCCGCAACAACAGGGATGTCGACGTGGCGGTGATGGTGAAACACGCCAAGGCTCGTGGCCTGGTCATCGGCAACGGCTACGGCAAGCTCAAAGGTCAAACCTTCCGCATTGCGCACATGGGCGAGCTGACGCCGGCGCAGATGGAAGAGCTCTTTGTGGTACTCGACGAATTTCTCAGCTAACCTCTCTTTTTGGAGACCATCATGTACGAGATCGAAAACATCATTGCTCGTGAGATTCTTGACAGCCGTGGCAACCCCACCGTGGAGGTGGAGGTGTTTACGGAGGACGGCGACTTTGGGCGGGCGGCTGTGCCCAGCGGCGCCAGCACCGGCGTCCATGAGGCCGTCGAGCTGCGCGACGAGGACCCCAAGCGCTTTGGGGGCAAGGGCGTTCTGCAGGCGGTGGAGTACGTGAACACCGTGATTGCCGACGCCCTGTTCGGCGTGGATGTCACCGACCAGGTTGCCATCGACAAGCTGTTGATCGAACTTGACGGCACCCCGAACAAGGGCAAGCTCGGCGCCAACGCCATTCTGGGTGCTTCGCTGGCCTGTGCTCATGCCGCCGCGGCCGCGGTCGGCCTGCCCCTCTACCGCTACCTGGGCGGCGCCGGCGCCCGCACCCTGCCGGTGCCTATGATGAACATCCTCAACGGTGGCAAGCATGCCGTCAATTCCACCGACCTGCAGGAGTTCATGGTCATGCCCGTGGGCGCCAGCAGCTTTGCCGAAGCGCTGCGCTGGGGCGCCGAGACCTATGCGGCCCTCAAGAAGGTGCTCAAGAGCAAAGGCTACAGCACCAACGTCGGCGATGAGGGCGGTTTCGCCCCCAGCCTTGGCTACAACGCCGAGGCCATCGAGGTGATCCTCAAGGCGATCGAGACGGCCGGCTATCGGCCCGGCGAGGACATCATGATCGCCCTCGATCCTGCCTCCAGCGAGATCTACGATCCCGAGACGGGTCTGTACGACCTGGCCAAGGAGGGCCGCAAGCTGTCCAGTGAGGAAATGGTGGCCTTCTACGCCGATTGGGCCGGCAAGTATCCCATTATCTCGCTCGAAGACGGCCTGGCCGAGGATGACTGGGAAGGCTGGAAGAAGCTGAAGGCAGCCATCGGCGACCGTGTCCAGCTCGTCGGCGACGATCTGCTGGTCACCAATACGGAACGCATCCAGCGCGCCATCGCCGAGAACGTCTGCAATGCCCTGCTCTGCAAGGTCAACCAGATCGGCACCCTGACCGAGTCGATTGCCGCCGTCGAGATGTCGCACCGTGCCGGCTGGACGGCCATCGTCTCGCATCGTTCGGGCGAAACCGAGGACACCACTATCGCCGACCTGGTCGTGGGCCTGAACACCGGCCAGATCAAGACCGGCGCCCCGGCCCGCTCGGACCGCGTCGCCAAGTACAACCAGCTCCTGCGCATCGAGGAGGAGCTGGGTGATGCGGCCGTCTATCCGGGACTGGCGGCGTTCACGAACCTTCGGCGCTAAGAGGCGCTTCGCTGCACCTGTCTGTCACGCCGCCTGGCGCCACGCCAGGCGGCGTTTTGATGCCGGCGCGTGACTGCTTCTCCGAACCGTATCGGCGCCGCTCTGGCAATCGCCGCGTCAAAGATGGTAGAATACTTTGACCTGTACATGAATTCACTCATCAGTCTGGAGTTGTGATGCCTGCACCGACGATAGTCCGTAACCTGGTGGAGACGGTGAGCGCCAACGTTGGCCGTGTGATCATGGGGAAGCATCATGCTATCCAGTCCACGATCCTGGCCTTGCTATGTGAAGGACACCTGCTGATCGAAGATGTGCCCGGCCTGGGCAAGACGATGCTGGCCCGCTCCATCGCCCGCTCCATCGGCTGTGCCTTCAGCCGCATCCAGTTCACGCCGGACATGCTGCCGAGTGACGTCACCGGGGTCTCGGTCTACAACCAGAAATCTCAGCAGTTCGAGTTCCGGCCGGGACCCATCTTCGCCCAGATCGTGTTGGCAGACGAGATCAACCGGGCGACGCCGAAGACTCAGGCTGCACTGCTGGAGGCGATGGAGGAGCGCCAGGTCACTGTGGACGGCACCACCTATCCCCTGGCCCGGCCCTTCCTGGTGCTTGCGACCCAAAACCCCATCGAGTATGAGGGCACCTTCCCGCTGCCCGAAGCCCAGGTCGACCGCTTCATCATGCGCGTCCATCTCGGCTATCCCGAGCGCCAGCACGAGATGGCGATGCTGGCCTCACAGCAGGATCACCACCCCATCCAGGACCTGGGCCAGATCGTGTCGGCCGAAGATCTGACCAGCGCCCAGGATGTGGTGAAGACCATCTACGTCGACGATCAGATCAAGAACTACATCATCTCGCTGGCGGCGGCCACGCGTGAGCACCCTGACGTCTACCTGGGGGCCAGTCCGCGCGGATCGCTGGCGCTTTTCAAGACCTCACGCGCCTTTGCAGCCGCCCAGGGCCGGGATTATGTCATCCCCGATGACGTCAAGGCATTGGCGGTCGCGACCCTCGCCCACCGCCTGATCATCAGTCCCTCGGCACGGATCAAGAACGTCAACCCCGACACGATCATCCAGGAGACGCTTGCGACTGTTCCTATTCCCGGCGCCCGTACTCGCGCAGCCTGACGGCGGCCGAGGACGTCCCTGAAGCTCCCGCCCCTATGCGTCGCAACTCGCTTGTCGCGCTTGTGGTCTGGGTGATCAGCCTGGTGGCTGCGCTCAGCACCGGCCGCGACCTGCTCTTTAACACCCTGTACCTGATCAGCATTGTCCTGGTGGCTTCTTTTGCCTGGGCGTGGCTCAACATCAACCGCGTGGGGTTGAGTCGCTATACACGGGCCCGCCGCAGCCAGGTTGGCCGGCTGGCAGAAGAGCAGTTCGAGCTCACCAATCGCAGCCGGCTGCCCAAGCTGTGGCTGGAGGTCCGGGATCACTCGACGCTGCCGGGGCACTATCCCTCGCGCGTGGTGGCCTCGCTGGGGGGGCGCAAGAAGTATGCCTGGTACGTGCGCACGCCGTGCTATCGTCGCGGCCGCTATCTGCTGGGGCCGCTGACGGTGCGCAGCGGCGATCCCCTTGGCATCTTCGAGCTCAGCCGCACCCTGCCGCAGACCAATACCATCCTCGTCTACCCTGCCACCGTCGACGTTCACGGTTTTCGGCTGCCGGAGGGACAGATGCCCGGCGGAGAGGCCGCCCGCACCCGCACCCACTATTTGACGACCAACGTCAGCACGGTGCGCGACTATGTGCCGGGCGACAGCTTCAACCGCATCCATTGGCGCTCGACCGCCCGCCGGGGAGAGCTCATCGTCAAGGAATTCGAGCTGGACCCGACCAGCGACGTCTGGCTTTTGCTCGACCTGGAGGCGCTGTGGCATGCCGCCATGCCCTGGCAGGCGCCGGAGGAGTTGGATCGCCCGGCCGTGCTGTGGAGCGAGCGCACCACGCGCTTCGAGCTCATCCCCGCCACCATCGAGTATGCCGTCACGGCGGCAGCGTCCCTTGCCCGGCGCTACCTGGTCGAACGCCGCGCCGTCGGCCTGATCGCCTATCCCGGGCACCGTGAGATCATCCAGCCGGACCGCGGCGAGCGCCAGCTCAACAAGATCCTGGAAACCCTGGCCGTACTGCAGCCGACCGGCACCCTTGCCTTCGACCGTTTTCTGGCGGCCGAGAGCAGCTTTCTCGGCCGCACCAGCACGATTGTGGCCATCACGCCTTCGACAGACAGCGCCTGGGTGGCAGGAATGCGCGAGATCGGACGCCGCGGCGCCCGCGGCGCCGCCATCCTGGTCGCCGCCGACTCCTTTGGCGGCGCTTCCCGCCATGAGCGCACCCTGGCTGAACTCTGGGCGAACAACATTCCCACCTACGTTTTGCGCCGCGGCCTCGCCATCGGCGATGCTCTTTCCCAGTACGCCCGGCCGGGCGAATGATCGCCCGAAAGGCGAATGATCGCCCAATCGGGCGAATGATCGCCCAACTGGGCGAATGATCGCCCAACTGGGCGAATGATCGGCGAACGGCGCCCGGACAGGCGCCGTTCATGAGGAGGAACCGTTGCTGCAAATCCGCCGTCCTACGCTCCATGACCTGAACGATTGTGTTCGTCTCGACAGCTCGTACACCACGCAGCGCGTCTGGCAAATGAGCCTGGATGTGGAAGAACACGACATTCAAGCCAATTTCCACCTCATCTATCTTCCGCGACCGGTGACCTTCACCATCCCTCCTGTCGCCGAAAACATGCTGCAGTGTTGGCAGCGCGGCGACTGCCTGCTGGCGGCCCGTTGGCAGAACAGTCTGGTCGGTTTCCTTCACCTGGTGCCTGATCCGCAGACCCGCAGCGGTCGCATCGCGCACCATACCATCGCTCCCGATCACAGGCGCCGCGGCATGGGCGCTCGTCTCCTGCAGGCGGGACTGCTGTGGGCGCGCGACCACAACCTCGGCAGCGCGACCGTCGAAGTGCCCACGAAGAACCACCCCGCCATCAGCTTCTATATGAAGCAGGGCTTTACCTTTACCGGTTTCTACGAGCGCACCTACGGTGATCAGGAAATCATCTTTCAGTTGGCGCGCAGCACCCTCCGCTAGGTTCGCATGGCCCAAGCACCTCTTTGGCTGAGCTTGTTGGAGTCCGCCAACCTCTTCCTGTCCTCGGCCATCCTTGTTCTTAGCTTTTCGCTGTTCGTCTATATCCTGACGTACAACCTGCACAGCCGGGTGGGTCGGGCCTTTGCGGCGCTGCTGCTGGGGGTGATCATCGTCTATGCGGTGGATGTGGTGCTGCCGCGGGTTGACTGGCAGGAGACCTGGCTGCGCTTCCAATGGCTGGGCATTGCCCTGGTGCCCGCCGCCTATCTGCACTTTTCCCGCGCCGTCCTGATTGCCACGTGGATGCAGCCCTACCAGAGGCGGTGGGTCTGGATCATCCGCGCCGCCTATGGGCTTTCGGCGTTCTTTGCGGCGCTGGCGCTCTTCACAGACGTCCTGGTGCAGCCGCCGGCCGGGACTCGTCTTGTCACCTACCTTCAACCCGGCTTCCTGTTTCTGCCTTTCACGCTGTACTTCGCCTCCGCCACCCTCTGGGGAGGGTGGAACCTTCTTCGCGCACGCTCGCACGTGCGCACCGCCGCCTCGAAGCGCCGCCTGAATTACCTGCTCTGGAGCTTCGCCGCGCCGGCGGTGGGCGTTTTTCCGTACCTGATCCTGGCGCCCAGTGCCGGCACCGCCGACGCCGTGGCGGTGCTCGTGCTCTCGTCGGTGGCCAACCTGCTCGTGGGCATCATGCTGGTCGTCATGACCTACAGCGTGGCCTATTACGGGGTGCTGGCGCCGGACCGCGTGGTCAAGCGGCAGCTTGTCTACTTCCTGCTGCGCGGCCCCGTGGTGGCGGCGCTCGTCGTGGGGTTGATCATCTCCGTCCCCAAGGTGGAGGCCATCGTGGGCCTGCCGCCGGATACGGCGCTCACAATCTTCATCGTCGCCACGATTGTCCTGGCCCAGATCGCGTTTTCTATCTTTCAGCCCTGGATCGACCGCCTGCTCTACCGCAACGAAAGCGGGGAGGTGCAGTGGCTGCGCACGCTGGAAACCCGCCTCATGACCAGCGGGGACCTGCGCCAGTTCCTGGAAAACGTCCTCGTCTCCACCTGCGACGTCCTCCAGGTCAACGCCGGTTTTGTCGCTCTTCCCGGCGAGACCGGCGCCCGCCTGGAAGCCGTGGTGGGCAGTGAGAGTTTCGCCTGGCACGCCCTGTCGTTGCCCGAGGTCCAGCGCCTGCTGACTGCCGACACGCCTGACAGCAGCTTCCACGATGTCAACGGCTATGCTATCCGCACGCTTGTCAATCGCCATGATGACAGCGCCATGGGGATCATCGGCTTCCGCAGGCCGGAGCGCAGCCTGGAAGCGCTTGACGAGGAAACAAGCGCTGTCATCAGCCATCTTCTGCGCCGCGCCGAAATCGCCGTCGAGGATCGCCGTCTTCAGCTCGACGTCTTCGAGGCCCTGCGTCCCATTCTGCCCGACATCGCGGTCATGCAGGCGCTGCGCGGCACGGTGCCTTACATCGTTCTGCCATCAGAAGGGGAGGCCGGCGCTCTCACCGAGGCGCCGGAGTTCACCGAGTGGGTGCGGGATGCGCTCACCCACTTCTGGGGCGGGCCCAAGCTGAGCGACAGCCCCCTGCTCGACCTGCACATCGTGCGGCAGCGCCTGGCGGAGTATGACGATTCGCCCACGCGGGCGCTGCGGGCGGTGCTGCAGATCGCGGTCGAACGGCAGCGTCCCCCCGGCGAGCGCCAGATGACGACTTCGGAGTGGTTGCTGTACAATATCCTTGACCTGAAGTTCATCCAGGGTAAACGCGTGCGTGAGGTCTCCGACCGTCTGGCCATGAGCGAATCGGACCTCTATCGCAAACAACGCGTCGCCATCACCGAGGTAGCTCGTGCCCTGGCTGAATTGGAGGCCAGCGCCCTGCCGGTCGACCAGGCCGTGTCACAGCCCGGCCTTCGTGTCGATGCAGCGCCCACGCCCGACATGGCCGCAGTCGGACCGCCCGCTGCCGGAACCAGCCGCAATTGAGAAGCACCTGTGAGGCTGCGACCTCGCCGGTCTCTTCGGAGTGAAGCGCCGTGTCTTCCCCCACTCGCGCCGCTCTCGGCAAGAATCACACGCTCATAGGCCTCGTTCTCCTGGGTGCGGGCGCCCTGGCCCTGATCGATCTCTTTGTGTCGCCGCAGGGCAGCCCCTATCTGCGGGCGCTGTTGGGTTGGGGGGCGGTCGTACTGGCCGGTTTGCTGTTGTTCCTGGGCTTGTTCCTGACCTTCCGGGGTCCGATGGAATCGCTGCTGGGCCGGGAGTGGTATCCCGAAGCCCTGCTGGGGTTTGAGCTCATCTTTGTGGCAGGGCTTGCGATGGCGCACATGCGTTACGGCGCCAATGGCTTTTTCGCCGCCCGCGCCGGCCAGGGCGGCGGCTATGTCGGGTGGGCGCTCTCCAGTGTGCTCATCCGCTACCTGGACACCCCCATGACCTGGGCGCTCCTGGTAGGGGTGGCGCTGGCCGGCCTTGTGGTGGTGGTCCTCTTTACACCGCTGCGCGGGCTCAACCTGCACCGCCTGCTTCCCGACCGGACGCCTGCCGCGACCGGGCAGGAGGGGTCGCCGGCGCTGGCTCTGCCTCCACCGGCGCCAGCGCGGCAGCGGCCAGCCCGTAAGCGGGCCGCGCCGCCCCCTGCCGTATCCGAGACGGCGGCCGCCGCGCCAGTGGAGGCAGAGCCGGCATCCCCGCCCCAGCCGGCAGCGCCGCCGCCCGCGGCGAAGAAGCGCCAGCGCAACAAGCAGGCGCCGGTGGAGATGAAGCAGGAGGCCCAGGTTGCCGCCAAGCCGGCGCCGGCGCCCGACCGCCGGAAGCTGCCCCCCTTCAACCTGCTGAACACCGAGGAGCGGAGCGGCACCCGAAACGAACAGGCGGCGATCCAGGCGGCCATCATCGAGGACACGCTGCGCGGCTTCGATATCCCCGTCAAGGTGACGGAGATCAATGTGGGGCCGACCGTGACGCAGTTTGGCATCGTGCCCGGCACCTACCAGCGCAATGACAAGGTCACCCGCGTCCGCGTCGGCCAGATCGTCGCCCTGGCCGATGATCTGGCGCTGGCGCTGTCCGCCAGTCCCGTGCGCATCGAGGCGCCGGTGCCGGGCAAGCCCTACGTCGGCATCGAAGTGCCCAACCCGAACACCGCCCTGGTCAGCCTGCGCAAGCTGCTCAAGGACGACGAGTTCACCAGGGTGGGCAGCCCGCTGGCGATTCCCCTGGGGCGCGATGTCAGCGGCGCAGCGGTGGTGGTCGATCTGCACAGGCTGCCCCACCTGCTCATTGCGGGCGCCACGGGTTCGGGCAAATCGGTGGCCCTGAACGGCATCATCTGCGGTTTGCTCTTCAACAATCTCCCCAGCACGCTGCGACTGCTGCTGGTCGATCCCAAGCGCGTGGAACTGCCCGGCTACAACGGCCTGCCCCACCTGGTGGCGCCCGTGGTCACCGACGCCGAGCAAGCCAACGGCGCCCTGAGTTGGCTCCTGGTGCAGATGGATGACCGCTACCGCCTGTTCAACCAGGCCGGCGTGCGCAATATCATCAGCTACAACGAGATCATGGACCCCAAGGAGCGGCTGCCCTACATCGTGCTCGTGATCGATGAACTGGCCGACCTGATGATGGTCGCGCCCGACACGATCGAGGCCAAGCTCGTGCGGCTGGCGCAGATGGCGCGCGCCACCGGCATCCATCTCATCATCGCCACACAGCGCCCTTCGGTCGACGTCGTCACCGGCCTGATCAAGGCCAACTTCCCGGCCCGGCTGGCCTTTGCGGTCACCAGCCAGATCGATTCGCGCGTCGTCCTGGACACCCCCGGCGCCGAGAAGCTGCTGGGGCGGGGCGATGGCCTGCTCATGACCGCGGACAGCGCCAAGCTGCGCCGCATCCAGGGCTGTTTCGTGAGCGACGTCGAGATCGACGCCCTGGTGCGCTGGTGGCAGAGCAACACTCCCGCCGCCCCCCATGACCCCCTGCAGCCGCGCTATCCCTGGAGCCAACTCATGGTCGAGCAGGCCACCGCCGACGATGTGCTGCAGCAGGCCATCGACAAGCTGCGGGGACGCCAGTTCATCAGCGTGTCCGGCCTGCAGCGTCTCATGGGCTTGGGCTATCCCCGGGCGGCGCGGCTGATGGACGAGCTGGAGGCAGCGGGGGTCGTCGGTCCGGAGGAGGACAGGCGGTCCGGCCGGCCGGTGCTGCTGGACGACGACGCCGTCTGACACACGGAGGCCGCCGTCCCCAAGGCCTCTGCCGCAAGCGGCGAATCGTTGGGTCAATTCGCCTATTTGTGCTAAACTTAGCATTTGACTATGTGCCCGCACGCAGCCAGTTTACTGTCTCATCCATTGACAAAGGAGAAGCCCACTTGTCCCGAACCCGATCCAGACAATCATCCCCTGGCAAGAAAGATAAAGATACCATCGAAGTGGAGGGCACGGTGATTGAGGCGCTGCCCAACACCATGTTCCGCGTTCGTCTCGATAACGGCCACGAAGTGCTGGCGCACATCTCCGGCAAGATGCGTGTCTACTACATCCGCATCCTCCTGGGCGACAAGGTCACGGTTGAGCTGTCGCCGTATGACCTGACCCGCGGGCGCATCACCTTCCGCCACAAAACGTGAGGCCCGGCGGCCCGTTTGCGTTGTCCTGAGGGCTTGTTCTTTCCTTCTTCGTGAGCGCTGCGGTCTGCCGCATGCTCTTTCCGGGCGAATAGCTCAGTTGGCTAGAGCGCTTCCCTTACAAGGAAGAAGTCACGGGTTCGAGTCCTGTTTCGCCCACTCTGAGCCGCACGCCGTGCCAGGTCTCTGGCATCAGGCCAGCGGCTTCTTTTTTCCCCACTCCGGTCTGGGCCGCGCACGCAGCAGGCGTCATGAATCCCTATCGGCAGCTCCCCAGCCTTGACCGCCTGCTCGACCAGCCGGCGGTGCAGGCGTTGATCGGCGAGTTCGGCCGGCTGGCGGTGCGCGATGCCGGGCGACGACTGCTGGAACAGGTTCGCCTGGAAATCGCCGGCGGCGAGCAGCCGCCCGATCTGCCGGGTTTGGCGGGGCGCCTGGCGGCGCAGGTCTGGCGGGACCTGACCCCCACGCTGCGGCCGGTAATCAATGCGACGGGCATCGTCATCCACACCAACCTGGGACGCGCGCCCCTTTCGGCGGCAGCCGCGCAGTCCATGCTGGCGGTGGCCGCAGGGTACAGCACCCTGGAGTACGACCTGGAAGCGGGAGGGCGCGGCAGCCGCTATGTCCATGCCGAGCGGTTGCTCTGCGAACTGACCGGCGCCGAGGCGGCGCTGGTCGTCAACAACAACGCGGCCGCCGTGACCCTGGTCCTGCGCGCGGTCGCCTCTGGCCATGAGGTCGTGATCTCGCGCGGGGAGCTGGTGGAGATCGGCGGTGGGTTTCGCATTCCCGACATCCTGCAGCAGAGCGGCGCCCGCCTGGTGGAGGTGGGCACCACCAATCGCACGCGCCTTGCTGACTACGAAGCGGCGATCTCCGGTGCTACGGCCGCCTTGCTCAAGGTCCATCCCTCCAACTTTCGCATCGTCGGCTTCACGGAGTCGGTTTCGCTCGGCGACCTGGTGGCGCTGGCCCGCACCCAGACCACCCCGCCGGCTGTGCTCGACGATCAGGGCAGCGGCACCTTGCTCGACACCACCTCCTTCGGCCTCGCCTATGAGATGACAGTGCAGGACAGCATCGCCGCCGGCGCGACGGCGACCATGTTCAGCGGGGACAAGCTGCTGGGAGGACCACAGGCCGGCGTCATCCTGGGCAGCAAGGACCTCATCGCCGGGCTGCGGCGGCAGCCGCTCACCCGCGCCCTGCGCGTCGACAAGGCCACCCTGGCCGCCCTGCAGGCCACCCTCCTGGCCTACGTGCGGGGCAGCGCGGCGCAGGAAATCCCCGTCTGGCAGATGATCGGCGCTGCGCCCGAGGCCCTGGCCGCGCGGGCCCAGGAATGGGTCCGTGGGCTGAGGCAGGGCGGTCTTCCTGCCGAAACGCTTCCCGGTCAAAGCGCCGTCGGCGGGGGGGCTCTGCCGGGCCAGACGCTGCCCACCACCCTGGTGGCGCTGCCGTCGCCGCAGCCGGACAAGCTGGCCCTGACGCTGCGTCGCGGCGAGCCGGCCGTTATCGTCCGCATCGAGGATGACCTTGTCCTGATGGACCCGCGCACCGTGCTTCCTGGACAGGACGAGGCGCTCCTTGCCGCCGTGAATGCGGCGTCGAATGAAGGTTGAAGGTTACAGGTTGAAGGTGGAGGTTGTGCGTTCATGCTGATTCTCACTGGTCGTATCATCCGCAGTGGCCGGGCCGAAGGCGAGGCCCTTGTCAGCCCGGCGCCCATCGGCTTCCTGGGCGGTGTAGACCCGGACACCGGCGTCATCCTCGACCCGGACCATCCCCTCAAAGGGCAGTCGATCGCAGGCAGGGTGTTGGTCTTTCCGCACGGCAAGGGTTCGACCGTCGGGTCCTACACCATTCTGCGCCTGGCGCGGTCAGGCGCGGCGCCGCTGGCCATGATCAACAGCAGCTCGGAGGCGATCACGGCGGTCGGCGCCATCATCGCCGACATCCCGATGGTCGACCAGATCGATATCAGCCAGATTCACACGGGCGATCACGTATGGGTGGACGGAGACAAGGTCGAGGTCGAGCCGGCCCAGGCGGCTGCGTGACGAATCAGAAGCACCAGAATACTGACAGACACAGGGAGCAACCATGAGCAAAAAAGGTAAGTGGACGGCCAGAGACATGCCCGATCTGACGGGCAAGGTCGCTATCGTGACAGGCGCAAACAGCGGCATCGGCCTGGAGGCGGCGTTGGCGCTGGCCCGCAAAGGGGCCCATGTCGTGATCGCGTCCCGCAACCTGCAGAAATGCGATGAGGCGGCCGCCCAAATCCGCGCCCAGACGCCTGCCTGCGCGCTGGAGATCATCCGGCTCGATCTGGCGGACCTCGCCTCGGTGCGCGGCTTCGCCGGCGCCTTTCGCGAGGGCCATGACCATCTGCATCTGCTGATCAACAACGCCGGCGTCATGGCCATCCCCTACCGCAAGACGGCCGACGGCTTCGAGATGCAGTTCGGCACCAATCACCTGGGCCATTTTGCCCTGACCGGTCTCCTGCTCGCCGTCCTTCTCGACACACCCGGCGCCCGCGTGGTCACCGTCAGCAGCGGCGCCCACACGATGGGCAAAGTCCACTTCGACGACCTCCAGCGCGAGCGTTCCTACAGGAAATGGGAGGCCTATGGCCAGAGCAAGCTGGCGAACCTGCTCTTTGCCTACGAGCTGCAGCGCCGGTTGGCCGCGGTGGGCGCCCCCGTGATCAGTGTGGCCGCCCATCCCGGCTACGCCAACACCAACTTGCAGGCGGTAGGACCGCAGATGGAGGGCTCGCGCCTCCAGGCTGGGATGATGAAGCTCGCCAACCGGGTGCTGGCGCAGAGCCAGGAGATGGGCGCCCTGCCCACCCTCTTCGCGGCCACGGCGCCGGCGGTCAAAGGCGGCGACTATGTCGGTCCCGGCGGCTTCATGGAGCAGCGTGGCTACCCGGTCAAGGTGCGCTCCAATGCGGCTTCGTATGATGTGGCGACGGCCCGCCGGCTGTGGGAGGGTTCCAGCGATTTGACCGGCGTCGACTACGCCCTGCTGCAGTCGCCAAAGCCCGCAGCAGCGGCGTCGCCCGTCGCCTGAGCGGGTTGGACGCCGCTGCTCCCTGGGGGATTGGCGCCCAACAAGCATAGAAGCAGTCAGGGCGGCGCCTGCGCGTCTCCAGCGCAGGGCGAGAAACACGGGGGGCTTGCTGTACGTAGAAAGATGACGTGAGCGCATTCGTTTTACCCCTATCCGGGCAGCCAGGACGAGGCCGACCGGCGGCCCTTGCCAGGAAATACGGTGATCTTGCCTCTTGTGTCCTGTGCTACAATGGAACTGTTCAATCGCCGCACCCCTTTTCAGTGGAGCACGAACGTCTATGATGACCAGGTGTTTGCGTTGGCTGCCGGCGCTGTTGATCGCAGCCACCATCCTGGCAGCAGGTGCACCTTTTGCTGCCCATGCGCAAGACAAGACGCTGTTTTGGGACCGGTTTGACGTCGATATCAACGTCAACACCGATGGCAGCCTCGATGTCGTCGAGACACAAGCGATCACGTTTACCAGCGGTACGTTCCAGCGTGGCTTCCGCTCGATTGACGGCAGCAAGCTGTCGGACATCACCGATGTCACGGTCGCCGATGAGAACGGCCCCTACCAGGAAAGCAGCAGCGGGGCGCCAGGGACCTTCTCCGTGGACCAGCAGGGCCAGAACACGGTCATCAACTGGTACTTTGACCCGACGGCGGATGCCACCCGCACCTTCACGGTCGGCTACCGGGTCGAAGGCGGGCTGCGCTACTACAAAGACGGCGACCAGTTGTGGTGGCAGGCCGTCTACGGCGATCGCCAGTTTCCGGTCAACAAGAGCGTGGTCACCGTCCATCTGCCTCCGCCGGCGGTGATCCAGAACCTGGACAACTACTTCACTGCCGCCAATATCGAGAAAGTCGACGAGCAGACAGCGCGGTTTACCGCCACCGAGCGCATTCCCGCCGGCCAGATGTTCGAGGTGCGGGCGCAGTTCACGCCGGGTGTGGTGGCAGGCGCTCCGGCCGCCTGGCAGGCGGCCGCCGATGCCGAGGCCGCTGCGAAAGATAAGCAGGCCGAGTACGACCGCAAATGGCGGCCGGTGGCCAATGTGGCGGCCCTCAGCGTGACCCTGTTGTTTGCCGTCTTGGCCCCCCTGGCTCTCTATCTGCTGTGGTACCAACGCGGGCGCGATGCCACGACTGACTTCGTCGCCGAGTACCTGCCGGAGCCGCCCTCCGACATGCCGCCCGGCATGGTCGGCACCCTGGTGGACGAGAAGGCCGACCTGCAGGATGTATTGGCGACCATGGTCGACCTGGCGCGCCGCGGCTACATGACCATGGAGCAGTTGCAGCCCAAGAAGGGCTCCTTTGGCCTTACCGGCCAGTCGGACTTCACCTACAAGCTGCTCAAGGACCCCGACGACAAACTGAAGTACTACGAGAAGCTCCTCTTGACCTCGGTCTTCGGCGACGAGAAGGAGCGCAAGCTGTCGAGTCTGAAGGAGAAGTTCTATATTCACCTGCCCAAGCTGCGTTCTGCTCTCTACGATGAGGTCACGAAGGCGGGGCTCTTCACCAGCAATCCGGACAGTGTGCGCACGCGCTGGGGGGCGTTGGGCGTGTCGGTGTTGTTCGTCGCCTTCGCCGTGAGCTGTGTGCTCATTGCGCTCGCTTCAAGCTATACGGACTTCGCCCTGTGCCTGCCCTTTGGCTTCCTGGTGTTCGGCGTGGGCATCATCGTCCTGGCGCGCTATATGCCGCGCCGCACCGCTGCCGGCGCCGAGCAGAATGCGCGCTGGCGCGCCTTTCGCACCTATCTGGAACAGATCGATAAGTACACGCAGCTCGACCGCGCTACGGAGCTGTTCGACCGCTATCTACCCTACGCCATCGCCTTCGGGCTGGAGAGCGACTACATCCGCAAGTGGTCGGCAGTGCCAGCCGCCCCTGTGCCGCCCTGGTATATGCCCTATCCGTCGCACGGCCCCATCTATTCCAGCGGGCCGGGCACGCCGGCCGGACACGTTCCCGGCCACGCCTCCCCTGCGCCGCGCCCCGCGGCCGAGCAGCCCGGCATGGGTGGGTTGAGCGGAGCCAGCCAGCAAATGGCCGGCGGACTGGCGGCCATGAGCACCGGCCTGACGGGCATGCTCAGCCAGGCCAGCTCCACCCTGACCAGCAGACCCGCGCCCCAGGGCGGCGGCTGGTCCTCCTCCGGGGGCCACAGCGGCGGCTGGAGTGGGGGTGGCTGGAGCGGCGGCGGCAGCTTTGGTGGCGGGGGCGGGGGCGGCGGTGGTGGTGGCTTTGGCTGATGCCAGCGCTGAGCGCTGTGATTCCCGGTCGTTTTATTCGCACTCAACCTGCAAAGAGGCACTGAACGAGCATTATGAGCACCGGTCGTATCGTAGGCGTGATTCTATTGGTTGTAGCGGTGATCGTGTTGGTTGCCGGCGGCTTTCTGCTGCTCACCCAGATGGCAACCGAAGGTAATGCCACCGCAGGTGGGCAGGCGCTTGGCTTTGTATGCCTGGTCCTCCCCATTGCGGTCGTTCTCGGCGCGGTCGGCATCTACCTGTTGATCAAGGGCCGCGGCGAAGAGGCGCAGATGAGCAAGGCGCGCCAGCAGCGTGAGATTCTGAACATGGTTCTCACGCAGGGCAAGGTCAGGCTGGACGACATCGCCCTCAAGCTCAACCTCAGCCGTTCCGAAACCGAGGCGATGGTCCATGACCTTGTAGGCAAGGAGCTCTTCACCGGCGCCGTCAACTGGAAGGACGGCATCCTCTATTCCAAGGAGGCGTCGCAGTTGAAGGCCGACCAAAAGTGCCCCAACTGCGGAGGTGTGCTGGAGCTGGCCGGCAAGGGTGTGATCGAGTGTCCCTATTGTGGCGCCCAAGTCTTCCTGCACCTGGCGTAGGTGTGGAACGGCGTCATTTGGTTCTTCATCGTTCAAATGGAGGTCAATATGAGTAGCATTGTCAATCGCGCCAAGGCAGGCATCGACAGCGTTGGCAGCAAGGTCGGCGGCTTGATGGACTCGCTCCCCGTGATCGGCGACTACCGCAGCAAGGAAATGCGGCGTGAGGCGGACAAGCGGCTGCGCGAAAGCATCGCCAAGGTGCTGGAGAGCTATCGCAGCAAACTGACGAGCCTGGAACGCGACATGGTCAATGCCGGCAGGCTGCGCGACCTGCCTGGCCTGGAGCGTGCGGTGGGACGGCTGCAGCTTCTGATCGACAAGATCCGCACCGCCGCCTATGGTTACGCCCCGTTCTTTGACCTGGATAAGATTCGCGAGCCAGAGCTGGAGCGCATTGCCAGCTTCGATCAGGCCGTCGCCGATCGTGTGCCGGAGATCAATGACCGCATCACCGCCCTCAACCAGGCGATTGCAGCCAACGAGGGCGTGCAGGCTGCTCTTGACAGTCTGTTGGTGACGCTCAGCGATCTGAACGAGCAGTTCGACCAACGCGACGCGGCCATCAGCGAAGCGGGCCTTGTGCCCGTCGAGCCGCCGCTCCCCCCGCCCCCTGCGGCCGGTGCCGCGCCAGACCCCCTGGCGCCGGCCTCCTGACCTCTTGACGCCCTTATCCTCTACCCGCACGTTCACCTAAGGAGATTCCCGTCATGGCCCGTATCTTCGACATCATCCAGGCGCCCGACCAGCGCCCTGACCAGCTTGTGATCCGTGTTCCCCAAGAGGGTTGGGGTGATATCCGGATCGGCTCGCAGCTCGTGGTTGGCGAAAGCCAGAATGCCGTGTTCTTCCGCGATGGCAAGGCGCTTGACACCTTCACCGCCGGACGCCACACGCTGACCACGGCGAATATCCCTCTGCTCATCAACCTGCTTGGCAAGCTGTTCAGCGGCGAGTCACCCTTCAAGGCCTCGGTCTACTTTGTCAACATGGTCGATCTGCTCGACCTGAAGTGGGGCACGCCCGAGCCGATTGCCGTGCGCGACCGCGACCTCGGCATGGTGCGTCTGCGCGGCTTCGGCTCCTACTCGATTAAGGTGTCCGACGCCCAGCGTTTTGTGGCGCAGGTGGTTGGCCAGCGCGGGCTGTACAGCACCAACGAGATCGCCGACTGGCTGCGCGGCCAGCTCGTGTCGGCCTTTGCCGACGTCCTGGGCGAGAGCAAGGCGGGGCTGTTCGACCTGCCGGGTCTGACTGATGAGATCAGCGTCGCCCTCAAGGCGAAGGTGTCCGAGTCGTTCCTGCAGTCGGGCATCACCATCAAGCAGGTCTTCGTCCAGTCCATCACCGCCACCGACGACACCACGAAGGCCATTGACGAGCGCGCCGCCATGGGCGCCATCGGCGACATGAACGCCTATCTCCGCTTCAAGGCCGCCCAGGCTTTGGGCACGGCCGCGGCAGGTGCAGGCCAGGGCGGCGCCGGGGGCGACGCGGTTGGCGCGGGCGTCGGTCTGGGAGCGGGCATCGGCATGGGCGCCGGTTTGGGCGGCATGATTGCCCAGGCGATGCAGGGAGCGATGCAGCCGCAGGCCGCTCCACCAGCGGCCGCCCCGCAGACGGCGGCGCCGCAGACCAAGGCCGAGATCGAGGCTATGATCGACAGCCTGGACATGCGTCTCGCCAAGGGCGAACTCGACCAGGCGACCTACAGCCGGCTCGTGGAGAAATGGCAGAAGCGGCTGGACGAGATGGGTTGAGCCCGCTGCCGAATCTGGTCTCAAGAAGAACAGAAGTCCGACTTCTTGAAGAAGTCGGACTTCTGTTTGCATCGGCGCTGTGCTAGACTAACCGATTGCGCCTACGCATCGTAGGCCCAGCAATCCAGCGGTCAGATTCTATGAAACGCCTCCTGCCTCTCCTGCTCTTTGTCGTTCTCCTGTTTGGCTCGGGTCGCGTCCTGGCGCAAGGACCGGGCATCAACTACCCGCCCGAGACCGAAGTGCTGCGCGGCGTGACCGAGATTCGCGGCACCACGACCCATCCCGATTTTTGGAAGTATGAGCTGGCGGCGGCGCCGACAGGCACCCAGAACTGGTTCAACATTGCCGTCAGTGAAACACCGGTGAACAACGGCGTCCTCGGCCTTTGGGACACGCGTTCGGTCTCCGATGGCACCTACTCGATCCGCCTGCGCATCGTCAAGCGCGACGGCAACTATGACGAGTACTTCGTGGTGCGCACCCAGGTGGCCAACACAGGCCCCGTGGCCACCCCCACGCCGCAAGAGACGCCAACACCCACCATCACCCCCACCCCGAAGCCGGCCACGGCGACGCCGGTGGTGTTGACGCCGGTGATTCCCACGCCGACGCCGGCGCCCGAAGCGACTGCCACCCCAGCCGGCGCGGCAGTCGCCAATGCGGGGGAAACGGATGGCGGCGGCACGGGGAGCACGGGCGAGTCTTTGACCTCCGTGGCCTCACGCCTGGGGCAAGCGTTTCTGCGCGGGGCGCGCATCGTCCTGGGCGTCTTCGTCGTCATCGGCGTCTTCTTCGCCGTGAAGAGCCTTCTGACCTGGCTGTACTACCGGCTGGTCGTCAGCAGGTAGCGGCCGGTTCGGACGCCCTGGTTCGGACGCCCTTTGCCGCGGGTCACGGGCCATTTCGCATGAAACTCGTCGTTGGGCTTGGCAATCCCGGCCCGCGCTATCAGAAGAACCGCCACAACGTCGGTTTTCAGATCGTGGACCTGTTGGCGCTGGCGCACCGGTTCGGCTTTGACAATCTCCTGTTCAAAGCCCGTGTTGCCGATGGCCGCATCAAGGACCAGCGGCTGCTCCTGGCCAAGCCGCAGACCTATATGAATCTCAGCGGCGAATCTGTGCAACCGCTAGCTGCCTACTACAAGGTGGAGCCTGCCGACATCCTGGTCATTTTCGATGACCTCGATCTGCCCGCGGGCAAGCTGAGGTTTCGTCCCTTTGGCGGGGCCGGGGGGCACAATGGCATGAAGTCGATCATTCAGCGCCTCGGCACCGACCAATTTCCCCGCCTTCGCATCGGCATCGACCGCCCTCCCGGTCGCATGGACCCGGCTGATTATGTCCTGCAGGATTTCACAGCGGCCGAAGAGGAGGTCATGGCCCAGGTGCGCGAGCGCGCCGCCGCCGCTGTGGAGACCTGGCTGGCCGAGGGCCTGGCCGCGGCCATGAACCGGTTCAATGCGGAGCCCTGACCCCGGCCGGGCGCGCCGCTTCAGCACGGCTGCCGCCGGCCTGGAAGCGTTGGCGCCGCCGGCCCTTTCTCTCCCCTAACCCGGACGAGCCGGAACCAAACAGGGGAATGTTGAATGTCGACGCCCCTTGAGCTACAGTAGGCACCACAACCGTCTTACGGTGAGGTGACTTCATGACGACACGACTGCTGACCGAGAGGTATGCTGAAGACCTGGACGGTACGCTGGGCTGCTATGATCGGATTGTGATCACCGGCAGCCTGGCTGAGTTGTG
>JAKOVD010000172.1 GCA_029782215.1 Chloroflexota bacterium
TCCCTCTGAACCGTCTGGCAGCATCCGGCCCAGCATCGCCGAGACGTCGCCGGCGTCAAGGGCTGCGCAAGCCGCCTCCGGCGGCCCTTGACCCCGGCGCCTTGTCTCGGCGCTGCTCAAAACCAGACGCTGCCAGACTCGAAACACTGGTTTCTCCTTACTCTGCTCTCACCCATTTACACACTCTTCTTGACAGATCCCTGCCTGACCGCGTTCAGCGTCCTGGGCGCTCAGCCGCCCGATCACTTCCGGCGCCCTGGCGGCCACCGCGGCCAGGCGCCCGCGTTGTGCAAGCTGGTCGATGGCGACGCGCCCGCCCACTGCGCCTGAGTTGAACCCGTCGGCAATCTGGCTGACGATGGCCCGCAGAATCAAGGGGCTGATCGCTGCCGTAGGATCGACCTCGAGGGTGAGGGTGCTGCGGGCTGCGCCTGCGGCAGGATTGGCCGCGGCCCGGACCGCAGCGCTAAAATCCGCCGGAATGACCACGACTCCCCTCAGGTCCCCAGCTTCGACGGACTGGCGCGCCGCCTCCGGATCGTTCATCTCGACCGGCGCCAGCAGGCCCGCCAGTGACTCGCTTTTGAGCATCTGCACCACCTGCCCGCCGAGCGCCCCCGCATCCTCGTTGACCACCGCGATCGGCATGGCGGTCAGGGGGGCGTTGCTGCCGCCGCCGCCGAATCCGCCAAACGCTGCGCCCACAATGGCGGCGAGCACAAGGGGCGCCGCCAGCATGAGCAGCAGCCCGTTGCGGTCGCGAAACCGCATCAGGTTGTCTTTCCAGGCAATGGACCACACCTTCACAGGTTCACCTCCTCAGTCCCTCAGGCCGCGGCCCGCCAGGTGCAGGAAGACCGTTTCCAGGTTCGGCTCGCGGATAACAAGCTGCTTGATGTGGCTCCCGGCGCGGCTGGCGGCGGCGACGACATCGCCCAGTTGGCTGTCGGCCTCGCTGACCTGCACCAACACGTGCGCCAGTTCGGCATCGCCGGCGTCCTCTGCCAGGATCACGCGGCGCACGCCCTCGACAGCCTCCAGGCGCCGCACCAGCTCGGAGCGGTCAGCGCCGTTGAGGTCCAGACACAGGTCCAGGGTGTCGAACTCGCCCACGAGCTGCGTGAGCTCGGCCAGCGTGCCCAACGCGATCAGTTCGCCGTGGTCGATGATGCCGATGCGGTGGCTGAGTTCCTCCGCCTCTTCCATGTAGTGCGTGGTGTAGAGGACGGTCATGCCCTGGGCGTTGAGCGTCTTGATGGTGTCAAGGATGCGGCGGCGGCTCTGCGGGTCGATGCCGACCGTGGGTTCATCCAGGTAAAGCACCTGGGGCTCGTGCAGAAGGCCCACGGCGATGTTCAGCCGCCGCCTCATCCCCCCAGAGTAGGTTTCGACTCTGTCTTTGGCCCGATCGGCCAGGCCCGCGATGTCGAGCGCAGCCTCTATCCGCGCCTTCAGCGCCGGCCCGCGCAGGCCGTACATGCGTCCCCAGAACTCCAGGTTCTCGCGCGCGCTGATCGTGGGATACAGAGCGATCTCCTGCGGTACCACGCCGATCACGCGCTTCACCTGCATCGGCGCCCGGGTGATCGAGTGGCCCGCCACCGTTGCCTCTCCGCCCGTCGGCGCCACCAGGCAGCTCAGCATGGAGATGGTCGTGGTTTTCCCCGCACCGTTCGGCCCCAGCAGGCTGAAGACCTCACCCGTCCCGATCTCAAAGCTGACGTCCTTGACGGCCACGACGCCATCGGGCGGGCTGTAGTGCTTCTGTAGATGGCGGACTTCAACAATAGCAGACACCGGACATGCTCCTCCTCAGCGGCTTGAGTGACAACCTCAGTATGTCCGGCGCCGGTCATCCGTGACAGTGCCGGAAGTCACAGCGCCGGTCATGTGACCTTGCTCCCCTGCCATCCATGGGTCTTCCTATTCGTGTCCGCCCGGCAATACCGTCCTCCTCGTGTTCTCCTACTTGCGTCCCAACCCGTCCCTGCTCACGCCCTCACGTAGCGCGCCGTCAACATCGCCAGGATCCATTCCAGGCTGTACCGGCCGCCGCGACGCTCCCAAAAGCCGATCAGGAGCTCCAGGAATGCCACCGCAGTCACGCCGCAGAAGAGGGCCGGCCAGGCGCCCGTCAGATCGAAGATCAGGTACTCGCCCGTCAACAGGAAGACGACCGCCAACGACCAGCCGATGATCAGATAGTGCAGGAAGTAGAACGTCAGGGAGAATCGGCTCCTCCGCATGAAAAGGCCGGTGACGAAGCCGCCTGGCTGTTCCCCTCGCCCTCGAATGTCGTAGGCGTCGTAGAGGAGCAGGAACACCCCCAACGAAATCCCGACCTGGCAGAGCATCATCGTGAACGAATCCGGATAGAAGCTCAAGGGTGCGATGTATTCCGACACGACAGAGACGCCCGGCCGCGACAGGCTGCTGTACGCCAGACCGAAACCCAGGCCAATGAACGCGATCGCCGCCGCCAGCAGCCACGGCAGATCGCGCTGCAGCCGCTGGGCAGTGATGCGCCGGCCCACGACGAAGCCGATCAGCGGAAAGATGATCCAGGGGAAGACAGGAAACGTGCCCGTGAACAGAAATCCCCGTACGATGGCATCCCACCTCCAGACCACCTCGAACTCGCTCACCGGTTGCACCAGGAGGCCGGGCAGGTAGTCGGATAGGACCGGCGTCGGCACGAAGGCGCCCTCCCCAGCTCGCCGCCAGGTCAACCCCTGACCGCAGCCACGGCGTCAGGAGCGCCACAACGGCGCAGATGCCCAGAATCACCCAGGAAGGCAGAAAACGACAGAACGAGAGGACAAGGGTGGAAAATCCCATCAGCGTCAGGATGTCCCATTGCCAGATCTGGAAAGGTCCCCACGCCAGGGCCAGCATGAGGATGCCGATGGCAAAGAGGTACACCGACCGCAGAAACGCCTTTTTGAACAGGAACATCTCACTGGCGTCGGCGGCCCTGGTCGCCGACAGTACCTGGCTGATCCCCATCATCATCAGAAAACCACCCGCCCCCCAATCGCCCAGGAGGTCGTTGAGAATGAAGTAGGGCCAGGTGGCCATGGCGCCTTCGTTGCCGAAGTAGATCATGAAATGGATCAGCACCATGCACATCAGGGCAAAGCCCCGAAGCACGTCAACCGATCGGACCCGCTTCATCGCGCCCTCCGTGTCAAATGCACATCCTTTTGTCTTGCGTCTGCGCTGCCGCCAGTCATCCGCCGGTCTGCTTGTCCGTGTGGGGGGGGACGCCTCACCCGACCGGCGAGCCTATTATAGTGCCGGTCCCCGGTTGGCCCGAACTGATGGCGGCGTCTCTCTCGTTGACACCGGAGCCTCCCTGCGCTACCATGCGCTACCAACACACGATAGCACGCCAAGGAGCGCTCATGACCTGCACCCATCGCGACCAAATCCACGAAGTCACCCCCAGCGCCAAGGGCTGCGAAGACTGCCTGCGGGACGGGGGCACCTGGATCCACCTGAGGCTGTGCCTCACCTGCGGTCATGTGGGCTGCTGCGACAACTCGCCCAACAAGCACGCCACCAAGCATTTCCACGCCACCGGCCATCCCATCATCCAGTCCTTTGAGAAGGGCGAGACCTGGCGCTGGTGCTACATCGATAAGGAACTGATCTAGGGCTGCGCCGGCGTGCGCCAGAGGGCGCCATCGGCGTCGATGCGGAGGTGATCGCCAGTCTCGAGGCGGGCGAAGTCCGCTTCGTCGAGCGCGAGCACCGGCAGGACGTGGCCGTACATGACCTCGGCAACCACGGCTGCCAGGGCAAAGAAGGAGTCGATGCCCGTGGTCAGGATAGCCGCCGGCGCCGTGCCCGCGCGCACGGCCTCCAGCAGCACGGCCGTCGTAGTGGAAGAACCGCGGGTGAAGGGCACCGCCAGGATGCGGCCTGCGGCGACCTGACCGGCCAGCGGATGCCGGCGGTCGATGATCGCCCCTGTGTGATAGTCATAGCCGCCCCAGAACGACAGCGGTTCGGTGGTGGCCAGAACCACCCCGTCGGCGGCGCCGGGAATGATGGGTCGCGCTTGCAGACGTTCTGGCGCTTTCATGACTGGTCCCACACGCCTTCATGGCGCACCACGCGCCCTTCCACGGCCGATTGGACGCAGTCGGCAAGAGCGCCAAACGTCACCTGGACGTCGAGCATGCCGGGGGCATAGTAGGCATACTTGCCGGAGTTAGTCATCAGCGTGCGGATGCCTGCCGGCAGCATGGGCGTGGCCAGGATGCACGTATCGACCGTCACGCGTCCGCCGAAGGCCCTGAGCGTCTCCAGCAGGCCGGCCCGTTCCGCCAGGACGACCGTGGCCCTGCTCGACGTCACGAGAAACTGGACGTCAGGGTGGGTATGGCGGCCGGCCAGGAGCGGGGCAAGCTGCCGGAACTCGCCCAGCGAGAAGTGCGGGCTGCCCAGCACGACCATATCCAGCCGCTCCCCCACGGCGGTGCTGAGCTCGCGGCGGGCCTGCCGCAGATCGTCCATGGTCACCGAATAGGTGTTGTACCCGGTCCGGCCCTGGAACGCCGTCTCCAGATCGGGCGCCTCGGGGGTGACGCCGACAATGTGAAACAGCGCCACCGTCCCCGATGAGGCGGCGGCGGCGCCGAGGGCCTTGAGCTGGTCCTCATTGGGCGGCACGGCAAAGCCATCCACTACGGGGATGCGATCCTGCGCCACCTTGCCCATCAGATGTCCCAGGACGGGGTACAAGGTGTCATCGCCCTGCACGTCCGCAGGCACATCCACCAACCTGAGCAGCAGGTCGCCCGCCCGGTTCGGGGTGAGGTGCAATCCCACCGCCGGGGCGCGCCCCGTGATGGCGCAGCACACGTCCATCAGGTCGGGGTAGCGCTCGGTACGCGCTCCCAAGACCGAGTTGGCAAAGACAATGGCATTCGATTCACCCCAGGCCACCTGCTGCCCGAAGGCGGGCCGGAATGCCGTCTGGTAGGGGGCGCAGGTCCACGTCGGCTCCGTGCCCATGCTCCGGTAGGCCACCATCTGGCGGTAGGCATGGGCAGCCCATGCCTCCGGCACGGACCATTCCTGCCAGTGCTGCTCGTCCAGGCCGCTGACGTTGAGGGTGGTGGGCACGACCACGCGCGCCCCCAGGCTGGCCAGCCGTTCGGCGAACTCCATCCCCGCGTCCCCAATGTAGATGGTGCTGTCGATGTGCGCGGCGCTGATGTCCAGCAGTTCCGCGGCGCCATGCACCTCGGCCATGCGCACGACGATGTTCATAGCCATCTGGACGGCCGCACCCTGCTCGCCGTTCAACTTGGCGCGGTCATCCGCGGTGAGGTGGAGGGGCATAGGTCCTTGCTGGTGAGAAGATGCCGCTGTACGCCCCACCCAAACAAAAAAACTCCCTCCCCGACAACACTGACTTTCGCCAGAGTTCTCTCGCCCATCGGGGAGGGATGCCAAGCGAGGCTGCCTGGCTCGGGCGGGGCGCCCGTCTGCCAGCATTATAGGGCCATCGGTGTCTGGGTCCAAAGACGGCCTATGCCACTTGCTTTCGCCCCCCTTCCCTGGCAGCACTGCGCGCGGCGGCGGCCCGTCAGGCCAACAGGAAGTCCACCACGCCGGTCGCAAAGCGTACGCGCACGGTGCGGCCAGCCCGCTCATAGGGCGCCGCGAGCGTGCCCTCGGGCTCCACGGCGAATGCGGCAGCCACCGCCAGGGGTGGATCAAGGTCGAGCCAGAAGGGCGCCCACTCGTTGGCCCCGCGCACGAAGTTAAAGGCGCGGGTGGCCGTCCAGGTAGCGGGGACGCCCCGATCTGCCTGGGCGGGGAAACCCTGGTAGCTGGCGCCCGGTGCGGGCTGGGGGCGCCTCGGCAGCACCGGCAGGTCCAGCGCCGCCAGCAGCAGTCGCGCGCCGCTCTCCGCCAGCGTGCTTTCCAGCGCAGCCTGGGTGGCGCCCGGCGGAAAGACCACGGGCGCCTGGGCCACGATGTCCCCCGTATCGATTCCCCGGTCAAGAAAGTGGAGAGTAACACCCGTGACGCCTTCGCCCGCCCGCAGTTGCCAGAAGAGGGGCGCCGGCCCGCGGTAGGCCGGAAGCAGCGAAGGATGCAGGTTCAGGCAGCCGAGCGCGGGCAGCGCCAGCCACCTGGCCGGCAGGATCTGCGGAAAGCAGGCGATGACGATCAGGTCGGGCCGCAGCGCCGCCGCGGCCTCCCACGCCCGCTCCTCGGTAAGCCTTTGCACCTCGAGGACCGGGATGCCGTGCTTCCAGGCTTCGTGCGCCAGGCCGGGCCGTACCGGGCTGTCCAGCAAGGGAAGGTCGGCGCCCGCGACCTCCGGGGAGGCCCAGCGGGTCTCGGCGCCGGGCAGGACCACCGCGGCCACCCGGCGGCCCGCTGCCAGCAGGGCCGCCAGCGGGATCAGCGAAAAGACGCCGTCCATGCCCAGGTAGAGGATGCGCGGGCGTCTGCCGAGCTGCTCCAGGATTGACAAGTCAGGCGAAGGCGGTATCATCAGAACACTTCAGCCACACGAGGCATATGAGCGATTATGACACGAATGGTGCAGTGCGTGAAGCTGGGCCGGCTGCTTCCTGGCCTGGCGGCGCCGCCCGCAAGCGATGACCTGGGCCGGCGTATCTACGAGAACGTCTCCCAGGAAGCCTGGAACATGTGGCTGCAGCAGGCCACGATCCTGATCAACCACTACGGCCTGAACACCCTGGACCCCGACGCCGTCGGCTTCCTCAAGGAGCAGATGGAGGAGTTCTTCTTCGGCGAAGGAGCCGCCATGCCGGAAGGCTGGACGCCGCAGGCTGCGCCCGGCAAGGGCGGCGGCAAAGGCGGCCCCAGGGGCAAATGATCGCCGCAGGCCAAACCGAAAACCCTCCGGCGTCTCCCGCCCTTTGCCGGCCGGGAGGCGTTGTGCTGCTGGCGTCGTATGAGCTTGGCCACCAGCCGCTCAGCCTGGCCTGGCCCGCAGCGGCGCTGGAGGCAGCCGGCTTCTCACCGCGGGTGGCCGACCTCTCCGTCGAGGCGTTTCCTGCCGCCGCCGTGGCCGCGGCCGCCGTGGTCGCCATCTCCGTCCCCATGCACACCGCCCTGCGCCTGGGGGTCCAGACGGCGGAACAGGTGCGGCGGTTGAACCCGGACGCCCACATCTGCCTGTACGGCCTCTACGCCGTGCTCAACGCCGGCTTTCTGCTGCAAGCCCGGGACGGCGGCGCCCCCCTGGCCGACAGCGTCATCGGCGACGAGGCGGAAGGCCCCCTGGTAGAGCTCGTCTCCTCCCTCGTGGCCGGTCGCATGCCGTTGGCGATCCCCGGCGTCATCGTCTCAGGCTCAGCAGCCGCCCCAACCGCTGGCGCCCGGCCTTTGCCCACACCCGCCCGCGACCAGCTTCCGCCCCTCAGCCGCTATGCCCGTTATGTCGACGGCGACGGCGCCAGGCTCGTGGGTTATGTCGAGGCTACGCGCGGGTGCCTCCACACCTGCCGTCACTGCCCGCTCACGCCCGTCTACCAGGGGCGGCTGGTCGTGACGCCGGTCGCCACGATCCTGGCCGACATCCGCCAGCAGGTGCAGGCCGGGGCCGGCCACATCACTTTCGGCGATCCCGACTTCCTTAACGGTCCTGCGCACGCTCTGCGTGTGGCGCGGAGCCTGCACGCCGAATTCCCCGGCGTCACCTTCGACTTCACCACCAAGGTCGAGCACATTCTCCAAAACCGGCGCCTGTTCCCTGAGTTTCGCGAGCTCGGCGCCCGCTTCATCATCAGCGCCTTTGAGTCCACCAGCGATCTCGTGCTGGAACGGCTGCACAAGGGTCACACCGTTGCCGACCTCGACCTTGCCCAGAGCATCACCGCCGGCGCCGGGCTGCACATCCAGCCCACGTGGGTGCCGTTCACGCCCTGGACCACCCTCGACGACTACCTGGGTCTGCTCGCCTGGATCGCCGGCCGTGGACTGCAAGCCGCCACGCCCCCGGTGCAGTTGTCGATCCGGCTGCTCGTGCCGCCGGGCTCGGCTCTGCTCGACCAGGCTGACACGCATGACTGGCTGGGGCCGCTCGACGCCGCCAACTTCGTCCACACCTGGCGCCATCCCGATCCGGCCATGGACGCGCTGCAAACAGCCGTCGCCCGGTCAGCGGAGCAAGCCGCCGCCAGTGGCCTTTCGTCCGCCGATGCCTTTGCCGGCATCGCCGCCCTTGCCTATGCGCAGGCCGGTCGCCCAACGCCGGTCCTGACGCCGCCGGGCGCTGCGCCAGCGCCCCCGCGCATCACCGAAGACTGGTTCTGCTGAAGTGAGCCCACAACCGGCCAGGTTGGCCGGGTCAACGCTGCTGCTTCGGAGCCAGGTCCATCTCCGGCGTGATCGTGAACACCAGCCTGGCGTGCGCCTCCCGCAGTGCCGTCTCCACCGCCGCGGGCGTGTCGCCGCTGGCAAAGACAAAGCCCAGGTAACTGTTCCCTTCCGGCAGGGGAACGACGGGGTACTGCAGGGGCGCCGTGATCTCGATGTCCTCGATCAGGGGCATCGCCCTGGCCTCCTCCATCCCGTCCACGGCGGTCAGCACGCCCGCCGCCGGGATCGGAATCATCATCACCCCGCGGGCCTGGGCCTGCAGCTCCATCGTGTCGATCGGCAGTCCCAACGCCTGCCGCAGGATCAGTTCTTCCAGCGACACGTTCTCGCCAAACCGCAGGGTCTGGCTGCACAGCCCGCCGATGGAGCGCGCCGCCACCTCCACCACCCAGGGTCCCTGCTCATTGACTCGCAGCTCGGCATGGATGGGTCCCGTGCGCAGCCCCAAAGCCGCCGCTGCCTCCACCGTGGCCGCGGCAATGGCCTCCTGCGTGGCGGCGGGCAGCCGCGAGGGGCTCACATAGATCGTCTCTTCGAAGAAGGGACCCACCAGCGGGTCGGGCTTGTCAAACAGGGCCAACACGTGCAGATGGCCGCGGTCCAGCAGCCCTTCCAGGGCCACCTCGACGCCGGGAATGTAGTCCTCAACCAGGACTTCCTCGCAGCGGTCCGCCGCCAGGATCGACCGCAGGCGTTCCCAACTCGCCACGAACTCGCCCGGTTCGTCCGCGCGCATCACGCCCTGGCTGCCCGAGAGGGTCGTCGGCTTGAGCACGCAGGGATAGCGCGTCTCCTCGGCGGCGATCTCGGGGTCGTCGTCCGTGTGCCAAAGGCGGAACTGGGGCGAGGGCACGTGGTGGCGGGCAAACTGCCGCCGCATCAGGATCTTGCTGCGGGCGGCGAGAGTGGCATCGGGAGAGTTATGCGCCAGGCCGATGGCGGCGCTGGCCAGGGCCGCCATCACCGAACCGGAGTCGTCCAGGCCGATGATGGCCGCCACCCGCTCTTTCTCGGCATACTGGCGGATCAATTGAGTCGACTTCTCCACGTCCCGGTAGTCCAGCGGCAGCAGGTTGGGCGTCTCCCGCCGCGCCTTCGCCACCAGCGGCGGCGGCACGTCCAGCCCCTGCACCGCCTCCACCCCCAGCCGCTCCGCCGCAGCCAGGAACGGCGCCGTCCGGTACGACTTGGCCGACGCCAGGAACAACACGCGCAGGGGGGAATCAGGTTCCGTCATGACCAGGCATTATAGAACCGCGCACGGCGCTGGCGCCAACCACCCTTTTGGGGCGCTCGCTGCACGCCGCTATCACGCAACCCAGGCTAACGGCTGGCAGACGCGGGGCTGGTCGTCGCCGTCACCTCGGCGCTGTCGATGCTGGTCAGGTCATTCTGTTGGTCACCATGGGCAGGCGTGAAAGCCCGCACCACGCAGCAGTAAGTGGCAGCAGGGGTCAAGCCGTCCAGGGTCAGACCACTTGCGGTCTTGCCGCCAGTGCCCGCCGTAGTGCCCATGGCCGTGTAGGGGCCGCCGCTCTGCGCACCGCACCGCACCTCGTAGTAACCGCCGTCGCCCGTGTAGAGGATGGGCGTCCAGCTCAACCGGATTGAGTTACCGGAGAGTTCCTGCGCCTGAACATCTGCAGGTGGCACGGTCTGGGTTGCCGCCCAGCCGGGTTCAAGTGTTTCCAAACAACCGGGTGCGGCAGTCAGCATATTGCCGTCTATTCGAAGCGAATTTACCCTGGAGTGACATACCCAGTCGGGAACGGCTCCACTTAATTGGTTGCCTTCGACGTAAAGCGTTGAGAGGTTCGCGAGGGCTGAGAGATCGGGGATACTGCCACTCAATTGGTTGAAACCCACGTCCATGAAAGCCAAACCCGTGATGCTTGAAAGGTCAGGAATGGGACCAGTAAGGTGGTTATGGTCCAAAGCGAGATCATGCAGGGCCGGAGGTAGGTGTTCAGGAACGATGCTGCCGCTCAAGTGGTTGTCCGCCAGCAAGAGCTGCTGCAGGTTTGTGAGTGCGGAAAGGTCGGGGATATTGCCGCTAAGCCGATTAGAGTACAGATGTAGCCCCTGCAGGTTGGTGAGGGCCGAGATGTCGGGGATGTTTCCACTCAATTGATTGTTGTTGAGGGCGAGATACTCTAAGTTGGTGAGGGCTGCGAGCTCCGGGATGCTGCCGCTAAGGTGGTTGTTGTACAGAAAGAGCCCCTGCAGGTTGGTCAGCGCGGAGAGGTTGGGGATGCTACCACTCAGCTCGTTGTTGTGCAGAAAAACTCGTTGAAGGTTGGGTAGAATCGAAAGGTCCGGTATGCTGCCGCTCAGTTTGTTGTAGCTAAGCCCCAGATCCCGTAGGTCGGTCAGGGCGGACAGGTCGGGGATGTTGCCGCTCAGGGAATTGGAGTACAGGTAGAGCCACTGCAAGTCCGCCAGGGCCGAAAGGTCCGGCATGCCGCCGACAAGTCGGTTACTAGACAGATTGAGGAACTCCATCCTGGTAAGGGCGGACAGATCCGGGAGGGTGCCTGCCATGTTGCAGTTGGCACGGTCTATCGCGATGACATGCCGTGGGCTGCCGCTGCTGCAGCTCACTCCGGTCCAACTGCACGGGCTATTCGTCACTTTCCAGCCGTTCTCCGGGCTGTCGCTCCAATTCGGGCCGTTCGTGCTCTGATAAAGCGCCACCAACGCCACGCACTCGGCCTGCGGGATGTCTGTCTGGGCGCTGCAGTCCGTGCCGCCGGCGGTTCCGAAGGCCAGCCTGGTCACGATTATATCCTCGCCGCCCCCCGCGTAGTGAGATTGGACCGGGATCTTTGTCGGATAGTCGCTGGAGCCGGTGATGCCCGTGAGAACCACACCACCTCCCGGCCCGACCGCCATGCCATAGGCTGAGTCCGTCCCCGACCCACCGAAGTAGGTGCCGAACAAGAGGGGGAGCGGCGCCCCGGCGCCGTCCACTTGCAGCTTGGCCAGGAAGATGTCGCCGCCCCCGGCGTAGGTACCCTGGAGCGGGTCGGCGGTGACCAGGTCGTTGGAGTAGGTCACCCCGGTCAGATAGGCGTTGCCATCGACGTCCAGGCCGCCGCCCAGCGCGTACTCAAGAGCGGACCCACCGTAGTAGCTGCTGTACACCCAGCCCTTGCCCGCTGTGTTCAGGACCGTCAGCACGCCGTCGCGATCGCCCCGGTTTGATGGCTGGAAGGCGTTGCCAGTAACGGGATAGTCCGGACTGGTGGTGTCGCCAAAGGCATAGGCGCGGCCGCTGCCATCAACCGCCACATCCATAAACCAGTCGGCGCGGCTGCCGCCGATGGTCATTTCGTAGACGGGTCGGCAGGCAGCGTCGTACTTTCGCACGAAGCCGTCGCGGGTGCCCCTGGCAAAGGTCTGGCCAACAGCATAGCCATATCCCCCAGCCGCGGCCATAGCGTAGCCCTCGTCTCCACCCGACAGTGCCACTCGGCAAACTTGGTTCAAACCACTGTCATACCTGGCAGTAAAGCTGCCCCCTGTCACCCAGAGGTCGCTGGCCGCGTCCCAGTCCAGCCCCCAGACGACGTGGCTGCTGGCGATGAGCGTGCTGGTCACCAGCGTGGTCAAATTGGGGTCGAACCTGGCG
This sequence comes from Chloroflexota bacterium, assembly GCA_029782215.1. GTDB lineage: Bacteria > Chloroflexota > Anaerolineae > J102 > J102 > SSF26. The sequence goes on from JAKOVD010000172.1 coordinate 12,008, forward strand.
ATGAAGGCGTTGTCGGTCATAAAGGAGCCTGGCGCCGGAAAGTCCGCCGAGTAGGTGCCGCCCCCCACATAAACGGTCCCGTCCGGTCCCAGCGTCAGGGCGTTGCAGCTTTCGGAGCCGGAACCGCCGAGCAGGGTGCTCGCCAGCAGCCGCCCCTCAGGATCAAACTTGGCCACGAACGCATCGCGGCCGCCGTGGCGCATCCGGTCGTAGGCGCCCGCGGTCGTTCGAAAGTCCCGTGAATCCGTGCCCCCGCAGACATAGACATTCCCTGACGCATCCACGACTGTCTCATCACCGAAGTCAATCAAGCCACCACCCAGGTAGGTGCTAAAGACCAGTCGCTGGTCAGGTTCATCGTAGTTCTTGAGCAGCAGCGGCAACCACAGCAAGGGCTGCCCTACGGCGGTGGTCGGCGTGTCGGTCGCCGTGGGTGAGAGGGTGTAAGTTGCAGTCGGAGTCTTTGTCATCGTCGCCGAGGGCGTGGGTGTCAGCGTAACCGTAGGCGTGGGCGTCGGCGCGTCGAAGAAGAACGCATTCATGTGGACTTCCGGCTTCGGCTTCGTCCACTCCACGGTCAGGTTGTCCAGGATCACCCCATCCTCGGTCCACACCCCGGTTCCCGCCAGCCCTGCCGGGGGCTCTGCCTCCAACCGCATGATATCCGCCACATACCCTTTGATGATGTAGAAGTTCCAGAACCCGCTGCCGTCGCTCTGCCTGGTCAGGATCAGCCGCCCAGGCGCCGGTTCACCTTGTGCGCGCCCGTACAGGCGCAGCGTCACCTCCGGCAGGCCGTGCGTGCTGTCGCCCGGCTGGCCCCGGTAGGTGTAGCCGCGGAAGCGCCAGACGGGCTCCGGCTGGGAGGCGCTGGGATGAACGGTGGCCGCCACCACCGCTTCGCGCAGCGAGCAGTCCGCCGGCGTACAGGCGCCGTCATTCGTGTCGGCCGTCTTGGTGACGGTGAAGACACTCGCTGGACTTGCCCGCACCGGGCCCATTCCCGATGTCGCGATAAGAGCGGCAAGCACGAGAATCCCACACGCCAGACCGATACCGTAGAGTGACCGTCTCATTTGGGGTCTCCTGATCGTTTCCAAGAACACAGGCTGTTGCTGAGTTGGGCTGAGAAGATACCTCCGCCAGCGACCCGAGCCGCAGGTCCGGTCATGGTCCGATCGGCGCCTGATCCGTCGTCACCATCACCTCGGCGCTGTCGATGCTCGTCAGGTCGCTCTGCTGCAGGTAGTGGGCGGGCGTGAAGGTCCGCACCACGCAGTAGTAGGTGGTGCCAGAGATCAGGCCGTCCAGGGTCAGACCACTTGCCGTCTTGCCGCCCGCGGCGCTCGTGGTCCCCATCGACGCGTACGGGCCGCCTGGCTGCGCGCCGCACCGCGCCTCATAGTACCCGCCATCGCGGGTGTAGAGGATGGGCGTCCATGTCAATTCGATGCTGTGAGCGGAGATAGCCCGCGCTTTCACGGCGGTGGGGGGCACGGTCTGTGTGTCTGCCCAGAAGGGATCCCTTCTCTGCATGCAGGGAGGGGCGCTTGTCAGCATGTTGCCGTGCACACTGGGGGTTAATGCCGGCAAGTCGCATACCCAGTCCGGAACGACTCCACTGAGCTGGTTGTAGTGGACCCCGAGCGTCTGCAGGTCCACGAGAGCTGAGAGGTCGGGGATGCTGCCGCTCAGTCGATTGCATCCCAGGTCAAGGTCATGCAAACCCGTGATACCAGAGAGGTCAGGAATGGGACCTGTGAGAAGGTTGCGCCCCAGCGAGAGGTCATGCAGGGACAGCGGCAGAAAGGAAGGAACGATTCCACCGCTCAGATGGTTGTCATCCAACCGGAGTTCCCGCAGGTTGGTCAGAGAGGAAAGGTCGGGAATCTCACCACGGAGTCCCATTGCTGCTCTTTCCAATCTGAGCACATGGGCCGGGCGCGTGTTACTGCAGGTCACGCCCGTCCAACTGCACGGTGTCTGGTTGAGGTTCCATCCATTCTCGGGGCTGTCGCTCCAGTCCGGACCGCCCGTCCTGTCGTAGAGCGCCACCAGGGCCTCGCACTCCGCCTGCGGCAGATCATTCCGGGTGTGGCAGTCCGTGGCGGCGGCGCCAGGCTCTGCGTACACTTCCGCACTGTCCAGGCTGGTAAGAGTGTTTTGCTGGTCACCAGATGCGCTCGAGACGGTGCGCACCACGCAGTAGTAAGGCGTGTTGGGAGGCAGGCCGGTCAGGTTCAAGCGGGCGTCCTCTTTGCCCCAGGTTTCTCCAGCGATGGCATAGGGACCACCAGGCGTGACCCCACACCGGGCTTCGTAGTACCCGGAGCCGGCTGAGTACTCGATCGGCTGCCAGCTTACCTGCAGACTGGTATACGAGGAGAAATCCGCCGCGACGTCAGTAGGTGGCACCGTCTGGGTGCCTGTCCACTCAGGGTGTAAGGTCGTCATGCAGGGATCGGCGGCACCTATGAGCATGTTATGGTCCACATTGACGATTGGCACTTGACACACCCAGGCGGGAACGACCCCGCCAAGTTGGTTGTTGGCAAGAAGCAGCTCCTTCAAGCTGGCACTTGCCGGTGCCTCAGGGATGGAACCACTGAGTCGGTTGTCATGAAGCCAGGCTACGTTCAGACTCGGGAGGCCGGAGAGATCGGGAATCAACCCGTCAAGGTGGTTGTCGTTGAGCTTGAGGTCTTGCAGACCCGTAAGGCCAGAGAGGTCGGGAATGGCGCCCGTGAGATCATTGTGGTGCAGCGACAGGTGACGCAAGGAGGATGGCAGGCCTGGAGGGAGGCCGCCGGCAAGCCGGCCATTGCTCAAGTCGAGCGTGCGAAGCGCCACGAGGGCGGCGAGATCGGGAACGGCTCCGTACAGATCGTGATTCCCGGAGAGTTCCAGGCCTTCCAGCCCGGTGAGGGCAGAGAGATCGGGGATTTCACCCCGGAGCCCCACCGCTGCTCGATGGATGCCGGTCACGTGGACGGGACCCTCGCTGCCGCAGGTCACCCCCGTCCAACTGCACGGAGTCTGTGTCACATTCCAGCCATTGTCAGGGCTGTCAAGCCAGGCAACGCCGACGGTGAAGGTGAAAAGCGCTACCAATGCCTCGCATTCAGCCTGTGGTATCTCGCTTTGGACCCTACAGTCAGTACCGGTCAAGGCGCCCATCACTACCACCTCGTCGCCGTCCGGGCTGGTAAGATCGTTCTGCTGGTCGTCGTGGGCAGGTGTGAAAGTGCGCGCCACACAGTACAGCGGAGCGGAGACTGATACGTCGGTGAGGGGGAGACCGATGGCCGTCTTGCCGCCGGTGGTTGCCGTGGTCCCCCTCAAGGTATAGGGACCCCCCGACTGCGCAGCGCACCGCACTTCATAGTGGCCGCTATCTTCATCATAGCGTATGGGATCCCAGAGCAACTGGACGCTGGTAGATGACAAGGCATGGCTCCGAACGTTGTCGGGCGCCACCGTCTGCGTGTCTTCCCAGGCCCCACCGATCAGTTTTGGACAGGGTTCGGCAAGGCCAGTCAGCTTGTTGTAGGACAGCCTCACATCATGGGCGACGCCGCACACACTTGCCGGGATAAGTCCTCCCAGTTGATTGAGGTCAAGGTAGAGCCAGGCCAGGTTAGCCGGCAAAGCATCGGGGATGGCGCCGCTCAGCCGATTGCTGGTCAGGCGGAGCTCGCTCAGCTTGCCGAGCGCGCCAAGGGCGGGGATGGAACCAGCCAAACGGTTGTGCGCCAGATTCAGCGTCTCCAGCTTGGCCAGGGAGGACAGATCGGGAATCGGGCCATCCAGTTGATTGTCCGAGAGGTCCAGGCCCTGCAGGTTCGTGAGTGAGGAGAGATCCGGAATGGGTCCGGTCAGTTGGTTGCTGCTCATGCCGGCGCCTTCGAGGTTCACGAGTGAGGAGAGGTCAGGCAGGACGCCACTCAACTCGTTTTCGTCCAGTAGCAGCTCCCGCAGGCTTGTCTGCGCTGCGAGGCTGGGGATGTGGCCAGTCAGCCGGTTGCGGGACAACGCAAGTCTCTCCAGACGCGTCAGGGTGGAGAGTTCAGGGATGCTGCCGCTCAATTGGTTGGAGTCGAGATCGAGGCTGCGCAGGTTGCGGAGCTGGGCGAGTTCAGGGATGCTGCCACTCAATTGGTTGTAAGCCAGGCGGAGGCTCTCAAGGTGGGTCAGGGGAGAGAGGTCCGGAAGGACTCCAACCAGGTTGTCCATCGTGCGATCGATGGCGATCACGTGCTTCGGGGTGCCCGAACTGCATGTCACGCCCGCCCAACTACACGGACTCTGCGTCATATTCCATCCATTGTGGAGGTGGTCGTGCCAGTCCGGCCCTCCCGCGCTCCAGTAGAGTGCGACCAGGGCCTCACATTCAGCCTGGGGCAGATCAGTCTGGGCCTGGCAGTCTGTCAACAGACCGATGACAAGCGGCATCCAGACAACATGGGCAGCCTCTGTCACCGGCCCCGCGCGGAGCGCGGTGGGCGTGGCCAACTGCTTGCGTAAGGTGCCGGCAAAGGGAGCTGCGCCGGGCGCGTGCCGGGCGTGGTCAGGGCTTCCGGCGCTGTCGCCGGGGGTGAAGACGCTCAAAGGACTTGCCCGCACCGGGCCCATTCCAGAGGTTGCGATGAGGGCGGCGAGCACAAGGCTACCCAATGCCAGACCGATATTGCAGAGTGAGCGTCTCATCTGGGGCCTCCTGACCTGTCTTGAGGAACACAGGCGGTTGATGCGTTTGGCTGAGAAGATGCCTCCGCTGGCGACCCGATCTGCCGTTCCGGTCATGGTCCGATCGCTGCATGATCCGTCGTCGCTGTCACCTCGGCGCTGTCGATGCTCGTCAGGTCACTCTGCTGGTCGCCGTGCGCAGGTGTGAAGGTCCGCACCACGCAGTAGTAGGTGTTACCTGGGGCCAGATCGCTGACCGTTAACCAACTGGTCGTCTTGCCGCCGGTGGTTGCCGTGGTGCCCACCGACGTATAGGGACCACCGCTCTGTGCGCCGCACCGCACCTCGTAGTAGCCCCTATCTCGGGTGTACTGGATGCGCGTCCAGGTCAACTTGACCATGGTGGCCGAGATTGTCTGCGCCTGCACGTTGGCGGGGGGCACCGTCTGAGTCGCCGCCCAGTCAGGGTCACGAGTCCTTACACAGGGATCGGCGGCGCTAGCCAGCTTGTTGTATCCCAGCTCGACAAACGCATCTTGCCAGGCCGGTCCCATGCAAACGCTCCGTGGAACCTGTCCGCTCAGTTGGTTGTTGGCCACTTCGAGATGTTCCAGTGCTGGCGGCAGAACGCCGGGGATGCTTCCGCTCAGTTGGTTCGCGGAAAGGTCAAGAGAACGAAGGTCCGTGAAGGTGGAGAGATCGGGTATGGCGCCGGCTAGGTGGTTGTCGCGAAGGAACAGCCACCGCAGCCCCGTCAGCGCCGACAAATCGGGAATGGTGCCTTCCAACTCATTGGCGCTGAGGTACAGGTACCTCAGGCTTTTTGGCAGGTTCGCGGGGATGCCGCCCTCCAGGTGGTTATCTCGCAAGTCAAGTGTATCCAACCTGGTACAGCCAGACAGGTCCGGAACAGAGCCGCTCAGCTCGTTTGCAGCAAGCGACAGGGAGATGAGGCGGGTCGACAAAATGGCTGGAATCGCGCCGCTCAGCTCGTTATGTTCAAGAGACAGCGCTATGAGTCCTGACGGAAGTCCGGTGGGGATTTTCCCGCTCAAGGCGTTGTGGCTCAGGTCCAGAATTCTGAGACTGTCTGGCCATAATGGGGGGATGCTGCCACCAAGTTGGTTGTTTCGCAGTTTGAGGCCGCTCAAGCCCGAGAGCCCGGAGAGATTCGGGATGCTCCCCACCAGGTTCATGCCGGGTCGGTCAATCCCTACGACGTGCCGCGTGCCATCACCATAGCACTGAATTCCCGTCCAACTGCACGGACTCTGGGTCACGTTCCAGCCGTTGCTGATGTTGTCGCTCCAGCGCGGCCCACCCGTGCTTTGATAGAACGCCAGCAAAGCCTCGCACTCGCCCTGAGGAAGGTCGGTCTGCGTCCGGCAGTCGGTTTGGGCGTTGGGATACGCGTTGACCTCTGCGCTGTCCGTGCTGGTGAGGTCATTCCGCTGGTTGTCGTGGGCGGGTGTGAACGTGTGCACCACGCAGTAGTAAGTCGTGGTGGGAGAAAGACCGCCAAGGAGCAGACCGTCTGCGCTCTTGCCGCCGGTGGCCGCCGTCGTGCCCATTGAGGTGTAGGGACCTCCGCTCTGCGTACCGCACAGCACGTCGTAGTGTCCGCCGCCTCCGGAATAGGCAATGGGCTGCCAGTGCAAAAGGATCCCGGTGCTGGGAACCGCCTGGGCCCGGACTTGGGTAGGGGGTACAGTCTGGGTGGCCTTCCAGTCAGGATCACGCTCCGTGACACAGGGATCGGCAGCGCTTGTCAGCCTATTGAATGCCAGGTCGAGATAGGCACGTGACGACTCCATGCAAGCGCTGGATGGAACCTGTCCGCTCAGTTGGTTATTGGCTACGTACAGGTGTCCCAGCGATTCCGGCAAAACGCCGGGGATGCCGCCGCTGAGCCGGTTGCTCGAGGCATCCAGGTAGTGCAGCCCCGGTGGCAGTTTGGCCGGTATGCCCCCGCCTATCTGGTTGGAGGCGATGTCAAGGTGAGTAAGCGTTGGTGCAGCCGAAAGATCGGGGAGGGTGCCGCTCAGTTCGTTGAAGGACAGATCGAGCCTGTCGATACGCGGCGGCAGCGCTGCAGGCATCTCGCCGCTGAGCTTGTTACTGTACAGATCCAGAGTGGCCAGCCGGGAAAAGGAGGAGAGATCAGGAATGGAGCCGCTCAACTGGTTCCCGTTCAGCCGGAGTTCGACCAGGCTGGACGACGCAAGGTGAGAGATTTCCCCGCTCAAGTGGTTCGAAGACACGTCCAGCGTCGCCAGGCGCGTCAGTTTGGAGACATCAGGCAGGCCACCGGTCAACTGGTTGTCGTTTAGCCGGAGGCTTTCCAGGGCCGTCAGCGTGGAGAGATCAGGCACAGGACCACCCAGCTCATTCGAAGACAGATTGAGCCGCGTCAAACCCGGCAGAGCGGAGAGATCGGGCAGAACCCCCTTCAGGTGGTCGCTCGAAAGGCCGATGCCGGCAACATGTCTGGGGCTTCCCGCAGTACAGGTGACTCCCCGCCAACGGCACGGAGTTTGTGTCAGGTTCCATGTGTTGTCAGGGCTATCGCTCCAGTTCAGCCCATCCGTACTCTGATAGAGCGCCACCAGGGCCTCGCACTCAGCTTGAGGAAGGTCGGTCTGCGTTTGGCAGTCGGTGTGTGCCACGTAGGGACCAACGTAAACTTCCTCGCTGTCAAGGCTGGTGAGATCGTTCTGCTGTTCGCCGTGAGCAGGCGTAAAGGTGCGCGCTGTGCAGTAGTAGGGTGTGCCCGGGGCCAGGCCAGACAGGGTCAAGCGTTGGGCCGTCTTGCCGCCTGAGCCCCCTGTGGTTCCGGTCACGGTATAGGGTCCACCACTGCCGGTGCCGCACCGCACTTCATAGTATCCTCCGTCGTCAACATAGAGAATTCGTAGCCAATTCACTTCCAGATTGGCCGGCGAGGAAAAATAGGCCACGAGATTTTCCGGCGGCAGCGTCTGGGTGGCTAGCACGCCGGGGCGGGGAGGATAGAGGCAAGGATCCGCAAACCCGGAGAGCTTGTTGTAGCTGGCCCCAAAGGTGGAAAGTCTGCATACCCAGACGGGAATATCTCCGCTGAGCTGGTTGTTGCCAACAAGCAGTTCTTCCAACGCGTCCGGCGCCGGGGTCTGAGAGATGGAGCCACTCAATTGGTTATTGTGGAGCCAGGCCTGCCTGAGGCTCACGAGGTTGGCGAGATCGGGGATAATGCCGCTCAGATGGTTGTCGTCGAGATTCAGGACCTGCAGGCCGGAGATGGCGGAAAGGTCGGGAATGGCGCCCACAAGGCGATTGTGATGCAGCGATAGGTACTCCAGAGACGGCGGCAAAGACGAAGGGATGCCGCCGGTGAGCTGGTTGTCGCTCAAGTCCAGCACACGAAGCATCACCAGGTCAGACAGGTCGGGCAGATCGCCACGGAGCGCTTGCGCCGCCCTCTGGATGGCGACGACATGGGCTGGCGTCTCGCTGCTGCAGCTCACGCCCGCCCATTGACACGGGGTTTGTGTCACATTCCAGCCGTTGCCGGGACTATCAAGCCAGGCAACACCGAAGGTATGGGTGTAGAGCGCCACCAGCGCCTCACACTCAGCCTGGGGAATGTCGGTCTGGGCGCTGCAGTCCGTTCCGGCAAAGCTCGGGATCACAGCGACCTCATCGCTGTCCAGGCTGGTGAGATCGTTCTGCTGATCGCCGTGAGCGTGCGTAAGGGTGCGCACCACGCAGAAAAGAGGATCACCAGGAGTCAATCCGCTGAAGGTCATGCCAATCGCGGTCTTGCCGCCGCTGTCCGCCGTGGTCCCTCTGGAGCTGTAGGGACCCCCTCTCGTTGTTCCACAGCGGACTTCGTAATGCCCGCCATCGCCCGTGTAGGGGATGGGCGTCCACAGCAGTTGCGCGCTGGAGGACGACACGGAATGGGTATGCAGGTTGGTTGGCGCCACGGTCTGTGTTTCCACCCAGGACTCATGGGAGGGTGTGGAACAAGGCCAGGCGATGCTTGTCAACTTGTTGTACTTGAGGGTAACCGCCGACACGACGTGACACACGCTCACGGGTATAGGACCTTCGAGCTGGTTACCTTCGAGATAGAGATGCGCAAGCTTCGGGGGCAGGACACCAGGGATGTGGCCTTCAAACCGGTTGTATGCGAGTCTGAGATCGAGGAGGGCGCCAAGGCCAGACAGATCGGGTATGGACCCGTCCAGGTGATTGTGAGACAGGTCCAGCGCCTGCAGGTTCACAAGCGGGGACAGGTCGGGGAACGGACCGTCCAGTTGGTTGGACGAGAGATTCACCTGCTGCACATTGGCGAGCACGGTCAGGTCAGGGATCGGTCCGCCCAGCCAATTGTGCGAAAGGTCAAGCGAACCCAGATTCGCCAGGGTGGCCAACGGCGGGATCTGGCCGCTCAGTTGATTGCCGTTGAGCCAGAGCCAGCCAAGGTTGGTCAGGCTCGTGAGGTCAGGGATGCTGCCGGTCAGCCTGTTTTGCTGCAGCCAGAGCACCTGCAGGTTGGTCAGGCCAGACAGGGTGGGAATGCTGCCGCTCAGTTCGTTGCCATCCAGGTAGAGGGCCTGTAGCTTGCCAAGGTTGGAGAGATCAGGGATGTTCCCACTCAAGCGGTTGGATCCGAGTCCAAGGTTCTGCAGGTTCGCCAGGGCGGAAAGGTCCGGGATGCTTCCAGTCAGTTGGTTGGCCCCGAGATCAACAAGCTGCAGGTTGACCAGGGCGGAGAGTTCGGGGATGCTTCCGCACAGCCGGTTGTTGTTGAGCCGGAGCACCTGAAGGTTGGTGAGGGCGGAGAGGTCCGGAATGGTGCCGTCCAAGTCGTTGGTCTCCAGGCTGAGTCTCTCCAAGTGGGTCAGAGCCGACAGGTTCGGAAGGGTTCCCCCCAGACTGCATGAGGAGCGGTCGATACTGGTCACATGCTGGGGGCTGCCGCCGTCACAGCCAACCCCTGTCCAACTGCAAGGGCTCTGGTTCAGGTTCCAGCCGTTGGTGGGGCCGTCGCACCAGTTCGGCCCATCGGTGCTGTGGTAGAGGGCCAACAGCGCCTCGCACTCAGCCTGTGGGATGTCAACCTGGCTGCGGCAGTCTGTGGCCATCACGTTGGGGAGGGCCAGGACCTCGGCGCCGTCCTTGCTGGTCAGGTCATTCTGTTGGTCGCCGTGCCTTGGCGTATAGGTCCGCACGACACAGAAGTAGAGCGTGCCGGGTGTCATGCCGGCAAGGTCGAAACCCCCGGCGGCCTTACCGCCAGATTTTTCCGTCGTGCCCATCGACGCATAGGGACCGCCCGGCTTCGTGCTGCAGCGCACCTCGTAATAGCCGCCGTCGGCTCTGTAGTAGATAGGTGTCCAGGACAAGTGGCTTTCGGTGGGAGAGACGACCCGGACACTGACCTGTTCGGGTGGAACCGTCTGGGTAAGAAGCCACCCAGGGTCACGAGCCCACACACAGTGGTCGCCGACCCCTGAAAGCAAGTTGTAGTCCAGGTCAAACAAATGCGAAACGGCGCATATGCCAGCGGGAATGGTGCCTTCCAGTTGATTGCTGGCGAGGTAGAGGTACTCCAGGCTGGGTGGGAAGGTGGCAGGGATCGTACCGCTCAACCGGTTGTTGGCCAGATCGATGGTCTTCAGGCTGCCGAAGCTGGACAGGTCCGGGATGCTTCCGCCGAGGTGGTTGGAACTCAGGCGCACCGTTTCAAGACCGGTCAAAGCCGATAGGTCCGGAAGTTCTCCGGTCAGGTTGCTTCCCGCGCGGTCGATACTGGTGACGTGTCGAGGGCTGCCATCGCTGCAGTCGACGCCCCTCCAACTGCAGGGATACTGCGTCAGATTCCATTGGTTTTCAGAGCTGTCGCTCCAGTGTGGGCCGCCGGTCGACCAGTACAGCGCCGGCAACGCCTCGCACTCAGCAACCGGAAGCTCCGGCTGGGTCCGGCAGTCCGTGTGCTGAAAGACCAGAAGCGGCAGCCAGATGGGATTGACAAGAGCGGTGGCGGTTGGTGTGGCGGACGGCGCCCCCGTTGGCGTAGGGGTTGGGGTCGCAGCGACGGTGGGCGTGGGTGTGAACGTGTCCGTTACGGTGGGCGTCAGCGTGGGTGTGTCCGTCAAGATGGGCGTGCTGGTTGGTGAAGGTGTCTTCGTTCGCGTCGGGCTCCACGTGCAGGTGGGTGTGAACGTCGGCATTCCCGTCACAGTCGGTGTCAGCGACAGCGTCGGCACTGGCGTGGGGGTCGTGGTGATGGTGGGCGTCGGCGTGCAGGTCGGTTGGGTATAGATGTACAGCATCTCCTTGTATTCGTTGTTCCCTTCGTTGCTCTCCGCCACCTCGTTGTCCACGTCCGCAATCGCCGTGTACTCGATATTGATGGGGATGCCGGCGCCGTAGAAGTAGAGGTCGACGCTGTGGCCCGCGGCCAGACCCGCAAGCGAACGGCGCGCCTGCTCACCGTAGGAGTTGAGATAGGTCGTGAATCCGCCCGCCGCGGCATCGCCCTGGTTGAAGACGGTCACGATGACGCCGGCTTCCGGCTGGCAGCCATAGATGCTCTCCTGGATCGATCGGAGGTCCAGGACGATCAGGTCGGGCAGCGGGCCGCCGGGCGTGGGCGTGACGGAAGGCGTCGGCGTCCTCGTCGGCGTGCAGGTGGGGGGAGGCGTGGCAATGGCGGGCTGGCCGCGCAGCTCATTGTTCTGCTCGTTGCTCTCCTCCACCAGGTGAGTGGCGTCGACAATCGCCACGCTCTCCCCCGAATAGACATAGGTGTGCACCCAGTAGCCGGCGCTGGCGCCCGCCTTCAGTCCCGCCGAAACCAGGCGTTCCACGCCATTGACGGACACCACAAAAGGTCCGGCGTCCGCATCGCCGGTGTTGGCAATACTGGCCCACGTCCCCATGTCGGCGGACGTATAGCTGCATGACCCGCCGGTCTCCAGCGCGATGTACATCCACTGCACGGTCAGATCCGGCAGCGCCCCAGCAGGACGGGTCGGCGTCGGCGTGGGGGTAGGCGTAGGTGTCGTCGTGCACGTAGGCACCGTGTAGATGCCAAAGGTCTTTATGAGGACATTGTTCCCCTCGTTGCTCTCGGCAACATGGTTGTCAACGTCCGCCACAGCCGTGCGTTGGATGCTGAGGGGCATGACATCGCCAAAGTAGAGTTCGGCGCTTTGTCCCGCCGCCAGTCCCTCAGGCCTAACCACCGTCTCCGAGCCCACCGAGGTCAGCCTGGTGGCAAACTCGCCCGCAGCCGCATCGCCCTGGTTGAAGATCGTGACGATGACGCCCGCGCCCACAGGCGGGCAGTTCAGCGTCTGCTGCGCTGAGCGCATGTCGATGACGATCAGGTCGGGCAGCGCGCCCGGCGCCCCAGCCGTTCCCGCCTCCTGCAGCGCCGCCAGCTCCCCCATCCCCACCGTCCGGCCCAGGCCGGCGCCTCCCCACAGCAGCAGCGCCAACGATAGCGTCACGAAGAAAACACGGGTCTTCATCGCACACCTCCTGCTGTATCGTCATCGCCTCCGATCTTCCTGGGAAACAGGAGTTGGCGAATCACAAATGGCAGCCACGTATCCTGCCGGTCGGGCAGAGGCTCGGACGGGTTCACCCAGGTCAACGTCAGCTTGGGCCGGTGCGTCTTCGTCGCGGCCTCGCGCGAATCGAAAGTGAAGCCATCGGTGCTGGCGCCGTCACAGATGTAGAAACCGTGGTTGGAGGCCGGTGCGTCCATCCATCCCTGCACAAGCGCCTTCCCCGCAGTCGTCAGCGTAATCGTGTATAGCCCAACTGCATGCGGCTCTGCCGTGCCCAAAATAGCGCTCTCGTGTGCCGGTTGCACGTTCCATGTCGCTGTCATCTCGTCCCAGGCCTGCTTGACTTTGTACAGCTCGTACGCCTGGCGCATGGAGTGATCGGTGATGTTCAGGGTGATCTGCGCCGACATCAGTGTTGACCCGGACGGGATGCTGCTCACATCCCACTGCAGCAGCGCACACACATCCTTGCCGCTCCCTGCCGGTTCATCACCGTCCACGGTGAGCGATGCGGATGCCCCGTAGTTCGTCGTGGGGTTGGCTTGCCGCAGTTGCGTATCCCGCGTGCCTGCGTAGGTCAATGCCGGATGCACCGCATCCTGGAATTCCGTCGTCTTCAACGGCGCCAGCGCCAGCCTTGTCACGAACCCATCCGAGTCTCCGCCCCCATAGGTAGTCTGCGCTGCATTCTTGAGCGGGAAGTCGGTAGAGGACGTCACGCCAGCGACATGAATGTAATTCCGGCTGTTGGTGGCCACCGCCATCGTAACGTCCGACCCGGAACCGCCGAGGTAGGTGCTGTACAGAAGGGGCAGATGTCCAGACCCGCCCAACACTTGGAATTTGGCGATAAAGCCGTTGCCGGAACGGTTGTAGGTTTGGTAGGGAGACACGAGGGGCAGGTCCCTCGAGAAGGTCGAACCCGTGACGATCGCATTCCCGGCCCCATCGATCGCGATCCCATGGGCTGCGTCGGAGCTGCTTCCACCATACCGTGCACTGTACAGCAGGCCGCTGCCAGTTGGATTCAGCACGCTGAGAGCGGCGTCGTCGCCTCCACAGGTCGTGCAGTTGTATCCATTGGGCGTGACCGGGTAGTCGTCTTCCGCGTCGTAAGCCACAACGTACGCCCGGCCCGAGCTGTCCACGGCGATATCTTTGATCGATTCCCTGTGCTCTAAATTGAGGTCTTCATTCCCACCCAGGAACGTGCTGTAAACGAACTTCCCACTGCCATCGAGCTTTGTCACAAAGCCATCATGTCCTTGGATCACTCGATCGTAGGCGCCGGCCGTCGTTGGAAAGTCGCCCGAGTTGGTGCTTCCGACCACGTACGTCGAAGTCCCCTGCACGGCGAGTCCCCAGGACTCCTCCCAGCCTTCTCCGCCAAGGCAGGTGGCCCAGACAAGAGCCGTTCCCGAGGCATTCAGCTTGGCCACGAAGATCTCAAGTTTGTGGCACACTGGTTGAGCTGTTCCGGCGGTGGTGGGAAAGTGTTCCTCCGTGGAACCGGTCACGTAGGCATTGCCGTTTGCATCCGCGGCGATGGCGCGACCTTGTTCTATTTGGTCGGGTCCACCGAGAAAAGTGCAATAGCTGAGGCTCGCAAGGCTCGCCGGAAGCTTGCACACGAAAGCATCCCCACCGTTGTTGGTCCGGTCGTAGGCCCCGATAGTCGTCGGAAAGTCGGGGGAACCGGTCATACCAGTAATGTAGAGACTGCCCGTGCTCGCTTCCACATAGAGACCACACTCATGGCTGCCAGTGAGCAGGGCCGGTGTCCACGATTCACCTCCGCCTCCGCCCAGGAAGCTGCTGGCAACCAGATCCCCGGCGGGATCGTACTTCGAGACGAAAACGTCATTCATCCCGCCCAGGGTTTGATCAAAGGATCCTGCCACCGTGGGAAAGTTGGCCGAATTGGTGGTGCCGCACACGTAGGTGTTGTTGCCTTTGTCGACGCCAATGTCAGCCACGTGCTCTCCATTGCTGCCGCCGGCGTAGGTGCTGAAGATGATCGTCGTCGCCGCGACCGCCCCAGGCTCCACGGCTTCCGGCTGCGCCGCTTCCGCCGGGCTTGCTTCATCCAGTTCTGTGGGCGCTCTCTCGGTCGCCGCGGCGGCAAACGGCGCCGCTACCTCGACTGCGCCGCCCTCAGCCATCTGCACTACCGGCACCGACTCTGCCGCTGCCCCCTCCACCGCCAACAGCGGCAGCCCAATGGAGCCCCGCGCTGTCTCCACAACCATCTGTCCCGCACTCACCCTTGCCGCCGCACCCCCTTCCACCCGCATCCGCACCTGCGCCAAATCGGCCCCCTCCCGCACCACCAGCTTCGGTGCGAGTCGCCCGTCCTTCCCGCTCAACTCCAGGTCGATGCCCGGATACAGGTCCACGTACCGCACCCCCGCCCACACCGGCGCCCCCGCCACCCACTTCGCCGGATCATTCCCCAGGAAATACGACATCTCCGTCTCCACCAGACCGTACGGCTCCACAGCTTGCGGCGTCGCCCCCTCAAATCCCACCTTCAAAGCCACGCCATGCGCCGGTCGCTCGGCTTGCACCGCCCCTGGCTCTTCCGTTGCCACCTCCAGCGCCGCGGCATCCCCTGCCGTCTCGAGGATCGACAGCCACAGCCCGTCGTTCGTCACCCACAGCGTGCCGTGATCCCCCTGCGCCTGGAAGCGCACCTGCGGGTCCCACTGCCCCATGTTCTCGACGAACATCACGCCTCCCGGATCAGGGTCCGCAGCCAGTGAATTCCCTGCTGCGCCAGCGCCTCCCGCCAGCAAAAGCATGCCCAGCATGACAAGGATAGAAAGATATCGGACTTTCATGGTTTCCTCCGGCGACCTCTCCGTCGCCTTCTTGGTGTCTGCGAGGCGGCCCAGGC
>JAKOVD010000174.1 GCA_029782215.1 Chloroflexota bacterium
CGAGAAGGTCGCTGGGTCATCGGTAGTGGCGCCGTCGAAAGCGGCGCCAAGCAATACAAAGATCGGCTTACCGGTCCTGGTATGCGATGGAGTCGCCAAGGCATCGAGAATCTCATCCCCATTCGCTCGGCTGTTCTGTCCGGTACCTTCGATGACCTATGGTCTACCGTCAGGCATCTTCCCCCAAACTGAAATACACCCATCAGTCTTCTCGCTATTGACATGCGGCGAAGCGTGTGCTAAACTGCCTCATCAATTGGTAATACCACATTACCACGTTACCAGATTAGCAGTTTACCACTTTACCGAAAGACCGCGCGGGCAAGCAACCGGACGACCGGTGCCGTCCCAGCCAAGCGGTCTTCTGCAGCAGGTGTGCGAGATTGAACATGCGGCAGCCGTCCTTTGCCCCCGATTTTGAACGTGTGTGCACGTCACTGCTCCGTCTGGGGGAGCCCGATCACGTCCCCATGGTGGAGTTCACCGTCTGGGGTGGGCACAAAGCGCGGGTGCTGGGTCATCCCGCGCAGGGTATCGGGGACGACATCGAGTTTGCGCGCCGGGTGGGCTATGACCACGCCCCTTTCAATGTGGGCCTGCAGATGGACCCCACCTTCAACGCGGCGCTCGAGGGCAGGCACTACGCTGTCGACGCTCAGACCGACGAGGTCGCGACCGGTGAGACGGTGGAACGGCGGTGGGCGGTAAGCACGTCCGGCGTCATCAGATCGCACGCAGACTTCGAGGCGTTTCCCTGGCCCAACCCCGATGCATTCGACTATTCGCCGCTGGCTGAGGCTGCGAAGCTCCTGCCGGGGAACATGAAGATCATCGTTCAGATCGGCAAGGTGTTCAACCCGGTTTGGTGGCTGATGGGTTTTGAAGCCTTTAGCTTTGCCCTCTACGACGACCCGGATTTGGTAGCACGCATGTGCGAGCGCATCGGCAGCATCCAGATGCGGACGTTGGAACGGTCGCTGGAGTACGCAAGCGTTGGCGCGTATCTCCATGCGGACGACTTGGCGTTCAACACGGGGCTCTTGGTGGCTCGTCCGGTGTTGCAGCAGTATGTCTACCCCTGGTTCCGTCGCATGGCCGAGCTGACGCACCAAGCGGGCCGGCTAGCACTGTTCCACAGTGACGGCAATCTGGACACAGTACTCGATGATCTGATTGCCCTCGGCTATGATGCGGTGCATCCCATCGATCCGGGCGCCATGGACATCGTGCGCACCAAAGAGCAGGTGCATGGTCGGCTGGGGCTGTTGGGCAATATCGACCTGCGCTACACGCTGCCCATGGGCACCCCTGCGGAGGTGGAAGCGGAGGTCGCTGACCGCATCCGGCAGTTGGCGCCGGGCGGGGGCTGGTGTCTCAGCTCGGCCAACTCAATCCCCGACTACGTACCGTTCAGCAACTACGTAGCCATGCAGAGCGCCTGGCTCAAGTACGGTAAGTACCCGATACAGACGGCATGACGCCAACGGCGCGAGGTACAAGCAGAGCACCGCGGATGGAGCCAGCCATGGAAAATGTGGTGTTTGAGTCTTTTGAGAAGGAAACACTACCGAACCGGATCGTCAACAGCTTGTTGACGCTGATCAGGGAGAAGCAACTGCAGCCGGGGGACAAGCTTCCACCGGAGCGTGAGCTGGCGGCGATGATGCATGTGGGCCGGCCTTCACTACGCTCGGCCCTGAGGGCGCTGGAGGTCATGAACGTCATCGAGATTCGAGCAGGGTCAGGGGCCTTTGTGTCGTCGCTGCAGCCCGACAAGCTGGTCGAGCACCTGGAGTTCGTGTTCTCGCTCGATCACTCCTCGATCCTGCAGCTCATCGATGCGCGCATGACGCTGGAAACGCGTACAGCCATTCTGGCAGCCAGACACGCCAGCGCCGACGATCTGGCGCATTTGGAGCGTGTCTGGCAAGACATGAGTGACCTTTTCCAAGAGCGTGGGCACGACGCGGTCGACGACCTGGAGAATCTGGATCGCGAGTTTCACAAGGCCATCGCTGCTGCGTCCCAAAACCCCATCTTCTTCCGTTTCGTTGCCGTGGTCAACCAGATGGCTGTGGGAAGCCGTCGCCAGGCTATGCGCATGCCTGGTGCTATCGAGGAGACGTTGCAGGAGCACCGCGCCATCCTGGATGCAGTGCGCAGCCAGCGTCCCGAGGTCGCCCGCGAGGCGATGTTAGCGCACCTGCGCAAAGCCGAACAGAGCCTGCGGCAGTTATTGGTGACACAGTCATTATCTGCATCATCTGCCCTGCCACAGTCGTAGCATATTTGCCGCCCTGATAAGCTCACGTCACGAACAGGAGTTCAGCCTATCGCCACAACGGAAGTCCATGATCCTCAATCAGGGCGCCACTGGCACCCGGAGCACACTCGTTCCTAATCCCACCGGTCCACACGTCTCACATCCCAGGAGGAAAGATAATGTCTCCCAAGCACCTGTCTTGGCGAACGCTGTTCATGATGGTTGCGCTGCTGATCTTTGTTGGATTGCTGGCCGCATGTGGTGGCGCGCAACCTACGGCTGCTCCCGAGAAGCCGACCGTGGCACCGGAAGCAACGAAGGCATCCGAGCCAACCAAAGCGCCGGAACCAACTAAAGCGCCGGAACCGACCCAAGCCCCCGCCGCCACCGAGGCCCCTGCCCCAGCGGCAGGGGCAGTGAATCCGCTGGTAGCGGCATTGCCGGCGGAGCTGCAGGCGTACTACACAAACACAACGGACCCGATCTTGCCATCGGCATACGACAACTTCAAGCCGAAGGGTGAGGCGCCGTGGAAGATCTGCTATGCGGACTCGTACCAGGGGAACCCTTGGCGCGTGGCGGTGCGGGAAGACCTGATGCGGCTGGCGGACGAGTTCAAGGCAGCGGGGAAGGTATCGAGTTTTGAGAATGCGGTGTCAAACAACGACGTAGCGCAGCAGATCGCGAACATCCGGGCGTATATCGACAAGGGCTGTGACATCATCCTGTCGATACCGGAGTCGGCGACGGGGTTGAACGACGTGATCAAGGAAGCGTACGATGCGGGCATTCCGTTTGTAACGATGGCGGGACCCGTGACGAGCCCGTATGCGATCAACACGTCGTCGAACTACTACAAGTGGGGGTATGACATGGCGGAGGGGATCGCCAAGAATCTGAACGGGAAGGGGAACGTGCTGATGGTGGAAGGTATCGCCGGGCACCCGATTGTGTTGGCGGAGGGTCAGGGCTACGACGATGCGATGAAGCAGTATCCGGACCTGAAGACAGTGGCGCGGGTGAACGGGGACTGGACGCTGAGCACGACGAAGCAGGCGGTGTTGCAGGCGTTGGCGACGCACCCGGAGCCGATTGATGCGGTATGGACGACGGGAAGCGAATCGCGCGTGGTTGCGGAGGCGTTTGCGGAGGCAGGACGACCGGCGCCGCTGATTACGGGTTCGCTGACGGGCGACATCATGGGATACTGGAAAGAGAAGGGAGATGCGGGCTTCAAGTTCTACGGGAATGGCGTGCTGCCAGGAGCCACGGCGGAGCCCGGGTTCCGGACGGCGATTCGTTTGCTGGAAGGACAGAAGCCTAAGCTGAACCTGCTCATGGTGCCATTGCCTGAGGTCAAGCAGGAGGATCTACCGAAGTGGTACGACACCTGCATGACAACAGATGCGACATCTGTCTTCCCGGTGCCGCCGACGGACCCCATCTCCGAGGAACAGCTCAACGCCTACTTCACTAACGGCGCTGCCACCCCTCCCTATGACTACGCCAACACGCCGCCCGCGTGTCCAAAGTAGCTTTCCCCGAAGGAAAGTGCTCTCGATCTTCTGAGCTCCATCAGAGGTGGCCGGCGAGGCCGGCCACCTCTATCGCACCGACAACAGCACGGTAGGAGGCTGTATTGTGACTGGGAACGGCCACAACCTTCTCGAAATCAGGGACCTCCGCAAGAGCTATGGTGAAACGCGCGCCCTACGGGGAATGAATCTGCAGGGTCAGGCGGGCACGGTCCACACCGTGTTCGGCGAGAATGGGTCGGGCAAGAGCACCATGGTTAAGATTCTCTCCGGCATTATCACCCCCGATGCGGGTCAGGTGCTGTTGGCTGGGGAAGCGCTTACCCACTTCTCGCCGAAAGCAGTTGCCCGGCTCGGCATCGTGCCGGTGATGCAGGAAGTGTTGGTGGCGCCGAACCGATCGGTGATCGAGAACATCTTCCTCGGTTATGATGGCCTTTTCCGCAGGCGCATTCCGCGTGACCAGCGCCGGGAGAAGGCGCAGGAAATACTGGCCCGCATCACACGTACACCGATCGATCTCGATAGCCTCACTGGTGTATTACCGCTGGCGCAGCAGCAACTGGTCGTTATCGCCCGCGCATTCGTGCATGAACCTCGCATTCTGGTCCTTGACGAAGCGACGGCGGCCTTGGATATCGAAGAGCGCGAGACATTGTTTGGCGCCATCCGCAGCTTCGTTGCTGATGGCAGGCTGGTCATCTACATCTCGCATCGGGTTGACGAAGTGCTTTCCCTTTCCGACTACGTCACAGTGCTGCATGTCGGCCGTGACGTCGGCTCCGTCTCCAGTGAGGCCCTGACTGCCGCGCGTCTGCTGGAAATGGTATCCACCGCGCCAGTGCATGAGGAGGCAAACGATGCAGGTTGAAACTGCCACAGCACACCGGGCTGTGCTCGATGTGCATGGTGTCCGGCTCGTCGCCGGCAAACGCCCGATTGATGCTGTGATCTGTGAAGGAGAAATCGTTGGTCTGGCTGGTCTTGAAGGTCAGGGCCAGCAACGCTTCCTCAAGGCGCTGTGCGGCTTGTACACACCGGCGGAAGGTAGGGTGGACGGGCGCCTCCCTGACGGCAGGAACGTGCCCATCACGAACCTGCATAGGGCGGCCAAGGCAGGGATAGCCTATCTTCCCGGCGAGCGCAAGACAGAGGGCATCCTGCCTGTGCTCTCGGTGCTCGACAACTTCGCCATCGGCACCCTACCTCAACATGCCAGAGCCGGTATTCTGAGGAAGGGCCTGCTGCGCCAACGTCTGGAAAGCTACAGGCACCGGCTGTCGATGGTCTATGCTTCTCCAAATGCTCCCATCACCAGCCTGAGTGGCGGCAACCAGCAGAAAGTACTCCTTGCACGGTGGCTTGCAGCTTCGCCACGGGTCCTGCTTCTCAACGACCCAACGCGGGGGGTCGATATGGCCACCAAACTGAAGCTTTACGATGCCTTTCGCACCACCGCGACAGAGGATGGGGTGGCATTGGTCCTTCTCTCTACGGAGATCGAGGAATTCCTCACCCTCTGTGACCGCACCCTGGTATTCAGAGAGGACGCCGTGTTTGCCGAACTGGATCGTGCCACCACCACTCGCGCCAGTATTTTAGCTGCCATGTTTGGGAGGGGCAATGGGAACTGATAGTCTTTTGCAGCGAATTCGTAGTGGCCGGACCCTGGGTGAGGTGCGGCTGGCGGCGGGTTTCTTTCTAGTCCTGCTCATTGTCAACGCCTTCCTGAATCCGGCTCGTTTTGCGCCGGATTCCCTGATGCGCACCCTCGGTTTGGTGGCGCCTCTGATACTGGCGGCCGTTGCCGTGACGCCTGCCATCCTGTCTGGTCGCGGAGGTATCGACATCTCGATCGGACCTTTGATGGCTTTGATCAACGTGATTGTCGTCAAGGTCGTCCTGACCGATCTCGGCCTGACTTCGCCTTTGGTGGTGGTACCAGTGGCGTTGGGTCTGGGTTTGCTGTCAGGCCTCTTGAACGGCTTCCTGGTGGTGGCTGTGCGTCTGCAACCGATCGTGGCCACCCTCGGCACCTACCTGATCTACAGTGGTCTGGCAGTGTGGATCATGCCATCGCCGGGTGGAACGGTGCCCGCATGGATGTCCAACCTGTCAAAAT
Source organism: Chloroflexota bacterium (assembly GCA_029782215.1). Taxonomy (GTDB): domain Bacteria; phylum Chloroflexota; class Anaerolineae; order J102; family J102; genus SSF26. The sequence continues at coordinate 5,921 of JAKOVD010000174.1, forward strand.
CCTGGTCCTTCATTTTGGCAGGCGCAGCCTTCTTGCTGTGGGCGCTCGTGCAAAGGATTCCGTTCTATGAGCAGCTCATGGCAACTGGAGGGGACGACCGCGCAGCCTTCACCAGCGGTGTTCAGGTCAAGATTGTGAGATTGGGAGCCTATGCGCTCACGGGTTTGTTCGCCGGCTTTGCCGCGCTGGCCCTGGGTGCTCTCATCACTTCTGCCGATCCCAAGGTGGGCCCCGGCTACACACTGACCGCCATCGCCGGTGCAGCCCTCGGTGGCGTCAGCCTGGCTGGGGGCGTTGGTGGGGTGATTGGGGCCACCTTGGGTGCGGTCGACATCTTCTTTCTGCAGAGCATTCTGACCTACTTCAATATCTCACCCTTTGCCCTGCAGGTTGCTTTCGGCATCATCCTTGTCGTGGCGCTGATGTTGAACTCACCAGAGACCGGCAAGCTCGTCCGCCGTATGCGAGGAGTTAGCCAAGATGCGCGCTAATCGCTTCTTCCAACGCCATCCCTTGTTGGTGGCCTTCCTTCTGGGCCTTGCCATCTTTGCCGTTGGCGCGCTGACGATCCAGGGCTTCACACGGCTGTTCGCCCTGCGTTCGATGCTGGTGTTGGCGGCGTTCTTGGGCGTAGCGGCCGTGGGCCAAACGCTTGCGGTTCTCATTGGCGGGATTGACCTCTCGATTCCCTTTGTGATGGGATTTGGGAATGTCGTGGCCGCCAAGTTAACAGGCGACGGGATCCCGTTTTGGCTGACTGTACTGATCGTCACCGCCCTGGCGCTCTTGATCGGCGCCTTCAACGGCGGAATCTCATCTCGTCTCAAGCTTCCGGCGCTGATTGTCACGCTCGGCGTCGGCTTCGCGGTGCAGGGTGCAGTGCTATTGTGGACCAAGGGCCTGCCCACTGGCAGCGCGCCCAAATTCGTCACGAACTTCGGCTCAATCGGCGCCACCCTCGGCCCGTTCCCGTTCCCTGGTCTGGTGCTCTTCTGGCTGGTCCTGGCACTTGTGATAACGTTTGCTCTTACGAACTCAGTGTTCGGCCGCCGGCTCTATGCACTGGGCGCCAACCCGGTCGCCGCCGAGCTGGCGCTGGTGCGTCCGGTGCGTATGTGGATGGCAGTGTATGCGCTCAGCGCCGCGTTTGCCGCATTGGCTGGCATCCTTCTGCTGGGGTTTACTGGAAGCGCCATGGCGGCCGTTGGCGACCCCTACCTCTTCTTGACCATCGGCGCCGTGGTCGTAGGGGGTACAGCCATGGTAGGCGGTCGCGGAAGCTATTTGGGCACGGTGATCGGCGCCATCGTCCTCATCCAGCTGACCACCGTGTTAAGGGGGCTAGGGCTTCCGGACCAATTGGTGCCGGCAGCCTTAGGTTTGCTCATCATCTTGCTGGTGTCGGTCTACGGCCGCGAACCGGACATCCGCAATCTCATCTAACGACAATCCACGCAGCAAAGGAGATAACGATGGCTGGACGATTTGAAGGCAAACGCATTTTGGTCACCGGCGGCGGCGGTGAGATTGGCACGGCCATCGCCCGGCGTCTGGCTGGCGAGGGCGGACTCGTCATTCTGACCGATGTCGCAGTCGGCCGCAGCGAAGAAACTGCGCAGGCGATCCGGAGCAGCGGCGGCAACGCTTGGGCCTTCAGTATGGATGTGACGTCACCGTCTTCTGTCGCCTCCGCCCTTGACCAGGCCGAGCAGGCGACGGGCGGTCCCCTTTTCGGAGCGGTGACTGCTGCCGGCGTGCTCAAGATCTTCGACTTCCTTGACCTGCCCAAGGAGAACTGGGATCTCACCATGAACGTCAATCTGACCGGTACGTTCCTGGTGTTCCAGGAAGTGGGGCGACGCATGGTCGACACTGGGGTCAAAGGGCGGATTGTCGGCATCTCTTCCGTTTCAGGGCGCGGCGGCCGGCCGAACGTGGTCGACTATGCTGCCAGCAAGGCTGGCGTGATCAGCCTGGTGCGCTCGGCGGCGCTGGCCCTTGCCCGGTACGGTATCACCGTCAACGCCGTCTGCCCTGGCGTCGTCGATTCCGAGATGACCCGCAAGGTGCACCAGGGGCGGGCAGCGCTGAAAGGCATCACTCTGGAGGAATCTCTGGCGTCGATGGTCAGCACCATCCCCTTGGGTCGCATCCAGACGCCCGATGATGTGGCTGATGTGGTGGCCTTCCTGCTGTCCGATGATGCCGGCTACATGACCGGCCAATCACTGAACGCCTGTGGCGGTCTCGAGATGGACTGATGGATATTCTGAGACTCTTTGACCTGACCGGCCGCCGGGCCATTGTCACGGGAGGCGGTGGTGGCATCGGCAGTGCACTCGCCGCAGCCCTCTACGGCGCTGGCGCCGATGTGCTCATCATCGGCCGTTCCGAGAGCGTCGTCGGGGCTGCCAGCTCCATTCATGCATCAGATCATCCAGTCTTGGCCCGGGTGATTGATCTCACCGACCGCGGTGCGCTTCGGGCAGGCTTTGTGGAAGCTGTGGAGACGCTCGGCGGCCTTGATATCCTCGTGAACTGTCACGGAACGACCCACCTGGAGCCCTCATTGGAGTTCAGGAGCGAGGCATGGGACGAGCAGATCGAATCGAACCTGACCTCCGTCTTCCAACTCTGCCAGTTGGCAGGACGAATCATGGTAGCGCAAGGCCGGGGCAAGATCATCAATATCGCTTCCCTGTTGAGCTTCTTTGGCGGTCTGCGGGCGCCAGCGTATGCCGCCGCCAAGGGAGGCCTGGTGCAGATGACCAAAGCGCTGGCGAACGAGTGGTCGGGCCAGGGTGTTAACGTCAACGCCATCATGCCCGGTTATGTGCGCACCAAAATCAATCCGCACATCTGGAAAGACCCTGTGCGAAGCGAGCAGACTCTGGCTCGCATCCCCGCCAATCGCTGGGGTGAGCCCGCGGACCTACAGGGTGCTGTAGTCTTTCTGGCTTCGTCTGCTTCGGACTACGTCCACGGTATCACACTGCCTGTGGATGGCGGCTTCATGGCACGCTAGGTGCGTGAGAGACCATGGACATAGGGATTGACAGCTTCTCCTACCACCGTTTCTTTGGCGAAATCGCGCCACAGGAGTCCCCTGCCTCGATCCGCTGGACCGTCCATGATGTGCTCCACCATGCGCACGAGTTGGGTGTAGGCGTGGTTTCCCTGCAAACCATCCACCTGCCGCCGATGGTGCCAGAGATTGTTTCCAGTCTGGGGGAGCGGTGCCGCGTTCTGCGCCTGCGCCCGGTCCTGGCTTGGGGCCACCGCCCTGGCCTGGAGGATGGTGAGAACCCTGTCAAGACTGCGGATCTGAAGCGCACGCTTGCCATAGCGCCCGGCCTGGGCTGCTCGCTTGTGCGTTTTGTGGCAGGGAGCCAGCGATCGTTTAAAGTCCCTGCCGAACAGCGCATTGCCAGGTTGACCCCGATCGTGCGTGAGATCGCCAACGCCGCCCAGGCCTACGGGCTGACCCTGGCGATCGAGAATCACGTCGACTTTGCCATGCGGGACCTCGTGCGCTTGGTCGAGGAAGTGGATGCCAGCAACCTGGGCATCTGCTTCGACATGGTCAACGCCGTGCGGGTTGGGGATGATCTACTCACGGCCGCGCGGTTGGCAGCGCCGCATATCCGCATGGTGCACATGCGGGACCACATTCCTTGGCCGGCAACGGGCTCCGACCCGGAAGGCTTCTGGCCATCTGTGCCCCTGGGTAGGGGCATCCTCGATGTCGAAGGTCTGCTGTCCCTTCTGCATCTCGCTGGCTTCGACGGCGATCTCTTCGTCGAGATCGCCTATATGCACCCGAACTATGCCGATGAGGTGGCCGCGGTCGCCGAGTCGGTCGCTTTCCTCCAACAGCGTTTGCCCGCACTGTCAACTCTCGCGCGACAAGGAGTCATCTGATGTCTACACTCTACCTGTATGTCGGAACCTACACGCGTCCAGCGCCCTATCTTGCCACCACCAATGGCAAGGGTCTGTATGTCTTCCGTTTTGACCCCGATTCCGGCGACCTTGCCTTCGCCAGTGAAGCGTCCGGCGTCGACAACCCCTCCTTTGTGGCCATCTCTCCCAACCAGCGCTTCCTCTATGCCACCTCCGAGGTCCTGGAATGGCCGGAGGGTCTGGTGTGCGCCTATGCCATTGACCCTGTCTCCGGCGGGCTGACCTATCTGAACAAGCAGTCGTCTTTTGGGTGGCTGGCAGCCTACGCCACGGTAGAGAAGTCCGGCCGTTGGTTGGCGCTTGTCAACTACCTTTCAGGCAATGCGGTCCTGCTGTCCCTGTTGCCTAATGGCAAAGTCGGAGAAGCGTCGGAGATCGTCCAACACTCAGGCTCGGGCCCAGACGCCTCCCGCCAGGAGGGACCACACACTCACAGCATCGTCATCGATCCGAACAATCGGTACGCCATCGTCGCGGACCTGGGCATTGACAAGATCGTCAGTTATCGGCTGGATGTCGCCGACGGCAAGCTGGTGCGCAGCAGCGAGTGCCCCCTGCCAGCGGGCACTGGTCCCCGGCACTTCGTCTTCCATCCCAGCGGCAAGTTTGCGTACGTCATCAACGAGCTCAGCTCGACACTAGGTGCGCTTGCTTATGACACCGAAGCAGGGACACTGGAGCTTCTGCAGCTCGTGCCGGCGCTCCCCGCAGACCACGACATCCACAGCAGCCACTGCGCCGACATCCAGGTGCATCCCTCGGGCAAGTTCCTCTACGGGTCCAATCGCGGCCACGACAGTATTGTCATCCATGCCATCGACGAACAGACCGGGCGGCTGAGCTATGTCGGCCATCAGTCCACAGGGGGCAGAACCCCACGCAACTTCGCCATTGATCCCTCGGGCGCCTATCTGTTGGCGGCGAACCAGGACAGCGACACCATCGTTACCTTTCGTATCGACGCCCAGACCGGCCAGCTCACGCCGACCGGCGCCGTGGCCTCCTGTCCAACGCCCGTTTGCCTGAAGTTCGCCGTGCTGCCCTGAAGAGTCTTCAGGGTGCAGCCACATGGTTCAGAATGGACGCGCAGCCATGCCGCTCGTAACCGCGGATCACTCCTTACCTATTGAGCTCGTCTTCAACCCCAACTGGTGGTATCGCACAGCTGGAGTCTCTTTCGACCGTTCCTTCTACATGGACCCGGCGGCCCGCATCGCCAACGATGTTACCATGCGCCGGGTGTTGTATGAACGCTATGGCGACATCGGCATGGGCGAGCCGCACCCCCAGCCCAGGCCCATCATCGGCTCGTTCCACGTGGCCGGCGGGTTTGTCATCCCCGCCCTGTTTGGCGCCGACGTGTGGTTCGAGCCGAACGCGGCGCCGCAGCCCATGCCTGTGAACCTGACAGTGGAGCAGGTGGAAACCCTTGAGAAACCCGACTTTCGTACGACCTGGCCGCTGAGTGAACTCAGCCCCCAGATGGACGCGCTCGAGGCCGAATGGGGTTATGTGGTCGGGGACATGAACACCGATGGGCTCCTCAACGCCGCCTATCATCTCTACGGCCAGGATCTGTTTATTGATTTCTACCGGCAGCCCTCCAGGGTGCGGAGGCTGCTCGACCTCATCGCCGAGCTCATCGTTGAGGTGGCCCTTTACCTGCGCTCCCGCACAGGCACCTGTTCCATCTCCGTCAATCGCATGGTTGCGCATGTCGACCCGGCGATGTTCTACCATGCCAACTGTTCGGTGCAGATGATCTCGGCCAAGAGCTACCGTGATTTCCAGCTCCCGGTGGAGCAGCGCATGGCGGCAGCCACGCAGCCGTTTGGCATCCATCACTGTGGCGACAACCTGCACAAGGTCGCATCCGCCTATGCCGAGACGGGCGCCCTGATGTATGACGTCGGTTGGGGCTCCGATGTGGTCGCTGTGCGTCAGGCTCTACCGGAGGCCTTTCTCAATCTGCGCCTCAGTCCAATCCGCATGCTCCAGGCAACGCCGCAGGAGATCGCCCAGGACACGGAGCAACTGCTGCGTGCTGCCGGCCCTTTGGAGGCAGCTGGCGTCTGCTGCATCAATATGGACTACGGAACGCCAGACGACAACATCTTCGCCATGGCCGAAGTCGTGGAGCGCTACCGCCGTTACGGCGCCTGATTCTGCCGTCCGCAGGCCGGCGTCCTTACCGATGAACGCCGGCTCTGCATGCATTCGCGTTTCTGAGAAGAAAACCCCATGTCCACCCCGCAATGGAAGCTCTCTCCCGACCGTCTCTTCGACCCTGATCCAGCTCAGCGGCGAGTGGCGCGCACACTCTACGAGTCCATCCGCGATCTGCCTTTGATCTGCCCCCACGGCCATGTGGACCCGCGCCTGCTGGCTGACCCGGAATATGGCTTTGGCACCCCAGCCGACCTCCTCATCATCCCCGACCATTACATCTTTCGCATGCTCTATTCCCAGGGCGTGCCGATGGAAGCGCTGGGCGTGCCGCGGGTGGACGGCGGACCGGTCGAGACCGACCACCGCCGCATCTGGCAGACGTTTGCCGATCACTTCCACCTGTTTCGGGGTACCCCCACCGGCGTCTGGCTGGCGGCGGAGCTGGCCGAGGTGTTCGGCGTCGGGGCAAAGCTGACCTCGGCCACCGCCCAGGACATCTACGACGAGATTGCAGCCAAGCTGGCCACGCCCGCCTTCCGGCCACGTGCCCTGTTTGAACGCTTCCACATCGAGACACTCTGCACAACGGACGCTGCCTCCGACCCTCTCGCCCACCACCAGGCGCTGCGGGCATCAGGATGGAAGGGCGATGTCCGTCCCACTTTCCGGCCCGATGCCGTCGTGAACTTGGACACGCCCGGCTGGGGACAGGAGATCGAGCGGCTGTCCGCCGCGAGTGGAATTGACATAACATCCTACAGCGCCTTCATCCGCGCTGTGGAGCAGCGGCGAGCCTTCTTCAAGCAGATGGGCGCCACCGCCACCGACCACGCGGCTCTGTCGGCTTATACGGCTGAGTTGTCGCCTGCAGAAGCCGAGGCCGTGTTCAAGCGTGCGCTGCAAGGTGAGGCATCCGCCGAGGACGTACAACGGTTCACAGGGCACATGATGATGGAAATGGCGCGGATGAGCATTGAGGACGGTTTGGTGATGCAGTTCCACGTCGGCGCCTTTCGCGGTCATAACAGCTTCGTGGCCAGCCGCTTCGGCAAGGATAAGGGCGCCGACATTCCTGTGGCGTCTGAGTTCACCTGCAACCTCCATCCCCTACTCAATCGTTACGGTAACGACACTCGTCTGACCCTGATCGTCTTCTGTCTGGATGAGGCCACCTACGCCCGCGAACTGGCGCCGCTGGCCGGTCACTATCCGGCCATGCGTCTGGGCCCGCCTTGGTGGTTCTTCGACAGCATTAATGGCATGGTCCGCTACCGGGACCTGGTGCATGAGACCGCGGGCCTGTATAACACAGTGGGGTTCAACGACGATACGCGGGCGTTCCCAAGCATTCCGGCGCGGCACGATGTGTGGAGGCGCGTGGAGTGCAACTGGCTGGCAGGGCTGGTGGTGCGGGGGCTGATCGACGAGGAGGACAGCGTGGAGATGGCCTCGGCGTCGGCCTATGGGCTGGCGAAGACGGCGTACAGGCTGTGAAACGTCATGCCGGGTGCTTCGCACTTCTGCTCTGATCTGAGTGTCCAAGAGGGCTGTTTCGGACGCAGCTGCATGCTCTGGTTGCGGTCGTCACTTTCAGTATTCGTGACCGGCGTCGTGCTGCCCATCGACGGCGGAGTCTCTGCCTGCAGCGGCGTTTGCCAGCGCACTTCTCATGACGATGACGTCCAGGTGCGGCCATGATACACACACTTGATGACCTGTTGGCCACCGGCACGGATGAACCCGTTGTCCTCCAGGCTAGTGAGGCGGGCGCCGTTGCCCGCCGTCTCGCGGATCGCCTTGGTCTGGCGATCTATCCGCAGTCACTTGTGTCCATCGGAGGCGCGCTTCTAGGCCTGGCGAGTGACCAGGGCAGGCGGGCGCTGCTGATGCTGCTGCGCCAGGGTGTCGAGCCGCATGGGCCTGTCGGGTTCGAGGGCGAGATCTACAGCCATGCGTTGGATGGCGCGCAGATATCTGTCTGGCATGGCCCTTGTTCCGGGACCAACGCGGCGGCGCTACGCCGCACCCTTCCCTATCTGCGGCCGCAGCGCCTTGGTCTGGCCACGTCGGTCGGATGTGGCGACCGGCTTGGTCTGGCCACACCGGGACATATCCGGGCGGTGCGCGGGACAGGCCTGAGGCCCATCCTCGCCCAACAGTCCATGCGTGAAAACGCCCGCACCGGACGGACGCCGCAGCAGGTAGTGGATGACGCCACCTGGGGCGTGTTTCAGGAGGGTTGGACTGCCGGGTATGGCGCGGACGCCGATCACCTGAAGCTGCCCGAGCACATCGATTGGTGCCTGGCTGCCGGCTATACATTCTTTACCATCGATCCGGGAGACCACGTCAACAACGCGGCGGACGGCGTCACGCGATCACGCCTGATCGAGATTGTGTCACGACTCCCGTGGGCGGATCTCGAGACAACGCCGACCGATTTAGAGGGTCGCTATAGCGGACGGACCTTTGACACCGCGGCAGGCATCAAGCTGTACTTCGATGGCGAAAAGGTGGCGCGCGCTGTGGGGAAGTACGGCGCTGCCATTGCCCATACGACAGCAATGTACCGGCATCTTGCCGGTCGAACGAGCGACTTCGAACTCGAAATCTCAGTGGACGAGACTGAGTCGGTGACAACCCCGGAGGAGCATTTCTTCCTCGCCAGCGAACTGCGACGGCTGGGAGTGCGGTGGGTCAGCCTTGCCCCGCGCTATGTGGGACGATTCGAGAAGGGCGTAGACTATCTAGGCGACTTGGAGGCTTTCACCCGCAGTTTTGCACAACATGTAGCGATTGCCCAGGACGTAGGGCCCTACAAGCTGAGCCTGCACTCCGGCTCCGACAAGTTTAGCATCTACCCGATTGCGGCGCGACTTGCCGGGGGCTTGGTTCACCTAAAGACAGCGGGAACCAGCTACCTGGAAGCGCTGCGCGTCATCGCGGCTCTAGAACCGGAGCTCTTTCGTGCCGTTTTGGCGCTGTCGCTGGCGCACTACGAGACTGACCGTGCCACCTACCATGTGTCGGCACAGGCTAGCCGGGTCCCCGCTCCCGATTTGGTGTCCGACACCGGGCTGGCAGTGTATCTGGCGGGGTTTGATGCGCGCCAAGTCCTACATGTCACGTTTGGCCGTGTACTGAACACCTATGGGGAGGCCATCAAAGCCGCGCTCGTCCGGCACGAAGAGTCGCACTACTCCGCACTGGAGTCGCACTTCCGGCGGCACCTGGCGCCGTTTGCAGACACCGGTTGAAGCATGAGGAGCGCCGGAAGTCATGGTCATACGCGTGCTTCCTGTTGCGGTATGTTGGCGGAGTCAGGCAAGCACGTCGATCTGAATCTTGGTGAAGGCGCCCGGCGCGGCGTCCCAGTCATGAAAGGCCTGGCCCACCTCGGCCAGAGGATAGGTGTGGGTAATGAGATCTGGGAAGGGAAAAGCCCGGCTGGCGAGCATGGTGATCACTCCCGGAAAGACCCGGAGTGAATTGCGGGAGCCCAGGATGTCCAACTCCTTGCGCACAAACTGGGTTGTGTCGTAGGCGACTTCCTGTTTAGCATAGCCGACATAGACCACGCGACCGGCGAAGGCCGCAGCTTCGACGGCAAGGCGGAACGTCTGGGCCAGACCGACGGCTTCGATGGCGACCGCAACGCCTTCCCCTGCGGTCAGGTCGCGAATGCGCGCCAGCACATCTTCCCGCCGCGAGTCGATGGTGTGCCGGGCGCCGAAGCGCCTGGCCAAGGCCAGCTTGGATTCGTCCAGATCGGCGACGATAACCTCCGCACCCTTACGGGCGGCGGCGGCAATCGCGCCGATGCCGACGGCGCCGGCGCCAATGACCAGCACTATGTCCGACTCTGTGACGCGACCGCGATTGGCGGCGTGATAGCCGACGCCCAAGGGTTCGACCAGAGCTAACTCGGCCATTGACAAGGCCCCACCCGGAATCGTCCTGGAGTAGGGGACGCAGATCCGGCGCGCAAGTGCGCCATTGCGGACGACGCCAAGGGTGGCGTTATCCCGGCAGCAGTTGGGACGACCGGCCAGGCAGGCTGAACAGCGTCCGCATTCGGTATAGGGATTGACAGTGACTGCAGCCCCAACCGGGAACGAGTCAGGGACGCCATCGCCCCTGGCGATGATCGTGCCTCCGACTTCGTGACCAGGGATGCGGGGATACGTGGCCAGTGGCATCAGCCCGCGGTACATGTTCAAGTCGCTGCCGCACAGGCCAACGCGAGCAACCTCGATAAGCACTTCGTCAGCCGCGGGGCGTGGTTCGGGCAGGCGCACGCGCTCAACAAGGCGCGGCGATGTAAGGCGGATTGCGTCGATCATGAGTCTACTGGCAGATTGTCGATAATACTTCCACTAGTGACGGTTGGCAATTCGCGCTCCAGGTCGCAGCCCCTCTGGCCTTTGAAGTGCTTCGACAGGCGAGCAACTCTACTGCAACACCCGTTCGGGCTTGAACATCCGTTCGGCTTCCTGGACTCCAAGGCTTCGTGGTGGGTACTGGCACTATGGGCGGTTGGGAATTCCGACGGGCGCCGGGTTGGGGGGAGGGACAAAAGAACAAGGTGGACAGGCGGTCGGGTGGGGGATATGCTTGCCGGTGTCGGCTTGAGTTGAGCCGGTGAGCAGGAGATTCCCCCATGGATCGCAACGACTGTCTGATCTTCGTGACGAGCTTGTTGGTGCTGGTGCGATTGTGTCAGTTCTGGAAGCTATGGCAATCGTCTCAGGTGTGATTCGGGTTTGCGGCATCTTGGGCTTGGACTTACGCCGCCAGACCAGGCGGAACAGCTGGCGATGCCAGCGGAGGAGGGTGTCAGGTTGGACAATGAGAAGCGCTTGTCTCCAGAAGGGCGTCGCCCGTGCAAGCAGAAGGAGCCTGAGCCGGTCACGACTGCTGAGTTGAGGGTGTTTGACCTGGCGCTGGAGGATGATGAGCTGGTGCCGCAGGAGGGCGTTCTCGGCGATGAGCTGGGCCTTGCTGCGCACGGCATCCCTGGCAGCTCCTGCGAGCAGCGAGACGGTGGCGGGCTTGAGGCTCTGTTGTATGCGATCGCCGATCTGGTGGGCGATGCTGAGGATCTTGGATCGGAGACGACTGAGGATATTGAACAAGGCGCTGAGAGCGCCCGGTATCTGGCGGTGAGAACGGGAGGATACCAGCTGCAGACGTTGGAATCAACCCTTCAGAGTGCTCAGATTAGAACGGATGAGCGAAGTAGCCGGCACGGGGACAACGGACAGCCGGGCGATGCTACCGGCAAAGCCTGGCCCTCTACCGGTCGTTGAACGATTCCTGGGGCACATCCAGCGTCCTGGAAGCGTTGGGTCGCATCGCCACTTTCTCGGGAGAGGGCGATGCAGCGCGCCACGCATTCGAAGAAAGCCTGGTGTTGCGCCAGGCGCAGGGTGACGACCAGGGAAGCTATCGCGTGCTGTCGCTGAATCTGGCTGCCGCTGCCTACCAGGACCGGGCTGGACGGGAGCGGGGCGAGTCGCCGGTCATGCTGGCGCCCGCACTGCACGAGGTTGGCCTGGCGATCGGCGCGGGTCAGTTTGCCCGGGCCGAGTCTTTGCTCGCCCAGTATGAGGCAACGAGTGAGATGCCGAGCGCCCTGGGCAGTGAAAACCTCGTCACGCTGGTGCGAGCGTTCAACCAGATGCATCTCGGCCACTACGAAAGGGCGCACAAACAGACCATGGCCTGCCTGGCCCGTTTCCGCGAGACGGGCTACCGGTGGGGCGTCGAGCGCTGTTGCTGCTACCTTGCCTTCGCAGCACTGGCGACCGGCACTTATGACGAGGCGCAGCACTGGCTGCAGGAAGCGATTGGCCTTTGTCGAGAGCTCCGGCAGCGGGGCCATCTCGGCCAGGCGCTCGCCCTCATGGTCCTGGTCGCCCGGGCCTCAGGCCATCTTCCCCAGGCGAGGCAGCACCTCGGTGAAGCGCTGCGCGCCGCCGCACCCGTGCACGACTATGAGACGTTCATGTTTCAGATGATCGTCGTCTCGGCCATGGCCTTGCTGCTGGCCGACGAGGGCCAGCTCGAGCGAGCCGTGGAGTTATATGCCTTGGCGTCGCGCTATCCGCTGATGGCCAACTCCAGGCTGGCGGAAGATCTGGCAGGCCGCGAGATCGCCGCCGTTGCGGCCCGGTTGCCGGTGGACGTCGCCGCGGCGGCAGAGGCCCGCGGCCGCAGCAGGGATTTGGAGGCGGCGCTGGCCGGCCTGGCGGCTGAGCTGGAGGTATAGACGGTACAGAGGCCGACACCTTCGCTGCCCTGTATGGGGTAAATATCCCATCCGTAGGGGTTTCAGGTCGCTTGATGACGTGAAGTGGCGGTTTTCTGTGGGCCGTCGTGGTGATGATGTGGTAGAAGTACAGGTAGCCTCGAACCGGAGAACCCAATCAGTGCGATGATCTACTGGCTACTGGCATGCCTTTCCGCATTCATGCTTGATATTATGATGGTGTTGGGGAGCGACCAAACCGACAAGGATGTGGAGATCGTGGCCTTGCGCCAGCAAGTGCGTATTCTGGAGCGACGAGCAGGGAGCAAGCCTCAGGTATCACGGGCGGAGAAGGTATTTCTGGCAGCGCTGGCGGCCAAGCTGCAGAAGGGCGGCAAAGCGCGACTGAGTGGCAGTCTGTTGTTGTTCAAGCCGGGCACGGTCTTGAAGTGGCATCGGGAGCTGGTGAAGCGGAAATGGACCTATCGTCAGAGCCGGAATCGAGTTGGCCGACCGAAGATCGACGGTGAAATCGAAGCGTTGATCCTACAATTGGCAGAAGAGAACCCTCGCTGGGGTCAGGGCAAGATCCATGGGGAGATGCAGAAGCTGGGTTTTGAGGTTTCAGAGGCAACAGTTCGGAACGTGCTGGCGCGGCACGATGTGCCACCGGCGCCGGAACGAGGGGGTAGCACATGGGGTGCATTTCTGAATCACTACCGGCACCAGATGTTGGCCTGCGACTTCTTCACGGTCGAGACGATCACGCTGCGCACGCTGTATGCGCTGTTCTTCATCGAGCTTGGCACGCGTCGGGTGCGGATCGCGGGCTGCACGGCGCATCCCGAAGCGACGTGGGTTGCGCAACAAGCGCGCGATGTGGTGTGGGAGATGGAAGAGGCAAATGCGCTGGGCTTTCGCTATCTGATCCATGACCGGGACAGCAAATACTGCGAGGCGTTTGACAGGGTGATGGCATCGGAAGGCATAGAGACTGTGCTCACGCCGCCCCGAGCTCCCCAGGCGAATTCATATGCGGAGAGATGGATCCGTTCCGCCCGCGAGGAGTGTCTGGACCACGTTCTCATCGTCAATGACCGGCACTTGCTGAGGGTATTGCAGGAGTTCGCCGGCTATCACAGTCACGAGCGGCCACACCAGGGATTGGGTCAGCGTGTGCCGTTGGCAACGATGCCACCGCGCCGAGAGGGAGCAATTCAGCGAAGGGATGTGTTGGGTGGTATCGTCCACAGCTACAGTCGCCAGGCTGCCTGATGGTTGCCGAGGCGGATGCAGTCTTTGCCCCCTACAGGCTCTGGTGTATACGACGCCGATCTGGTGGGCGATGCTGAGGATCTTGAATCGGAGGCGACTGAGGATATTGAGCACGCGGTGAAAGCTCCCGGAATCTGGCGGTGAGATCGGGAGGATAGCAGCCACAGTGTACGAACACAACCCTCTTGAACGCTCAGATCAGAACGGATGAGGCCAGTAGCCATCACGGGGCAGAGGCCATCACTGAGTCGTGCACAGGGCCGAAGTACCCCTGCAAGGCCAAAAGAAATTGCCAACCGCGTCTATTGCGAGGACCTGTCGGAGGTCCTCGATCAATTACCGGGAGTCGATGGTCGTTCCGGCTCTCCATGGCTGTGTGGTAGCGCAAGGTCATTTCGCTGCGCATGGCGGGGGTGAATATGGATACGGTAGGCTGCCGACGCGATGCTGTGGGAGGCGACGGGGCTTGCCAGCAGCACGAACAAGATCAGGATCATGCCCTTGCTCCAGGATAATGGTGTGACGGATATGACAGCTGTCGCCAACAATACGACGCCCAGCACACTGACTTTTCCCGTGGCATGCAGGCGAGTGAAGACGTCCGGCAGTCGCACATATCCGAGAACGCCGAGCATGGAGAACACTGTGCCAACGGTGACGGCAGCAAGGGCGATGAGTGTAAGCAGGGAGTCCATGGGCTCTTCTAGAACATCTGTCGGTCGGCCAGGTACTTGGCCATCGCCAGCGTGCTGATGTAGCCGAGCGCCGCCAGGCCGATGGCGACGTCGATATAGATGCCATCCTTCAGAATGAGGGCGATCAACAACAGCATCGACAGCGTCAGCGTCGTCATCAGGTCTGCGGCTGTCAGCCGGTCGATGACGTTCTCACCTCTCCACAGACGCCATAGGCAGACGAGGGCCAGCAACAGATGCACAATAAGTGAGCCAAAAAGCACGTAGGTCAACAGCGTGTCCATAGGCTTGTTATCTGAAAATGCGGACCAGGAGATCCCGCCGCAGCGCCTGCGCCTGCTCCGCGTATTCGACGGCCTTGTCTACATCCAGTGTGTGCGTGTACATGACACCCTGGTCGTCGATTTCGATCACCATCTCGCCCGGTGACAGCGTGATGGCATGGGCGCTCAGAGCCGTCGCCAAATCCGAGTCACAGCCGGACGGAATGGCGATAATGCCGGAGCGTATGGTCATGGTAGGGGAGAGCACCAACCGCGCTGCAAGCAGCGTTCCCTGGATCACGTTGGCAATTGTGATGACCACATACTGAATCCCCGCCCAGATCGCCGCCGGCGCTTGTTGCAGGTCGAGGCTGCTGCTATGGGGGCGAACCAGGAGGGTGACGACAAGCCCCACGACGATGGCGGCCGCCACATTGCGAAAACCGAAGTTGGCGGTCAGGGCGAGATAGACCAGGGCCAGGCCCAGGACAATGGTCAGGCGATGCATGGTTCAGCCTCCGGCAACGGCCTGAAAGTACGGGGTCATGTCGGCCAGCGACAGCGCAATGTCGCTGGCAAGACGCAGAAGCGGCTCCGGCCACAGGCCCAGACCGAGCACGATCACGATCAGAAGCGCGGGCGCCAGCAGGCGATCCCCATAGGGTTTGGCCCTTGCACCTTCTTTCGGGGCTTCCCACCAGATGCGCATGAAGGCACGCGTTGTGTAGATCAGGGTCAGCAGGCTGGCCATACCGATAAGGGCCAACACGGCGAACTGCTCCGCCCGCAGGCCGCTGTCAAAGAGCAGGGCCTTGCTGATGAAGCCATTCGTGGGAGGAATGCCGGCCAGCGCCAGCCCACCCACCAGAAAGAGCGCTCCCATGCCCGGGAAGGTCTTGCCCAGGCCCGTCACCATGGCGAAGTCGGCGGTCTTGACGGGCGCCCTGCTGGCAACGGCGCCGGCCAGCATGAGCATTGCGGCCTTGATAACGCTGTGGTTGAACATGATGACGATGGCAGCAGTGAGCGCCAGCGGTGTGCCCCAGCCCACGGCCACCAGGATGAAGCCTATCTGCGCCAGAGTGGAGTAAGCCAGCATACGTTTGGCGTTGTATGTGCCCAGGGCGGCCAGACCGCCGTAGATGACCCCGGCCACGCCCAGAATCACCAGCAGCATCTGGAGCACCGCCGCCTGGGCCGGGAACCAGAGCAGCGTCATCCGCAGGAAACCGTAGACCCCCAGCTTCACCACGACTGATGACAGCATGGCGCTGACCGCCGTGGGCGAAACGGTGTGGAAGTCGGGCTGCCAGAAGTGAAAGGGGAAGACCGCACTCTTGACCATGAAGGTGGCGAAGAGGAAGGCAATGGCGGCGGCCAGCAGGGGCTTGTCTGGCGCCGCAGCAATGCGCTGCGCCAGGTCGGCGTAGTTCAGCGTGCCGTAGGAAGTGTACAGGCTGCCAATGGCCAGGAGCATAAACCACGAGGCCAACAGGCTCATATAGAGGTACTTAAGGGAGGCCTCGACGCCGTTGCGGTCATCCGACATGGCTGTGAGCGCCGCGCCGGACAGCACCAATAGCTCCGTGAAGACGAACAGATTGAAGATGTCGCCCGTGTAGAAGGCGCCCGTCAACCCTGTTGCCAGCGTGAGAAACAGGGGATAGAAGGTTGGGTACTGGAGGGCCCGATCCCGCGCGCCCAGCGCGTAGAGGAGGCCTGCCACCAGGATGCCTTGGCTCATAAAAGCCATGAACGCGCCCAACAAGTCGACCGCAATGGAGATGCCAAAGGGCGTACGCCAGCCGCCAACCTGGTATACCATCGGTACACCTGTTTGCCACACGCGCCAGAGCACCCAAGAACAGGCGGCGAATGACATGGCCATGGCGCCAACGCTCCACCATCGCTGCAGCTGGCGCCGGCGCCGCAGCAGCAGCCCCGTGGCAGCCGCGCCCAGGGGTATCACCAACGGCAGTAATACGAGCAAGCTAGACATGAAGTCAGGGCATCGATTCGTGAATGCGGACTCGTAGGAGCAGGAAAGCCCTGCCTAGTGTCGCAGCGCCGTCGCTTCGTCAGCTTCGCTGTCTTGCAGACGCTGCGACAGCACATAGATGAGCGCCAGGACGAAGGAAAGTGTGCCCATACTGATCACGATGGCCGTGAGGATGAGGGCTTGGGGCAGGGCGTCGCTGGTTCTGCCTGCGGCGGTGGTGTAGGCAGCGGCGACTCCATCATAGGCCCCGGTAGTGAGCAGGAACAGGTTGATGGCGTTGGAGGCAATGATCAATCCCATTGCCGACCGTAGCAGACTGCGGCGCAGAAACTGGAAGACGCCGACGGCGAACAGGATGCCGATGGTGAGAGCGTAAATGAGGTCCATGGCTGGTTGGTGAAAGATCGGAGCACTGGGGCAGTCAGTTCCCAGCTGGCGTTTCCAGACCGCGGTCTTCGAGAGACTGCAGAGCGGTCATTGCCGCCAGATCACGTTCCACCTCTGCTTCTGCATCAGTGGGATGGCCAAGTGTGTCCAGAATGAGTATGACGCTGCCCAGAACTGCCAGGCAGATGGCAACCTCGCTGAAAAATGAGGATGTCACCGCGAATCCCACTGGCAATGGCAGCCCAATTTCAGCGCCGTAATCGTATGGCGCCGCGGCTGTGCCGATGAGCAGCGCCGTGAGTGCGCCGTTGCCCAGCGCCAGCAGCAGACCCCCGCCGATGAGACCGGTTGGTCGCAGCCAGGGCAGACGTCGTTTGGTTTCGTGATAGCCGAAAACCACATACCAGAATCCAACCGCCAATCCAATGATGACACCCGCTGTGAAACCATCGCCGGGCTGATCATGGCCGTACATCATGTGGGTGAATGCCAGCACAAGGGCAAGCGGCAGGCTGACATTGGCCAGCGCATGCACAAGCGCTGAGGTTGGATACCCGCCGATGCCCAGCGAGTGAACGTGGGAAGGTGCTATCCGCAGAGGGCGTCGGCCGGAAGGGTCGTGTTGCAGGGCATAACGCAGGAGTGTATAGACAGCCAGGCCGGCGACGCTGAAGACCGCAATCTCCACCACCGTGTCAAAGAGGCGGAAGTCAACGACGATGGCGCCCACGATGTCCTTGGCGCCGGTCAGTGTTTTGGCATTCGCGGCGTAGTAAGGTGTAACGATGCTTTCGCGCGGGCGGGAGGTCAGGGCGATCCAACTCAGGCTGGCAAGGACCAGGCCGGCGCTGCCAGCAACGAGCAGATCACGAGCCAGAGAGCCACGGCTCAACCCAAAGACACGCCGCCAGGCCCGGTGGAGCTGGCGACCAGGCAGGCGGCTGAGCAGCAGAACAAGAATCACGGTAGCCAGGAAGTCGACCACCACCTGCACCAACGCCACATCGGGAGCAGGTTCGAGCACCATGAGGAGGGCAATACCCAACCCTGACACGGTGATCGCAAGAACTGCATAGAACCCGCGGCGCAGTACAACCGTTGCCACGGCTGCAGTTGCGGCAAACAACAACGCAAACACTCGCAGAAGAGCCAGCGGTGCGGGAGTGGTCAGCGACGGCAGTGACAGCGCCGGCGACCACGGGGGCGCCATGAGAGCTCCGAACAGCACCAGCAGCACTCCCGTGCCGGTCAGAATGACAAGGAGATAGAAATGCAGGGAACCGGTCTGCAGCCGCGTGGCGGCCTTTGCCGCCTGCTCAATCAGCCTCAGCACACCGTCATACACGGCATCAAAGCTGAGCCAACTCAACGTCCGCTGTTGCCATGCTCGCACCGGATCGCGGGCCAGGAACAGGATTGCACCCAGGCTGATGGCCACGGCCGACAGCAGCAAGGGCACGTTGATCCCCGTCCAAAGTGACAGGGAAACCTTGACGTCGCTGCCGTAGGCATCGGTGGCAGCAGCAGCCAGCAGGTTCGCCAACCGGTACGGCTCTGGCAAAACACTGACCGCCAGAGAAAGCAGCGCCGGTATGGCCGGCGCCAGCAACATGCCTCTTGGGGCTTCGTGGGCGTGCAGGTTGGCGGTACGCGGCCGTCCCAGAAACGTGTCCCAGATAAACAAGCCGGCCTGAGCCAGGATGAGCGCCCCAGCCGCCACAGCCGCGGCAGGAAACAGGACAGCCAACGCATCCGGAATGCCGGGGTGCGTCACCGTAGCGAGAAGGGTTTCTTTTGCCAGGAAGCCAAAGAGGGGAGGTAAACCCGCCATGGATAGTCCCGCTATCGTCGCAATGACAAACGTCGCGGGCATAGGCCGCGCCAGGCCGCCTAGCCGCCGCAGATCTCGCGTTCCTGTCTCATGGTCAACGATGCCCGCCACCATGAACAAGGCGCTCTTGTACAAGGCATGCGCAAGCACCGCGATTGCCAAGGCCTTGAACGCGATCGCAGTGTCCTGGCCTATCAAGGCAATGAGAACCCCAATTTGGCTGATGGTGGAGTAGGCGAGCAGGGCTTTCAGATCGACCTGCTTCAGCCCCAGGTACGCACCAGCGACCATCGTGGTCAGACCCACGATGCTGAGGAGCCAGAACCAGGCGCCGGTCTCGCCCAGCGCTGGATTGAGCCTCGCCATCAGGTACACACCTGCCTTCACCATGGTCGCCGAATGCAGAAAGGCGCTGGCTGGCGTCGGCGCGCTCATCGCATCGGGAAGCCAGATGTGAGCCGGGAATTGGGCGCTCTTGGTGAAGGCGCCAAAGGCCACCAATCCCAGCATGACCGGGTACAACGCACTGGCGCGCAGGGTGTCGCCTGCCCCAACTATGGACGCCCAATCGCTGCCGCCGGCGATTGTGCTCACCAGGAGCAATCCCACAAGCAGGGCGATACCCCCACCCCCCGTAATGAACAGGGCCTTAAACGCTCCCCGTCGCGCCGCTTCGTCGTTGGTCTTGTAGGCCACCAGCAGAAAGGAAGTGATGCTGGTGACTTCCCAGAAGACGAACAGCGTCACGATGTCGCCGGCCAGTACGAGCCCCAGCATGGCGGCCATGAAGAGAAACAGGTAGCAGAGGAAGCGCCAGGCGCTGCGGTCGCCCTGGAAGTAGTAGCCGCTGTAGACGACCACCAGGACACCGATGCCGGTAATGATCAGTCCGAACAGCGCGCTGAGCCCATCCAGATACAGGCCCACTTGCAGTCCCAGGGTCGGCGCCCAAGGAACCTGCCACGATACACTTTCGGAGCCCTCAATGCTGCTGGCAGCAACGAACAGCCCTGCGAAGGCCGCCAGCGGAAAAAACGCCAACCCCCAGGTCAAGCCGGTGATGCCTATGGGTAGTCGCAGCCGGTCAGAACGCTCTGTCCACCCATACAGGCCAGCGACAAGAGCGCCCCAAAAAGGAAGCAGGAGCACTGCCGGCAGGATGAAGTCGGTCATAGCAGCTTGGTTGCCAGGGTTGTGGGTGATCGCGATGCATTCAGCTTCGATCCGGCGCCGGATTGCATGGATGTACCAACACTGAGGTGTCGGGTCCAGATGACAGCGAGACTGTCAGGGTTGCAGGTCGTCATCAGCCGCCGCTCGTTTAGCATGAGGTTGGCCCCTTTGTCAAGACAACAGATCGGCGACAACAGATCGGCGAGGGTGGGCACTGGCACTATTGGCGGTTGGGAATTCCGATGGGCGCCTGGTTGCGGAGAGGAACAAGAGAACAAGGTGGACGAGCGCTTGGGTGGGGATTATCCTTGCCGGATCGGCTTGAGTTGAGTCGGTGAGCAGGAGATTCCCCCACGGATCGCAACGCCTGTGTGATATTCGCAGGCACTGTTTTGGTGCTGGTTTGGTTGCATCAGTTCTGGAAGCTCTGGCAAAGCAAGGGAGGGAAGATCGAGCCGGCCAGGAAGCTGCGGCAACTGAGAGCGCGAACGCCGGACGACTGCCCTTACTGTCGGCGGTGGCACGCCAGCCGGTGCGAGAGGGTAGTGCGGGGGCGAGAGTTGCCATGGCCATGGTCAGAGGTGAAGAGTCGACGGGGGCGGAAGAAACAGGTTGCGACGGAGGGGCATGCGTGTCGGAATCGGGAATGCGTCTATCGTGGGATTCGGAACCAGAATCTGCATGCGCTGATCGGGTACGGCAGTCATGGGAAATGCGAGCGCATCCCCGACTTCTACTGCCAGGCCTGTGGAAAGAAGGTGACGTCGCGCTGGGAAACGGTGCGAAACTGCGTTTCGCCATGTACAGGCTGAAGACGGCAAGTCGGCGAGTAGCCGAGGTGCTGACGGCCTTGGCGGAGGGGCCGGACACATTCGCTGCGCTCAGTGCAAGCCTATCGGCGGCAGCGCGTGTGTTCGGGCACGGCGAGGGGACGATGCGTTGCTGGCTGGCGCGAGCCGGGGAACACGGCGAGCGGCTGCACGAGCGGCACTTTCGGAATCTATGGCTTGGGCATGTCCAACTGGACGAGTTGGTGGTGCAGATAGGGGCAAAGGTCGGGACCTGTGGCTGTGGGTGGCACTGGAAGCGGAAACCAAGCTGATGCTGGTGCTGCAGCTGGGGCCACGGACACAGGAGGTTGCACACGGGGTGGTCCACTCGCTGGCAGGGATGCTGGCACCCGGATACGTTCCGGCGTTCACGAGCGACGGATTGAACCACTACTTTTATAGTCTGACGGCGCACTTTGGCGAGTGGCAGGAAAACGAGGAAGGCAAGGTGCTCTGGGTGGTATCGCCGCAACTGGTGTATGCGCAGTTGAAGAAGATTCGGGTGTGGCGCCGGCTGGTAGGCACGGAGCAGCGTGTGTTGTGCGGAACGCGGGCGATGCTGACGGAGAGGTTGCACGGCTGTGGTCTGCGGGCGACGATCCAGACGGCGTTCGTGGAGCGCGTCAACCTGACGCTCCGTCAGAGTGTAGCGGGGCTGGCGCGGCGGACGTGGTCAGTGGCGGCAGTGCCGGCCGAGCTTGAGCCGCAGCGAAGCTGTGTCTGCATTCTGATGTGGTACCAGGCGTACTATCACTTTTCGCGTCCGCACGAGAGTCTGCGGTTGACGTACACCAATATCAACGTCAAAGGCGAGGAAGTCGTGCGCTACCGGAACCGTACGCCGGCGATGGCCGCCGGTCTGACCCGCCGATTCAGGGTCAAGGAGTTGCTGCTGCTTCCCCTGCCAGCAGCGAGTTAGCCGATGCTCGCATCGGACCGCGCTCCGGAGCCGAAAAAGCAACCGAGCGGGGATGGCACGACCCGATTTTCCTACCTAACAGGCAGAAACACGCCATCACTGAGTCGTACGTGGGGCCGAGGGACCCCTGCAGAGCCAACAAGAATTCCCAACCATGTCTAATGGGAGGACCCCCTAGATTTCCAGCGCCAATGCCACCGCTTCCTCAACGGCAATAGCCTGACCTGACGCCAACGCCACATCAAAGGCGGCCGCATCCCCGATCCTGCGCAACCAGGCCAGCAACCGGTCGTAATCGGCACGATCAACGGGCTGGATCGGAATGTTGTGCGCCTGGCGCAGGGCCTGGCTGGCACCGATCACCTGACCTGCAATATCAGGACGGTCCCGGTGCCCCCAGACAGCAGCGAGCTTCTCAAGCGCGGGCGCCACGATATGATACTGCGCGCCCGTCATTCCGAGCTGTAGACTCTCCTGGGCGAAGATCCTGGCGCGCTGCCAATCCCCAAGGTTGAGGGCAGTCTGCGCCAGGTTGATCAGAGTGACTGCGGTGAATGAATCATCGCCGAGGCGGCGCAGCAAGCTCAGGCTTTCTTCATAGCGCTCCGCGGCCGCAAGGTTGTGGCCTTGCATGCGGGCGACCTCTCCCAGGGTAATAAGCGTAATGGCGCTCAGCCAGTCGAGATTGTGCTTTTGTGAAAGCACCAGACTCTGCAGTGAGTAGTCATGAGCGCGGCCCAGCTCGCCTTGGGCGGCGGCGACGGCTCCCAGCCCATCGAGGGCGAATGCCATTCCCCAGGGGTCATCAAAGTCCCTACCCAGTTCCAAAGCATGGCGAAAACTGGCGGCGGCTTGCTGATAATCTCCCTGGTAGAAAGCCACGCTGCCCCTACTGTTGTGAAGGTTGACGCGCAGGGAGGGAGGGAGGTCTTCGCTGCCGGCCGCCTGAATCCGATCCAGCCACAGCCGCCCCTCTTCCAGGCGGTTCTGCATCGTCCAGAAATGACGCAGTCCTGCACAGACGTGGGCGGCCGTTGCCACATCTTGCGCATCCAGGGCATGCTGCATGGTTGCACGCAGGTTATGGATCTCAACCGCGAGACGCTCAAACCAGATCTGTTGCTCGCACCCGTGGAGCGCTGCTTCCGCCTCATTGGCCAGGGCAAGGAAATAGGCAGCATGGCGCTGGCGCACCTCTGCCAGCTCATCGGCCCCCAGTTGCTCCTGCGCAAAGGCGCGCAGCGTCTCCAGCATGGCGATCCGCGGCCGCTCGGGAGCGCCGGTGCGGTAGATCAAATGCTTGCTCAGCAAAGCCTCCAGTGACGAAGGCGCGCCATGGAGATACGCTACAGCGTCGCTCTCAAAACCACCCGCAAACACACTCAGCCTGCGGAAGAGCGCCTGTTCGCCGGGCTCCAGCCGTTCATAGCTGAAGGCGATGGCTGTACGCAGGGCGCGCTGCCGCACTGGAAGATCACCTGGGCCGCCTGACAGCACATCCAGCCGCTGGGTATGAAGGCGCTTCCACAGCGCCGGCAAGCTAACCAGCTCCAGATGGGCCGCCGCCAGTTCCAGAGCCAAGGGCAGGCAATCCAGTTCCAGACACAGCTTCTCCACCAGGTTGCGGCTTTCCGCAGAAAGGCCAAGACCAGGATCTACCGCGGAGGCTACCTGCAAAAACAGTTCCACGGCATCGGCAAGAGGCAGCGGCGCCACCCGAAAACGCTGTTCCGCGCGCAAATGCAGGCGTTCACGGCTTGTGACCAGGATCCGCAGGCGGGGGCAGGCGGCAAGCAGTTCGGCCATCAAGGACGCCGCAGGCAGAATCTGCTCGAAGTTGTCCAGCACCAGCAGCTTCTCCTTCCGCCGCAGGTGCTGGATCAGGCGATGGCGCGGCTCGCGATCGCCGCTCTCTTCCAGGCCCAACGCAGCCGCGACTGTCGCGGGCACCAAGGCCGGATCTTCCAGTGCGTCCAGGGGTACGAAGCAGGCGCCGTCGGCGTACACCGCTTGCAGGGTAGCCGCCGCCTCCAAAGCCAGCCGCGTCTTGCCTACGCCCGGCGGGCCGAGCAGCGTCAGCAGGCGGCCATGGTGGCCCAGCAAACGCTTGCACACCCAATCCACGTCGCCAGCGCGCCCGATCAGAGGCGTGGGCGCGACGGGCAGGGCGCCCATGCCCTCATCGCCTTCCTCGATGACAACCATGCGCGTGTCGCGGCTGACTATGACAGAAACCGGCGGCCGCAGACCCCGGGCAAGCGCTGCCAGCTCAATCAGCCGGGCTGCCAGTCGCGGCTCATCCTGTAGGGCCAAGGCGGGGACAAAGCGTTGGGCGACCATCTCGACGTCGGGCTGGCGCGCTTCCTTTTCCAGGTTGCTGATGAAGGAGACGCTATAGCCCACGGCGGCGGCCAGGTCGGCCTGCGCCATCCCGGCGCGCAGGCGCAGTTGGCGGAGAAACAAACCGAAACCGGAAGGAGCGGCTGGACGAGGCACACAGCCATTCTAGCCAATCTGCATAATTCTTGCATAGGAATCGCTACAATTCCGACGCGGGCGGCGCTAGACTAACCACCATGCGCAGAATCATGCGTCAGATCGTGGTCGAGACATGGACCATTGCCTGGGAGGATGGGCCGGAAGGAACGCACCAAGCCGGCGACCAGCCGCCGCTTGCGGTTCAGATCGTCCGGCCATCTGTCTCCTGCTCGCCCACAGCCGGCGCCCCGCTCTCACTCCCAGCGGATGCGCCTGCCAGCGACCTGCCGGATGCCGCCATCGACTGACAGGCACAGACAGGCGCGACCCGTAACGCCCTGGCACTTGCGACTTCAATCGTCGAAGAACGATTGAAGCCGGTAGTACGAATGCTTCACACACACAGCACGAGAGGTGCATAGTCCATGCTTCGCCCGTCACGTCTGCTGCAGTTGTCGTTGATTCTGTCGTCGCTGCTTATCCTGGCTCCCGTAGCGCTGGCGGCTCCGTCCCGCCAAGGAGGGGATCTGCCCACGCCAGGTTGCCAATGGGTCTACTCGGCCGGTGGCGCTGCGTCGTTTACGAACCTGCGCAAGGACAGCGATTTCACGCCTTTGGGCGACCTGCACCTGGGCAATGGGTTTGCAGCCACCAGTTTCCCCGCCGGCAACGGCTTCACGGACTTCAACGGCGATGGCGTCCAGGATGTTTTCAAGGTCAAAGCGCGTCCGGATGGCTTGCTGCAGTGGCAGTATGCTCCTGGTGGCGTGGAAGCCTGGCAGGACCTGGCCTATGCCAGTGTACCGCTTGCCAACCTGCGCTTTGGCGACATCGACGATGACGGCAAGACCGATGTCTTCGCCATCCTCTCTCAGGCCGGCGGCGGCCAGCAGTGGGTCTATTCCGCACGGGGAACCCACAGCTTCCAGGCGCTCAAGACCCTCACCGCCGATGAGGCCGCGCGCTACAGTGCACCGCGTTTAGGTGACTTCAACGGCGACGGCCGGGCCGACGTGTTTGTCGCCGAGCCACGCCCTGATGGCGCCTGGCAGTGGAAGTATGCGCCGGGTGGGTCTGGCGCCTTCGTCAACCTGGCCTATGCGTATCCTCACCCGACCACCTTGCAGTTCGGCGATTTCAACGCTGATGCCAAGACGGATGTCTTCGCGGCGCTGTCCCAGGCCGGCGGCGGCCAGCAGTGGGTATTCTCGGCCGGCGGGGTTGGGAATTTCCAGACGCTCAGGACCCTCACCGCCGCCGAGGTCGCAGCCTACAGCCTGGTCAAAGTGGGAGATTTTGATGCCGATGGCCATTCGGATATCTTCGTCGCCGGACCGCGACAGGCGGGCGGATGGCAGTGGAAGGTCGCACCGCAAGGTTCAGGCGCGTTCGTGAATCTGGCCTACGCCTTCATCCCGCCTGCCCACCTGCGCTTCGGCCAGTTCGGCAGCAAGGGTGACTTTTCCACCACCGATGTCTTCGCAGTGCTCGACTGTGACCCCACCCCCACTCCCACAGCCACACCCACACCCACCAGCGCAGCGACATCCACCCCAACCCGGACACTCACGGCGACATCCACACGCACACCGACAGTCACCCCGACCCCGACATTCACTGCCACCGCCACGCGCACGCCGACGGTCACGCCAACCCCGACGCCTACGGCAACTTCGACATCGACACGCACAGCGACGGCCACGACAGCAGCCACATCCACTCCCACGCGGACGCCAACGGCCACGGCAACGCCCACCGCGACGCCATCTCCTACACGGACTCCGGCGACCACTGCCACAGCGACGGATGTGCCCTTCCCGACCGATACGCCTGTCCCCACTTTGCAGCCGGCGAACGTACCCGGTGGGGTGCGAGTCACCATTCAGGTCAATCCCACACGAGCCTATGCCGGGCAGGCTGTTGCCGTCTCTGGCCAGGGTGCAGCCGGGTACGCCCTGGTGCGGGTTTCGTCTATCCATAACGGACAGACAGTCGGCTCGACCGAGACGCCTGTGGACGCGCAGGGCAACTACAGCGCCAGCTTGCTGGTGCCGGCGAGGCAGCCGGTTGGGATCACACAGCTTTGTGCGTCTGTGGCCGGCGCTGCCAATGCCCTGCTGGCATGCACCGATTTTCAGGTCGACCCCATGCCTGACGGCCAGATCCAGGGGCAGATCAGAATCAACCCGGGCACGGCGGTCAATGCCAGGGTGAATCTGGTGGATGCAGCCGGCAGGTTGCGTTATGTAGCGCCTGTCAGCGCCTCCGGGGCCTTCCAGGTGCCCAGCGCCAGCCCTGGCCTCTACAAGGCAATCGTCACCGGCCAGACCACCGATCCCGTCAGCCCGAGTCCGGTGCTGGTGATGCCGAACAGACGGGCTGATGTCGACATCAGCGTCAATCCTGCTTTCCGCTGTGTGGTGGACACGCGCACCACCGCCTACCTGAAACTGACCAGCGATATCAACGCCGCCGGAAATGAAAATGGAGGCTTCCAGATCGTCTGGCAGCCCACAGGGCGGCTCAACGAGTCCGAGCATCTCCTGAAGCTCTCGGAGGAGATTCTGGCCAAGACCCAACGCGATCACTTCGGCGTGTACATCAGCGGCGTGGAGCGGACGCTGGACTTCACCGCTTTTCCACAGACCGCAACGCCCGCCCACAGTGTGATCTTCCGGCTGGTGGATGCCAACGGCCAGGTGAAGCAGGAGGTGCGCGTCGATGGCGAGCCGTTTGCAGCCAAACTCGCAGTTGACCGTCTCTCGCCCAGCCTGGGCAGCCAGCATCCACAGATTCAGGTCATCCCGGTCGTCAAGGGTGTGGAGGGCTGTCCCTCCCGCTATCCTGTGCACATGATCAGAAATCCCCTGGCGCATCCGGCCGTGAAGCCGCTCAACGGCGGCACGATCTGGCAGGAATCCCGCCAGCGCTATGAGTTCACCGGCATTTTCCCCAGCGTGACCGATGTACAGTTCTTCCTGCCCCCGCAGCCGCTGCCGCATTTCGGCGCCTTTGATAATCGCTTCCGCGCCGGTGTGGTTGTGGGCGGCGTCATCTACGAGTCGGGTAAGATCGACCTAACCCTGGTCAGGGCGGAGGTTCTGGCCAAGGCGCTCAATGTCGAGCTATACAACAGGCAGAAGCCGCTGCAGTTGCCGCCGAAACACCTGAGCAACCCCTGGCAGCAGGTGCAGGGCTGGAAGCTTGATCTGGGCACCTTCGATATCGTGGCGGAGGACTACATCGGCATGCCCTTTGTCCATGCGCCTGTGCTCGACCTGTTCGGTCTGATCCAGGTGCATGCGGCCAGCAGCGCCGGCATCACCTATGGCCTCAAGATGACCGGCTGGGTTAAGCCTTTTGCACCCGAAGTCGGGGCGAGGCTCACTGCCACGGGTGGAGCGCAGGCCGAGGTGGGTTATGGCTTGGGTGTGATCGCTGGCATCGCCGCCGTGGGCTACACCGTCGGTTTAGGCGCCAAGCTGGATGTGCCTGTGGATGTGACCATTCTCCCCAAACCCGATGTCAGCGTGCCCGAGGCCTGCTTCCGTCTCAATGCCTACGCCCGTGCCTGGGCTCAGTACCTGTGGGGTGTCAAGATTCCCGGCGCCAACACCAACCCCTCCTATGTCCAGACGATCGCTGAGTACCCGCTGGGCTGTCTGGGACCCTTCGCCGCGGAGGCCGCACCCTCAGAAGAGCCGCCTCTGGCGCCCCTGCCGGAGCTCTTCGCCTCGCCGTCGGTCGTGAGCAGTGCCAGCGGCCGGGTGCTGGCCGCCTATGTGGAAAACAGGGCGGCTCCAGGCGCCACACCGCAGGTGCAGATCATGGCCCGCTTCCAGGACCCGACCAGCGGCCAATGGCTGGCCCCAGTCGCCCTCAGCGATCCCGCACACAGCGCTGTCAACCCCGTGGCCTTGTTTGCCGGTCCGCAGGCGCTGCCGGTGGTGGCGTGGGCGGAGATGCCCTACGACGCCGCCACCGCCGCCGCCCTGGGAAGCGACTTCAACGCCCATCTGCGCCGTCAGGAAATCTTCTATGCCGTGTTCAAGCAGGAGACCTGGAGCACACCCATCCGCCTGACGGACGATCTCATCATCGACGGCTTGCCCACGGCGGCCGGGGGCACGACCGGGGCGGTACTGGCCTGGACCCGCGACACCGACGCCGACTACGCCACGCGCAGCGACCAGCGTATCGCTGTCACCCTGTTCGATCCCGCCAGCGAGCGCTTCGGCGCTGTGGAACTGCTCTGCAGTCCTGCCGGCGGCATGAACAACGACGTGCGCGCTTCCTACGACCACACCGGCGCTGCCCATCTGGTCTGGATCAACGACGCCGACGCTGAGTTCACCACTGCCGCCGACCGCCGCCTCACCTGGGCGCGGCGCCAACAGGGAGACTGGGTGATCGAGCAGCCGCAGGCCTTGCCAGCCGGCGTCGATTCCCCGGCGCTCAGCGCCGGACCGGATGGCCTGCAGCTCGCTTTCCTGGAACGCCAGGCCGAGGCGGATGGCGCCGTGCCTTTGCTTGGTCCCAACGGTGCCCTGTGGGCGGCGGCGTTGGCCAACGGGCAGTGGCAGGCAGCGCCTGTGCGCGACGAGGTGGGTGGTCTGGTCTTCGCCGAGCAGCCCAACCTGGCTTTTGCCCAAGGCGAGACACTGCTCGTCTTCCGCCGCTTCAACCCGGCCAGTGACACCAACGCCGCCCTGGGCCAGATCAGCATGAGCCGCGCCCAAGGTGGCGGCGCCTTCACAGCGCCGATCTACCTGACCGACGAACCCCAGCAGAACTGGCAGCCGGCCCTGGCCATCAACCCTGCCAATCGTCAGGCTGTCATCCTGAAGGTGGCGCGGGCGCAGAACACGGCCAGCGCCGCCTCAGCCAAGGCAATTGCCGCATCGCAGGCCATCATGGCAAGTCAGGGCAGCACGCTGGCCGCTGCTCAGGATCCGGTGGAAGCTGTAGTCGCCATCGCCGCCGCCGATCCGGCCCTGGACCCGCTGCAGGCCACAGCCGGTGTTCTGCCTGCGGGCGAGCCCATCACCGTCACGGTGACGGTGCGCAACGTCGGGCGGGACCCGGCCCTGGATGTGGACCTCACCCTGTATCAGGGTGTCCCCGGCAGCGCAGCCGTGTTGGCGACACGGGAATTGGCTGGTCCCTTAGCCCTCAACGCCACCACCACACACAACTTCGTGGTGGCGGCCAAGGGCGGTGAGATGCCCCTCTTCGCCGAGGTGACTACCTCTGGCGGTAACGCTACCACCACCAACGACCGTGTTTTCCTGGTCGTAGGCGCACCCTCCACGCCCACCATCGCCGGTGTGACCGCCAGCACCTGGACGCCGGACGCCTTCGACATCGCCTGGGCTGGCGCCGAGAACGAACGCCCGGCCGGATACCGGGTGCTGCGGTCAACGACTCCGGACGGACTCTACGAACTGATCGGAGAGTCGGCTGTCGCCGGCTACACCGATACGCTGGCGCAGCGCGGCCTGACTTACTGCTATCGGGTGCAGGCGCACAATGGCGGCGCATTCTCCCCACTGAGTGAAGCCGTCTGCGGGCAGCTCGATCTGTTGGACACCTTTCTCCCCATCGTGACACGCTAGCACGGGAGCGACGTACTTGCGATGTGCGTCGCCCCATACCGCCCTCACGGAGCACATCATGTCATTCCATCCACGCCTTCTCCCAACGCTCAGTGTTGCCCTGGCGGCGCTGCTGCTGGGCGCCGCCCTCTTCACATCCATCACCTTCGCCCAGGACGGCCAGCCGCCGGATGTCTCCCAGGAGACTGCTGCATCGCCTGAGGCAGCTAACGCTGCCCTGAGCACGACCTTCACCTATCAGGGCAACCTCAACAAGAACGGCCAGCCCGTCAACACCACCTGCAGCTTCCAGTTCAGCCTGTGGGACGCCTGTATGGGGTAAATAAACCGTCCGCAGGGTTTCAGGTCGTTTGATGACGTGAAGTGGCGGTTTTCTGTGGACTGTCCTGGCGATGATGTGGTAGAAGTACAGGCACCCTCGAACCGGAGAACCCAATCAGTGCGATGATGTACTGGCTACTGGCATGCCTTTTCGCTTTCATACTTGACATCATGATGGTGTTGGGGAGCGACCAAACCGACAAGGATGTGGAGATCGTGGCCTTGCGCCAACAAGTGCGAATCCTGGGGCAAAGAGCGGGGAGCAAGCCTCAGGTACCACGGGCGGAGAAGGTATTTCTGGCAGCGCTGGCGGTCAAGCTGCAGTAGGGCGGCAAAGCACGACTGCGTGGAAGCCTGTTGTTGTTCAAGCCGGAGACGATCTTGAAGTGACATCGGGAGCTGGTGAACCGGAAATGGACCTATCGTCAGAGCCGGAATCGAGTTGGCCGGCCGAAGATCGACGCCGAGATTGAACAGCTGATCCTGCAATTGGCAGAAGAGAACCCTCGTTGGGTGCGGGGCAAGATCCATGGGGAGATGCACCGGCATCAGATGTTGGCCTGCGACTTCTTCACGGTCGAGACGATCACGCTGCGGACGCTGTATGTGCTGTTCTTCAGCGAGCTGGGCACGCGTCGGGTGCGGATCGCGGGCTGCACGGCGCATCCGGAAGCGGCGTGGGTTGCGCAACAAGCGCGCAAAGTATAGAGACTGTGCTCACGCCGCCCCGAGCTCCCCAGGCGAACTCATATACGGAGAGATGGATCCGTTCCGCCCGCGAGGAGTGTCTGGACCACGTTCTCATCGTCAATGACCGTCACTTGCTGAGGGTGTTGCAGGAGTTCGCCGGCTATCACAATGACGAGCGGCCACGCCAGGGATTGGGTCAGCGTGTGCCGTTGGGAACGATACCACCGCGCCGAGAGGGAGCGATTCAGCGAAGGGATGTGTTGGGTGGTATCGTCCACAGCTACTATCGCCAGGCTGCTTGATGGTTGCCGAGGCGGATGCAGTTTTTGCCCCCTACAGGATAGGAATGAAGCACGATCGTATCCGCAGCCAGGCCAGGGCGCCACGTTTTCTGAGACCCCAGACAGCCCGGGATGAGGTAATTACACGGTACGGGGTACCGGTGCTGCCGCAGGGAAGCGGGGCCGAGAAGGAGCCTGCTTCTGGAAGTGCTCATCGGTCCAGGAAGAACGCATCGTCGCACTGAAAGGGCAGGTTCGATTCGCCGCTGTCAATTTGCATAGGAGCGCGGAACAACCCGCACCTCCATGGCAGACAGAAGTAGGATACAGACAGCTGTCTATGGAAGAATATGGGCATCGTTCCCGCTTGAAATCTGACAGAAACACAGCGACTCAAAGAGGTTTTTGTGGCCCAGCCGAGGAAGCAGTGGGTCTATGCCCCAAAGAAACCAACGCCGCCCAAGGTGCCGGACGCCCTCAAGCGCGAGGTGGAAACAAAGGCCAACGCGCTGGTCGAATCGGTGCTGAAGGCGAAGCACGTCCAGACGCCGCCGGAAGACCCGCAGTTCAACTACATTGAGAGTCTGTACACCAAGTGGTATCACAGCTACTTCTACTTCTGCGCGCACTACATTGTTGCCGGTCCCTATGCGATGGCGCCTTCCTTCGAGACGAAATTCGCCCGCCTGACATACCTCGGGGACCAGCGTTTCAGTTTGGCGGCCATGCGCTACACCGGAGAGTGGATCGAGATCTTTCCCGACCTGACGCTGGAGGAGTGTCTGGAGGCGGTGCGACAGGATCCCTGGTTCCACCCTTGAGCAACGGGCGCCATTGGCATTCGGCGCGTGGACACGATGTCCGATATCGAAACGTTGCGCGTCGCCATCCGGCGCTTCACCAATTCCATGTAGTCGAGGCCGGCAATTCCCAAGCCGATGAGTCAAGCTCGTCAGGTCTTCTGTGGCGGTCGGTGGCTCCTGCTGGCTCGGCCTGATGCCGTGCTCTTCTCTGCAAGCCAGCACGATCCTGCGAAGCCATGATGAAATACCAACCGTATCTAACGGGATCACCACTCGGGCTTTTTGACTTTTTACCAATTTGGGAATACTCTATGCCTGAGGAACCTGAATGAGAATCGTTGCCATCAGCACCCTCAGCCAATTCTGGACCAGGCACCGCGACGCCGAGGAGGCGCTCAGGGTCTGGTACGCAGAAGCAAAGCATGCGCAGTGGCGAAACCCGCAAGATATTCGCGACCGCTATCACAGCGCTGATATCCTGCCAGCCAACCGCGTTGTGTTCAACATCAAAGGCAATCAGTACCGGCTGGTCGTTAAGATTCACTACAACACCGGCGTCGTCTACATCCGTTTCATTGGTGCTCATGCCGAATACGACCGCATCGATGCGGAGAGAATCTGATGGAAGCCAAGGTCATCAAGAATGAAGTCGATTACCAGTCCGCTCTCGCCCATGTGGCCGAGCTAATGGATGCTGCGCCTGGCTCGCGGGAGGAAGAGGAACTTGAGTTGTTCTCGCTGCTTGTCGAGCAGTACGAACTTGAACACTACCCCGTTCCTGCACCCGACCCGGTGGAGGCAATCTTGTTTCGGATGGAACAAGAAGGGTTGACCCGCAAGGACCTAGCGGCGTACCTGGGCAGCCCCAGCAGGGTGTCGGAAGTGCTCAGCCGCAAGCGACCTCTGAGCCTTGCCATGATCCGCGCTCTGAACGCTGGCCTGGGTATTGCGGCCGAAGTGCTGCTGCAAGACCCAAAAGAGCACACGACCGCCGCATTGGGTCCCGTCGCGCGCTGAAAGGCGGGGCCAGGTTACTTTCACGGATTGTGGTCGGCCATTCGTAAGGCCCTCCCGTTAAGCCACTTTGGCCTGTGACGCATTTTGACATGCTTTCAGCCCGTACCGTGTAAGAACCTCGCCTGGGCAGTAGAACTGACCTCGAGACACAGGCCGGCGGGTCACGTTTGCCGATCTGCGTGCGGACGGATGTGTTCAGTAATCGTTGGCGATAGGATCAGCGGTCGCCGATGACGTCAGCTGAGACGGCCTTTCGGCCTCACTGCAGCGTGCGATAGACCGAGTGATCCGTTCGGTCTCCTTTCCCTGTCATGCAGTTGTCCGAGTTCCCCTGTTGGCCGGCTACGCCCCCAAGAGTGCTGGCGTTCTGTAGTAAACCAATGGGTGCGGTTCACGTTTTCGCGTCTGGCAGGGTAGCCTGGTTGCGACGGCGGGCACGGCCGATGGGCATGCGGCGCCAGGGGTGGTCTGCGGGTGGTCGCCAAGGCTGGCGTGGTGTCTGGGGTATTGATGGCTGGTCGTGGGGGCGGGGCTGGGACCGGGTTGTCTTGGCGGCGGCGGTAGGGCTGGGAGGCAGGATGGGAAGGGGAGGCGGCTTGGCAGCTTCTCGTCGTCGTTGGCGGCGTTGGATTTGGCGTTGGCGTTGCTGGAGACGGAGGGTGGCAGCGATGTGCGGCCAGTCCTCGAGCCAGCGGTCGCTGCAAACGAGATTGCGCAATGCCAGCATGGGGTTGACGTGGGCGCGGGCCCAGTGCATGCCACTGCCCTTGAGTCGGGCCTCCACCACCAGCTTGTTGCCACTTTCCACGGCGCCGTCGCCGATAGGCCAGGATCTGTCAAGAAGAGTGTGTAAATGGGTGAGAGCAGAGTAAGGAGAAACCAGTGTTTCGAGTCTGGCAGCGTCTGGTTTTGAGCAGCGCCGAGGCAAGGCGCCGGGGTCAAGGGCCGCCGGAGGCGGCTTGCGCAGCCCTTGACGCCGGCGACGTCTCGGCGATGCTGGGCCGGATGCTGCCAGACGGTTCAGAGGGA
>JAKOVD010000177.1 GCA_029782215.1 Chloroflexota bacterium
CGGCAGCTTGTAGCCGGGATGACCCCAATAGGCGTTGGAGAAGATGGACAATTGACCGCTGTCGACGACGGCCTGGATCTTGTCACGCACTTCCGCGAAATAGCGTGCCGACGAACGCGGCCAAGCAGAAAGGCTCTGCTGGATATCTGACGTCTTCTGCGGATCCGCCTTCAGCGCATTCACAACGTCCACCCAATCCAGGGCGTGCAGATGGTAAAAATGCATGACATGGTCATGGACGTACTGCTGCGCGATCATCAAGTTACGCATGATGTTCGCCGCATTGGGCACGCGAATGCCCAGGGCATCCTCGACCGAACGGATGGAGGCAAAGGCATGGACGGTGGTGCACACGCCACAGGCGCGCTGGGTGAAAGCCCATGCCTCGCGCGGATCGCGCCCGCGCAGAATGATCTCAAGCCCGCGCACCATCGTGCCGGAGGAGAAGGCCTCGGTGATGGTGTTGTTGGCATCGAGCGCAGCTTCGATGCGCAGATGTCCCTCGATGCGGGAGATGGGGTCAACAACGAGTCGCTTGGTCATCGAAACCCTCCTATTCCTCTTCCAGTGCCTCGGCTACCATCTCGGCCAGGCCACGAACCTTGACGTCATAATTGAAGTGCTGGATGCCATCCAGGAACTGCAGGCGGCAGTTGGAGCAGCTCATCGCCACCGTCTTGGCGCCCACGGCGGTCATCTGGTCCAGCTTGAGCTGGAAGGCGGCATAGCGGATCGGATCGGCTTCTTTGATGGCGATGACGCCACCGCCGCCGCCACAGCAGATCGCTTCCTCGCGGTTGGGTGTCATCTCGCGGAAGGATTCCGGAGCCAGGATGGCGAGGATTTCCCGCGGCTCCTTGATGTGCCCGCCCTTGCGCTGGATCTTGCAGGCGTCATGGAAGGTAATCGTGCCATCGTTGTAGGCGCCCTTCTTGAGTTTGATCCGACCCGTACGCACGTACTCTCCCATCAGGGCGACGATGTGGGTGATCTCGATGCCCTTGGGCACCTCCATCAGGTTGTAGGAGGTCCAGCGCATGGCGTCATAGGCGTGCCCGCACTCCGTGACCACGATGCGCTTCACGCCCAGCTCCTTGGCGCCCTCAAACACCCGGCCCAAGAAGAGCTTCGTGCGCTCATGACTCCCTTCGTAGAAGCCGAAGTTCACCACTTCACGTGCCTTAGTGCTCAGCGTCCAGTTCTCGCCCGCAGCATTGAGGATGCGGGCGATGGCGGCGAGATTGGCGGGGAACTTCATGATCTCGATCGAGCTAAACACCACCAGTGTCTCGGCGCCCTGCTTGTCGATGGGGAAGTCCACCTCCCACTCGTCCTGGACGAACTCCAGGCGGCTCTCGAAGACATCGTCGGTGACGCCCAGGGGGCTGCCCTCTTCTTCCTGCTTCCTGACCGCCGCCAGCAGGTCAGCCGGCACGACTCCGGCTTCGGCGGTGGCCGCCCTGACATCGTGAATGAGGGTGCCCAGGTCAATGCCCATCGGGCAGACGAGCGCACACTTGTTGCATACCGTGCAGGCTTCGTAGATGATGGTACTCCAGTGTTGGAGGTCTTCATCGGTGATCGGCTTGCTGACGCCCAAGGCGACCTTCAGCTTGCCAAAGGGCGAGAAGCGCTGCTCATAGGCCCTGCGCAGCAGTTCCACCTTCCAGACCGGGGCGTATTCGGGGTTGCCCGTGCCCTGGTAGAAATGGCAGGCCTCGGCGCACATCCCGCAGCGGGTGCAGGCTTCGAGCTGGGCAGCCACCCAGCCGCCGGTCTCTTTGACGAACGTGTTTATGGCTGTTTGACTTTGCATCGGTAGCCTCCTCAAGGCGCCACAGCCCGTTTGCCGAACTCGATGCCGTGAATGGTGCGCGAGAAGAAGTAGAACATGAAGTGCGAGATGCGGCTGAACGGAATCCAGATCAGCATCACGTCGATGGCCAGCATGTGTAGGCTGTAGGTCACTTCATAGCGGAAGAACAAGTGGTGCGTCAGGATGTAACCCGTGATCATGGGCAGGAAGACGAACAGCCAGTTGAGCCATTCCGCCGGCCCCGTGATCAGCTTCATGACCGGATTGGTCAGCCGGAACACGAAGAGGACCAACATGGCGGTAATGCCGATCACCGCCATCAGGTCCACGATCGGCAGCGGCAGCGTCGGCCAGCCAAAGCCCAGCAGACTTTTCCAAACCAGCATGTGGGCGGCGCCGAGAAAGATCACCGTAAACAGGCCGAGATGGAAAAGCCCACCGCCGAGGTAGATCACGGGATTGCGCCGGAAAGTGTTGCGCACCCAGGGAACGAATGGCCAGATCAGGATGCCCTTGGCATACGAGCGGGCGATGCCACCGGCCTTGCTGCCGGCGGCGGGCACCCTGTCGCGCCTCCATCCCAGGAACACGATGCGGAAGAGCCGGTAGAACATCCCCGCAACAAAGATCAGCAGCGCCACCTGGAACAGGGGGCCGCGCACGAGAACGAGAAACGCATCCCAGTTCATGGTTCATTCCTCCTTGGCGGCAGATTTCTTGTGTGAGCGGTTGGCGAGCGCCACCCCGGCGCCTGCGACCACGCCAGCAGCGGCAGCGGCGCCTGCCAGGGCAACCTCAGGCCGGTTGAGCGGCGCCGACTGCCCCTGGTAGAAGCCGCCGCCATCCCAGAAGTCGGGCTGCGAACAGCCCAGGCAGGGATGTCCCGACTGGATGGGAAAAGACAGGCCACCATCCCATTTCAGGCTGGCGCAGGCGTTGTAGGTAGTCGGCCCTTTGCAGCCCAGCTTGTAAAGACAGTAGCCCTGGCGAGCTCCCTCGTCGTCAAAGGAAAGGGCGAACTTCCCGGCTTCATAGAAGGCGCGCCGCAGGCAGCGGTCGTGCACCGTGTTGCCGTAGAAGGGCTTGGGGCGGTTCAAAGCATCGA
This sequence comes from Chloroflexota bacterium, assembly GCA_029782215.1. GTDB lineage: Bacteria > Chloroflexota > Anaerolineae > J102 > J102 > SSF26. The sequence continues at coordinate 2,922 of JAKOVD010000177.1, forward strand.
GCTCCGGCGGGGCGCCGAAGATCAGGACATTGGCGAGGGTACCCGTGAAGACCTCGGGGATGGCGGGACAGCCCGAGATGTTGACGACGGGCTTGTCGGTGATGATCTCCCAGACGCCTTTGGCGCTGGTGGGGTTCGGCTTGGCCTTGGGCAGCCCGCCGAAGGCGGCGCAATTGCCCGTCGCGATGATGGCGGCGGCGCCGGCCGCCGCTTCTTTGAGTTGTTCCAGCGCCGTCCGTCCGCCGACGGTGCAGAAGGCTTCATAGGCGCCGGTGGGAATGCTGCCCTCCACCACGAGCACATACTGGCCGTGGTACTGTGCGATCGCCTTCTGCTTGTTCTCCTCAAGCTGGTATCCGGCTGCGGCCGCCAGCGTTTCGTGGTACTCGATCGAGATCTTGGTCAGAACCAGATCGACAAGAGTGGGTGAATGCGAGCGGGTGAGCGCTTCGGTGCAGCCGGCGCAGTCCTGGAACTCCAGCCAAATGACAGGCACGCGCGGCCGTGTCTCCATGGCCCGCGCCACCATGCGGGCAGGCGAGGGGCCGCGCCGCAGTTGGGTGGGAAGGCCGCTGGCCGCCACCGGTGGGGCCGAGCTCAACCCCATGGCAGCCGCCAGCAAGCCGCAGGCCTTCAGAAAGTCACGCCGTGACAGGCCCTCGGCACGCAGGTGTTCGTACATCGATTCTTCGGCCATAGTACCCTGCCTGAGAAAAAAGAGACCCCCGCCGTACGGCGGGGGTCGATGGATGGCTATGCGCAGGAGATGTTGTCGGCTTCGAGCTTGGCCTGGTAGGCGGCGACGCCCTCAGCGCCAAAGACCAGAGCCCCCTTCTCAGCTTCCCAGTTGGCAGGCTCCATCTCGGCGATCCACCCCTCCCCGTAGGGATCAGTGACCGTGAGGTTGGGATCGGCGGCGACCTTGTCGTTGGCCTGCACGAGCACCCCGGAGACGGGCGCCGGCACCGGCCCTACGAACTTGCTGCTCTCCACCGTCGCCAGGCTCTTGCCCTGCTCGACGGGCTGGCCGATCTTGCGTTTGGAGATTGTGACGGCGGCCAGCTTGCCGCCAGACAGTTTGCCGGCGACAGAGGTCATGCCGACACGGACGCGGCCACCGGGAAGCGGCTTGGCCCAAACGTGTTTGTCGATAAGGTAGTAGACGTCTTCGGGTAGCAGACACCCTCGTACGGTTGCCATATTGCTTCTCCTCTTAAAATGTGAGCACCTGAGCGCTTTCCTCGGCCTCCTGCCACATGAAAGCGCCTCCGACCATCTTCACGTCGTCGATGAGGTCGGCCGGTGTCAGGTCGTGGAGTTCGGTGGATGCCGTGCAGGCCAGGAACTTAACGCCGCTCTCCAGGGCATCCTGCAGAAAGTCACTCACGGGCTTGCCACCTGCCTTGGGGAAGATGGTCTCCGCCATGCCCTTCTTGAGCAGAAGAGTCCCATCAATAGTGAAGAACATACTCACCTCGTACTCCATCGCCGCCGCCAGGGAGGCAAAGAAGAACGGGGTGGCACAACGGCGCGGGGTGTCGGGCCCGCTGGTCATGATGATCAGGATCTTGTTGCTGTCAGCCATTCTCGGGCTCCTCGACGATAGGTATCTGCTAGAAAGCCAGCGTGATGGCGTTCTGACTGGCGAATTCAAGGAAGGTGGCGGCCCCGCCGATCTCAATGCCGTCGATCAGGTCCTCCTTCTTGTAGCCCATCACGTCCATCGTCATCTGGCAGGCAATCAGCCTCACCCCTGACTCCAACGCTATCTCCAGCAGCTCGCCCGCCTTGGCGACGTGAGCTTTCTTCATCCAATTGTTCATCATGGAGGTGGCGACACTGGTCATGCCTGGCAGCATGCCGATGATGTTGGGGACGGGCATGGGCATTGCCGGATTGGCGATCGGCGCCACCTTCAGTTCGTCGGCATGGTCCTTCTTCAGGATCTCCAGCCCATAGAAAGTGAAGAAGATGGCGGCTTCCATATCCATCGCCAGGGCGGCCGTTGCCAGGATCAGTGGCGGGTAGGCCGCATCCAGGGTGCCATGGCCAGCGATGATGGCAAGGCGGGTGCTTGTTTCGGCCACGGTGACCTCCTCTATAGACCTAGTAGACGAGCACGTTGGTTGCTTCGGTCACTTCTTTGACAAAGGTGGCGGCGTTCACAACCTGCGCCCCGGCGACGAAGTCTTTTGCCGGATCCAATTTGCGCGATTGTACGCAAGGACCGCATACATACATCTTGCCGCCGGCCTCGACGAAGGCGTCCATCAGATCCTTGAGGGGAGGAAAGCCCGCGGCGAAGACATGTTCCGCACAGCCATTGCGTACGAGCATGACGCCGCTAGCCTGGAACCCGATCAGGGTTTCGACGTCCGATGCTTGCGCGGCGGTCGCCATCACAAACGGAATCGTGGCCCGCTCCGGGTCTTCGGGTCCGTGCGTGCACATCAGAATCAGCTTTTCTGTCATGGGAACCTCTCCCTTCGCTGTCGGGCTACTTGGCCCTGCGGATGTAGAAAACGTAGGTGCCGCCGCTCTGCTCCTGCCCCACCAGCTCATGCCCGGTCTTTTTCGTCCAGGCATCCATGTCGCTGACAGAACCGGGATCGGTGGCTATCATCTTCAGCACCTGGCCAATTTGCAGGGCATCCACCGCTTTCTTGGTCTTCAAGATGGGCATCGGACAGGCCATGCCGCTGCAATCCAGCACCTGATCTGGGGTAACGCTCATGATTATGTCTCCTTGAGTTGGACGGGAACCGGCTGAGTGCAAACGGGATTAGCGAACGGCGACCGTGCTCATCTGCGCGATGCTGCGCAGGCGTTCGAGCAGGTCGGCGCGCTCGTGGGTGATATCCTCGAAGGTGTGGGCAACGCGCTCCAGCCAATCCGGCAAACGCTGCCGCCGCCGGGCATCCAGCACTGGCAGCGCCCCCGCCGCTTGGGCCAGCTTTCCACCTTCCAGTCCGTGTTCGGCCGCCAGGCGATGTATCCGCGCGGCCTCCTCCTCATGGTCGGGAACCTCCGCATAGAACTGTCCGGCGACGATGATGGCGATGAACTCGCCATCCAGCTCGATGCGGGCGCGGGCGTACTGCAGACCGGCATGGCAGGTCACCAACTGGGGTCGCCGTTCGGGCTGCTGCGCCACACGGCGCCAGGAAGCCTTGCAGGCACGCATACCCGAGGGACTGCTCATCATGAGAGTGCAGAAGGTGCAGGCGTTGCTCACCTCGGTTAGGGGCTCTCCATCGGGATTGGCCGTGATGGCGCCCACCCCGGCAACCTCGGCGAAGACCTGCTGAATGGGGTCGATGCAGTGCAGCGGCAGGACGTCAAATGCTACCTTCGCTTCCCTCGGCAGGGGTTTCGATTCCAACGAGACCAGCGACACCAGCCCCTCCGACGGGAAGCGCCACTGCTGCCCCATCTTCACCCCGCGCAGACGACCATCCTTCAACATGCGGTAGACCGTGGTGCGGTCCACCTTCAGGATGTCCTGAACTTCCCTCGCCGTCAGCAGATCGTTCACGAATCCGTCTGTTTACATGCCTGTGCAATAGAATGCAACATCTTGCAATAGTAACTCATCACGCAACGTGTGACTATGATCTAGATCATATGGGGTGCGGTTCACGTTTTCGCGTCTGGCAGGGCAGCCTGGTTGCGACGGCGGGCACGGCCGATGGGCATGCGGCGCCAGGGGTGGTCTGCGGGTGGTCGCCAAGGCTGGTGTGGTGTCTGGGGTATTGATGGCTGGTCAGGGGGGCGGGGCTGGGACCGGATTGTCTTGTGGACGGCGGTAGGGCTGGGAGGCAGGATGGGAAGGGGAGGCGGCTTGGCAGCTTCTCGCCGTCGTTGGCGGCGTTGGATTTGGCGTTGGCGTTGCTGGAGACGGAGGGTGGCAGCGATGTGGGGCCAGTCCTCTTGCCAGCGGTCGCTGCAAACGAGGTTGCGCAATGCCAGCAGACGATGTAAGAAAGAGTGTGGAAATGAATCACGGTTGAGTAGAGGGTGGAGAGACCAGAATTGGAATCCACCACATCTCAGCCACAAGAGTCAAGAACCATGAATCAGGACACGAATACCACACTGAAACGCCCCCTTCCCGTACCGACCGTCGAAGAGATGCAGAAGGAGTTGAGCCAGGCGCAGTCACTGGATGACT
>JAKOVD010000178.1 GCA_029782215.1 Chloroflexota bacterium
CACTGACACATACATCGTGCACGTGTACGTCCACGTCTCCGTCAGGTCCAACCGTCCGTTGTTGTTCGTGTCTCCACCCACGTACTGCACCGGCGAACACTTGTCGTCCACCACCATCACGCTCCCCAGCGGCGTGTCCCCCGTGTTCGTCACCGTGTAGTGGTACACCACCTGGTCCCCTGCCTTGATGTACTCCACCGCCCCGTCCGCCGCATTGTTCGCCGTCTTCACCACCTGGATGCCCGGCGCCACCATGTCGACCACGGCGTCATCGCTGTCCGTCGCCGTACCCGCGTAGGGATTCCCCTGGGCGTCACTGGGCGTGGCGGTCACCGTCGCCGTGTTCGTACGGTCGCTGTTCACTGTGCGGGTGGCAGTGCACAGGACGCTGGCCCCCGGCGCCAGGGGGCCGGCGACCAGACAGACCGTGAAGTCATCCCCGGGGGTGCCCGGGGTGCCATTGTCGTCTTTGACCGTGAGGTTGGTGAGATAGGTATCGCCCTGGTTTGTCACCGTGTAGCTGTAGGTCACCTGCGCACTGGGCGCCTGCACGTAGGCTGTGCCGCCGTCGGCCACGCCGTTTGCCCTCTTGACAAGGTTCACCTTCGCCAGGGCCAGGCCGAAATCAAGGTTGAAATCACTGACAACCAGGTCCGTTATGGCGGTGGTCACGAGCAGGGCCGGCGGAGGCGTGGGCAGCGGCGGGCCATAGACATCGCCGCTCGTATAGACAAAGCCTTCCAGCGGCTTGCCCGGTCCGAAATTGCTGGCGTCGATCTCGACGATGAACCAGTTCCCCTCCGCCGTCATGTCGAAGTTATACCAGCCCGTCTGGGTGCCTGGGGCATTCGGGTCATCGCCCGTCAACGTCGTACTGACCAGCTCGCCGGCGTCGATCTGCCCGTTCTGGTTGGCGTCCAGGTACAGATTGAGCTGCACACCGTTGAAGCCAGCCTTGAACTCATTCTCGTCGACGGGCGACGTGTTCACGTGATCGCCGTCAAGGTTGTAATCTCGCCACACGTAGTTGCCGAGGTTGGATTTTCCCAGGGGCGCTGATCGCGCCGGCGCCGGCGGCTTGCCCGGCGCCGCTTCACTGCTGGCGCTGAGGGACCCCAACACCAAGATGACAAGCCCCAAACCCAAGCCTATCCCGATCAGGGCCCGGCGCAACTGGCGGTTGGTTGGTTGGCTAGACATGACGGTTCCTCACATTCTCGCAAACGATGATTGAATGGGATGCGGCGAAGCCTTGGTCACGCAATCGTTTCGGAACGACGGGCGGCCCGCCACAACTGCGCGCCGCTGCGCATTCACGCCAAGATTTGGAACAGGCGGTGGTGTTGTTAACACCACCGCCTGATAATGATAATCGCTGATCTTTCGTTAGGCGAAGCACAGCGATCGGTTGGAAGAGGTGGGACGCGGCCAACGTCTGGCCTGCAGTTCGATGGCTGCAGGCCAGACGGGAGGCAAGGCGTTAGTGCTTCCGGTACTGCATGGGCATGAAGGTCTTGAAGGGACCGTTCACGACCCTGGGAGTCGGTGTGGCCGTGGGGTCATCGACGTACGAGAGCAGCATGATCTCACCGCAGTCCGTGGTGATGAAAATGCTGAACGCAGCCCCTGGCAGGCCGCCCGGATAGGTGAATGAATAGCCGCCCACTTGCTTCCGCCAGGATGGGGCGTACTGGGTCCATGTCACCGGCCCTGTATAGCCCACGATGTTCAAGGTCGTGGACGTCTGCCAGGGCAGCGGCTTCAACATCTTGACGTTGCCGTCTGGCGTCAGCGGGTAGCTGTACTTGACGCCCCAGATGGTCACTTCCACCCGCCCCGAAGCGCAGACGCTGCGCGGTGTGGCCGTCGGGGTCCGCGTGGGTGTTGGCGTGAGGGTGACCCGCGGCGTCGGCGTCGCCGTCCCTGGCACGTACGGGGTTGGCGTCGACGTGGCCTGGCGGTTCTTGAACCGCGCATAGTAGCCTTCCCGGAAGTCACAGGGTCCCGGCTGCACGGTCACCGCAAAGCTCGTCGGGGTGACGTTCGTCCAGCCTTCCTGCATGTCCTCCCACACCAGCCAGTTGCCCGGCGCCAGCGGCTGGAAGATCGCCCAGCCCATGCCATCGGTCACCTGGGTGTATTCCGGCTGTGCGCTGTCCACCGGCCGGATGTGAATCGTCCAGCCCGGCAGACCCACGTGCAGGTCGTCGATCTTCCTCACCACCAGACAGCCCTGCCCTTCGGGCGTGGGTGTGTTGGTGGGGGTGAAGGTCGGCGTACGGGTCGGCGTCGGCGTGGGGGTCCGCGTCGGAGTATTGGTCGGCGTGGCCGTCGGGGTATTGGTCGGCGTCCACGTCGGCGTCGGGGTGTTGGTCGGCGTCCACGTCGGCGTGGGCGTCGGCGTGTTCGTCGGGGTATTTGTCGGCGTGTTCGTCGGGGTATTTGTCGGCGTCTTGGTCGGCGTGGGCGTCGGCGTCGGCGAGGGGCCCGGGGTGTTCGTCGGCGTATTCGTCGGCGTCGGGGTGTTTGTCGGCGTCGGCGTATTCGTCGGCGTCGGCGTGTTGGTCGGCGTCGGCGTATTCGTCGGGGTGCTGGTGGGCGTCAGTGTGGGGGTACTCGTCGGCGTCTTCGTCGGGGTGCTGGTGGGCGTCAATGTGGGGGTACTCGTCGGCGTCTTCGTCGGCGTGCTTGTCGGCGTCGGCGAAGGACCCGGTGTGTTGGTCGGCGTCGGCGTCGGCGTGGGCGTCGGTTCTCCGGGCCGGTAGCCAAAGTCCGCGGTCTCGTTCGAGCTATTCTGCGGCAGGTTCACCTTGTAGGGCTGGATCTTGTTGTTGTTGTCTGCTGTCTGGTTGCCGGGGTAGGTTGTCACCACGTAGCCCGCAAGGATGCCTGCCGCATCCGTCACCCGAACCTTGTAGATGCCGGCTGGCAAGGCCGTGAAGCTGTAGTCACCGGAGGGGCCCGTGGTCGTGGTCGCCACCACATTGCCCAGGTAGTCCAGCAGCTCGACCGTCACCCCAGCCTGCCCCAAATCGCTTCCCGCCGGGTCAAAGACACCGTTAACGGCGGTCTCCGTCCAGACCTGATTCCCGATGACGCTGATGTCGGTGCGGTTGGCACGGAAATAGCCGAAGTCGGCCGTCAGGACCGACCCACCGGCGAATACCGTCACGGGATATGGATCGATCTGGTTGTTGTCGTTGACGTTGGCAGCGCCCAGGGGCGACTTCACGAAGTCCAGCAGCACCGAGTTCGTATCGCTGACATGCACCAGGTACTTGCCGGCCGGCACGCCAATGAAATCGTAGTTGCCGTTGGTGTCCGTCGTGGTTGTGGCAATGATCGGTTCGCCGGCGTCCCAGGAGCCATTGTTGTTGAGGTCGCGGATCAGGTCCACGCTGACCCCTACAAGCCCGGTGTCGCCGTTGTTGAACACACCATCCTTGTTCATATCCTCGAAGACCAGGTCACCGATCGTCCCACTCAGTTGGGGTGCGGTATACCCGAAGTCAGCGGTTAGCACGGTGTCGCCGGCGGCCACCGTCACCGTTTGCGGCACCGGTGTCGTCGCTGTGTAGTTCACGGGCGGGTTGGTCGGCGCCACGTTGTAGCTGCCCGGCGGCACCGTGATCAGGTAGTGTCCGTTGCTGTCCGTCAGCACGCAGATCGGCGCCCCGCCGCCCGTGGGCGTGGCGCAAACGATGATGTTGGGGATACCGGGTTCGTTGGGCTGCTGGATGCCGTCGCCGTTGCCGTCGTAGAAGACAGTGTCGCCGATCACGGCATTACCGCCCGGGTTCTTGCGGTAGGCAAAGTCCGCATCCTTGTAGACCTGGCCTACGCCCAGCACGATCGGGCCTGTCGGGTCGGGCTGGGCCTGGTTGCCCACGACCTGCGTGAAGCCGCCCGCCGCCAACACACCGTTCGTGTCGGTCACATCGACATAGTACGTGCCCGGCAGCAGGCCTGGGAAGAGGTAGCCGCCGTCCGCATCGGTCACGGTTGAAGCGACCAGCACATCGTCGCCATTGCCGATGATGCCATCAGGTCCGGCGCTGTACAGGTCCAGCGTCACGTTGGCGATGCCGGGCTCCCCGATGTCCTCGAAGCCGTCGCCGTTGGCGTCGTACCAGATGAAATCGCCGATGGCGCTCGGACGGATGTAGCCGAAGTCAGCCGTCATGTTGATGCTGTCGTTGGTCGGCAGTACCACTGTATACGGCTGCGCCTGGTTGTTGTTGTCCTGGCCGGGATTCGCTCCCAGTTTGGTCACCAGGTAGCCGTCCAAGATGTGCGCTGTGTCCGTCACCTTCACCTGGTAGGTGCCGGCAGGCAGTCCGCTAAAAACGTACACGCCGCCAGGACCCGTCGTGGTGGTGGCAATCGTCTGGTTATTCTGCAGCAGCGCCACCGTCACGCCCTCGACCCCCTGGTCGCCGCTCGCCGGCGTGTAAATGCCGTCGCCGTTCACATCGTTCCAAACCTGGTTGCCGATGATCCCGCTCGGCGACTCGCTGCGTACATAGCCAAAGTCCGCTGTCGTATCGGTCACATTGGAGCCGAGGACGACGGTGTAGGGCTGCGCTTTGCTGTTGTTGTCCAGAAGCTGGTTGCCCAGCGGCCCCGCATTGTAGCTGGCCAAAACGTTGGCCGTGTCGGTGACGAGCACCTTGTACGTCGCCGGTGGCAGGCCTGGGAAGCTGAAGTCGCCGTTGCTGTCCGTAAACGTGGTGGCAATCACATTCCCGTTGTTGTCAAGCAGGTCGACGCTCACTCCCGGCAGTCGCGGTTCTCCGCCATCCAACACACCTGGATTGGTGTTGGTGTCATTCCAGACGGTGCCGCCGATGGTGCTGTCGTTGGCCGCCACATACCCGATGTCAGCATCCAGGTACTGGTCGCCGGCCTGCACGACAAAGGGCGTGGTAGGATTGGGCGCTCCTGTCGATGCCGTTGCGCCCCCCGGCACCCCTGCGCTCGCCTTCACGAAGTAGCTGCCCGCAGGGACGTTCGTGATCAGGTAGTTCCCATTCTGGTCTGTCGTGGTGCTGGTCACGAAGCCATCATCTCCCGTGCCCGGCAGCCCATCCGGTCCCAGGGTCCAAAGCTGCACCGTGACGTTCGGGATGCCGGCCTCGCCGGGGTCTCTGATGCCGTTCTGGTTCGGATCCCACCAGACGGTGTCCCCGACCACCGCCGCCCCCCCGGGGGGCGCCACGTAGCCGAAGTCGGCGTCGCGGTAGATCTGGCCGTTGGTCAGGGTCACATCAAACGGCGATACCTGGCTCTGCGGTCCTGAGGTAGGCAGGTAGCCCGTCAGGACGCCCTTGCTGTCGGTCACAATCACCCTGTAATTGCCGGCCGCCAGGTCCGTGAAGAGGTAGCCGCCGTCGGCACCCGTCGTCTTCAGGCCAATGAAGGTCCCGTAGTTGTTGTTATTGTCCTTGTACAACTCCAACGTGACATTGCCGAGGCCGTTCTCGGTCACATCCTGGATGCCGTCTTCGTTGGCGTCATACCAAACGTAGTCGCCAATCGCTCCCGTCGCCACCGTGGTGGTTGCAGTCGGCGTGGGTGTGGACGTGGGTGTTTTCGTTGGGGTCGACGTCGGCGTGTTCGTCGGCGTCGGCGTATTCGTCGGCGTTGGCGTGTGGGTTGGCGTCGGCGTGTTCGTCGGCGTATTCGTTGGCGTCGGCGTGTTCGTCGGCGTGTTCGTCGGCGTCGGCGTATTCGTCGGCGTCGGCGTCGGCGTGGCGCTCCCCGTCGGCGTGTTCGTCGGCGTCGGCGTCGGCGTCGACGTCGCCCTCTGCGCATAACCCAGGTCGATCGTCAGGTCCCCCGCCAGGGTAAGCCCCGTGACATACACGGGCGGCGTGCCAATGTCGCCAATGCTGCCAGCCGTCTGCGTATATCCATCCAGCGCCTGGCCGGCGTTGAAGTTGCTGGCAGCGATCTCCACCCAGTAGCTGAAGCTCGTGTCCACATTGGTGAAGTTGTACCAGCCCTGGTTATTGGGTGGACTTGGGTTCAGGCCTGTGGTCGTCGTGGCCACAAAGGTGTCCTGCCCCCCCAGTTCGGGGATGCCATCGCCATCATCCTTGTACAGGTTCACGACAACGAGGTTGATCCCCGACTCAGTTGGATCTTGGACGCCGTCCAGGTTGGCGTCGTTCCAGATGTAGTCGCCGATCACGGCGAAACCCTGTGGCTCGATGCCCTGGTGCACCGCCCGGCGCGGCGTACCCTGTGGGTCGGCCGGATCAGCATAGGCCGCAAGCGCCGTCAGCGCCATGAGCAGGGCCACAAGACCCGCCAGGGCAAGGACGCCTGGTAACCGTCGAGTGAAGCGTGCAGAGCGGTGTTCCATGTCATTCACTCCTCTTTAAGAGCGGCAAGAACAAATCCGTTGACCCACTTGCGGTCAAGGGCACGTGCAGGGCGGGATCGCCCATGAGCAGGAAGGTGTCGATGAGGTCGAGATACTTGCCGGGGGGGGCGTTGGCAACCAGGTAGTATTTGCTGGCCGTGGTGGCGGCGCCGAGAAGGGCCGTCTGATCGTGAAAGAGCGCCTGGAAAAGACCCCTTTCGAGGTAGTCATGGCCGCTGCTCAGACCGAATCCCGTCGGCGCATAACTGGCAATCGTCCCGCGCTCCGGCAGGCGAATGCCGGCCTCACTGGTCGACTCGGCGCCAACCTCAGGCATGATGAAATAGCCCTCGTCACAGGTCATAGGCAGCATGATGGGCAGCCGGCCCGCGTTCTGCAGGCTGGTAATACCCTCTATATCGAGAAGACGCTCGGCCGCCCAAAAAGTTTTGGTGCCATGGCCGATATAGCTGACGAGCAGCGCTCCCGTACTGCTCAGGTCGTCCAGCAGTTGGTTGCGGCAGACCACTGACGACGGGTTCTCGGTGGGGCAGGTTCTGCCCATGTAGATCTTTCGCCGCTCATACGTGTCCGGCAGGAGCTTCTTGTCCTGGTTGGGAGGATCGGCCGGACCGTCCGCCAGTTGATCCGACAGATCGTAGAAATTGCCGCCGCCGCCTTCGAGGTTGTCGGTGGCAAAAACCACCCGTTTCGTCCACGCCGCCTCGGGCGAGACCCCCTCATAGGTCAGGATCTTGTTGACCATGGCGGTGGTTTCCGCCGCCGAGTTGGCCGGCAGCCGTCCGATATTGACGTCGGGCAGCACATCAGCGCCGCTGATCGCCGCGAAACGATTGTCCGCCGCCGTTTCCCCTACTTCGGGATCCACCATGGCCAGGTAGGGCGGCACGTAGGTGTTGGCGCTGGTGGGCAAATAGTGCCGAAAGTCGTAGGTCCCATCCCCAACCAGCAGAAGATCGCTCACGGCAGGACCTTGCCAGTTCGCATATGCGTAGGCGACGAAATCGCGGATCGCTTCCGCCGACATCGCCCCATAGTTGAACTCGTCGTAGATGTCCTGGACGTCCACGACCTTGACCCGCATCCCCTGCGAGGCGCGCAGGTCGAGCAGCGGCTGCAGCGCCGGAATGAAATCGCCGTAGGCAAGCACGAGGTAGTCGGCGCCATTGGCGGGGTCCTGCAGGTTCGACGGTGTGTCGGCCACGATCGCCACGGGCGAGAGGCGCCGGCTGCTCGCCAGGGCCAGATAGGTCCGCGGTTGCTCCTGGTTAACCGCAAAGCGCAGCCTGAAACCGCCCCCATCGGGTGCAATTTCAGCGCCGCTGATCACGGCGACATTGGCGTCATCCGTGACGTCATAGACCTCGGCCGGCGCCGCCGTGAAACCTGAGATCTGGTACTGCCGGGCGCCCGTCTCCGGCCCTGCGAAACGCAGGCTGTCGTTGCTGGCCACGAGCTGGCGCTGATAGAGCACGTCTATCCAGTCTGGATAGACGATGTCCGACACCTGGCCCGGAGTGTCGTTCACCACTTCCAGCCGGATCGTCGAGGTGCCTTCAGTCAGATACGATTGGGCGAAGTCGTTCTCGGCCAGATAGACCGTCTGGTAGTTCCACGTCGTGTCAAGCACCTTCTGGTCGCCGGCATAGAGCCGGATATGATGGGTGCTGTTGCTGCCGAGGCCGCCAAGACGCGCCCGTATGCGCGCCGTATAGTTCCCGGGCGCCAAAGCCGTCGTGGCAAAGGCATAATCGCGCCACCTGACGTTGCCCGCGCCCACAGGTTGGATCTTGGGCCCGTACCAGTGGTCATAGCCCGGCAGCTTTGGCAGCGTGGAAACGTAGTCGCTGTCCCTCTCCTGGTGCAGCGTGGCCGTGTAGGAAAGGGCATCGATCCCCGTGCCGAGGCTTGCCACCGTCGCCATCCGCCGCCCTTCGCCGCCGCCGTAGGTGAGCCAATAGACATTGGTGTCCGTGTAACGCGTGTTCACACCATGTCCGTAGAACAGGAGAGTGTCTGCTTCATCGAAATGGCCGTCGCCCTCGCCGCTCACCAGGATCGCCAGCTCCTGCCCCGTGTTGAAGAGCTTGAGTGTGCGCGGGTCAACCGTGTCGACCGGCACGCCAGCAGCCGCCAAGGCCGCCTTCGTCAGCGCGTAGAGGCCCGTCTCTTTCACCAGCACCTTGTAGGCGGGCTGCGGCGGCGTCCACGCCAGGCCGGCTGTCGCTGCCGCCGGCGCCGCTCGCCACGCCTTCGCCACCTCATAGTTGAGCAGTGACTGGCGCATGACCGCCTCGAAAGACGCCAGCTCCGCGATCGTCCCTACCGGCCCCGCCTCGCCTTCAAATCGCAGCGCCACACGCACCTGGTCATGGACCAGGATCTTGCCAGCGCCGGCATCCACCTGCACCGGCATGATTTCCAGACGCACCAGTCTTTGGCTGCGCGCAAAACCCAAGTCCACCAGGCGTGCGACCTGGGCCGGATAGACACCTCGCTCCGTTGTTTCGGCAGCAGGTGCGGCCGCATCCCCTCCCGCCAGGCACAGCGGCGCCCGCATCGGCGCCTCCGAAACGTCCTGCCCCTGCGCATCGAGTCGGATGTTCACCCCTGGCGGCACGCCCAGCAGCACCACCTTCACCGGCACGATGGGGCGCCCAGCCTCTTCACTGGCTGCATAGCCGGGCATCGCCAACCTCTGGCAGGTCCCGATATCTTGCGATAGCGCCCCTTGTCCGGCGCCAACGCCCTCAACCTGCACCGCAATCCCATGAGCATCGGCGGACAGGAGCTGGACACTGGGGTCCCCGGAGGCATCCAGCCCGGTGGAAGTGGCAGCGGGAACAGGGGAGTCTGCCGTACGATGCATGGCGACTGCCGGAGTCGTCGCGACGATGGCAATGAAGAAGGCGACAGCCAGCGCTGCCAGAGAAACAAGGCGAGAGGAAATTGAGGAACGCATGGACATGAGAAGGGTGTGTGTGCTGGGTATAAGGTGCGTGCTTCCTGGTGGCAGGAAGCGCCGGCGCTGCGAACCAGGGTGCGGTTGTCTTACTGACAGTCAGAGATGCCGGGCAGAGAGCGGAAAACAGCATCCTCCGTGCGGCCACACCGGCGAAAAGGCCCAGCAAGCGCCTCAGTTGGCCCCCCGTCCTTGCCGCAGCAGGCCGGTGCTTTGCATCACAGACTGGATGGAAGGAAACCACACAAGATTAAGCAGAGTTTAATGGCTATCGTGCCAAAGGGCAAGCTTCATTCATGCTGGCGAATACGGGGCAAATGCAGAAGGTATGGGGGCGAAGTGACCACGATTTCGCGATCCAAGCTGGTGCCGCCATCGAGTCTGACGATTTCCAGGGCGTAGCGGTAGGAAACACCTGCGGTTGCGGTCGTATCAGTGAAATGATACGTGTTTCCTGCTGGCATTCCCGCCCGGCTTGCAGGAATCGGCGCCGGTGTGAGCAATGTCCACGTCCGCACGTCCGTCGATCCCTGAGCGGGCCGCCGCCGGAGTTCGAAACCCAGGACGTCATGCTCGCTCATGGTTCGCCAGGTCAATGTCACCTCCGCTGGCGCTGCCACGGCCGCGAAGTCGACAAGCCGAACCCCGGTCGGGATGTCATTGCACACGGCATCGGTCTTGGGTTCGAGAGCAGGGTCTCCGAAAAGCGTAAACGTCTCGACCAGGTCATCATACTGCCCCGGCGAGGTGTTGTCCTCTACGTAGCGCTTGGCGCTGTTGATGGCCAGACCAAGCTGCTTGATGTTGTCATGGAACAAGGCCAGGAACAACCCGCGCTGCAGGTAGTCATGCCCATCCGCCAGACCTGAGCCGGTGGGCGACCAGCTCGCCACCGCTCCATTCACTGGCTCACGCACAAAGGCCTCGCCAAACGAGGCGAAACCCAGCGTCGGGTCCTGGAACGAGCCCTCGAGGCAAGTCATGGGCAGGACAACGGGCAGGCACTTGTTCTCTCCGTTGGTCAGGGTGGTCAGCGCCTGCTGGTTCATGATGCCTTCGGCCGCCCAGTATTGCTTGGTGCCGTGACCCACAAAGCTCAGGAAGAGGGCCCCCGTCATGTTCAGCGTTGAGGTGATGGCGTAGCGGCAGCCAACGGCGTCAGTGGGGTTCGTGACGTCGCAGGTATTGCCCATGTAAAGTTTCGTTTTGGTGTAGACACTGGGAATCAAGGGCACCGTGTTGGTCGGAGGATCGGCAAACCCGTCGGCGACGCGATCGGAGAAGGTCCAGAAGTTCCCACCCCCACCTTCGATGTTATCGGCGCTGAAGATCAGATTGTAGTTCCAACTGTCGCACTGGCACTGGGTTTCGTAGTCGATCGTTTTGCTGACCAGGTTCGCCGCCTCCAGCGGCGTGTTGGCGGGAAACCGCCCGAGGGCCATGTCGGGCAAGACGTCATTGCCCACCAGCGTGACAAAACGGTTGTCTGCCGCCGTCTCACCAAGGGTCGGATCCACGAGGGCCAGGTAGGGTGGAACATAGGTAAGCGTGGCGTTCCGGTAATTGCGCATGTCCGATGTGCCGTCGCCCATCAGCAGCACGAACCGCGGCCGGGGCGCCTTCCAGCTTGCGTACGCATACGCCAGAAAGTCGTGGATGGCCTCCGCCGATCTCATGCCGCCGCTGAACTGATCGTAGACGCGCTGCACGTCCACCACCGCCACCTTGTACTTCTGCGTCCGGTAGGCGGCCAGCGTCAAGGCCTCAGCCCAAAAGTCGGAATGGGTGATGACAAGGTAGTCCGCCTGGTTAGCCCCATCGAGCAGATCGGCCGGGGTGTAGTTCGAAGACAGCGGAGTTACCAAGTTCATGGCGGCCGGCGTCTTCCAGCCTCCCGAACTGGCTGCCCAATACCGGGAGCTGGCCGAGGCTCCATCCGTAAAGGTCACTCCGTAGGGGTTGCTCCCCGCCGGCGTGCCGTTGATGATCCGCACCGCCGCGAAGGGGTCGGTCACGTCGTAGACGAAGATCTCGGGCTGCCCAAAGTTGGACAGGCTGAAGGTGCGGACGCCCGCCTGATCCGCGGCAAAGCCCAGGTTGTCGCCCTCCGCCACAAAGGTGTCGCCATAGGTGACCTCCAGCCAGTCAAGGTACACCCGGTCAGACGTCTTGGGCGCATCGGCCACGATCTCCACCGTGATGGCGTTGCTGCCCTCCAGCATCAGAGTCTGGGTGAGCGGCACCGACGTTTGGAAGATGGAGAAACCACTCCAACTCGGGCTGCCGTCGAGCACCTTGGTGCCATTGACGTACAAACGGAGATGGTGCAGCCCATCGGCATCCCCCAGAAGCCTGGCGGTAAGCTGGCCGGTGAAGGGCGGCGCCGCCACATGGGTGGCGCTGAACGTCGTCACATTGCGACCTGGCGTGGCGCCGATGGCCTGAATGCGGGTGCCGAACCAATGGTCGGCCGCGGGAAGGAACGGGCGGTTGGAGAGATAGTTGAGCTGTCTCTCGATGTGCTCGAGGTGCGGAAAGGGCCCTGCCGTCGCGCCAGCGCCAGAGCCATCGCGCGTGGACACGCGCAGCCCATTGGCCCCACCATAGGTGAGCCAGTAGATGTTGTCCCCCGTGTACTTGTTCGTCGGCAGCAATCCCTGCCAGTAGAGAGAATCAATGTTCCGTCCGAAGAACAGCAGCACATCGCCGGGATCGAACACGCCATCGCCCTCGCCGAGCACCTCGATCGGTGTTTCCTGACCCATCCAGAACATCCGCAAGGTTCGCGGATCGATGGTGCCGATGGGCAGTCGCGCCGACAGGTAGGTATAGTCCAGCGCATAAATGCCGTCACCGGTCGCCGCAGTGACGGCGATGCGGTAGGCTGGTGCGGGCGGCGTCCACGGGGCGCTCGCCGCTCGGGCAGGTACGGAGCGCGGAAGAGACTCCGGCGCCAACGGCAGTGTCAGAGTATGGGCGCTGGCCCTCACGCCCAGCGATAGGAACGCCAGGCCGATAAGCGGCAGTACGATGGCGATCGCCAGCCGTCCAGGGTAGATGCGTCGCTGCAGAGGCATGGTTTTGTCAGGTCGGGAAAGAAATGGCAATCCGAACTTATATCCAGATCAGATTATCAGTTACCACCAATATTATCAAGACCCTCGATCTTTCACTTTGCTTACAATTTCGCATCGCTGCGCGGATCGGGCACACAGACTCCGCAGATGGAACGGTTGCCCACCTGCGGAGTCTGGCCTTCACCTCACGGTTCCCTGGGATGGTTTAGCCAGGGAAGCTAATGGGCGGTCACGAGTGGCATGAACAGGCGTCGCAGGATCGTTGGTGTCACCGGCCCGACCTCCTCCACGCTGCCATTCAGGCCGTGCACCGCCAGTTTGTAGAGATAGCTCTGGCCGCCGGCCGCCGCATCCGTGAACGCGTACTCGCCGCCGGCATTCGTCCCCGACTGCGCCGCTGCCACCAGGTCCTGGTTCACGACAGCATACACGCCGGGATTGTCTGCATCCGGGTTCGCACTCCGCAGCACGTCGAAGCCCAGGATGCTCGCCTCGCTTGCCGTCTTCCAGCTCACCACCACGCTGCCGTCGTCTTGCTCCAGCGCCTTCAGCCCATACACGCCGAGCCCGGTCGGCTTGTTGATCTCCACCCGCGCCGTCGACTCCTTGGGCGGCAGCGGGGCTTGCGGCGGCAAGGGTCCCGTGGGGCCATCCGGATCGATCAAAGCCTCGTTCACACGCCCCCGGTTCGGCGTCTTCCCGTCCGGCTGCAAATACGGATCCGTCGTGTCCGCCTTGCCCGTGAACCACACCACCACCTTCCAGCTCGCTCCCGGCGCCAGCTCCGTCCCGAAGCTCGTTGCCAGGTTGCTCCAGTCGATCTGCCCGTCGTCCACGTTGTTGTTCGACGCCGGTGTGGCATGGCTGTAGGTCAGGTAGGCCGGATCGTAGTAGTCCGCCAGCGCCACCTTGCCCAGGTACCAGCTGCCCGTGTTCTTGATCGTAATCGTGAAGCTGATCGGTTCCCCCACCCGCACCGGTTCCGCCGTATTCAGCACCTTGCTGATCGTGTAGTCGCCCCCCGTCACATAGAACCCGAAGTCAATGGTCGTGTTGCCCTGGTTCGGCAGCAGCGACAGGGAGGCATCGTGCGTCACCGGATTGCCCTTCGAGTTGATCGTGTCATCCGTGCCCACATCGGGCGGGCTCGCCGTCCACCCCTGCAGCGGCGCCCCCGCCGCAAAGGCGCTGGGGTCGATCTGCACGCGGTAGATGCTCCCGTCCAGCTTGCTGAATTCATACCAGCCTTTCTGGCTCGGCAGCAGCGGGTTCGGCCCTGTCGTCGTCGTGCTGATCAGCGTCCCCGTGCTCACCACGTACAGGTTCATTTTCACCCCGGATATGCCCGGCTCGCCCGCATCCTGCAGCCCGTTGCCGTTCACGTCCCACCACACGAAGTCGCCGATGTAGCCATCGCCCTGGCCTGTGGGCGAGCCCACATACCCAAAGTCCGCCGTCAGGTTGTAACCCGCCTCCGGCAGGTTGACCAGGTACGGCACCGAACCCGGGTCTTCGTCCACGTTGCTCTGGTTGTTGTTGTCCTGCCCCGGATTCGGCCCGATCACCGCCGGCGGCAGGTCATACACCACATGGTAGATGTCGCTCACCTTGACCTGGTAGCTCCCGCCCGGCAGGTTCAGGAACGCATAGTCCCCGCTCGCTCCCGTCGTCGTCCGCGCCACCAGCACGTTGTTCTGCAGCAGGTCCACCGTCACCCCCGGCTGCCCGGCATCCCCGTCCAGTGGGTTGAAGATGCCGTCGTTGTTCGACTCCGGCTCCACCCACACCTGGTTGCCGATCACGCCGGTCCGCGGCCGATCGCTCTGGAAGTAGCCGAAATCCGCCGTCAGGTTGTTTCCCCCCGCCGCCAGGTTGACCGCATACGGGTCGACCTGGTTGTTGTTGTTCACGCCCACTGCCCCCAGCGGTGACTTCTCGAAGTCGATCAACACCCCATTCGTGTCGCTCACATGCACCAGGTACCGCCCCGCCGGGATGCCCGTGAACAGGTAGTTCCCGTTCGCCAGGTTCACCCCGCCCAAGGCGCTGGCCGTGGTCACCGTGGCAATGATCGGCTCCCCGGGATCCCACACGCCATAGTTTCCGGTCTCCCGGATCAGGTCCACACTCACCCCCGCCAGCGCTGTGTCGCTGCCGTTGAATACCCCGTCCGGGGCTGCGTCCTTGTCCCAGAACACCAGATTGCCGATCTCGCCCAGCAGGTTGTTCGTGCCTTCGCCGTAGCCGAAATCCGCACTCAGGAACTGGTCCCCCGCGTTCAAGGGAGGCACCGTCGCCGGCTGCACCGTCGTCGGCGTCAACCCACCCGGCACCGTCGCCGCCACCGGCAGCACATAGTACCCGCTCCCCGCCGGCACCTCGATCAGGTAGTAGCCGTTGTTGTCCGTCGTCCCGGTCCCGATCACCTGGTTGGAGCTGTTGTACACATTCACCGTCACGCCGGGAATGCCAGGCTCCCCCGGCTGCTGGAAGGTGTCGCCGTTGGCGTCGTAGAACACGGTGTCGCCGATGATGGCCTTGCCCGTCTCCGGCGTCTTCAGGTACCCGAAGTCCGCATCCTTGTACACCTGGTCCGCCGTGAGCACGATCGGACCCGTCGGATCCGGTTGGCTCTGGTTGGCCACGATGTGGGTCAGACCCGTCAACTTGCCGTAGTCATCCGTCACATCCACAAAGTAGGTGCCCGGCAGCAGGCCCGTAAACAGGTAGCCGCCGTCCGCATCCGTCGTCCGCTGGCCCACCAGCTCGTCGCCGCCGTCCAGCGCGTTGTTGTTGTTGGCGTCCCGCCACAGCTTGAGCGTCACATTGGCGATGCCCGGCTCGTCCACATCCTCGACGCCGTTGCCGTTGGCGTCGTACCACACGAAGTCGCCGATCGCTCCCGGCTGTGTGTAGCCGAAGTCTGCCGTCAGGTTGTACCCCCCCTGCGCCAGGCTGACGGCGTACGGCTGCTTCTCGTTGTTATTGTCCTGTCCCTGGTTCGGACCCAGGCGCGTCACCACATAGCCTGTGAGTACGCCTTGGTCGTCTGTGACATGGGCCTGGTAGCTGCCCGCAGGCAGACTCACAAAGGCGTAGTCGCCGCTGGCGCCCGTCGTGGTCGTCGCATACCACTGCCCGTCCTTGAACAGCTCCACGGTCACGCCCGGCTGGCCAAAGTCCTTGCTCGCGGGATCAAACAACCCGTTCGCATCGCTCTCGATCCAAACCTGGTTGCCGATCACGCCCGTGTTGCCCGTGTCGCCCTGGTAGTACGCAAAATCGGCCAGGACGTTGTCTGAGGCTACCACAACCGCGAACGGATCGGTCTTGTTGACCCCATCCACGTTCGCCGCACCTGTCGGCGACTTCGTGAAATCCGTCAGCACGGCGTTGGTATCGCTTACATGCACGAGATAGTGCCCGGCCGGCACCCCTGTGAACCGGTAGTTGCCATTGAGGCCATTCACTCCTCCCAGCACACCCACGCTCGTCACGGTCGCAATCACCGGCTCCCCTGCATCCCAGGACCCGTTGTTGTTGCTGTCCCGGATCAGGTCCACGCTCACGCCCGCCAGGGCTGTGTCGGTGCCGTTGAACACGCCGTCCTTGTTCACATCCCTGAAGACCTGGTTGCCCACGGTGCCCAAGCTCGGCCCGTTGTACCCGAAGTCCGCATCCAGGTAGTATTCGCCGGCCTTCACCGTGACCGGCCCTACCTGGGTCGGCGTGGTGGGTGCCAGGCCTGAAAGCGTGCCCTGGACGCCGACGATATAGCTTCCTGGTAGGACCGGTATGATGTAGTGGCCGTTGGAGTCCGTTACGGCGCAAGCAGGTGCGAGCGCCCCATCCTGCGGTGTCGTGCATACGGTCACGCCAGGGATGCCCGGCTCACCCGGCTGCTGGAACCCGTCGCCGTTGGCGTCGTACCAGACCGTGTCGCCCAGATACCCCTTGCTCAGGTCCGTCGCCCGGTAGCCGAAGTCGGCATCCTTGTAGACCTCGCCCGCCGCCAGGGTGATCACCGGCGTGGGATTCGTCTCGCTCTGCGGTCCAACCGTCAGTGCCATACCGGTCAACTTGCTGTTGGCGTCTGTCACCTTGACGATGTACTTGCCGGGCGCCAGCTTGCTGAACAGGTAGCCGCCGTCCGCATCCGTCACCGTGCTGCCCAACAGCGCGTCGTTCGGTGTCAGACCGCCGCTGTTGTCCGTGTCCTGGTACAACGCCAGCGTCACGTTGGCGATGCCCGGCTCGCCGACGTCCTGGACGCCGTTCCCGTTCGCATCCGTCCAGACAAAGTCGCCGATCGCTCCCAGCTTGCCGACGATCTCCGTGCACACGGTGTCCAGGTGGTCCGGGAGCACCGTGTTCTGCTGATCCGACGCCCGCAGCACCGCGCCCGTGTTCGGCGTCCCCGTCGGACAGCTCGCATTGTAGCCAAAGTCGGCGTCGGTAACGTTCTGATTGTCACCCAACGGCACCGTCAGCGGCTCGTTGGCCGTCGTCAGGGCAAACCCCTCCGGCACCGTGCTTGGATCGACCGCCACACAATAGGAGCCTGAAGCCAGACCCGTGAAGCTGTAGTTGCCGTCGCCGCTCGTCACCTGGCTCTTCAACGGCATTCCTGTGGGCCCGCCCACCGGGCAGACGCCGCCGTACAGGTTCACCTTGACGCCGTTGATGCCCGGCTCCGACCCCTGCTGCGCCTTGTCGCTGTTCAGGTCGTACCACACGCGGTCGCCAATGCTCCCACTTGCCGCAATCGCGATCGTCGTGCAGGCCTCGCCTGTGTCCCCCCCCGTCTTGTTCTGATCGCCGTCATGGACCATGAACTGGAAGCGGTACTTGTGCCCCGGGATCAGCTTGCCTTCGCTCACCAGCCGGCTGACGTCCCAGCGCACTTCCGCTCCAAAGCCCTCATTCACCAGTCCCGGCGGGACCGGGTCGCCGCCGTCCACGTTCCAGTTGTTCTTGGCCGGGTCCGCATCCGGCGTCACCGAAACGACCGCCGGCGACTTCGTCGCATCCACGTTCCGCACCGCCGCCTTCCACGTGCCAAACACCGCATGCGGATTCAGGGCCGTGCCGCCAAACTGCCAGTCCCCGGCCGTGCTGGTGGGATTGTTGGTGATATCAGTGATGAACAGCGCCGGCCACATCGGCCGGGCCGCAGGATCCGTCCCCGCCTGGTTGCCGGTCAGGGCGTTCGTGCCCGTCGCCGGGTCCAGCACGCTATCCGGGCTGGTCAGCAGGGGACTGACCGTATAGTTCGTCGTGGTCGTGCCGCTGGTGGTCTTGACCACCACCTGCCGCACACCCAGCGTCAGCGCATGCTCGTCGTTGTACCAGGCCTTGATGGTCTCACCCGTCGCGGCACTGCCGCCGCTGACGGGGCTGAACCCGCGCAGCACGTCGCTCTCGTTGAAGATCACGGCGGTCAGAGGGTTGCCGCTGCTGTACGGATACCCGCACGTGTCCACGGCCACCGGGTAGGTCCCGTTCGGGTCCTGCGCCGCCAGGCTCGACATCATCTCGTTCCAGACGGTGCTGCTCGGATCGGGCACCGTCACCGGCGCCTCATACGGCTTCGCCACGCCCTGCCCCACAGGTGACTGCTCTGCGGCTGCCGCGGCTGCCGTCGAGGGCGTGGTCTGCAATGCCAGCAGGGTGACATTGACCGTCACGGACTGCCCCGGCGCCAGGTCTCCCAGGCTCGTCGTCAGGTCGTTCCACTTCAACAAGCCCCCCGACGTGCTGTTCGGCGCCGGGTTCGCACTCACATACTGCAAATAGGCCGGGTCAAACCAGTCCTGCAGTGGCAGGACCCCGATCGTCGTCGACCCGATGTTCTCCACCTTGATCGCATAGCTCACCTGCTGCCCCACGTAGATCGGGTCCGCCGTCACCTGCGTCTTCGTCACCTGGATGTCAGGATAGGGCTCTGTGTACCCAAAGTCCGCCTCCAGGTACGACTCCCCTTCCCCCAGGTTGATCATGCCCGTCGGGTTGTTGTATGTCGTGATCTGCCAACCCGCCGGCACCGTGCTCTCGTTCACCGTCACGTAGTAGTCATCCGCCGCCAGGTCCTGGAACAAGTACTTCCCACCTGCCGTCGTCGTCTGTGTGCCCACCAGGGTGTCGGTCGCCGGGTTCACGACGCCGTCGCCGTTGTCGCGGTACACCTTGACCTGCACGCCACCCAGGCCCGGCTCACCCGCATCCTGCACCCCGTCGTGGTTCAGGTCGTGCCACACCGTGTCTCCGATCTGCCCCGGACACGGCGCCGGCTCGGCCACGATCGTGTTCGTCCCCACCTTGCTGGGCGAAGCATGAATGTAGGGCACGTCCATGCTCCCAAACCCCGCCGCCCCAAACGCCGCCTTGTTGACCTTCACCTCGTAGATCACGTCGTAGATCCAGTCAGGATAGGTCCCGTTCGGCGTGTACATCGCATCCGTCGCCGGCGAGTCCACCACCAGGTCGGTCCCCAGGCCCGAACAACTGCCGCCGGAGCAGTAACCCGTGTCGTTCAGACTGTAGTCGATCGACGTCCCCCACGCCGTCACGTTCGCGGCGCTGCCCACGATCATCTTCCCCTCACCGCCGCTCACGCCCAGACTGGCGAAGCCTGACGGTGTGCCACTGGAAGACGTGATGTAATCTTGGGTGAAATCCAGCACCAAATTGCCATTGGCATCATAGCCCTGGAACTCGGCCTTGTCCGACCCCGTCAGGTTGTCGAACGTGTGCCCGCTCGGCCAGCCGATGGCGTTGGCGCCGTACGTGTTGTCCACAAAGTCCTTGTCGATCGCCAGCACAAAGTACACCGAGTCGCCGCTGGATTGATAGAAAGTGGCCAGCTTGCCGAACAGCTTGCCGTTCGACATGTAGCACACCTCCTCCGAGTCCGGCGACAGGTTGTAGACCTCGTCGTACTTGCCGTCGATCACCGGCGGGTCGTTGACAAAGACCTGTGTCCTATCCACCACCGCACCCGATTGGGTCGGGTCCGCAACCGAGGTCGCCGCAATCGTCAATTTGTCCACGGTCCCATCACTGGCGCCACCGGGCACTGCCAGCTCCGCCACCAACTTGGTGCTCTGCCCCGCATTGATGCACACCGGGTTGCTCAGCGCCGGCTCGGCCGGGTTACTGGTCTCGTGCACGCCATTGCCGTTCAGGTCCTGCCACAACTGCACGCTCCAGCCCTGGTCCGAAACCGCCGTCACATTGAAGCATTGCGACGCCGCCTCGTTGTTGACGATCGTGTGACCGTAGAACTGCACCGAGCCCGCCACCGCATTCCGGCTGTAGCTCGGGCTGACCGTCACCACCCCGCCCACCGTCGTCGTATCAGTCGCCTGGGCGCTCGCCCCGTTCCCCTGCACCGTCGCCGTCAACGTCGTCACATCCGTGACCCCGGAGACCGCGCTCGACGGTACGTCCACCTCCACCAGCAGGTGATATCTCGCCCCCGACGCCAACGACGGCGTCTGCGTGATCACCGGCTCCCCGCTATCCTTCATGCCGTTGCCGTTGCTGTCTTCATAAACCCGCGTGCTCCACCCCTTGCTCGAGCTGGTGCTCAGCGTCACCACGCCGCTCGTGCTCATCGCCAGCGTGTGGCTGTACACCCGTGACTGTCCCGCCACCCCCTGCTCGCTGTTGTTCGGACTCAGCGTCACGCCCCCTGTGTAGCAGATCTCCAGCTTCGGCCGCTGGCCGGCGTTGGCGTCGTCGCTGCTCTTGAACACCTTCTCCGCCGCCGGGTTCGTCACCGCCGCTTCCAGGATCACACCCTCGTTGTTGGCCGGGTTGCTGATCCACCCGCTCACCAGGCTCGTGATCGTCCATGACCGCCACACGTTCGCCGTGTTGTCCACCGACGTCGTCGCAATCGAGACCGGGTTATAGTCGCCCCCCGCGCTCGTCCAAAGCAGGCTCGCCGCCTTATCACGCGCCTTCCACGTGACCTGCGCTTCGTTCCACGTGCTCGTCACGTTGTGGGCGTTGACGTTCACCGCTCCACCTGAGGCGCTCTTGACGTACAGCGACAGCGTCGCACTCGACAGCACCGACCCGCTCGGCACCGCCGTGCTCACGTCAAACTGCAGCAGCGATCGCTTCAGCTTCCCGCTCTCCGTCTTGATCCGCAGCTCAGCATCGGTCCTCCGCAGCTCGTCCGGCCTCTCCTGCTTGAGATAGGCATCCTTGCCTACCGTCGCCGCCGGCTGCAAAACCGTGCACGTCTGCGTCGTCGCCGCTGGCGCCGCCGCTGGCGCCGCGGCCGGGGCAGCCTTCGGGCTCGCCACAGTCGACTGCGCCGGAGAAACAGCCATGATGGATGCCGCCGGTGTGAGCACAAGGCTCAGAAGGGTTACGACGGCGATGGCAAGATAGCTTGGAAACAATGTGCGTTTCATGGGCAACACCTCAAGTGCTGAGCAGAATTTGGGTGGCAGGTGCAAGTGGTGAGGGCCTTGACAGACTGAACTGTAATGACCTTTTTTGAACAAGGGGGGTCCTAACGGACCGGGCACGGCCATGAAGAAAGGCGTGCCATTTCCGCGAAGGGCTCTGCGTACACGCTCAGGCGCACGCACTCCCGTGCCCGCGCCCACAATCGCGCTGTACGACATCACCCTTCCGGGTAAGGACACTGACTTCGTGCCGGCTAGCCAAACCCGGAGAAGAACTTATTCTTGCTAACAATTATTGTAGTGATTCTAACCGGCCTTTCAATAGATAGACTTACTTTTTCCCTTACGATTCGCTTACAATCTCGTTTGGTCCGTGAATATTAACTCGCGTCACGCTCTCGCGTCACGCTCCCGCGCCGGCCTTGCCTCTCCTGTCATCGCCAACCGATGCTCCGCAGGGGGTGATTCCCTGCGGAGCCTTATGTTCTTTCGAACTCGGTGTAGCGGGTGGTAAGGGCTAGCCTCCGGTCACAAGCGGCATGTAGAGATGGCGCACGACCCACGCGGTGACCGGCCCGACTTCCTCCACGCGCCCGTCCAGCCCGTGCACTGCCAGCTTGTACTGCGACCCGCTGCTGCCGGCGGTGCGGTCCGTGAAGGCATAGTCGCCTCCGGCATTGGCCCCTGAGTGCTCTGCGGCCGGCGATTCTCCGTTCACAGCCGTGTACCCGGCGGCCTCCTGGCCACCGTCGCTGCCGCTCCGCAGCACGTCGAAGCCGGCGATGTTGGCCTCGCTGACCGTCTTCCAGGTCACCAACACGCTGCCATCATCCTGGACTACGGCCTGGAAGCCGTACACCGCCAGACCCGTCGGCTTGACAATATCTCCGCGCCGTGCCTTCTTTCGGCGCCAGCGGCTGCTGCGGCGGCAGCGGCCCGGTCGGACCGTCCGGGTCCACCAGCGCCTCGGTCACACGCCCGCGATTCTCCGTCTTGCCATCCGGCAGCCGCGCCGGCGTGGCCTCCGTTGGCCACGCCCTCGGTCACAGCGCGTTAATCCATCGTCAACCCGCCGTCCACGTCCAGTGTCTCGCCCACGATATAGCTGCTCGTGTCGCTGCACAGGAAAAGAACCGCCCTGGCGATGTCATCGGGGTCGCCGAAGCTTCCCGCCGGGATCTCGGCCACCAGCCGCTTCCATTCTTCCGGGGGATAGGCCTGCAGCATGTCCGTGGCCACCCTGCCGGGCGTGATGGCGTTGACGCGCACGCCGTAAGGAATTGCCTCCTTCGCCAGGGTGCGGGTGAGCGCCATCAGGCCCCCTTTTGCCGCTGCATACGGCGCGTGCATCGCCGAACCCCGCTTGCCTGAGATCGAGACGATGTTGACGATGCTGCCCCGCCTTGCCGCCATCATCGACGGCAGCACCGCCCGCGCCGTGTAGAAGGCCGAGTAAAGGTTGCTGCGCAGCGTGCGGTCCCACTCCTCATCGTCGATCTCCACCACCGGCCGCCGCTTGAACACCCCGGCATTGTTCACCAGGATGTCGATCCGCCCGTGCTTGTCCAGCACACCCTTCACCAACCGGTTCACGGGGTCGCTGTACCCCACGTCCGCCTGCACAGCCTCCACGGCTGTGCCGCGACCCTGCGCCTCCTGGCACACCGCCCCCGCAGCGGCGTGGTCCGACTTGTAGCAGAACGTGACCTGGCAGCCAACGTCCGCCAGTCCCAACACGATGGACCGGCCGATGCCACGCGACCCGCCGGTGACCAGCGCCACCCGTCCTTTGAATTCCTCAGCCGCAAGCAACTTAATCATATCTGTTTCCTGGCCTTCTTCCTCTTAGTAACGACTTTAGTCGTTCTATATTGTAGTAACGACTTCAGTCGTTATCATTGTAGTATCAACTTAGGTCGTTTTCGTCAGTAGTAACGACATGAGTCGTTCTATGCGTCATAACGACCGAAGTCGTCACTACCTCTCGCCATCGCCTCCGCCAGTTCGCGAAAGCCGTCCCGCAGCGCCGGGTAAAGCCCCCGGTAGATCGCATACAGGCTCTCATACCGGCCGGCCAGGGCCGCGTCCGGCCTGAACTCACGCTGCCGCCGCACCAGGCGGGCAAAGGCCTCATCGAATGATGGGTACACGCCCACCGCCACGCCCGCAGCCAGGGCGTCGCCCCACGGCGCCCCCGCCGCCGTCGCCGGCAGAGACAACGGAAGCTGCAGCACGTCCGCCTTGATCTGGTTCCAGACCGCGCTTCTCGCCCCACCCCCCACGCTGGCCAGGCTGGTGGTGCGAAACCCGCCCGCCGCCGCTGTCTCCAGGTTGTGTCGCAGCCCGTAAGCCCCGCCCTCCAGGATCGCCCGCACCAGGTCGGCCCGCGTCGTCGCCAGCGACAAACCGAAGAACACGCCGCGGGCGTTGCTGTCCCAGATCGGCGAGCGTTCGCCATACATATAAGGAAGAAACACGACGCCATTTGCCCCTGCCGGGCTGCGCGCCGCCTCCTGGCTCAACAGGTCGAAGGCGTCACCGCCGGTCAGGCTCGCCGCCGCCCGCTCGATATCGCCCAACTGGTCGCGGAACCAACGCAGGGCGCCGCCGGTGGCCACCAGCGCTCCGATCACCAGGTAGCGGCCCGGCGCTCCGTGCACCAGCGGGATCAGCTCGCGCCCCAGGTAGGGCCGGTCGCTGCAAGTCAGCAAGACCGTCGATTGTCCCGTCATCTCCACGGCGTCTCCCGCCGCCAGCAGCCCCGCCTCCACGGCCGCCGCCGTGCCGTCGCACATGCCGGCGATGACCGGCGTGCCTGCGGCCAGCCCTGTCGCGGAAGCCGCGATCGCAGTCACTTCGCCTACCACCTCGGCGCAGGCATGCACCGGCGGCATCTTGGCCAGATCCAGGCCCATCGCCTCCGCCAGACCGGCGTCATAGGCCAGGCGGGCGCTGTCGAAAAACAGGGTTAGCGGCCCGTGCGAAACATCCATTGAGGTCGTCCCACACAGCTTCCGCACCAGATACCCGTTCGGCTGCAGGACCGCCGCCGTCTGCCGGTACGACTCCGGCTCCCGGTCGCGCAGCCACAGCAGCTTGGGCGCCAGGTAGTAGGGGTCGATGCGCCCGCCGTTCACGCCTGTGATGCGATCCTCGCCCACCCGCTCCCGCAGCCAGGTGCACTGCGGCTCTGCCCGCCGGTCCAGCCACAGCAGCGCCGGCCGCACCGGGCGTCCACCGCCATCCACCGGCGCCAGGCAGGGCGCCTGCCCGCTGACGCCGACACCGGCGATCGCCCTGGGGTCAGCGCCGGCCGCCGCCAGCACCTGCGGCAGCACCGTACACACCGCCCGCCACCAGTCCTCCGGGTCCTGTTCGGCCCAATTTGGGTGCGGATAGGCCGTAGCATATTCCCGGCTTCCCTCCGCCAGGGTTCGCCCGTCGCTGTCGAACAGGACGGCCTTCAGACTCGTCGTCCCCACGTCGATGCCCAGCAGCAGATCTCGCCTCATCTCAGCCCACCTTCAACCTTCAACCGTTAACCTTTAACGTTTCCGGGTTCGAGCAATTCACCGGCTCCTTCCCCTGATGCCACCGCGCCAGGTCGGCCGACACCATATCCCCCGCCAGCGCCACCGAATCGCGCGAGCAGCCGGCGATGTGCGGCGTCACGGTCACGTTCGGCAGCCGCAGCAGCGGCAGGTCGGCCGGCGCCGGCTCCTGGGCGAAGGTCTCCAGCCCGGCGCCCCGCAGGTGGCCGTCGACCAGGGAGCGGTAGAGGGCGCCATAGTCCACCATCGGCCCCCGCGCGGTATTAATGAAGTAGGCGCCGCGCTTCATACGCCGGAACTGCTGCTCGCCGATGAAGCCGGTGGTCTCCGGCGTCACGCGTGCGTGGAGGCTGACGATGTCCGCCTGCTCCAACAGGCTGTCCATCTCCCGCACCCGCTCCGCCCCTTTGGCCGCAAACACGACATCGTCCACGTAGGGGTCATAGGCCAGCACCCGGACGCCAAAGGGGTTCAGGAAGCCAGGCAGCATGCTGCCGATGTTCCCGAATCCGATCAGCCCCACCGTCTGACCGGCCAGCTCGCGCGGCGCCCGATCATAGAAGTAGAGGTCCGTCCGCCAGATCCCCTGCGACAGGGCCTGGTGACCGCGCCCGATGTTACGTGTCTCGGCGATGATCAGGCCCACGGTGAACTCGGCCACCGCCCGTGCGTTGCGCCCCGGCGCATAGAACACCGGGATGCCCAGGGCTGTGGCGGCCTTCATGTTGATGTTCACCGGCTCGGTGCGCGTACATCCGATCGCCCGCAGCCGGGGCAGTTGCCACAGCACATCGGCCGTCAGGCACGGCATGTGGCTGAGCATGATCTCGGCCTCGGCGGCCGTGTCCAGAACGTCCTGCGGTGTCCCCACGTACTCTTTGATCTCGCTGTTCTGCTTCGACGGCTCCGCCGGGTATCCCAGCTCGCACAGTCTAATGTCCAGATCAACGCCCAGGGGCCCGAAAGCCAGCCGGAGGCGTTCCGCGAGCACGTCGGGCCTCACGAAGAGGTCCCCAAAAACGGCAGCTTTGAGCATATCCGTCAACCCACGTACTTGAGAACGACGCCGAGGCCGATCAGGTAGACGAAGAGCGAGATAGCCACCACGACGAAGGTCTTGCCCACCGACAGGTCGAGCCCTTCCTGCACGGCGACAAACAGCGTGATCGCAAACCAGACCATGGCCGCCGCCGCCAAGGCCACCGACAGCATTCCCAGGACGATGCCGACAAACGCCAGCAGGCCCACGATGATCGTGAAGAACATCGGCGCATAGGCGAAGCCAACCAGCCGCAAGATCTCCGTCAGTCCTGCCTTGCCTCTGAAGATAATCACCCCGATAACATAGATCACCACGGAAAAGAGCAGCCAACCCACGAACGTCCAGGCGACAGTGGCGATCAGGCTGCCGCTGCCCACCTTGCTCAGCACCGAAACGTGCCCAATACCAGCGCCGATGGCGGAGATCAACACAATTAGCGCCGCCATCGGCAGCAGGCTGCTGTCCTTTTCGATTTCTTCAAACGTGCTACGCTTGAACGTCAACACGCCCACAATCCGCTGCAACATGGTCTCCTCCAGAGCATGAGAGCCGGACGCCGCGGCGCGATCGCCTGGCCCCGGCAGGACATTAGTTAGCGATCATACAGAGGCGCCGCCTGCCTGTCAATCACCACCCACGCGCTTGGCTCAGCCTGGTGATCAGCATCTCCATGTTCGCCACCAGCCGCACGATCGTCTCCCAATTGTGCGCCACGATGTCCTGCGAGTGCGCCAGGTTATTGCGCAGCGATTCCAGGTCCTTCAGATTCTGCTTGCCCTGCGCCGCCGATACAAAGCCCAATTGCTCCCGCAGCACCGGGTCCCTGACCAGGATCTGCCCCTTGTCCGAAAACTGCAAACAGTCGAGCAGTTCGCCCCGCTCCCCCCGCCGCTGTCGCTCGTGCAGCAGCTCATGCGCCTTGGCCAGGCGCCCCGGCGACACGTACTCCTGCCAGCCGTCACCCTCGAAGCGCGCCCGGATGATGTGGCCGAAATCCATCTCGAAGAGCGTGATCAGCCCGAACAGCCACATCCGCATCGGCGGCCGCCGCATCTCCTGCATCGTCACCACGCCCCCCACGTCTCCGAAGATGCGCACGAACACGTACGGGTGCTCCTGCAGTTTGCGCACCACCTCCGCCAACGAATCGTTGTCTCCTACCACCGCCTCCTCCTCGAAAGCCCTGACTGCCTCTCGGCACAGGCCATCGCCCAGCCCCTCCCGCGTCACATAGCCCACCACCGTTCCCCCCTCGCGCAACCCCGCCACCTGCACATTCCGCTCCTCCAACACCTGCCTCACCGCCGCCGCCGGCTTATCGCCATCGAACGACAGCAGCGGCCGGGCAATGTCCTGCGAGCGAAAGCTCTCGGTGAACAGACGAATGCGCTCCGAGGCCGACACGGTGACTGCCATGCCCCCTATTTTCCCACAAAGAATTTCGGATTTCGAATTTCGGATTGCGAATTGCAGGTTTCCCAATCCGCAATCCGAAATTCGCAATCCATATTTCCCATCCCCACCGCCGCGTTACGCCTTACGCAGTACGTATCACGCAGTCCTCATATCTCCAGACTCAGCACCACTTCCCCGTTCAGCACCTCGCCATTGCGTCGAAACCCCAATCTCTCATAGAAACCCTCTGGACTTGCCTCCCCTTCCTCACAACTCACCAGCAGCTCTCGCGCGCCTGGCCTTGTCCTCACATAGGCAATCAACAAGGACATCGCTTCCTTTCCGTAGCCACATCGTTGCCAGGGTCCCGCAATCATCAAGCGCCAAAGAAAGTACTTCGGCTCATTTGGATCATCATAGAGCATGACAAAACCAATCGGCGTGTCATTGGCATAGATCGCCCGAAACCACGCATACGGCTCGAAATACGCCTCGGCGATCGATTGCGCATTAGGAGCCACCATCCTTTTCTGCGCATCTGACAAGGTATCGCTGAGTCTGCAAATGCTGATCACTGTTTCTCTCGTTATCTCCCGGAAAGAAACGATAGCATCCTTTTCACCGTCTTCACTTGCCGGCATATGGGCGATTCCTCCTCTGCATGCTCAACGCGCCCGGCTGGCGCGCCTCGCACTCTACCCCGCCTCTCTCCACCCAGCAAATCCGCCTGCCACATCCCTCACGGTCGGGAAACTGCACCGGGCGGCCACAGGAGGACCGCATCTCTCTGACGAATCCTGCATGGTTGGTGCTCTGAAGGCACCTGCCACTTGCGACTTGCCGCCTGCCACCTCAGGCATCACGCCTCACGCAGTATGGAGTGCGCCACGCCCATGCCGCAATTCGCAATCCGCAATTCGCATTCCGCAATTCCCATTTCCCCTTCCCTCCCGTACAATGCGTGTAAGCCTACGCTCAAGAGCACGCCACCTATGACCTCCTCCTGCCTTCCCGCCAAAAAGACCAAGATCGTCTGCACTATCGGTCCGGCCTCCGAGTCTCAGTCCGTCCTCGCGCAGATGATCGAGGCCGGCATGGACATCGCCCGCATCAACTTCTCCCACGGCGACCTCGAGAGCCACCGTCAGGTTATTGCCAACGTGCGCGCCGCCGCTGCCGCCGTCGGCCGGCGGGTCGCCATCATGGGCGACCTGCCTGGACCCAAGATGCGCATCGGCCTTCTGCGCCAGGAACCGGTCACCCTCGAGCGCGGCCAGCCCTTCATCCTCCAGACCGGCGACTTCGTCGGCGACGCCACCCGCGTCGCCATGAGCTTCGACCCCCTGCCGCACGTCGTCAAGCCCGGCGATCTGATTTATGTCAATGATGGCTTCATCCAGCTCGAGGTCGGACACATCAACGGCGACGAGGTCCACTGCCGCGTCCACGTGGGCGGCGAGCTGCGCTCTCGCAAGGGCGTCAACTTCCCCGGCATCGACCTGGGTATCAGCGCCTTCACGCCCCAAGACAGGGCCTTTCTTGCCTTCGCCGCCCAACAGAAGCTCGATGCCGTCAGCCAGTCCTTCGTCCAGGACGAAAACGACATCGCTGCCGTACGCCAGGCCGCTGCCGAGATGGGCTATCACCCGTTGGTCATCGCCAAGATCGAGCGCTCCCGGGCCATCGAAAGCATCGATGCCATCCTTACCGCCGCCGACGGCATCATGGTGGCGCGCGGCGACCTGGGCGTCGAGGTGCCGTTCGAGGAGATCGCCGTGCTCCAGAAGACGCTCATCCGCAGCGCTAACCGGATGGGCAAGCCCGTCATCACCGCCACCCACATGATGGAGTCAATGATCACCAACCGCCGCCCCACGCGCGCCGAGGTGACCGACGTCTCCAACGCCATCCTTGACGGCACCGACTGCGTCATGCTCTCCGGCGAGACTTCCATCGGCTGCTTCCCGGTCGATGTCGTCGCCGCCATGTCGTCCATCGCCATGTACACCGAGGCCCACCGTCCGACCCCGCCATTTGACACCCTTGTGCGGACGGAGATGGAAGTACAGCCGACCGGCGCCGGCAGCAACATCGCCGTCAACCTCTTCCTGTCCTTCCAGGCCCTCCACCCTGACATGGTCTTTGTGCCCAGCCGCACCGGCGCCACCGCCCGCCTCCTGGCCCGCTACCACCTTCCCGTCTGGGTGGTCGCCCTCTGCCAGACCGAGAAGGCTTGCCAGGAGCTCCTCTTCTCCTATGGGGTCTTTGCCATCCACGAGCCAGTCCCCCGCAGCGTCTGGGGGCACTATGTCACCCAATGGGTGACGCAGCAGCAGGTCCCTGTCCAGCTTATCCTTCTCACCGAGATGTCGGACACCGTGCGCGAGCACGACACCACGCACATCGAGATCATCGACCTGCGCGGGGAGAAGGCTCTGAACTAGAAGACCGGGCGACCGGGACGGGGCGCCTCTCGCCCGGCTACTTGTCCACCAACGCCACAAACCGCGCGTACGCCTCGTCCCATGGTCCTGCTTCGCCCGGCTCGTAGCCGACGACGTCGAACGAGTCACGGATCACGCTGCGGACCTCCGCCAGCGAGGCAAACCTGCCCGTCGCCACCGCCTGCAGGGCGATGTTGCCGATAGCCGTAGCCTCGATCGGCCCCGCCACCGCCGGTCGCTGTAGGGAATCGGCCGCGAACTGGCAGAGCAGCCGGTTTTGAGAACCGCCGCCCACGATGTGCAGGGCGTTGAAGCGCCGCCCCCACAGCTTCTCCAGCTTGTCCGCCACCCAGCGGTACCGCAGCGCCAACCCTTCCAGCGCCGTGCGCACCACCTCGCCGTGCGTCTCAGGAGCCGCCTGCCCGGTCCTCTCGCAGTAAGCGCGGATGGCCGCCGGCATGTCGTGAGGGGCAAAGAACGAGGGATCGTCGGGGTCGATCACGGCCACAAACGGCCGGGCTGCCGCCGCCAGGTGCGCCAGGTCATCATAAGAATAGCCGCTCCCTTCCCGCGCCCAGGTTCGGCGGCACTCCTGCACCAGCCACAAGCCGGCGATGTTTTTCCACGGCAGCACGGTGCCGCCAGCGCCACCGTAGCTGCTGATGTTGTAGCCCAGCGCCTCGGGCGTGACGATGGCATGATCCGACACTGCCCCCAGCAATGACCACGTGCCAGAGCTCAGCCACAGGAAGTCCTCGTCCGCCGCCGGCACCGCCACCACCGCCGAAGCGGTGTCATGCGTCGCCGGCGCCACGACCTGCAGCCGGTCGAACCCTGTTTCCTCCGCCACCTCATCCCGCATCGGGCCAAGCACCGTACCCGCCGCGATCACCTCCGGGAAGAGATGGGCCGGAATGCCGAAACGGGCCAGCAGGTCCAACGACCAGGCCTTGCGCCGCGAGTCGTAGAACTGCGTGGTCGTGGCATTGGTGTACTCCACCTTCATGCGCCCGGTCAGCCAGTAGTGGAACAGGTCGGGCATCATCAGGAAGGTGGCCGCCGCCTCGAGCTGCGGCGCCCGCCGCACCACCATGCTGTAGAGCTGGTACAGCGTGTTCAGCTCCATGAACTGGATGCCGCCGGACCGCTCATAGATCTCCTGCCGGGAAACCACCTGCAGCGCTTCCGCCAGGATGCCCTCGGTGCGGCCATCGCGATAGCAGTAGGGGCTGCCCAGCAGGGCGCCGCTGCCATCCAGCAGGGCAAAGTCAATGCCCCAGGTATCCACACCCACAGACGCGAAATCCTGGCCGTGCTCTTGTCGGATCTTCGTCAGGCCGTTCTTCATCTCGCTGAACAGGCGCAGCGCGTCCCAATGCAAGCTGCCCATCACGCGCACCCCGCCGTTCGGGAAGCGGTAGGCCTCCTCCAATTGCAGCCGGTTGCCGGCGAACCGTCCGATCACGGCGCGGCCGCTCTCGGCTCCCAAGTCCAGGGCGATGAAGTTGCTCATGTGGTTGCAGTCCTTTGTGGAATAGGTCGCTGGTTTCCACCAAGTATATGCCAGACATCCCGCCATGCGTTAGCTCCCCCTCCCCCCATTTCATTGTGCAGAGCAGCGGCCCCGAAGGCAAGCGCAGGTTCCACAGCAATCCCCAACTGGCGTGCTGGAGACTGCTTCACTCCGTTCGCAGTGACATAAGGAGCCGAACAGCGCCCCCGCCTCATATCATGCTGAACGGGTTCTACCCGCCGACCCTCCCCATCACCCAACCCCAGTGAAGCATCTCCCGCTCCCCTTATGTGCCAGCCTTCAATGCCGATCGACATTCCTGCCCCACTCCCGGCATGAACTGTCCCCGGCTGACTGGGCGCCTCTTCATTCCAGGCGAATCGCCACCATCTGGATATTGGTCATCTCCTCCATTGCAAAGCGCACGCCTTCCCGCCCCAGGCCGCTCTGGCGGTTGCCACCATAGGGCATGTGATCGGCGCGAAAGCTCGGCGTATCATTGATGATCACGCCGCCGAAGTTCAGGCGCTTGATCGCCTTGAACACCCGGTTCACGTCCCGGGTGAACACGGAGACCTGCAGCCCGTAGTCCCCCCTGTTCGCCTGGGCGAGCGCATCCTCGAAGTCATCGGCAGCGATCACCGAAGCCACCGGACCAAAGACCTCCTGATCCACCACCTTCATACCGGGAGCCGTGTGGGTGAGCACCGTCGGCCAAAAGACGGCGCCTTCCCGCCTTCCCCCCAGGGCAACGTCGGCGCCTCCGCTCACGGCTTCCTGCACCCAGCCCTCGACACGTTCGGCCGCGCGCAGGTCGATCATCGGCCCTACGTCCACACGCTCGTCCAGGGGATCGCCGACCACCATGCTTGCGCTGGCGCTGACGAACTCCTCCAGGAATGGTTCATACACCTGCTTCTGGCTGTAGATGCGCTGCACCGAGATGCAGACCTGCCCGGAGTTGTAGTAGGCGCCGACGGCGGCGCGGCGGGCAACAAAGTCCAGGTCGGCGTCGGGCGCCACGATGACCGGCGCCGTATTGCCCAGTTCCAGCGTCACCTTTTTGATGCCGGCGCGGGACAGGATCTCGCGTCCCACGGGTGCGCTGCCGGTGAACGTCACCTTGGCCACGCGTGGGTCCTCCACCAGCCATCTGCCCACTGTGTCGCCGCCGCCGATCACCAGGTTGATGGCCCCGGCCGGCGCTCCTGCCTGCTCCAGGACCTGACAGAGGAGCACCGCCGTCAGTGGTGTGGTAACGGCGGGCTTGAGCACGACGGTGTTGCCCGCGGCCAGCGCCGGCGCCACCTTGTGCGAAACCAGGTTGAGCGGGAAGTTAAAGGGCGTGATGGCCGCCACCACGCCGACGGGCCGCCGGACCCAGAAGCCGAAGTAGCCCTCCCCCGCCTGGACGGCGTCAAGGGGAATCGTTTCACCGTGCAGCCGCTTGGCCTCTTCGCCGGCCACGGCAAAGGTGCTGATGGCGCGGTCTACCTCGACACGAGCGAACTTGAGCGCTTTGCCGGCTTCCGCCGCAATCGTCCGGGCGAAGTCCTCCCGGCGCTCGGCAATCAGCGCCGACGTTCGGGCCAGAATCTCGCCCCGGCGATAGGCCGGCATGTCGGCCTGGCCGGCGGCAGCCCTTTCCGCCGCATCAATGGCGGTATCGACGTCTTCGAGCCGCGCAGTTGGAATAGCGCCAATGCTCTGGCCCGTGTATTTGTTGGTGACCTCGAGCAGCGGGCCGCCGTCCACCCAGCGACCGTCAATGTAAAGCCTGGCTTCCATCATAGAAACTGTCCTCTTCTCTCGTTGTGACCTTACTGTCACGGCACCCACTTTGGCCGCATTGCCGTGGGTCACGTCTCTATGGGGCAGGAGTCGTACGCGGCGAGGGCGTAAAGGGCAGCTTGTCCGCCGGCTGCGGCGTCACCGGTGGTTCGCCCACCAGGGTGTCCACCTTGAGGAGGCCGATCCAGTCTTCGAAGCCGTAGGCTGCCACCCTGGCCGTTTCGGCCTGGTAGCGGCCCTCGATGCGGCCGTGGAACCAGCGCGTGGCGAAGAGGGTCACCAGGATGATCAGGAGAAAACCAAAAGCGTATTCGAAATGGAAGCGTCGCATGATAATGAGGAGTAGGGGAACACTGGGTTCCGGGACTGCTTTGAGGACGTTCAGCCTGCCGTCGCGGGGTAGAGTTTTGCGCCAGAAGGCGACTTGTGGCATACTTGCAGCCAGTTGAGGGTGAGTAGCTCAGCTGGTCAGAGCGCACGGTTCACATCCGTGAGGTCGTAGGTTCGAGCCCTATCTCGCCCACTTCGATATAGCATACCGCAAGACGCCTCACGCCGCGAAAGCCGTGAGGCGTCTTGTTTCGGGGAACTGCAGGGGCATTGGCGGCATCCGTCGATCGAGGGCTCCTTACACCGGTGAGTTTCCTGACGTTCTGACCCGCCGTTTCGGCAGGTGTCCGGCGTCTCCACGCCAGGCGCGACCCGGCAGCCAGGCACTGCCGGGTCACACGAGAACAGGGCGTTCGCCCGCCGCAAGGAATTCGATCATAGCGGTCAGCTTTGTGAACAAAGCCGCCATCCGTGCAGGGGTTTTGACGGCGGCTTCGCTTTGGACTTATGCTTCTGTGCTCAGTGAGCACGGCGTGCGCGTGCTCCTTGGCGCTGGCCATTCCTCCGGCAGCAGGGTGTTTAGTGCCGGCCCTACGCGCGCCCGCCGCTGTCGTGAGTAAGGTCTTTCTGCGGCAAGGCGGTCGCGGTGGCCTTGACGCTGTCCACGATGTCTGACTGCTGCCGCGCAGTCCCGTCGAACTCATCCCCTTGGCCGACTAAAGCTCAGATTCCCATGCGCCGCCCTATCTACCGGCCCGAATGGCTCCCCGGCCCGGCACTGACGCTTGGCGATGGCCTCATTCTTCTCGGCCTGGCCACGCTTGTCTATGCCGGCGCGCGCCTGGGGCTGCGCGTACCCAGCGTCGTCGCCGGTCCCGACATCTCGCTCAACTACAGCGCCCTCCCGTGGTATGCGCTGCTCTCGGTCGGGCGCATGCTCGCCGCCTACCTCCTGTCCCTGGTCTTCAGCCTGGTCTACGGCTACTACGCGGCGCGCAACCGCACCGCCGAAAAGGTCATGATGCCTTTGCTCGACGTTTTGCAGAGCGTGCCCATCCTTTCCTTTCTGCCGGTCGTCATCCTGAGCTTCAGCGCCTTCCTGCCGCAGATGGTCGCCGCCGAACTCGCTGCCATCGTCCTGATCTTCACCTCGCAGGCATGGAACATGACGTTCAGCTTCTACCAGTCGATGCGGACCCTCCCCACCGAACAGCGGGAGGCGGCGGCCATCTTTCGCCTGGATCCCTGGCTGCGCTTCAAGACCATGGAGCTGCCCTTTGCGGCGTTGGGTCTGATCTGGAACAGCATCATGAGCTGGTCGGGGGGGTGGTTCTTCCTGATGGCGGCGGAGACCTTCATCGTCGGCCAGCGTGACTTCCGGCTGCCCGGTCTCGGCTCCTATCTCCAGACCGCCGCCAGCACGGGCGACATGCCGGCCGTCTTTGCCGGCATGGCCATGCTCGTGTTGGTGATCATCGCCCTTGACCAGTTCGTCTGGCGGCCGGTCCTGGCCTGGGCCAACAAGTTCAAGGTGGAGATGGTTGAATCCGAGGACCCGCCGACATCGTGGTTTCTTGACGTGCTATCGCGCTCCTGGATCTTCCAGCAGATCACGGGACGCGTGGGGAAGCGCGCCGGCGAGCGGCTCGACGGCGCCCTCCGCCGGCGGTTCCGCGACCACGCGCCTGCGCCCGTCGAGTCAACTGCCGGCGGTAGGCCATCGCCTGCGGCCCTCGTCGTGGGCGCCGTGGCCGTCGCCTTCGTCATCTGCGGCGGCTTGAGAGCTGTCCAATTGGCAGCCACCCTGCCCGCGGCCATGTGGCCCATCGTGGGGCTCGGCGTCCTCGCCACGCAGCTGCGGGTCACGATCGCGTTGGTCATCACGCTTGCCTGGACCATCCCTGTGGGCGTAGCCATCGGCACCAATGCACGCCTGGCCCGTTTCCTCCAGCCGGTCGTCCAGGTGGTGGCAGCGGTCCCGGCCACGGCCCTGTTCCCGGTGCTCCTGATCTTTCTGCTGCAGTTGCCGCAGGGCCTCAACCTGGCCGCCGTCTTGCTCATGCTCATGGGCACACAGTGGTATCTGCTCTTCAACGTCATCGCCGGCAGCAGCGCCATTCCTCAGGACTTGAAAGCCACCACCAACCTGCTCCAGATCTCCGGATGGGATCGCTGGCGCACCCTGACCCTGCCTGCCCTGTTTCCCTTCCTCATCACCGGCGCCATCACCGCTAGCGGTGGAGCCTGGAATGCCAGCATCGTGGCCGAACAGGTACAGTTCGGCGGCCAGACGTACACCGTCCTGGGTGTGGGCGCGCTGATCGCCCAGGCGACGGGTTCGGGCAACTACCCGCTCCTGCTGGTGTCGACCGTCGCCCTGGTGGGCACCGTAGTTGCCATCAATCGCCTTCTCTGGCGGCGCATGTACCGGCTCGCCGAAACACGCTACCGCATGGAATAGCTGCGCCCCACCGATCCTCCCCAGAGGTGCCCCATGGCCATGATGCCGCCGCTCGACGAAGCGACGCCCCTTGTGACACTCGAACATATCACCAAGAGCTACGGTCGTGAACCGAAGCAGTTCGTAGCCGTCCACGATGTCAACCTGCGCATCAACGTGGGTGAATTCGTATGTTTGTTGGGGCCGTCGGGCTGTGGAAAGTCCACACTGCTGCGCATTATCACCGGCCTCAACACCGCCACGAGCGGCACGGTGCTCTACCGCGACCAGCCCCTGTCGGGAGTCAACCCGCACGCCACAATCGTCTTCCAGACCTTTGCCCTCTATCCCTGGCTCACCGTCCGGGACAACGTGGAGGTGGCGCTCAAGGCACGCGGCGTGGCGCCCGACGTCCGCCGCCAACAAGCCGAACGACTGATCGACACCGTCGGCCTGGACGGCTTCGAAGCCGCCTACCCGCGGGAGCTGTCGGGCGGCATGCGCCAGAAGGTGGGATTCGCCAGGGCGATGGCCGTCGAGCCAGAGCTCTTGTGCCTGGATGAACCCTTCTCGGCGCTGGATGTACTATCGGCGGAGGCCCTGCGCGGCGAGCTCATGGAGCTGTGGTTGAACAAGTCCCTGCCAACCAAGGCGATCCTGATGGTCACCCACAATATCGAGGAAGCGGTGCTGATGGCGGATCGCATCCTGGTCATGGGCAAAGAGCCCGGCCGGATCGTGGCAGAACTACCCGTGACGCTGCACCAGCCGCGCAACCGCAAGGACACCGCCTTTCAGGCCGTGGTCGACAAGGTCTATGCCGCCGTTGCCGGCCGGACCGTGCCGGATTCGCTTGGCACGGCGCCCGGCCAGCCGGGCCAGACCCTTCGCCTGCCCCAGGCCCATTTGAACGCCCTGGCCGGCCTGCTGGAGTTGGTTGCATCCGAGTACGGTCGGGTGGACCTACCGTGGCTGAGCACTCAACTGGCCCTGGAGCTGGACGATCTTCTGCCGATCATCGAAGCCGGCGAGATCCTG
Source organism: Chloroflexota bacterium (assembly GCA_029782215.1). Classification (GTDB taxonomy): domain Bacteria; phylum Chloroflexota; class Anaerolineae; order J102; family J102; genus SSF26. The sequence continues at coordinate 36,395 of JAKOVD010000178.1, forward strand.
GGATTCGTGGCGGTCCTTGAAGGTGATCTGCTGCTGACTCCTCTGGGTCAGGCTTATGCCGACGCCAGCATTCTGGCGCGCAAGGAGATGGTCGCCGGCCGCGTCCTGCGGCTGCCCACCATTGGCTGGATTTACGAGATCCTGGGGCGGGACGACAATCAGCGTGTGGCCAGGGACTATTTCATCGACCAACTCCGCAGCGAGTTCGGAGACTGGGCCGATGAACAGCTTGATATTGCCATCGACTGGGGCCGCCGCGCTGAATTGTTCGCTTATGACGATAACACCGACGAGCTCTTCCTTGAGAGTTAGCAGCGTACACCGTCGTCCGCACAGGCAAACGCTTGCCTGCAAGCCCTGAGCGCCGGCGGCCAGGGCGCGTCCTGTTGGCACAACAGGCGGCTGGCGCAGCACAGCGGGCGCCGGGCCAACCCCAAAATCGCGCTGCCCCCGCTATCTTGACAGGTCGCACGATTGGCAGTAATTTGATTGACTAATCAATCAAATGGCAGGAGCCAGGATGATCACCGCCGACGACAAACCAGAGTTCGAGCGCAAGCGCCAGCAAATCATCGACGGCGCATTGACCGTCTTTGCGGCCAAGGGCTTCGCAAAAGCCACAAACCAGGACATCGCCGAAGCCGCCGGCATCGGCTCGCCCGGCCTGATCTACCACTACTTCGAGAACAAGAAGGACCTGCTCCACCAGGCGGTGCGCAGCCGTGCGCATGACCTTCGCAGCCTTGTCAACGATGAGACGCTCATGGCCATGTCGCCCCGCGAGGCGCTGCGCACCATCGCCGCTACCTTTCTGCAGACACTGACCGAGCCGACAAACCTCAACGTGTTCCGCGTGATGGTGGGCGAGACCGCGCGCGATGCCGCCGTCGCCGCCAACTGGCATGCCACCGGCTTCATGCCTGTCTTGGGTGGGCTCGCGCACTACTTTGGCGCCCAGATGCAGGCCGGAAACCTGCGCCGGATGGACCCGCTGGCAGCTGCCGTCGCCTTCGTGGGCCCCCTGTTCCTTTACGTGATGTCGCGTGAGGTGCTGCGCCTGCCGCACCTGGCAGGCATGGCCCATGACGATGTCGTGGACGCGACCGTGGATGTCTTTCTGCAGGGCATGGAGGTCGCATGAACACCACCCGGCTTTTCGCTTTGATTCGGAAGGAATTCATCCAGATCCTCCGCGATCCCCGCTCGCTGACGCTCATCTTCGTCATGCCGATGATACAGTTGTTCATGATGGGGTTCGCAGCCACCAGTGACGTCCGCAACGTGCCGCTGGTAGTCCTGGATCGGGATCGTTCCGCTGCCTCGCGAGACCTCCTGTCGGCCTATCGCGCCGCCAACTACTTCCACATCGATTACGACGTGACAAGCGAGGAGGAGATGCGCGCCCTGATCGATGGTGGCCAGGCCCGCGCCGGCCTGATCATTCCTCCCGGCTACGGCGACCAGGTTGCCAGCGGCAAGGGCGCCCAGGTAGCGTTTGTCATTGACGGATCGGATCCCGCGATCGCCGGTACGGCCCTCTCGGCCGCGCAGTTGATCGGCCAGGCCAAGTCCACGGGCCTGGTCGTGGAACGCGCCGCCGCGCGAGGGCAAGCTGGGCTCACGCAGTCGCCGGTCGAGGTGCGCACTCAGGTGTGGTACAACCCTGACCTCGTCAGCTCCTACTACATGATCCCGGCGCTGATAGGGACCATCCTGCAGTTCTTGACGGTGGGTTTGACCGCAACTGCGATCGTCCGCGAACGCGAGCGCGGCACCATCGAGCAACTCATCGTCACCCCTCTGCGCTCCTCCGAGCTCATGATCGGCAAGCTGTTTCCGTTCGTCATCATCTCCATGCTCGACCTGGTGCTCATCCTGGTGGTCGGCGTTTCCCTTTTCGCCGTCCCCATCAACGGCAGCCTGGTGCTGCTCATGGCAGTGTCGGCGCTCTTCCTGGCCACGACCCTGGGGCTGGGTCTGTTCGTGTCCACCATTGCCAAGACACAGCAAGAGGCCAACATGAGCTCCATGTTCTTCACGCTGCCCTCCTTCTTCCTCTCCGGCTTCTTCTATCCGATCGCAGCGATGCCGCCGGTGCTGCAGCTATTGAGCTACCTGATCCCCCTGCGCTACTTCCTCATCTGCACCCGCGGCATCATCCTCAAAGGCGTCGGGGTCGTGGCGCTGTGGCCGGAAATCCGCGCCCTGACGATCTTCGCCGTGGTCATTATGGGCGGGGCGGTCTTGCGTTTCCGCAAATCACTGGACTAGCACTCACCAGATAGAAACCCAATCCCAGGAACACCCATGAAAGAAAGACGTCCAATCGTGCAGCGCGTGATCGTCATTGCCGCGCTGATCATTGTTGCAGTGCTTGGCTATCGTCTGTGGAACAACCGGACCCTGGCCGCGGCCGGTGGTTTGCACGGCTCCGGCACCATCGAAGCCTCGGAGATCACGGTTTCGTCGGAGACCGCCGGCCGTGTCAAGTCCGTGCCAGCCAGTGAAGGTGATGCGGTGCAGGCCGGCCAGACGCTGGTGCAGTTCGACGACACTCTGCTGAAAGCACAGCGCAAGCAGGCGGAAGCGCAAGTCCAGGCCGCCCAAGGCGCCGCGGCCGCGGCCGAAGCCGCATTGTCGGCGGCGCAGGCGCAGCTTGACCAGGTCAAGGCAGGGCCACGCGACCAGGAGGTCGCCGCGCAAAAGGAGGCCGTGGCGGCGGCGCAGGGGCGCGTCTCTGCGGCAGAGGGGCAGTTGGCCCAGGCACGAGCCGCCCAGCAGGCGGCCAGTGCCCAGCGCGGCCAGGCGGTGGCGCGCTTCACTCAGGTCAAGCAGGGCGCCCGGCCCGAAGTCATCGAAGGCGCAGCTGCTCAGTACCAGCAGGCGGTCGCAGCCGTCCGCCAGGCACAGGCCGAGTATGACAAGGTGTCGTGGAAGCCCGACCTGGCCGGCACGCCCCAATCCCTTGCCCTGGAAAGGGCAACGCTGGCCGCCGAAGCTGCCAAGAGTAGCTACGAAGCGCTCCTCGCTGGCGCCACCACCCCGGAGCTGGACCAGGCCAGCGCCTCCGTTCAACAGGCAGTCGCAGGCGTCATCCAGGCCTCAGCGGCTATCAGCCAAACGGAGGCCGCTCTGGTCACAGCGCGCGCCGGCCTGTCCGGTGAGGAGGCCCGCCTGGAGCTCCTGCTGGCAGGCGCTCGGCCCGAACAGGTCAGGGCGACAGAGGCCCAGGTGGCGGCGGCCAAAGCCCAGGTGCAGGCAACCGCCGGCCAGGTCGCCCTCGCCCAGGCAACGGTTGACCTGCTCAACGAACAGATCGACCGCCTCACGGTCAAGGCGCCCGGCGACGGCGTCATTCTCACGCGGGCGGTAGAGCCCGGCGAATCGACCCTACCGGGCGGGACCCTGGTAGTGCTGGCTGATCTCCAGCACCCCTGGGTGACGGTCTACCTGCCCGAAGACCAGTATGGAGCCGTCAAGATCGGCGACCAGGTGAAGATCACGGCCGACTCCTTTCCCGGCCAGGTGTTCCCCGGCACCGTGCAGCGTGTGGCCGACAAGGCCGAGTTCACGCCGCGCAACGTGCAGACCCCGGCCGGCCGCCGTTCCACTGTCTTTGCCGTTAAGCTCGCCATCGACAACCCCGAAGGCCTGCTCAAGCCCGGGATGCCGGCTGACGTGGTCTTTGCGCCATGAGCGACTGGGTCGTAGAGGCTCAGCACCTCAGGCGCAGCTTCGGCTCCAAACTGGCCGTCCAGGACGTGAGCTTGGCCGTCGGGCCCGGCCAGGCCTATGGCCTCGTCGGGCCCGACGGCGCCGGCAAGACCACCACCATGCGGCTGCTGGTCGGCGCCCTCCATGCAGAGCGCGGCGAGGTGCACATCCTGGGCAAGAACCTGCGCAGCGCCGGGGCGGCGGCCCTAACGCACGTCGGCTATCTGCCCCAGCGCTTCTCGCTCTATTCCGACCTGACGGTGCAGGAGAACCTGGACTTTTTTGGCACGGAGCGAGGCATCACCGGCAGCGCGCTCTCCGACAGGTCGGCGGAGTTGCTGCGGTTTGTTGGCCTGTCAGGGTTCGAGCTGCGCCAGGCCGGCCAGCTTTCCGGAGGCATGAAGCAGAAGCTCGGGCTGGCCTGCGCCCTGATCCACCGGCCGCGCCTTCTGCTCCTTGACGAGCCGACAGGCGGGGTGGACCCGGTGACGCGCCAGGATTTCTGGAAGCTGATCATTCGCCTGCTCGCCGATGGAGTAGCAGTCGTGGTCAGCACACCCTATATGGATGAGGCGGTGCGCTGCAACCAGATCGGCTTTATGCTCGGCGGTCGCCTCCTGACGCAGGGCTCGCCGCGCGAGTTGGTGAGCCTGCTGGCCGGCCGGATCCTGATGCTGGCCGCCCAGCCCAAAAACACGGCGCGGCAGGTCTGCGCCGCCGACCCCGATGTGGAGGATGTGGCCGCCTTTGGCGATCGTCTCCACCTGCGCCTGCGGCCAGGGGCTGCGCTCGAGGGCAGCGACAGCACGATCGCACGCCTGCCTGGCGCGCTGGCGGCGGCCGGCGCCGAGGTCCTGGACCTGCGCCCGATCCAGCCCTCGTTGGAGGATGTCTTCATCGCCCTGCAGGAAGGAGCCATCACCGTGGCTGAGGACCTCACCGCGCATGGATAACGTGGCCGTACGGGCTGAAAACCTTACCAAGGTCTTCGGCAGCTTCACCGCCGTCAACGACGTCTCCTTCGAGGTCCCGGTGGGAGAGGTTGTGGGCTATCTCGGACCCAATGGCTGCGGCAAGACCACAACCATGCGGATGCTGCTGGGACTGCTGCACCCTTCGTCGGGCACAGCAGAAGTCCTGGGCTACGACGTGCGGCATCACGCTCAGGAGATCCGGTCGCTGGTCGGCTATATGAGCCAGAAGTTCTCCCTCTACGATGAGCTCACCGTGCTTGAGAACCTGGTCTTCTATGCCGGCATGTATGGTCTCCGCGGCGCCGCGCGCCGCCAGCGAGTGGATGAAATCCTGCACCTCGTCGAGCTGGAGAACCACAAGGGGGAACAGGCCACCGCCCTCTCCACGGGATGGCGCCAGCGTCTGGCCCTGGGCATTGCCCTGGTCCACCAGCCGCGCCTCCTTCTGCTCGACGAGCCGACCAGCGGCGTGGACCCTTCGGCACGGCGCGTGTTCTGGGACCTGATCGACCGGCTGGCGCAGAATGGCACGACTGTGTTCGTGACCACGCACTACATGGACGAAGCCGAATACTGCGGGCGGTTGGGCATCATGAGCGCAGGCCATCTGCTGGCGATGGACACGCCGCTCACGCTCAAGCGTTCGACCCTGCCCGGTCCCGCCTGGGACCTGGTCCTGGAGCCCTTGATTGCGGCCATGGACCTGCTTGAACAAACGCCGGGGGTGTTCCAGGTCGGGCTGCGCGGCGACCACGTCCACGCCATTACCGAAAACGGCGCCCACAGTGCTGAGTCGCTCCAGACTGCGCTTGCGCCCCTGGGTGTGCCCGTCCTGGTCGAGCAGGCCGACCCTACGCTCGAAGACGTGTTTGTTGCCCTCACGCGGACCGGCTCGCACGCCTCCTGAGCCCGCGGTCCGGCGCGGGTCCTCGCCGCCGCCCGGCCCGCCCGGCCCACCCGGACCATCGCGGGGCAAGTAGGGGGCAAGAACGATTCGTGTTCTCGCGCGCCGCCATGCGCTGCGGCAGCGGCCAACGAGAAGCTTGGGCCGCACCCAGAAGACTGGTTGTCTGCAATGCCAGGTATGGGCGTGTGGTAGAATGAGACAAGCTAAGTCGGCGTCGACAAGCAGCCAGGTGGCAGCGGAGAGAGCAGAGGGACAGCCGCTGATTCCCCTGGTCGGGGCGGAGCACCCGATCGGTGCTGCTCATGGCTTCGGCTGGCGTCTAGCACCGGCTTACACCCGTTGACTGACGTTCGTAACTGCTCCCTGCCCCCACTGCCAGCTCCCTCACGGTCGCTGCTCGGACTGGGCGGCCACAGGGAGACCACCCCTACCGCCACCTGCCACCTGCTGCCCGCAGAACCAAGGTTGTCACCCTGAAGGAGGCAATCACATGCCTACTCGTCGCAAGACTCTCGTTGTTGTGCAGCTTGTCGTCGTGATCCTGCTGCTGTCGGGCGCGGCTCCGGCGTTCGCCGGCGGCCCAATGCCAGGAAACAAAGTGCCGGCGGCTGTGCAGAGCACCGCTCGCAGTCTCACAAAACGCCTCGAGCAGCAAGGCTACGAGGTTGCGAACGGCTACTTCAAGCTCTATACCCAGGCCGATTGCCCCTATACCTACGAGGTGCTGCACTCGTGCCTGGGCAACAATCCCGCCGCGCCGTACGTGGTGCCGATCGTGCCTTCCTGGCCGGACGAGTGGGTGGACCCCGCGACTGCTGGCATCGCCGGGCCCACCGTCGCTGGCTACAACGCTGCCTATCGCCTCGACCCGCGCGAGGCGATCGTGATTTATGGGAAGCTTCCCCCGCCGGCTCGCTACTTCGGGCTGCAGACTTATCTTCTCTCGCGCCCGGGCGAGTGGAAGGAAGACAGCCCGCAGTACCAGTTCGTCCAGAACCAGCTCCCCGGCATGCTCGATACGCTATTTACCAAGCTGCCCAAGAACAACGAGCGTCTGGAGATCTTCGCTGACCTGAGCGACCCCATCAACAATGTGGTGATCGAGAACCAGTCAAGCGCCGTCTGGAACCAGACACGCGCCTTCGTCATCACGCCAGACAAGACCACGGATGGCGCCGTCCGGCAGGCTCTCGCCGGGCTCGGCATTGCGGACAAGGACATCTTCACCGAGCAGATTCCTTCCAGCCTCGGCGACACCCCTATGGCAATCGGACTCACCGAGGAATCAGATGACTTCTGGACCGCGCTGCGGTACGCGATGCCTGACGACGGTGGTGGCGACGGCGCCCCCTCGACAGTGTGGCGAGAGGACCTGCCCCTCATCGTCCTGCGCATCCGCGACAAGACGCCGGCGCACCAACCGCAGCCCTACCCGTGGGCTGGATTCGCGGCCCGGTCCGGCGCCACACCGCCCGAAACCGCCCTGGCGCCCGACCTCTCCACACTGGCCAAGGCCGTCTGCACGCGATGGGATCAGCCCTGCAGCCCGACGCCGCTGTTGAACATGAAAGCCTCGCAGATGTCCTTGACCGGGCCTGCATGTGTGCAAGCGGGGATGAACTGCCTCGCCCCCACGGAGGACACGGCGTACTTCCTGGGCAAGCGCCTCTGGCTCCCCGATGACCAGATGGTCTACGCGGCTGTCGGCGCCCTGGGCACCCAAACCGGCAACGCCACCTATGTGGGGCTGGGCCTGAATTCCAGCCTCACGCAGCTTGGCTTCGCCAACATCGATGACACCATGCTGGCGGGCTCCGCGAACGACTATTCGGCGGTGCCCCACCACGAACGTTTCTTCCTTCAGTACTTCGCGCGGGATTGCACAGGCCTCGAGACTTTGACCGCAGGGAGTCACTGTTACTCCATCGGGGATAAGCTTCCGGACTGCACTGACCCGGAGGACATGACCTGCACGATGCTCGTCCTTACTGTGCGCGACTACCTTCTCCCGGGCTCGCAGCGGGGGCCGGCGCCGGAGCTCACCCTGAGTCCCATCGTCATTCCGCTGCACCGCCAGGACGTGCTGCACAATCGGGCATGGCTTCCCCTGCTATTGCGCTGACCACGTCCACGGCTTCACCCTGTACGGCGCCCCCAGCGCCAGTCGCGCAGGCCGGCCCGGCAATCGAGGACCTGTTCGTCGCCCTCACGCGGACCGGCTTGCACGCCTCCTGAGCCCGCGGTCCGGCGCAGGTCCTCGCCGACGCCTCCCACCTGGACCCTCGTGGGGCAAGCAGGGGGCAGGTTTTGTCTCAGTGTGCAATTTGCCCAGCGCAATGCTACAATTTGTTCATTGTTGCGCGGTATTCGGCGCGCTTCGCGTTATCGCCACCACTTGAATAGGAGGGACGCATGCAGCAGTTTTTGACCGGACTTGTCCTCGTGATCGTCGGTCTGATAGGCGTTCTGTACGGCTATCGGATCTTCCGGATCCTCTTACCGATCTATGGAGCCGCCGCTGGGGCGCTTGTGGCCTACAACTGGCTGGGCCAAAGCAACCCCCTGCTCGCCATCATCGTTGGGCTTGTGCTGGTGGTCATCTTCGCCGCCCTGGCGTACCTCTACTGGAGTGTTCTGGTCACGGTAGCGGGCGTCATTCTCGGCATCGCCATCGCCGCAGTCTTCGCCACTTGGCTCAACCTGTCGCCTGCGATCGCGTTCATCCTGGCAGCCGCGATGGCGGTGGTCGGGGGCGTCCTCCTGTGGAAGATTCGCGATGAGGTGATCATCATCCTGACGGTCCTCTTTGGCGCTGGCGCCGCCGCCGAAGGCATCGGTCTGATCCTCGGCATGAGGACCGGCATCGGCGCTCAGATCCAGCCGAACCCAACCTGGCAGGTCCTGCTCGTTGCCATCATCTGGATCCTGCTGGTGATCGCGGGCATTGGCTGGCAGTGGCCACGCTACCGCAAGCTTGGGCTTTACGGCTTTGGCGGCCCCGCCGCCAGGCCCGCCCCCAAGCCCGCCGCCGTGGCTGCGCCAGCAGCGCCTCAGCCGGCCAAGCCGGCCCCGGCGCCAACACGCAGCGCTGAAGCGGTTCCGGTCGCTGGCGCAGCGGCAGTTGCCGCGGGCGCGGCGGCCGTCGCCGAGAAGACCGAGGATGCCGCTGCTCCGGCCGCTGAAGCCACTGTCGCCGCCGGCGATGCTGGCGCAGGCGCCGTGGCTGCGGCGGGCGTTGCGGCGGCTGAGGTGGCCGAAACAAGGTCCAGCACCGTGGACGTCGGCGCCGCTGCGGAAGCCGTCGCCGAAGCCCCTGCGGCCGCTCCGGAAGCCGTTGAAGCTGCGAGCGATGCTGGCGCAGGCGCTGCCGAGGCCTCCGGCGAGGCCGGAGCTGGCGCCGTGGTCGCCGCAGGTGCGGCCGTGGCGGCCGCCGCCGACAAGGGCGAAGAAGTGACCGCGGCTGCACCCGAAGCCGCCGCGGAAGCCGTGGCGGCATCAGGCGAAGCTGGCGCAGGCATTGCTGAGACCGCTGGCGCGGCCGGTGCAGGCGTTGTCGCTGCCGTTGGCGCGGCCGCCGCAGAAACAGAGGCGGCGCCCACGCCACCAGGCGAGGCCGAGGATGCCGAAAGCCACGTTGCCAACATCGTCAACCAGATCGAGACCACCTTTGGCCTGGAGGACATCGCCAAGTTCAAAGAAGCTCTGGAGTTCGTGGAAGGTATCGGGCCGGCCTACGCCGAGAAGCTGCGGGCGGTGGGCGTCATGACGGTGCTGGACCTCCTGCGCCGGGGCGCCACCCGCAAAGGCCGGGCCGATCTGGTCGAGGCCACAGGCATCACCGGCAAGCTTATCCTGAAGTGGGTCAACCACGCCGACCTTTACCGCATCAAAGGCGTCGGCTCCGAGTACGCCGACCTGCTGGAGGCAGCCGGTGTGGACACCGTCGTGGAGTTGGGCCAGCGCAATCCTGCCAACCTGCTCCTCAAGATGCTGGAAGTCAACGAAGAGAAGAAGCTCGTGCGCCGGACGCCCGTGCAATCCCAGGTCGATGACTGGGTGGCGCAGGCCAAGACCATGCAGCGCGTGATCCAGTACTAACGCTGTTTCTGTAACAGAGTGCGTTCACAGCGCCCCCCTGCTCCCGGCAGCGGGGGCGCTGCTGTTTTCCCGGACCAGGCTGGTGCTCGCCGTGCGTCCCTATCTGCGCAGCGTGTATCCTGCGCTTCGCTTCTGCAGCATCTCTGCGCCGGCACAGGCCTTGCTGTGAGCCCGCGGGACACGAAGCACTACATGGACGCCCCAAACCACTTGCTGTAGAGCGCCTCATAGGTGCCATCCTGGTAAATCGACAACAGCGCTTCATTGATCGGTTTGCGCAGAGGACTGCCCGGCGCCAGGGCGATGCCGTATTTTTCCGGCTTGAAGATCGGGCCGACCACCTGGAACTGACCACGGGCTTTCCTCCCTGCATAATACTGGAGCACCGGCGCGTCATAGACCACCGCCTGCACCGAGCCATCCTTCAGCATGCCGTAAGCCTCCTCGATGCGCGTCACGCCCACATAGCTGAGGCCCTGTGTGATCAGGTACTGGGCGGCGGTGCTCCCTTCCACCGTAGCGACACGACGCCCCGGAAGGTCGCCGGGGCCGTTGATGTCCGACGTAAGCTGCTGCACGGTGAGATTGGAGGCAATCGTCCCTGTGAGCTGGGCGACCAGGGCCACGCCCAGCAGCCACCAGGCCACAGTGAGCGCCCGCTTGATCTGGTTGGAATGCTCCGTGTCAGGGTATTCACCGGTCGCGATGACCATGTACAGCCACCACAGGCCCTCCGCCACACCCCGGAAGTAGCCGTGCGGAAAATCGGGATTGTGCCCCCGTTCCACCAGCCAGATGATGTGCGCCATGACCAGCGAGAAGACGATGACCGTGGCCAGGAGGGCGAGCAGCGAGGGAGTGAAGACCTGCGTCAGGTACTGGATTACCGAAGGACGCGCGTTCTCCGCAACGAGAATTTGCAGGCCGGCGTCGAAATAGGGGTGGCTGAAATCGACCTTCTTCTCACGTTCAGCCGTCATGCTGATCCCGGCCATTGCCACGTCCACCTGCCCTTTCTCCACCGCATCGAGCTGTTCCGTGACGGTATTGACTCCCACCCATTCGTAGGGCGTCTGCATGCGACGCGCGATCTCATCCCAGAGCTCGATGCTGAATCCCGTCCACTGGTCTCCTTGTTTGATGACGAAGGGCTCGATCGGTTTCGTCGCGACGCGCACCGTGCCGGGCGCCTCCATCACGGGCAGCCGCGCTGCCGCCTGCACCCCAGGCAGGTAGCACCAAGCCGCTGCCGCCGGCAGCCGCACTGCCGCCAGCACGCACAGGGCAAGGACAACTAGGGCCAGGCGCCGGGACAGCCACCTTCGCCGTGTGTTCATCATCCCAACCTCCACGCCGCGAAACTGGACTTCAACCTCTCGGCGGCGGCGTCTGCGCGGACATTGACGTTGGTGTTGATCAACTCTCGGGGGTTGATGCCCAGATACCTGGGCGCACTTGCCAGCGTCGCGACGGCCATGACCATGTCATCAATGTGGATGATTTCAGGCGCCAGCGCCCCACCGCCGTGCGGACAGTTGTGGTAGTTTTGCAACTGCATCACCAGACCGGTCGTCCTGTAACCTTCGGCGATGAACCTTGAGGCCTCGCAGCTTCCACCATCCATCACCATGCGGCGCAGGCGCCTGCCCGCCGCCACTTCCTCCGGCGTCAGGGCGGCGTTGATGTCCGTCATCGCGAGCCGCAGCACCACCTCGGCGTCGTCGTCGAACGTCATGCCCACGTCGCCGGAGCGGATAATGGCGCCGCTGCCCAGGGCCACGCCTGGACGTTGGTTGCTGATCTCAATGGACACCACGACCGTGTCGAGGGGCAGGCGCCGCGAGCGGGCGACGAAGGTGGCGCCAATGAGGCCCACTTCTTCGGCCCGTGTGAACACGGCGTAGACACGAAAAGGCGCTTGCTGCTCCACGAGGATGGCCAGGGCGCTCAGGATGGCGGCACAGCCTGCCAGGTCGTCCGCCACGGCCAGGTGCACCATGCCATCGTCATCGACTTGCATGGCAGGCAGGTCCCAGACCCCAAAGTACTCGCCTTCACGGAAATCGGGCAGCGGCGAAGCCAGGGCCAGAACCAGCTCGCCGCTCACCTCATCATAGCTGCAGGTCGCGGCGGTGCCGTGGTCGGGCTCGCTCGCGGCCGCCGGTAGGGCTGGATAGATTCTGACCGCCTGGGGCTGAGGAAAGCGGGAAGGCGCCTTGATAAGCCCGCCCAAAATGCGGCCGCGAGCCGCCAGCCCGTCGACGGCGGTTACCTCGAAAGCAGGATGATCCATGTGGGCCACGAAGGCGATCCCCGCAGCGGGCGCGCCAGGCCCTCCATAGGTGGCCGTGATGTTGCCATAGTCGTCGGTCTCGAAGGGGATGCCCAGCGCCCGCAACCTGGCCACGATGAACGCCGCCACGCGTGCTTCGTAATACGGCGCCGTGGGAATGGCACAGATTTCGGTCAACGCCTCCAGGCAGCTTTCACGAGCAACTAGCATAAGGACCTTCCTTGGGGTCAGTGGCGCCGGCAGGCGGAGTCGTCAAACCACCGCTCTGCCCATGATAACTCAATCACCCTCGAAACACCCCCCAAACAAAAGCCGGCGCTTGCAGGCGCCGGCTCTCAAAAACGACTTGAAGTTGCCCTTGGCGTGCTTACACAATGACGAAGCTGAGCGCCACCAACACGACCAACAAGCCCAAGGCAACAAGGCCCATCTGCTTCAGGTCTTTGCCGACGTAGCTGTATTCGGCGCGGTAGTCGACAGGGCCGGCAGGCACCGCCGCCGGGGTGGCGCTGCGGGAAGAGCTGCTTTTGCCCGCTGGTGCCGCGATGGGCGCGGCTGTGCCGGACACGGCTGCGGATTCAGCCGAGGCCACCGGGCCGGTCTGCATGGGAACGTTTGGCTTGCGATCGCGACGGGCTTTGCCCTTGGAAGTCTGCTTGCTCATGGAAGATGCTGTAGAACGAAAAGATGAGTGCTGAACTGGTAGACAACAACTTGAAATCATAGCACAGCAACCACGCATCGGCAAAGCACACCTTGGCAAAATGTATGCTGCCCAAGGGTATGTAGCGGGCATGTACCCAAATTTGTACTATCTGGCGAACTAGGTATAATGCTTTGGCTGGACGCTGGAAGTACTGTATCGGATGGCTTAAGAAGCACCGCCAGGCTTGTCTCAGGTCTGGAAGGTGCTTTTTTGTTTGCCGTGCAGCCGCCAGCGCCAGTGCACTATTTCTTCAATGTTGTATCACCAAGGAGAGTCTCAGTATGTCCACATCAACACGCGAACGCGGAACCGTCAAATGGTTCAATGACGCCAAGGGCTACGGCTTCATCGCCCGTGAAAATGGCGAGGACGTCTTCGTCCACTATTCGTCCATCGGCGGCGACGGCTTCCGCAGCCTGAAGGAAGGCCAGCGCGTGGAGTTTACGGTGGAAAAGGGCCGCAAGGGCCTGGCTGCCGTGAACGTGACCAAGATCTAGGATACGCCAGCAATGTCGAACCCAAGCCTGACCGTCAACGACGGGATGGTTGTCAGCCTCGTCTACACCATGCGCATTGAGGGCGACGATGAAGCTCTCAACGATGGTCCTGTGTCCGTAAGCTATCTCCACGGCGAGAGCTCACTTCTGCCCGGCCTGGAAGAAACGCTTTACGGCATGCACGCTGGCGAGGAGAAGAACGTCGTGCTTGAGCCCGATGAGGCCTTTGGCGACTACGACCCGGATGCCTTCGAAATGGTTCCGATGAGTGAGTTCCCAGGGGATGTCGAGCTGGAAACCGGCATGGCGTTGGAGCTCCATGACGAGGAAACGGACGAAGTCTACGAAGCCTACATCGCCGAAATCAACGACGAAGGTGTGCTGCTCGACTTCAACCACCCCCTGGCCGGCGAAACTCTGCACGTTCATGTGCGGGTGACCGCCGTGCGGCCGGCCACCCCTGACGAGCTGGCGCATGGACACGTGCACGACGAGCACGAGATCCATCTCAACTAGACGCGTCGCACTGTCTTAGATCACAGACAACGCCCAGGCGAAATGCCTGGGCGTTGTTTTTTTGCCGCCGTCCCGGCAATCGGGTGTCAGGCGGAGGCCGCGGGATCGGCGCAACCTCGTCATAGACTGATCTAGATCATAGTGAAAGGAAGTAAGGCGTGCTAATCTTGGGCATCTTTGCAACTGATTTGCAACAACCGCCCGCATGACCACGACCAGTCTCACCAGCACCGCAGGCGCCATTGCCGGCAGCGCCAGCCCGGACCAAGACAGCGCCCGCCTCCTTCCCGACAAGATCACCACAGCCCATGCAGGCCCTTCCCGCCCTGCGTGCGGCGTCCTCTGCCATTGTCCCATTGCCCAGTGCTCGTGCGGCCTGGTGGCGCCACCGGCGGCGCCGCTGCCCGAGGGAACCGTTCCGGCGGCAGTCACGCCGGCGCCGCCCCCGGGTGCGCTGTCCGGCCGGCTCGATGTCGTACTGACCCATCCCGTGCTTGGGCTACTGGTGTTCATGGCTGTCATGTACCTGGTCTTCCACCTCGTGCAGGACGTTTCGGCTCCCTACATGGATTGGATGGACGCCGTCATCGCAGGGCCGGTCACCCACCTCACGGTGACCGCGTTGGGCCTGGTGCACGCGCCCGCCTGGACTGTGTCACTGGCCATCGACGGCGTCATCGCCGGTGTGGGCGTGGAAATGGTCTTCCTGCCCGGCCTGATCATCATGTACTTCTCGATGGCTCTGTTGGAGGAAATTGGCTACCTCCCCCGCGCCGCCACGGTCATGGACGGCGTGGCACGGCGCGTGGGGCTGCGCGGGCGCTCCTTCCTGCCGATGATTCTTGGCTTCGGCTGCAACACCCCTGCCATTCACGCCACCCGCACCATCGAGAGCCGTTCGGCGCGCATCCTCACGGGTCTGATGATCCCCTTTATGTCATGTTCCGCCCGGATGCCGATCTATGTTCTCTTCGGGCTGGCCTTCTTCCCGACCTACGCCAGTTGGGTGATCTGGGGCTTGTACCTGTTGGGTGTCATCCTCGCCATGATCATGGGCGTCGTTCTCTCCCGCTTTGTCTTTGTGAACGCCAATGACGGCGCTCCCGCGCCCCTGCCCCCCTACCAGCGCCCCAGCTTCCGCAGTCTCGCCAACACAACCGCGTCGCAGGCCCTGCAGTACCTGAAGACCGCCGGGACTATCGTCTTGGTGGTCATGGTCGTCCTCTGGGTGCTGCTCCACGTGCCGTCCTCGGAGCCCCAGCAGTCACTCTACGGCCGGGCCAGCACTGCCCTGGCGCCAACCCTGGCGCCGGCCGGATTTGGAGACTGGCAGGTTGCCGGAGCCCTGGTGACGGGCATCATCGCCAAGGAAATGGTCCTGTCCAGCATGGCGCAGTTGACCGGCGCCAGGCGCGCCAGCCATGACACCGGCCCCGTGACGGT
Source organism: Chloroflexota bacterium (assembly GCA_029782215.1). GTDB lineage: Bacteria > Chloroflexota > Anaerolineae > J102 > J102 > SSF26. The sequence goes on from JAKOVD010000178.1 coordinate 51,543, forward strand.
CACCGGGGACCTGCGCACGGTGGTTGTCGGCTTCGGCCTTGCCACCGTTGCCGCCGGCAAGCAATTCCTGGAAGTGCTCACACCGGGCATGACCCTCTTCCCCTATCAGCGCCAGACACAGGATATCGGCGTCACGCGCGCCCTTGGCCAGCTCTTCACACCGCTCACGGCGCTGGCCTTCCTCGTCTTTGTGCTCACCTACATCCCGTGTCTCCCCACCCTGGCCGCCCAGGCGCAGCAGTTTGGCTGGAAATGGGCGGGCGTTTCTGTGGGCGTCCAGACCATCCTGCCCTGGCTCCTGGCGGTGGCGATCTTCCAGACAGGTAGGTTGTTGGGCTTGGGATAGCGCCGGCGCCGGACACACAGCAACGACCTCCGCCCTCGCAATGGGGCAGAAGTCGTTGCTGCGCCTCCGGCGAAACCTGCTTCGCTCCTACCTGGTGACGGGCTTGCGGATGACGCTGATGAGCACGGCTCCCAGCACAATCAAGCCGCGGGCCACCTCTTGCCAATAGGGATCGACGCCCATCAGGGTCATGCCGTTGGCAAGCAAGCCGATGAAGAGCACGCCCAGGAAGGTGCCGATCATCGAGCCCGAGCCGCCGGCAAGGCTGGTGCCTCCGATCACGACGGCAGCGATGACCTCAAACTCCAGACCTTCGCCGACGTTGTAGGCGCCGGCCATGATTCGTGATGAAACGATAACGCCGCCCAGGGCGGCCATCAGCCCGCTGATGGCAAAGATCGTGATGCGGGTCCGTCCCACGGGAATGCCCGACAACCTCGACGCTTCTTCGTTGCCGCCGACGCTGTAGACGGAGCGTCCGAACACCGTGCGCGTGCTGAGGAAGTAGAAGATGCCGACCGTGACCAGCATCAGGACAGCGGGCACGGGGATGATCTTAAGCAGGTAGCCCTGGCCCCAGAAGCTGAAGGAATCGGGGAAGGGCGTAATGGGATAGGCTTGGGTGACAACCTTCGCTAGGCCTTTATAGCTCATGTACATCGTGAGCGTGACGACGAAGGCCGGGATGGCGAACCGCACCCGAATCAGACCGGCCAGGCTGTGGATGATCATGCCCAGGCCCAGGACGACGAGCACGGCCAGCGCCAGCGGCACACCCTGTTTGATGGCCAGCACGCCCAGCAGCGAGGAGGACCAGGCGACAGCAGAACCGACGCTGACATCGATGTCCCCGGAGATGATCACGAAGGTCATGGCGCAGGCGATCATGCCGTTGATGGCCACGGCGCGCAGGACGTTAAAAAGATTGCGCTGTGACAGGAAGTTCGGGGCGAATTGCGCCAGGAGCAGGAACAAGATAGCAAGTGCCACCAGCAGGCCCGAGCGCGAAAACCACTGGCCCGTGCGCTGCATCCATAGCGGTCGCCCCTCGGCATTTGTAGCGTCAATACTCATTGTGCGGGCTCCTCCATCACCATGGCAAGCAAAGTCTCTAGATCGGTTTCCGCTGGATGGACCTCACTGGTGATCCGCCCCTGGTTCATCACCAGGACGCGATCGGCGACATCCAGCACCTCTTCGATTTCCGACGAGATGAAGATCACGGCCAGACCTCGCCGTGCCAAATCACGCACCAGGCTGAAGATCTGTTCCTTTGCCTGGATATCGATCCCCCGTGTGGGTTCGTCCATCAACAGAATCTCGGGCAAGGTATTCAGCCAGTTGCCTACGACCACCTTCTGCTGATTGCCGCCGCTCAAAGTGCCTGTCGGGACACCCAGGCCGGGGGTCTTGATGTCGAGCGCCTTCACCATCTCCTGCGCCAGGGCCGTTCCGCGCGCCTTCTGCAGCACGCCCTGCACACTGAAGCGGTGCATGCTGGCTTGCGTCAGGTTATCCTGGACAGAGAACACAAGCACCAGCCCCTGACGCTTGCGGTCTTCGGGCGTGAGTCCCAGGCCATGCGCTTTCATCGTCACCGGCGACAGCTTGGTCACCTTTTCACCTTTGACGTAGATCTCACCGCTGTCGATGGGATCCAGGCCGAAGATCGCCCGCACCAGCTCGGTGCGCCCGGAGCCCAGCAGGCCGGCAAACCCCAGGACCTCACCTCCACGCACCTCGAAGGAGATATCGTGGAGGACGCCCTTACGTTGGACGTTGCGCAGCGCCAGCTTGACTTCGCCTGGCGTGCCGCTTTCGCCCCATTCGGTGCGCTGCCAATCGGAGCCGATCATCATGTTGGCGATGCGTGATGGCGTCGCTTCGCCGGCAGAGATGGTGCCGATCAAGCGGCCGTCACGCAGCACCGTCACCGTGTCGGCCACCCGCGGAATCTCCTGCAGGCGGTGCGTCACATAGACGATGGCATGACCTTGCTCCGCCAGGCGCCGGACAACCTTGTGCAGCACCTCCATCTCGCCGGCGGCCAGCGCGCTTGTGGGCTCGTCCAGGATGAGCACACGGGGGTTGAACGAGATGGCCTTGGCAATTTCAATGAGCTGCTGCTGCGCAACACTCAAGCGCGACACCTGCTCGTCAAGGTTGATGGAGACTTCAAGCTGGTCGAGGGCGGCCTGCGCAATCGGCCGGATGGCCTTGCGATTGATGACAGATAGGCCCACGAGCCGCTGCTTTGGCCAGCGGCCGAGCAGGATGTTCTCGGCTACGGTCAGGCCGGGCACCAGGCTCATCTCCTGGTAGACCGTACAGATGCCCTGTTCGAATGCTGCTTTGGGACCGGCAATGGTCACTGGGTTGCCGTCGATGAGGATCCGGCCGCTGTCCGGATGGACGGCCCCGCTGAGGATCTTGACTAGTGTGGACTTGCCGGCCCCGTTCTTGCCCAGCAAGGCCCGGACCTCGCCTTTGTCCACCGTGAGATCCACATGATCCAGCGCAACCACGCCGGGATAGCGTTTGCTGAGCTGTTCTAAGGCTAAGATTGGCGCCATGACTATCCTCGAAGGGTGAGGTCCGCGCTCGTCGTAGTAGCGACTTCAGTCGCTGGGTTACAGACGACTGAAGTCGTCACCACGAGTAGGGTGCTCCCGTAGTAGCGACTTCAGTCGCCTTTTTTCAGACGACTGAAGCCGCTACGCAGGAGCCAGGGGTTACTTGAAGATCGCCTTGCCTTCGGTGTCCTCGAACTGCTTGATCAGGGCATCGTTGCCGCGGCCGAAGAAGATCGTCGGCGTGTTGGTCACCGCCTCGACCTGCTTGCCGTTCATGACATCCACCATCGTCATGAAGGCATCGTAGCCCATCTGGTACGGCGCCTGGCCGGTGACACCCTGGAGGATGTCATCCTTCGCCTGGAGCATCTGTCCCATCTGGTTGTTCATGTCCGTGCCGAAGACGTAGACCTGGCCGCCCAGGCCCAGGGTCTTGACGGCGTTGGCGTGCGCCACCGTGCCGCCTTCGTTCGCCGCCCACAGCACGTTGATCTCAGGATGCGCCTGCAGCATGGCCTCGGAAACCGGCTGCGCCTTGTCCGCCAGCCAGCCCGCCTGGTCCGCCACCACCTTCACGCCCGGCAGCGTCTTCACCTGCGCCAGGAACCCGTCCTTGCGCGGCGGGCAGCCTTCGAATTGGTCGCAGTTCAGCAGGCCGATGTTGGCCTTGCCGCCCAGCTTGTCGGTGATGAACTTGACTGCGGCCTCACCGCTCTTGGTGCCCAGGTCTTCGTTCTTGGTCACCAGGAAGCCGGAGGCGATGGTCTTGTCATTGACGCAGGTGTTGAAGCACACGATTGTGATGCCGGCATCCTTCGCCTTCTTCAGGGCGGCGATGGAGCCATCCGCCGAGATCGGGGTGATGACGATAGCATCCACCTTGCGGGTGATGTAGTCGTCGATCATGCTGGCTTCTTTGTCCAGCTTGTTCTCGGTGTTGCCCAGGATCAGCTCGGCGCCCACCTTGTCAGCCGCCGCCTGCATGCCTGCCTGTACGGTCTGCATGAAGGTGTCGCTCTGGAACACCACGCCCGCAACCGTCAGCTTCTTGCCGGGAGCAGCCGCGCCTTCGGCGGGTGCGGCAAAGATGGCCTTGCCTTCGCTGTCCATGAACTGCTTGATCATGGCATCGTTGCCGCGGCCGAAATAGATGGTCGGCGTGTTCGTCACGGCCTCGACCTTCTTGCCGCCCAGCACGTCCATGGCGGTCGCCAGCGAGTCATAGCCCATCTGGTACGGCGCCTGGCCGGTGACACCCTGGAGGATGTCGTCGCTGGCCTGCAGCATCTGCCCCATCTGGTTGTTCATGTCCGTGCCGAAGACGTAGACCTGGCCGCCCAGGCCCAGGGTCTTGACGGCGTTGGCGTGCGCCACCGTGCCGCCTTCGTTCGCCGCCCACAGCACGTTGATGTCAGGATGCGCCTGCAGCATGGCCTCGGAAACCGGCTGTGCCTTGTCCGCCAGCCAGCCTGCCTGGTCCGCCACGACTTCCACGCCCGGCAGCGTCTTCACCTGCGCCAGGAACCCGTCCTTGCGCGGCGGGCAGCCTTCGAACTGGTCGCAGTTCAGCAGGCCGATCTTGGCCTTGCCGCCCAGCTTGTCGGTGATGAACTTGACCGCCGCCTCACCGCTCTTGATGCCCAGGTCTTCGTTCTTGGTCACCAGGAAGGCCGAGGGGATGGTCTTGTCGTTGACACAGGTGTTGAAGCAAATGATCGTGATGCCGGCATCCTTCGCCTTCTTCAGGGCAGCGACGGAGCCGTCAGCCGAGATCGGGGTGATGACGATGGCATCCACCTTGCGGGTGATGTAGTCGTCGATCATGCTGGCTTCTTTGTCCAGCTTGTTCTCGGTGTTGCCCATGATCATCTCGGCGCCCAGCTTGTCAGCCGCCGCCTGCATGCCCGCCTGTACGGTCTGCATGAAGGTGTCGCTCTGGAACACCACACCGGCGATGAGCGGCTTGCCGCCCGCAGGCTTGGCAGGCTCTGCAGCCGCCGCGGGCACCTCGAAGATGGCCTTGCCTTCGCTGTCCATGAACTGCTTGATCATGGCATCGTTGCCGCGGCCGAAATAGATGGTCGGCGTGTTCGTCACGGCCTCGACCTTCTTGCCGCCCATGACGTCGAGGGCCGAGTTCAGGGCATCATAGCCCATCTGATAGGGCGCCTGGCCGGTGACACCCTGGAGGATGTCGTCGCTGGCCTGCAGCATCTGCCCCATCTGGTTGTTCATGTCCGTGCCGAAGACGAACACCTTGCCGCCCAGGCCCAGGGTCTTGACGGCGTTGGCATGCGCCACCGTGCCGCCTTCGTTCGCTGCCCACAGCACATTGATGTCGGGATTCGCCTGAAGCATGGCCTCGGAAACCGGCTGCGCCTTGTCCGCCAGCCAGCCTGCCTGGTCCGCCACGACTTCCACGCCCGGCAGCGCCTTCACCTGCGCCAGGAACCCGTCCTTGCGCGGCGGGCAGCCTTCGAACTGGTCGCAGTTCAGCAGGCCGATCTTGGCCTTGCCGCCCAGCTTGTCGGTGATGAACTTGGCCGCCGCCTCACCGCTCTTGATGCCCAGGTCTTCGTTCTTGGTCACCAGGAAGGCCGAGGGGATGGTCTTGTCGTTGACGCAGGTGTTGAAGCAAATGATCGTGATGCCGGCATCCTTCGCCTTCTTCAGGGCAGCGACGGAGCCGTCAGCCGAGATCGGGGTGATGACGATGGCATCTACCTTGCGGGTGATGTAGTCGTCGATCATGCTGGCTTCTTTGTCCAGCTTGTTCTCGGTGTTGCCCATGATCATCTCGACGCCGGCCTTGTCGGCGGCCGCCTGCATGCCTGCCTGCACGGTCTGCATGAAGGTGTCGCTCTGGAACACCACGCCGGCGATGAGCGGCTTGGTCTTGGCCGGCGCCTCAGGCGCCTTTGTTGCTTCGGCTGGCGCCTGCGTGGGCTGTGCGGCCGGTGCTGTGGTCGCCGCTGGCGCCTGGGTCGGCTGCGCGGGAGCGGGCGTCGCCGCTCCGCCGCAGGCCGCCAACAGCACAGCCGCAATGATCAGAAGGCCCAATAGGGGCAGAAAACGCTTGTTACTCATGGATCTCCTCACTTGTTGAGTGTTGAAGGGAAGAACGTGTTGCAATAGGCACTGTGGGCTGATGATCACTGCATTGGCACTCTCCTGCAGATACCCATCAAAAGGGGATTTCTAGCAGCGACTTCAGCCGTTTCAGGTGGCAGCGGTCGCTGAGATCGCAATTAGGACTCGAGCACGCTCTTATTGCTCAGAGGCGTCAGAACCCGGTAGAGATCGCGGAACTGGTCAAAAACCTGGCGATACGCCGCGACATAGGCACGGTAGTGTTCGTGGTAGGCAGACCTCGGCTCGATGCGATCGGTGGTCTGCGCAAAGCGGCGAGCCGTTGCCGCCATGTCGGGAAAAAGACCCACAGCATGGCCGGCCATGATGGCGCAGCCCAGGGCGGCGATGTCCTCGCGGTGCAGGCGCACGTAGGGCACACCCAACACGTCGGCCTTGATCTGGTTCCACAGCCGGCTGTTGGCGCCACCGCCGATCACCCGCACCTCGGCAAAGGCAGCATCGGGCACGTACTCGCGCACCACGGCCAGGGCATCGGCGTAGTCATAGGCAATCGACTCGAGCAGCGACCGGTAGAAATGCGCCTTGCGGTGCGTCCAGGTGAAGCCAACCCAGGCGCCCCGGACATCGGGATCGACCGGACAGGCGCGTCCCACCAGGTGCGGGACAAAGAGGAGGCCCTCGCTGCCCGGGGGCACCGCTGCAGCCTGGTCGTCGAGCCATTGGTAGGCCGACATCCCCGCCTGTTTCGCCTCCTGGATGGCTTCCGCCGCCAGTTGATCGCGGAACCAGCGATGGGTCAGCCCGCCGCCGCTGATGTACATCATCGGGTACCAGTGCCAATCACCCAACGGCCCCGCCAGAGGCTGCAGCATCCCATGGCGGGTGTCGGCAAAGTAGCGGTCCACACAGGTCGCCAGCACAGGAAAGGTGCCGGCGACGTCCACCAATTGTCCGGGGTCCACCAGCCCGGCGCCCAGGCAGCCGGCCACCTGGTCGCCCGCCCCGGCCACCAGCGGCGTGCCTGCCTGCAGCCCGCAGGCGGCTGCAGCCGGCCCCGAAAGACCCCCGACGACGGTGGTTGCGGGCACAATGCGCGGGAACTTGTCCAGGGGCAGGCCAAAGGTCTCGGCCAGCTCAGGGGACCACGCCCGCCGTGCGGTCTCGCCCACGCCGATCCAAAGCAGATACGAGGGGTCCATGAACGCGTCCTCGCCCTTCAGCCCGGCCATGCGCCCCGCGACGTAGTTGCTCAACATGAGCACCTTGTCGATGCGCCGGTAGAGTTCAGGAAACGCATCCTGCCACCACAGCATGCGTGGGGCCATGAACGGCAGCGAGCCCGTCAGCTCGACCAGGCGCGGCCCGTTCTGCGCCTCCATCTGCTGCAAATAGGGCTGGTAGCGGGTGTCTAACGCCGAGGGATACCAGGGGGTCAGGGCGTTCCACTCCCTGTCGATGGCGATGGCGCCCGCCATCTGTCCATCGAAGGCAATCGCCGCCACATCGCCCGCCTTGATCCCCGATCTGTCCACCACCTCGCGCAGGACCGCCAGGGCGCCGGCGTAGAACTCGTCGCCCGACTGCTCGGCCAGGCCCGGTCCTGGCTGGTGCAGGCCCGCCTCGCGCGCCGCGTCCGCGACCGCCCGGCCCTCACAGTCGAAAAGTGAAGCCTTGATCACGCTCGTTCCGAGATCGACGCCAATGAGGTAGTCGGAAGTCATAGCCAGGAAATGGAAGAAGTCGTCGGAGTCAGATGACGCAGGGCGGTGTCCGGCATCAGCAGCCACCCGCCAGACAAACCTCGAAGAGCGCCCTCTCTGCCTCTGCCGTCCAAACCGGACCCGGGGCAAGACGGCTGCCCACCGCAGGCAAGCGTTCCGCCAGCTCCATCAGGCTGAGCAGGGGAAGGTCCAGGAACTGCGGATAGACGACAACCTTGCCCGGATAGCGGCCTTCGATGACGGCCGCGACGGCCGCGGCCATCGCCTTGATGCCGCCGACGGCCGCCACCGGACGCGACGGGTCGAGCAAGCCGGCCGCCACACGGTCGAGCACGCGCATCTGATCGGCAAGTGTCGACCCGCTCGTGCCCGTGAACTGCACCGCCGCAAGCGCGGCGCGATCCAGCGGTAGGGGCACTTCTGTTCCCTTGGGGACACCGGCATAGAAGACCATCATACCATTGGGAGCGAGCAGCGACGTCGCGCGCGCCATTAGCACTGGATCAGGGACAACAATCACAATATCATCACAGCCTTGCCCATCTGTCAAACGCTCGACCTCCCGTTCGAGGCGTCCAGGCTCCAACTGCGGGCTGATCGCCACCTGCTCGATGCCGCGCTCTTGCGCCAGGGGACCAAAATCGCGGACCAGGCTGCGCAGCCGCGCTTCACCGCGATTGGTGACGATGACCGCACGAGGCCCCTCCGCCAGCTCAAGCGCTCGCTGCAGGTGCATGCGTCCCATCGTGCCGCCGGCGCCGGCGATCCAGACGACCCCGCCCGGCCGGAGCTCTGACCGGTTGCGCGTGAGACCGTAGGCAGCGGAGATGTCTGGACCGGTGCAGCCGACAAAGCCCAGGGGCTCATAGTGCAGGCGGCCGATATCCACCGCGACATCTCCATCCAGCGGCGCATCGGTGACCAGGTTGAGCAGCCCCGCATCCGCCAGGCTCCGGGCCGCCTCCGCCACCACCGTGGCCGCGCCGGGCTGGAGGAGCACGATGTCGTCAAAGCCTGCCCCGCCAGTGAAGCGCTCTACCAGGGTCTGTGCACCCAGGCCCGTCCCCTCACAGACCTCGACGCCCTGGGCGCGCACCCACGCCGCCAGGTCCTGCGGCGCGTCGCTCAGGACGACGCGACGCGCAGCCAGGGGCTGTCCCCAGGAATAGGTCCGCTGCACCTCCGGGTTGCCTACCAGCCAGAGTGTGCCGCCTGCCTTGGGTTCGAGCCGCCGCACAGGGGTATAGGCCACCTCGACACAGGCCCACGGCTCCAGCAGGGCGATGTCGCTGTAGCTCAAGCTGTCAGGCGTGGGGAACACATAGCACTCGTCCGCCGCCAGCACCCGCCGGTCCAGCAGCACATACTGGGCCATCGCACCGGAAATGTTGACGCCGAAGATAGCGCGCTCGCCCCCGATGAATACGTTGGCCTGCACGCCCAGGCGCTGCCCGGGGTGGAACTGGCCGCGCCACTGCTCGCCCACCTTGATCACTGTCATCGCCGCCTCATGCCCCAGGCGGATGGGGTCATTCGCCCAGTCACGAGGCGAGAAGAGCGGATAGCGCGGGCCCATGCGCACCATCTTTCCGTCCGAGGCGCAGATCCCCAGCGCATCCACGCGCACCAGGAGCTCGTCAGGGCCAGGCTCAGGCAGCGGCTCCAGCACGGGCCGGCCATCCACGCCCAGGCTCTCCAGGCCCGCTCCGTGGAAGGGCCAGGAGTAGCTGTGGCCAGGCAGGGGCGGCGCAGCGCTGCGATAACGAAGCCAGTGATCGGTCATGGCGGAAGGTGGCAGGAAACGGTCCGGGCTCTCTCGGCTTCAATCAGGACCGGCGACAAGGCGGTCGATGCGCTGGATCAATTCCATGCAGGCCCGCCCGTTGTGGTACGGGCACTTCCATGGATCGATCTTCCAGTCGTTGCGATAGAAGGGAGATGGGTCGTCAGGAGGCTCGGTGAGGAAGGGCTTGCCCAGGCGGCTCACCTTGGTGAACCACTCACCACCGTCGTGGTCGATCACATGCCGGTCGATGAAATCCCACGACAGCTTGACCCGCTCCCAGTACTTCGGGTTGCCGGTCAGCTCGTACCCATTCATGAACCCCACCAGGGTCTCGGCTTGAATCCACCAGTGCTTGTTCGTGCGTACATGGCTGCCGCTGCGAACGGATTCGAGGAACATGCCGCCATCCTTGTCCAGGCCCACGCGGTCCACGGCGTCGAGCATCTTGAGCGCTGCCGACCGGGTGCGCTGCAGCAAGGTGGCCTCTCCCAGCAGGTCCGCCGTTTCCCACAGCAGCCAGGAGGCTTCGATGTCGTGCCCGAAGGAGCAGATCGTCTTCGACGCCTCGGTTTCCTGGAAGTCGTCGTCGAAGAAGATGCCGAGGTGCCCGGAGCCCCTGATGATCCTGTCCAGGAACAGCTCAAGCAGGTCCTCAAGCCGCTCCGACACCAGCGGCTCCCGCCACGCCCGGTAGAGTTCGGTATAGGCTTCCAGGACGTGAAGGTGCGTGTTCATCGACTTGGGCTCGTTGTTGTCGGCCATGCGATTCTCGGCGATAGGCTGCCAATCACGCGTGAAAGCCTCACGATAGCCCCGATGGTCACGATCCTTGGTCTTGGCTTCAAGAACTCTGTATGCACTCTGAATGAACTGTAAGATACTTTCTGATCGTCTGAACTCGTAGTACTTGCAAAGTGCGTAAAGAGCGAAAGCTTGAGCGTATGTGTGCTTGATGGCGTTGGCGACCTGGTTGTCGGCGGAAAGTTCCATGAAGAAACCGCCATATTCCGCGTCGAAAAAGCGTTTTGTAAGCACATCGTAGGCCCGATCCGCTATTGCGCCGTAGGCCTGATCTTTGTACATTTTCGCGGCGGCAGAGAACGCCCACAAAATACGCGCATTCAGGACGCAAGAGCGATTGACGCCGGGAACAGGACAATTTTGCAGATCGACGGCGCCATAGAAGCCATCGCCCCTCTCATCGACGGCATACGTCATCCAGTATGAAAGGATATTGTTCCTGAGCTCGTTCTCGAAAGCCGCACGATACGCAAGTAATTCGTCCCTTTTCATAGGTGTCTGCATCATCTCATGGGCTCCGGCGCCTCAGTCTGCGGCCTCAAGGCTGCCGTCTGCGCGATAGCGTCCATAGCGGTGCGCCGTCTCGATCAGGGCGTGGACGTTGGCCGGCGGGGTCGTGGGGGGCAGCGCACAGCCCGGGCCCAGGATGAGACCGCCGCCGGGGGCCAGGATGTCCAGCTCCTCGCGCACCTTATCCACCACCAGCTCCGGAGCACCCAGGGCCAGCACCCCGCTGGGGTCGATCACGCCCAGGATCGTACTCTTGCCGCGCGTCGCCTCCTTGATCTTGGGCAGGTCGCACTTGTAGTCCAGCTCCAGCACGGCCGCGCCTGTGTCCGCCATCTCACCGGCAATGCGCGTGGCGTTGCCGCAGATGTGGTAGGACAGGGGAATCCCCTTCTCCTTCAGCCGCGCCACCAGCCGCTGTGCGTAGGGCCATTCATACGCCTTGTAGATCTTGGGCGAACACACATCGGGTCCCGCCAGGGACTCACCGATGGACGTCATGCGGGCGCCCTGGTCCATTTGCGCCACGCAGTAGCGGTAGCTGGCCTCCAGGCTGAACTCGAGCAGGCGTCCGATGGCATCCAGACGCTTGCCCACGCCCAGCTCGTACAGAAAGACGTCCATGCCCAGGATCATCGCCGCCAGGGAAAACGGTCCCTGGTCAGCCCTGCCCATGACATAGGCCTTGTCGCCGATCTCAGAGGCAACGATGCGTGTGGCCTTCAGCAGCTCGGGCAGACTGCCGTCCTTGGTGGGATCGGGCATGCGCAGGCTGTCGAGATCGTCGAGGCCCTTGATGGCGGGTGTGAACGACACGGGTGCGCTCTCATCGAAGTACTCGACGCCGCATCCGCAGGCCTGCGCCAGGGCGGCGGTGCCGTTTTCCAGGAGCAGCACATCATGGCCGAACTCACGCCAGGCCTTGATCTGCCCCTCCGCCATGGCCTCGCCATCCAGGAAGAACTCCGGAAACAGTGCGCCGGAGGCCTGCGCCGTCATCATGAAATTGTGCAGATCGATGGGCACACGGTCGGGGATGCCTCCCCGCAGCACGGTTTCGACCCGTTCAATCGACGTCATGGTCTGAGTCATGGAACCCTCAAAAAGGCATGGTGGCGGCTTGGAGCCTCAGTTCCTCGCCGCCAGGCTGTCGAGATACTCCCGCATGGAGTCGTTGGAATCGAGCCGCACAATCGGGATGCCCCACTGGCGGCAGGCATAGGTGATCTCCTGGGACACGTCGCCGTCGGTCGCCACGGGATGGTTGGAGGTGGCGACACGGAACAGCAGGTCTGGGTCCGTGCCCAGGCGTACGTACACATTCGGCCACATATTCCCGAAGAAACTCATGACCTTTTCCTTGACCTTGCCCTCCACCGCCACGGACTCACCCACGCCCAGGTGCATGACGTACTTGCCCTGGACGCGACCGAGGCGGGCCGTCGTAACAGGCCCCGCTTTGCCCAGGAAGCCCACGGCCGCGCCGGTGAAGCCATCGACATTGGCCTGGATGGTGACGTTGGGCAGGACCCTGGCGGGATCATTGCTCTTGCCCGCCCACCAGATCGACGCCGCCCCGCAGTTGGAGATGGCAAAGAAGTCCTCGCCGATGTACTTCAGGTCGCCGAAGATCGGTCCCACATCCGGCCGGAGCTGGTGCAGCAGCACCGAAGTCAGCAGTCCCTTGATATCCCCCTCGCAGACTGTGGAGATGATCGGCTTGGGACCCTGGTCGTCGAAGCCAAAGGGCAGAAAGGCGGGCAGGGTGCAGCCCACAATGCCGTACTCAACGGAGAGGGCGGGCTGGCAGCGCACGGAAACGCCCACGATGTTCTCGTCCTTCAGCTCTTCCAGGCGATCCCGGGCGGCCAGATAGTAGCCGATCTGGACCTGGAAGTTGCGCGGGCTGGCGCTAACCTCGTCATAGCGGATGCGGGCGCCGTTCTGGTGCAGCCAGTCCAGGAAGCTCTGGACGCGCCCGGGCTGCGTCGCCAGGATCTTCTCGGCCCGGCGGATCAGGGCAAACTCATCCTCGTTGAGCACATCGCGGATCATCAGGCGCTTGAGCGCCGGAATGTCGTCCTGGAGATGCTCCATGTGCAGCGCATAGGTGCCGCCCCACAGCATCACGGCGCTCTTGCGCATGCGGGCTGCCGCCGAAACGCCGCGGATCCAGGGCAGCATTCGCTCCGGGTTGCCGCGCAGCCGCTCGTGCTGGATGGCGTGCTGGTTGGCGCCTGATTCGAGCAGGCTGGCCCCCACGGCGCTGATGCTGACCGTCCCCGGCATGCCAGGATCGTCGACCGTGTAGAGCAGGACGGGCAGATTGGCCTCGCGCACCACGTCCACGACGACCATCGGCGGGGTCCAGAAGTGAGAGCTCAGGACCATGCACTCGGCGCCGCCCGCGGCAAGCTCCCGCGCACAGTGCGCGGCGTCGGCATAGCGGCGCACGCCAAACCAGCCCTCCGGCTCCGGCCGCAGCGTCGCCATGGGGTCGACGACATCGCAGCCGTGGTCGGTGAGGAACTGCGCCAACTCCTGGTGGCGCGCCCGCAGATAGGTTTCCCGCGGCTGGTCGAAGAAACTGTCACGGCCATCGGTGAAGGTCACCAGCCCGACGCGGGGCCGGAAGGTGGGAGAGGACGCCATTGTCTCGCCTCCTTAAGCATAGCGCCCGTATTCGCGGGCTGTCTCGAACATCGCCAGGACCAGCTCGGGCCTGACATCGATCATGTGATTGCACGTTGACAACACAAAGCCACCGCCCGGCGCAAAGACGTCGATGCGGCGGCGCACCTGGGCCACCACCTCGTCAACCGTGATGTCGCCCTCAACGCCCTCCACCGTGCCGTGGAAGGTGAGCTGTGGGCCGAAAGCTGCCTTCAGACGGCTCGCTTCCATGCCCTTGGCCGAGGTCTGCGTGGGGTTGAGCACGTCCACGCCCACCTCGATGAGGTCGGGGAGCAAGTCGAACACTGCCCCATCCGTGTGGCGGAAGAGCGCCGCCTGCGGCGCCTTCTCGTGGATGAGCTGGTAGAGCTCCTGTTCGGCGGGCTTGATGAACTGCCGGTACATCTTGGGCGAGATCAGCAGGTTCTGCTGGGCGCCCAGGTCGTCCCCGATCTCCACCATGTGCACATAGGGCCCGACCGCATCCAGGAACATCGTGAAGATGCCCTTGTACACCTCCAGCAGGTGAGCGATGATGGCCTCCGCCACCAGCGGGCGCGTCACCATCGTCATCAGGAACTCCGGCATCTCCATCATCTGGCAGCCGCGGTCGAGGAAACCGTAGGTCAGGGGATTGCGGGCGACCAGCGCATAGTCGGTCTCCTCGTAGAGCTTCCTTGCCTCCTCCGCCAGGCCCTCGGCCGAGAAGACATCCTCCGCCTTCGGCCAGGCGTAGTTGTCGACCTCAGCCACCGTCGTCGCCCCATGCAGCGGGCTTAGGGTCGTGTGCACCCACAGGCCGGCCTTCTGGTAACCAATGCCCCAGAAGTCGACGATCGTGCCATCCTCCAGTTCCAAGCCGCCGGCGCGGGGACCTTTCTTCAGGAAGAGACGGCGAAAGTCGATGTCGAGCAGGTCCAGGATGCGCGTGTCGTAGTAGTTGGCCGTCGTCCCGGAACGGGCAGGCGGAATAGGTGTAAGCCCCAGCGCATCGCGCAGCCGGAGATAGGTCTCATCCAGCAGCATGGTGGCATTTCCCATCAGGTCGATGGGAACACGATCGGGCTCTTCGTGGTGGAAGGCGGCGAGCACACGCTCGCGGTGGGTCCAGCCGGACATAGCATCTCCTTGCGGTGCGACGCACTTTGAAAGTGCGTCGCACCTTCAGACTACGACGAAGTCATCACGCCGCCATCGGGAGCGATCGCCTGCCCGGTGATCAGGCGGGCGCTGTCAGAGACCAGGAACTCGGCCAGGCCGGTGATGTCGGCCAGGCCGGTGAACTCGTGCATAGGAATGCCCACCAGGCGCTCCTCAAGATAGGCATCTGTGCTGATGCCGCGTTGGGCAGCGGTTTGCTCGGCATAGCTCACCTGCATCGGGGTCAGGGTCACGCCGGGACAAAGCGCATTGACCGTGACGCCGTAGGGAGCCAGCACCAACGCCAGGCAGCGGGCGTACATGATCGTCGCCGCCTTGGTCACGCGATACGGAATCACGTGACTGCCCGCCCGGACGCCGTTGTAGGAGGCGGTGATGAGGATGCGTCCCTGGCGGCGCTCCATCATGTGGGGCACAACCGCCCGGCAGGTATGCACCACACCCTTGATGTTGACGTCGAGCGACAGATCCCAATCCGCCGGGGTGATGTCCAGGTATTCGGCCGGCCCCAACACGCCCGCATTGGCAAACAGGAAGTCGATCTGTCCGAACCGCGCCAGAGCGGCGGCGACCGCCTCACCGGCGGCTTCCGCATCCCGCACATCCAGGCGCAGACCCAATGCCTGGCCGCCGGCGGCTTCGATTTCGCCGGCCACGGCGATGGCCCTTGCCTCGTCGAGGTCGGTGACGGTCACGGCAGCCCCATCCAGGGCCATCTGCAACGCCAGGCTGCGACCGATGCCACTGCCGCCACCGGTAATGAAAGCGACCTTTCCGTGCAAATCAACGCTGACCCTCGACATCGTCACGGCATCCTTTGCTGTCGCGCCACGAAGGGCAGGCGACTCAAGTGCAGCGGGTTGGTTGGCCGGCAGCGGAGGTGCACTTGAGGCACCCGCCATGCCAGTAGGGCTCATCCTGGGAGCGCCCCCGGCATTGCCGTAACCTACCACAGGCGAAAAGGATTTGTCAAACGCCTTGACCGAAGTTGAATGCCTGGGAGACAGTTTGCGATTGACTTCGTAACAAGAAATGCGGTAGAATGGGGCAATTGACTTTCGACTCCGAACATTCGACCGGCGGCGCACGCGATCCGTTCTGAGGTTGACCATGTCCGCGACACAGCGGCTCGACGAAATCGTGACCTTGATTGAAGAGCGGGGCTTTGTGTCGGTGCGCGAGCTGAGCCAGCTCTGCGCCGTTTCCGAGGTGACGGTCCGGCGTGACCTGCAGACGCTGCACGAGCAGGGGCGGCTCCAGCGCACCTACGGCGGCGCCGCTTCGGTGCGTGCCCTGCCGGATGACAATGGCCATGCCGAGGCTGAGGCAGGCGCTGGCGTGGGCGCTGAGGCCGGCGGCTTCCTCACCGATCGCGTCGATGTGCTGGTGGCCGCTGCCGCCGATCCCCAGTTCGGCCGGGTGCTGCTGGAACAGGCACAGCGCAAGCACATCCCCATCGTCGCCGAGTCCTTGAGCATGATGGGGATGTCCACCCTCGTCGCCCTCGACAACCAGCAGGCAGGCTTCGACCTGGGCTGCTGGGCCGGGCGCTATGCCCTGGAGCACTTTGGCGGCAAGGCCCGCGTTCTGGACCTGGGGCATACGCTCACCAACACGGCCGCCCGCAGCCGGGGCTTCCTGGCCGGCATGCGCCAGGTCATCCCCTCCGCCGAGCTGATGCTCTCGATCAACGCCCAGTCGCGCTTCGAGACTGCCTACCAGCTCGCCAGCGACGCCCTGCGCGTCTATCCCGGCATCAACATCATCTTCGCCATCAACGATATCACCGCCTGGGGCGCACACGAGGCCTGTCGCGACCTGGGCGTTGACCCGGCTTCGCTTCTCCTCGTCACCTTCGGTCTCGAGGGCAACACGATGCGGACCATCCTGTCCGAGACGGATTACTGCCGGGCAGGCCTGGCCATGTTCCCGGAGATCGTGGGACCGGTCTGCGTCGAGGCTGCCCTGCGCGTCCACAGCGGCGAGGTGATGCCCCCCCACCTGGTGACCCCGCACGCCATCCTGACGCCGGAAACGCTGCACGAGTATTATGTCAAAACCGACGGGGGTTGGCGCTTGCAGTGGCAGACGGTGCGCGAGCGCCTCCGCGTCCCCTTCCTCACCGAAGCCGCCCAGGCCCGCAGCCGTACGCCCCTGCCCCGGCGCATTGCCTTCGTCGTCCCCTACAGCGAGCACGAGTGGTACCGCAACCTGATGGCGGCGATGCAGGAGTACACGCAGCGCCTGGGCATCGAGCTGGAGATCGTCGACGCCGAGAAGAACCTGCGCGACGAGATGGACCTGCGGCGCCGGGGCATTGCCATCGCCGCCGCCGAGCTCGTACAGCCGGGCGATGTCATCCTCATCGACGGCGGCCAGGTAACCACCCGCCTGGCCGAAGAGCTGGCCAAGAAGCACGGATTCACCGTGATCACCAACTCGGTGCGCGTCTTCGACGCCCTGCGCCACTGCCGTGACATCACCCTGATCTCCACGGGGGGCGTGCTGCGCCATGAATCCGGCACCCTGATCGGCCCCACCGCCGAAGCCGTGCTGCGGGACCTGCGCGCCGACCGGCTCTTTCTGACCGTCAGCGGCGCCTCGCTTGCGTTTGGCCTGTCGCACACCAACCTGGCCGAGGTCACGGTCAAGCAGGCCATGATCCGGGCCGCACGCGAGGTCATTCTGCTGGCCGACCACACCAAGTTCGACCAGGAAGCGGTGGTCCAGATTGCCCCGCTCAGCGCCGTCAACCGGCTCGTCACCGACAGCGCCCTCGCCGCAAGCTTGCGGCTGGAGTTGTCGAAGCTGGGCTTGCACATTATCGTTGCGCAAACGTGAGCAGCAGGCTGCCATGATCGTCACCGTCACCCTCAATCCCACCCTCGATCGCACGCTCATCGTGCCGGAGCTTCGCCTGGGCGAAGTCAACCGGGCGCGGGCTGTGCGCGACGACTTGGGCGGCAAAGGCGTCAATGTCTCCCGTGCGCTGCAGGCCCTGGGGCTGCCCAGCACGATCGTGGCCCTGCTGGCAGGCTGGACGGGCAGAGCGATGCAGGAGGGCCTGCTGGCGGCCGGCTTCGACGTGGTCGCCCTGGAGGTGCCCGGCGAAACGCGGCGCAACGTCACCCTGCGCGACGAGGCCACCAACCAGACCACCAAGATCAACGAACCCGGCCCCGTCCTGGACTCTGACCATGCCGAAGCCCTGGCGGAGCGCATCGCCGGCCTGGCGCGCCCCGGGGACCTGTGGGCCTTTTGCGGCGCCCTGCCCCCGGGCGCACCGTCCGGCTTCTATGCCCGGCTGATCGATATCGTGCAGAGCGCCGGCGCCCGCGCCTTCCTGGACACCAGCGGCGCTGCTCTGGCCCAGGGACTGCAGGCGCGGCCCTTCGGCGCCAAGCCCAACCGTGAGGAAGCGTCCGAACTGCTTGGCGTGCCCCTCATTGGCGGCATCACCGACGTCTCCGCCGCCCGCGCCCTGCACGCAGTCGGCGTGGAAGTCGTCGCGCTGTCGGCCGGGGCCGATGCGCTGGTCCTGGCGATGGGAGACGCCACCATCGCCGCCTATCCTCCTCCTATCCCTGTTGCCAGCCCCATTGGCGCCGGCGACAGCGCCCTGGCCGGACTGCTCTGGGCCGTCGCGGAGGACTGCGAACCGGTCGAGTGCGCCCGCCGCGCCGTGGCCTGCGGCGCCGCCGCCGCCATGCAGGAAGGCACCGGCGTCGGCGACCGCGCCCTGGTCGAGAAGCTTCTGCCGATGGTCGAAGTCGTTCTTGCATAGCAGAAAACCTGCCCCCCTCCACCCACCACACCCTTGAGGTTACCCATGTCCTACACCTTCCAGCCACCCCCCAACCGCCGCGAACGCGTGTTCAAGGCCATCCAACACCAGGAGACCGATTTCGTCCCCTTCAATTTCCACGCCATCCCGATGGTCTACCACAACATCAGGGATTACTACGGCTTGAAGGACAGCGAAGAGGTCGCCGAGTTCATCGGCAACCACATCGTCAAGATCGGCACCGACTTCAACTACAACCCGTGGGCGGCCGAGGTGCAGCAGGTAGACCTGACGCCCAGCGGCGGGCCCGTCCACACCAACCTCGACGCCGGCGGCGCCCTGCACATGGACGAGTTCGGCTGCGTTTGGGACCGCCAGTCGGGGATGCCGCATCCGGTCCAGTACCCCCTGGCCGAGGATCCCCGGCTGCTGGAAACCTACAAGATGCCCGACCCCTTCCGCCAGGGCCGCTTCGACAGCGCCCGCGCCCTTGCCGACCGCTGGCGTGACCGCGCCTTCATCTTCGGCAAGCTGGGCATGGTCATGTTCGAGCGGGCGTGGAGCATCCGCGGCATGAAGGAGCTCATGGTCGACTTCCTGCAGCGGCCCCAGTTCGTCCATGACCTCATGGACCGCATCCTCTACGAGTGGGACATCCCCATCATCGACCTGCAGTGCGACATCGGCGTCGATGGCTTTTACTTCGCCGACGATTGGGGCACCTCCTCCGGCCTGATGTTCAGTCCTAAGCTGTGGCGGCAGTTCATCAAGCCCCGTCTCGCCGTCATCTTCGAGCACTGCCACAAGCGCGGCGTCTACGTCGGCCTGCACTCGGATGGCCGCATCGCACCCTTCTTCCCCGAGCTGATCGAGATCGGTCTTGACATCTTCAACCCCCTCGAACCGGCCGCCATGGACCGCCTGGAGATGAAGCAGCTCTACGGCGACAAGCTCACCTTCTACGGCGGCCTGGACGTGGAGCACACCATGCCCTTCGGCACGCCGGACGACGTGCGCAAGGAGACGCGCTGGCTGGCCGAGAACCTGGGCAAGGGGGGCGGCTACATCCTGCAGACCAGCCACCAGGTATTGTGGGACACGCCCATGGCGAACATCATCGCCTACGTCGAGACCGTGCGCGAAATGGCCGGCCTGCCCACGCCCACGGCGGAAGAAGTCCGCAAGGAGCAAGCCCTCGCATGAACGTGAACACCGCCCTCCCCACCACCATGCGCGCCCTGGTGCTCGACGGCCCCGGCTTTGAGCACCTCCAGGTGCGGGGAGTTCCTCTGCCCCGGCCGGGTCCCAACCAGCTCCTGGCCCGGGTTGACGCCGCTGGCATCTGCACCAGCCTGATCAAGCTGATCGAACAGGGCCCCAAGCACAGCCTGCTCAACGGCTGGGACATCAGCCGCTACCCCCTGATCCTGGGCGATGAAGGGTCCGTCACCCTGGTCGAGGTCGGCTCTAACCTCACCGGGCACTACCACCCCGGCGAACGTTATGTCCTCCAGCCGGCGGTGGATCACGCACCCATCAACCACCGTGAGCGCTATCGTGACAACGCCCGCGGGATGGACAAGGTCGCCGTCGGCTACAGCCTGCCCGGCCACCTGGCGGAATACATCCTGATCGGCGAAGAGGTTCTGGCGGCAGACTGCCTGTTGTCGCTGCCGGACGAATCCCTGCCCTTTGCCCATGCCGCCATGGGCGAGCCGCTCTCGTGCGTCATCTCGGCGCAGGACCACCACGTCCATCTGGTGCAGGCCGGCCCCCTCTCCCGCCGCGAGGTGATCAAGGGTCTGAAGCCCGGAGGCGTCACCGTCGTCATCGGCGCTGGCGCCATGGGCCGCATGCACGTGGACCTGGCCCTCAGCTACCGGCCGCGGGCCGTGGTCGTCAGCGACTTTATCGACGACCGCCTGGACAAGGTGAAGGAGCTCTTTGCCGCCCGCGCCGCCGGCATGGGCATCGAGCTGCACGTGCTCAACGGCAGCCAAACCAACGTCAAGGAGTTCGTGGACCAACTGACCGGCTACCGGGGTGCGGACGATGTCATCGTCGCCGTCGGTTCGGCGCGGGCCATCGAGTCGGCGCAGCAGCTCACGGGCCGCGGCGCCGTCCTCAACCTCTTCGGCGGCCTGAAGAAGGGCGACGACATCGTGGGCCTGGATACGACCCTCGTCCACTACAAGGAGATCAACGTCACCGGTTCGTCAGGCGGCTCGCCCTGGGATATCGCCCGCACGCTCGAGGTCATGGCCGCCGGCCAGATCGACGCCGCCGCGCACATCACCCGCATTGGCGACCTGGCGCACGCCCCGGCCTTCCTGGAGATGGTCAAGGCGCAGGCCCTCGACGGCAAGGCCGTCGTCTACCCCCACCGCCGCACCGCCGACATCCTGGCCGTCCCCTCCTGGTCCGCCGCCGACGAAGCTGCCTGGCTCGCCTCCTGATCCCATTTAAGAAGTCCGACTTCTCTCAGAAGTCGGACTTCTCTTCTTCCCTCCCCCCAGGAAACGCTCCCATGACCCTCCACGGTTCCAAGACCTTCGTCGGCTTCGGCTTCGGCGCCATCCAGGCCGGACTCTTCCTCTATGAGGCCCACCGCTCCGGCAACTTCGGCCGGCTCGTCGTGGCCGAGGTCGTGCCCGACGTCGTGGCCATGCTCCGCCAGGCTGGGGGCGTCTACGCCGTCAACGTCGCCCACCCCGAGGGCGTTGAGCACGCCCACATCGGTCCCGTCACCATCGAGCAGCCGGGGGTGGAGGCGGATCGGGCGCGCCTCATTGCCGACATCGCCGCCGCCGAAGAGATCGGCACCGCCATCCCCAGCGTCGCCTACTACGTGTCGGACGGTCCCGGCAGCCTGCACCGAGTGCTGGCCGCCGGTCTGCGGCGCAAGGCCGCGATCGGGGGTCCCCGCGCCGTGGTCTACGCCGCCGAAAACCACAACCACGCCGCCGAGATCCTCGAAGCGGCCGTCATGGCCGAGGTGCCGGAGGAAGAACGGGCGGCAGTGGCGGACCGCGTGCGCTTCCTCAACACCGTCATCGGCAAGATGAGCGGGGTCATCACCGACCCCGGCGAGATCGCCGAGCAGGCGCTGGAGCCGGTGGCGCCCGGCAGCACGCGCGCCTTCCTGGTCGAGGAGTTCAACCGCATCCTGATCACCCGGATCAGCTTCGAGGCGCCCTTCCAGCGCGGCATCGACGTCTTCGCCGAGAAGGACGACCTGCTGCCGTTCGAGGAAGCCAAGCTCTACGGGCACAACGCCACGCACGCCTTGGCCGCCTACCTGGCGGCGCTGGCTGGGCTGACCGTCATGTCCGGCCTGCGCCAGCTTTCCAAGGCCATGGCCTTCCTGCGTGCGGCCTTCCTCGAGGAGTCCGGCGCCGCCCTCATCCGCAAGCGCGCCGGCGTGGACCCGCTGTTCACGCCGGAGGGTTACGCCGCCTACGCCTATGACCTGCTCGTGCGCATGACCAACCCCTACCTGCACGACCTGGTCGAGCGCGTCGGCCGCGACCCCCAGC
Source organism: Chloroflexota bacterium (assembly GCA_029782215.1). GTDB lineage: Bacteria > Chloroflexota > Anaerolineae > J102 > J102 > SSF26. The sequence continues at coordinate 73,524 of JAKOVD010000178.1, forward strand.
GCAAGCTGGGCTGGGACGACCGCCTGATCGGCACCATGCGGGTGGCCCTGGGCCAGGGCGTCACCCCCTGGCGCTACGCCGTGGGCGCCGCTGCGGCCGCCGCCGTCCTCGACCGGCGCACCCTGGACGACCCCACCCTCCTGCGTGACGTCCTCACCGGCCTCTGGCAGCCCGCTTCCCCCGCCCCTGCCGAGCAGGAAGCCGTCCTGGCGCTGGTGGCGGAGAACCAGGGATGGGTGAGGCAATGGATTCGGGGCAGCGCAGAGATCAACTAAGGCTCATTGCACCGATTGATGGCTGCCTCCTTGATGCTATAATGCCTGCATGATGCCGCAAGTGACGCAGAGGGATAGGTTTGACGAGGCCAGACCGTCACCGCCTTGGGCCTTGTCGCTTCCCGCCGTCACGCCGCGGGGTTGCGCCCACCCCGTGTCCAAGACGCTTCCCCAGGCTATTGAGCGCATCGCCGGGGAACTCAAGCCAGAACGCATCATCCTCTTCGGCTCTTACGCCTACGGCAATCCGACGCCCGACAGCGACGTCGATCTGCTGGTCGTTATGGAGACTGACAGACCCTACAGCGAACGCTCATGGGCTGTATCGCGGCTGCTTCTGCCGCGCGAGTTTCCAGTCGATATCCTGGTGAAGACTCCGTCGGAGCTGGCAGTAGGGCTGAACAAGGGCGACTTTTTCCTCCGCGAGATCACCGAACGGGGCCTTGTGCTCTATGAGCGACCCTACTGATCCTTTGGCGTGGGTGGAAAGGGCCGAAGAGGACTTCCTGATGTCTCGGTCGGCTTTGCGCCGGAAGAGACCGCTGACCTATAGCGCCTGTTTTCACGCTCAGCAATGCGCTGAGAAGTATTTGAAGGCGCTTCTTGTCGCTCAGGGGGTTGCGTTTCCGCGCACTCACGACCTCCTGCTGATCGAGCAGCTTTGCGCCGCGGCAGGGATCGTCATTGGCATCCCGCTTGAACGGCTGAATGCACTCTCCGAGTACGCGGTGCGTGCCCGTTACCCGGGTGAGGAACCGATCCCGGAAGAGGCAAAAGACGCCGTTGCCGTTGCCAGGCTGGTGAGGCGCTTCGCACGGCACTGGCTTGGCGTCTCGTCGTAGCGTCTGTGGGCTGGCAGGGGGTGGCCAGGCAGCCCACCTCCCCGTCCGCCGCCGAGCGGGAGGCCGTGCTGGCGCTGGTGGTGGAGAACCAGGGGTGGGTGAGGGAGTGGCTGGCTTCGTAAAGACGCCGTCGGAGCTAGCAGCGGCCCGCAACGGGGTCGAAACCTTCCTACACGAGATCACAGGTGGTGGCTTCATAGTGTACGAGTAGGCAATTGACCCGCTGGCATGGGTGGACAAGGCTGCGATGAACTCCGGGGCCCACACGACCTCTTAACAATCGAGCAGCTTTGGCCAGACCGGCATCACTTCGGGCTTACTGCTTGAACGGATGATGCCTTGTCCGACTGCGCTATGCGATCTCGCCGTCCAGACGAAGAGCCAATTCGGACGGGGCGCAAGATGCCGCTGTCATAGTCAGGCTGACGATGCGCCCCCATATCCGCGTTGAGCGGTGGATAGGTATCATTAAGGACCTCCGCTCAGGTTCTTTACAGCAGTGAATTGAGACGTCCAAGGTCCGGACTTTCATGGCTTGTGCGATTTCCGAACCGCAGAGGCACCCATTAGTTGTTCCATCCTCCCTGTAAGCACCTTGGCTTCACGCGAACTGCGTGGGAGCCCCCCCATTTGCCAAACACGCCCCCTTCTGCGCCCATCCTGACCCCCACCGCTGTGCATGCCCTTCGGGAACCGGTGGACCCACGTTCCGGTTCCGATACCTCCTGGACCCTCACCTGGCCCTACAAATCATTTCCGTTCTGGCGGGAGCCATAGAACGAGTGGAATGGCCCGTACCCTGGTCGACAACCAACCGATACCGCTACGCGCGGTTCCTTGGCAGGATTCGGACCTCAACATCAGCATCAAGTGCGTTTGCCACCCGTACAAGAAAGCTGAGCGACGGGAGGGCGGCAGCATTCTCTAGACGAGAGATGGCCGACTGCTTGGTGTCAACAAGTGCTGCCAGTGCTGCCTGCGTCAGACCATGTCGCTGCCGACAACGAATCACGTCATCAGCGATGTCAAACTGCAAGTCACGCGCATGATAGCGTTCGGCGAAGAAGGCATCGCCCAGCTCTTCTGCCAGAAGCTCATCGACGGTAATCGCCATACAGTCTCGCCATTCGATAATGTACCGAATCTAGCCTCAACAGTCTGGAAAAACGGGGTGGGGGTGACCGTTCGACTATTGGTCACCCCCAAGCCCTTCGACTAAGCGGCTTTCTCTAGACAACTTCTCAAGTAGATAGGACGTGCCAACAAGGAACGTCGAGCGGTATTCCTCGCCCTGTCTTCATTCATCCGTCCAAGCGCTAAGTCAACATCTGGTTTTGGCAACCTGTTGGACTTCTTGAAGATGGCGTGGAGCAGCACAACAACACCTGGCTCTGCCACGTAGTAGAAAACACGAATCTGACGGTTGCCGACACTGAGCCGGAATTCATGGAGGTCTCCACGAACCTGCTTCGCCTCTGCGTCGGTCAGATATCCAGGGGTGGCTAGCCTACCTCCATACCTGGTCATTCTCTGGTACCAGTCAATCCGGTCGTCTACCGGAAGTCCTCTAGCGAAATCCTCTACCGGACGTCGATCCATTGCGGTTGAGTAGAAGACGAAGGTTACGGTTTTGGATGTGAACATGATAGGGGACACGACGTCATTGGTCAGATTCCTCTGACATGCCGTCCGACAACTCATTCCTGGCCGCTAATGTGCAGCAGGACATCGTTTTTGGTCAGACTGCTCTGACCGCGGCCTGCCGTTAGGCTAGTTTTGGTTTTCTCTCATAGGCAATCACTCCTTGAGTGTATCTTGAGCTACCGATCTCGTTCGTACAACTGCCTGCATTGGCAACGTGCGTACGAATGTCTGTAACCCCAGCATTCTTGCCAACGAATTGACATGGCCGACACTGACAATAACACAATATTGTGATAATTGTATGTAATATGACATACAATTAGGTTCCTGGGGTGTTCCACAAGCCCATGTGTCCTCGGAAAGCAGTGCCCTACTTGCCAGAACAAGCCCACCCAAAGTCATTGTCAGGTTGTGGTTCAATGCTTCGCGCTACAGCGAGTGGGTGAGGTCCACTCGCCCCGATCCTGCCAATCCGACCCGCTAGGTTTGGGTCCCATTGCCGCAGAGATGGCGCTGTAATGCCCGCCCAGACGCCGCCTTGCGCGAGTGTGTCACGGCAAACTTGGGGAGTTGAGCGGCACCCACTGAGCCAAGATTGCCCTGCATCAGCGGCCATCTGTGGATCATGGGGGTCAGCGAGCCACAGGTGCGGCATGGGGCCACACCATCATCGTGCGGTCTTGGCCCTGCAAGTAGCTTGGAGCCAAGTAGCGGGCCGGGCGGGCAGACGGCTGGTGGGTGTTGACCGTTTCGGTCGCCAACTACCAAAGCGGTCAAATTCGGTCAGAAAAAGGCCTTGACAGCCGGCACGCGCACGCCTACTATGGGATTGTCGGCTAGGATACCCCAGAAGCAGGCGAAAGCGGTCATGGGACCGTCTGTGGTGTCCGGAACGACAGTCGTGGTGTTGGTACCGTCTCTTTCGACGACGCGCATGGGCGCGCTGGTCGAACCTGGACTGCAAGCGGAGGCAAAGCATGCCCGAAATCAAGACCATTTACCTTATCGCCCACACCCACACGGATATCGGCTACACCGACTATCAGGATACCGTGTTCCGCCAGCTCCTGGGCTTTATCGACAAAGCCGTCGAGCTGGGCGAAGCCACGGCGGACTATCCGCCCGAGGCGCGGTTCAAGTGGACGTGCGAGGTCAGCTCCTTTGCGGAGCGCTATCTGCAGGAACGCCCTGGCCGCCAGGTGGACCGCTTCCTGGAGCTGCACAGGCGGGGCCAGATGGCCGTAGCCGGCATGGCCTACCACTGGACGCCGCTGCTGTCCACGGCAGGTATGATCCGCTCGCTGTACCCGGCGATGCGCCTGCGCCGTGACTACGGTCTCAAGGTCGAGACCGCCATGCAGTGCGATGTGGACGGGGCCAGTTGGCTCTGGGCGGACATCCTGCCGGCGGCCGGCTTCAAGGCCTTCACGATGTCGATCAACATGTACCGGGGCCGGCGCCCCGTGCCCGACCTGAACGCCTTCTGGTGGGAGGGTCCCGGCGGCAGCCGCCTGCTCAGCTACAACGGCCCCCACTACCTCTACGGCATCTTCCGCTACGGCATCGGCAACTGGCAGACGGTCGAGGAGCTGCTGCCCCCCCAGATCGACAAGCTGGAGAAGCGAACCGACTACCCCTACGACTTCCTCTACGCCCAGGTGACGCACGCCGCCCGCGTCGACAACGGCCCGCCCACCGACAACCTGGCCGAGTTCGTGCGCGATTGGAACGCCGCCGGCCGCACACCGCGCATGGAGTTCGTCACGGTCGATGACTTTGCGACGATGCTGCACACGCGCTATGCCGACAAGCTCTTCACGTGGAAGGGTGACTGGGCCGACTGGTGGGCGGATGGCCCCGCTTCCTCGTCCTACGAGACGGCGCTGAATCGCCAGACCGAGGAGCTGCTGCCCCTGGTGGACCTGCTTTCCACCCAGGTGGGCAGCCTCGACGAGAAGCTGGTGGAAGAGGCCTACAACGCGGTCTCTCTCTACGATGAACACACCTGGGGCGGATTTGCCAGCACACGGCAGCCCTACTCGCCCTTCACCAAGGCGATCTTCAACTTCAAGTCCGGCTACGCCTATCGCGGCTACGGCCTGACCCACGAGCTCCTTTCGGAAGGCGGTCGCCGGCTCGCCCAGCAGTTGACCGGCGTGACGCCTGAGGGCGAAAAGTGGCGCCGCTGGGGCCAGTACGTGTCGTCCGACCCCTCCTCCGACCCCGGCGCCCACCGCTTCCTCGTCGTGAACCCGCTGGCTTGGACCCGGCACGTGCGCTATCCCCTGCCCCCGGATATCGGCGGCGCCGCCCCGTACGCCGTGCTGGAGATGTTCCTGGTGGACAACCTGCGCGAGGGTTCGGTGTTGGCCACCCAGGAGAAGGCGGGCATGCTGATCGACACGACCCTGCCCCCCTTCGGCTACGAGGTGCTGGACTACCAGCAGATCGCCAAAGACCCCGAGCTGAAGGTCGGCGAGGGCCTGCTGGAGAACCGCTGGTACCGCGTCCGGGTGGACACCGTGACGGGCGGCCTGACGAGCTGGTACGACAAGGAATTGGGCCGCGAGCTGATCGACGCCCAGTCACCCTGGAAGCTCGGCCAGTACCTGTACGAGTGGATCGACTCCCCGGCCGACCGCCAGACCATGTTCTCGTTCAACTACTACGACGAGGATTTTGGCGAGCGCTTCACCAACACGCCGTTCCGCCGCCAGGGCCCCGACCACGTCGACGTGATGCCGGCGTTGGTCACGCCCACCGGCGCCGTCATCGAGGTGCGCTTCAATGGCATGGGCATCCGCTCCGGCAAGGTGCGCTTCACGCTGCCAGGCCATGAGAAGGCCCTGAACATCGAGATGCTGCTGGACAAGGAGCTCCGCACGCTGGCCGAGGCCGTCTACGTCCCCTTCCCCTTCGCCATCGACAAGCCGCAGTTCCACCTGGACCTGAACGGCGTGGCGTTGGAGCCGGAGGTCGAGCAGCTCCCCGGTTCCTGCCGCGACTGGTACGGCATCCACCGCTGGGCCGAGGTCGGCAACGGAGATGTGTCGGTGGTGCTCGTGCCCATCGACGCCCCCCTGATCCAGGTCGGGGGCATCACCACCAGCCGCTGGGCCTGGAAGCTCGACACCGGCCAGGCGACCCTCGTCTCCTGGGCGCTGCAGAATCACTGGGACACCAACTTCAAGGGCAGCCAGGGCGAAGACCTGCTCTTCCGCTACAAGCTCACCTCGCAGTCCCGGTATGACGCCGCCGCCACAAGTCGCTTCGCCACCGAGACCACCGTGCCGCCCCTGATCGTACGCGTGGCCGGCGCCGACACCTCCATCCGCGGCCAGTTCCTCAGCGTGGCGCCCGAAGGCGTGGCCGAGGTCCACATCAAGCGCGCCATCGACGGCCGCGGGGTCATCGTTCATGCGTCCAACCTGACGAGCGAGGCCCAGACCCTGACGCTGGCCTTCCCGGCAGCGCCTGCGGCCGCCTGCGAGTGCTCGGCCATCGAAGAAGACGGCGCCGCCCTGCCTGTGCAGGGGAACGCCGTGACGCTCTCCGTGCCCTCGCGCTCGGTGGCCTGCGCCAGGGTGGTGTTCGCCTGATACCGTACATCTGTCATTCTGAGGAGCGAAGTGACGAAGAATCTGGAGGCTTCCCTTGCAGAGACCTGGATTCTTCGCTCCCCGCGGTCGCTGCTTAGAGACTCCCACTCACTCTGTCACTGCGAACGAAGTGAAGCAGTCTCCAACGTGCCAGTTGGGGATTGCTTCAGGGCTATCGCCCTTCGCAATGACATAGGGAGTTTCTTGCCCGGCCATTTGTAGGGCCGCGACATAGAAAACTCAGAATGACAGTTTGAGAGTTGTGTGGTTGCGGGACTGGACTACTTCGCTCTTCATTCAGCGCACTTCCCTTCTGGGCCTGGGGGCAATGCTCGCCGCTGCTCCCAGGCCCCTCCCGACTGCTCCCGACACCCTTCGCTCCTCCTCACCTGCCTACGGGGTTTGGACCTTGATCCCAAGCCAGCGCGACACCGTCATCCTCAGCCTGCTCAAGCAAAACGGGGTCGTCACCGTCGCCGAGATCTGCACGTATTGTGACTGCTCGGCCGAGACCGCGCGCCGCGACCTGCGCCGCCTGGAAGAGGAAGGCAGACTCATCCGCACGCACGGGGGTGGGGTGGCTGCCCACGGGGCGGCGCCTCTGCCGACCCGGACCAACGGCGCCGGGTTGACGGAGGCCCGCGCCGCGCTGGTGGACCGCGCCGACGCCCTGGTCGTCACCGCGACCGAAACCAAGGCCATGCGCCTGCTGGTGGACCGCAGCCGCCGCGCCGGCATTCCCATCGTGGCCGAAGCCACCGGCTACCCCGGCGCCCGCACGGTGGTGGCCGTGGACAACTACCGGGCAGGCTATGAGCTGGGGCAGTGGGTGGCGGTGCACGCAGCCGAGCGCCTGGGCGCCAACATCACGGTCCTTGACGTCGGGTATCCGCAGCCCAACACCGAAGCGCGCAGCCGGGGGTTTGCAGATGGGCTGCGCGAACGCCGCATCCAGGCCATCATCCCCTCCAGCCTGCCCCTGGCGCAGGAGCAGGGCTTCGATGAAGGGTCCCGGGACCCCTCGCAGCTCCGGCGCACGATCCTGCACGTCGACGGCCAGGTTCACTTCGAGGCCGCCCGCCAGATCGCCGCCGACGCCCTGAGCGTGCATCCTGAGATCAACGTCATTTTCGGCATCAACGACCAGTCGGCGCTGGGCGCCCTTGAGGCCTACCGCGAGGCCGGCCTGGACGAAAACAACCTCATTCTTGCCATCTTCGGCCTGGAAGGCGCACGCACGCGTGAGCTGCTTGCCCGCGGCACGCCCTTCACCGTCGCCGTCGCCATGTTCCCCGAGCTGGTGGGCCGGGCCTGCATCGATGCCGCGATCTGCGCCTACCACAACTGCACACTCTCCGAGCGCATCATCACGCCCTTCGCCATCGTCAGCCACGACAACCTGAGCCGGTACTACCGCCGGGACCCTCACACGGGCGATTGGCAGCTCAATTGGGCGCTGGTCGAGCAGCTTCCCACTGCCGGACCTGGCTTCGCCGACCTCGGCCAATGCCATGAGCGGCCGCGACCGCGGCGCATCGGCTACGTCCAGACCTTCAGCGGCCACGACTGGTATCAGAACGTGCAGCGGGCCATGCAGGATCGCTGCCGCAGCCTGGGCATCAGCCTGGAGGTCGTCGACGCCAGCCAGGACCTCGACCACGAGATCGAGGTGATGAAGCAGGCAATCGGCCAGATGGCGGCGCGTTATGTCCACGAAGGCGACACGATCATTCTCGATGCCGGGCAAACCACCGCCCATCTCGCCCGCGCCCTGCGCGGCCGGCAGAACCTCACCGTGATCACCAGCTCCCTGCCCGTCCTCAACATCCTGCGGGATGAGCCAGGCATCACGCTGGTTGCTACGGGCGGCATCCTGCGGCGGGAGACCAACGCTATGGTGGGCCCGGGAGCGGAGAGCGCTCTCTACGGGCTGCGCGCCGACCGGGCCTTCATCTCCGTGACCGGCCTCAGTTTCAGCTTCGGGCTGTCAAACACGAACATCGCCGAAGCGACGGTCAAACGAGCCATGATCGCCGCCGCCCGCGAGGTCATCCTGCTGGCCGACTACAGCAAGATCGGCTCGGATTCCCTCGTCAAGATCGCCTCGCTCGAAAGCATCCAGCGCCTGATCACCGACGGCGGCATCAGCGCCCACGACCGCCTGGCCTTCACCCAGCGAGGGATCGAAGTGACCCTCGCCGAGGACCCTCACTAGGTCAACGTCCCCATGTCCTTCCGCCAACCCCGCAATCACGGCTGCCGCCTGTCCGATGCCTGGACCTACGATGGCATGCAGGCGCTCGTGCTGGAGAATGAGCTGCTGCGCGTCACCGTCCTGGCCGGCAAGGGCAGCGATATCGTCGAGTTCCGCTACAAGCCGCTCGACCTGGACTTTCTTTTCTTTGCCCCCGGCGGCATTCGCAACCCCAACCGGGGCGTCCTCTCCGCCCCCTCCGGCGGCCCTTTCCTGGACTACTTCAGCGGCGGCTGGAACGAGGTGCTGCCGAACGGCGGCCCCCTGGTCAACTACCAGGGCGCAGAGCTCGGCCAGCACGGCGAGGTCAGCCTGCTGCCCTGGGACCACGCCATCCTGGAGGACTCGCCGCAGGGCGTGGCCGTGCGGATGTGGGTGCGCCCCCTGCGCACGCCCTTCTACCTGGAAAAGACCCTTTCCATGCAGCCGGGCCGTCCCGCCCTCCACATCGAGGAGCGCCTGACCAACGAGGGCGGCGAACCGCTGCACGCAATGTGGGGACACCATATCGCCTTCGGCAGACCCTTCCTGGACGATGCCTGTGTCATCGACGCTCCTGCCGGTCGCTTCATCGTGCATGAGGCCATGCCCGGCTACGAGCCGCGCCGCTTCCAGCCCGGCTACGACGGCGCCTGGCCGTTGGTGACGGCCCCCGATGGCCGCCTTGCCGACGCCGCCTTCGTCCCCCCCTTTGGCGCCACCCAGGCGCAGGAGATGGCCTACTTGGCCGAGCTGGCGGATGGCTGGTATGCTATCACCAACCAGGACCGCAAGATAGGCGTTGGTTTGCGCTTTGATCACACTTTGTTCCGCTATGTCTGGTATTGGCAGCAATTGGGCAACGTTGCCCAAGGCTACCCGTGGTGGGGACACGTCCACACGGCAGCCCTCGAACCCTGGACCAGTTATCCCACCGGTGGCCTGAACGAAGCCATCGCCAACGGCACCGCTCTGCACCTGCAGCCCGGCGAATCCGTGAGCACCACCCTGACCGCCCTCGTCTACACTGGTCTGGAACGGGTCACCACCATCAGTGCTGAAGGAACCGTCGAAGGAAGATGAGCCCTCATGAGCCGGATCAACACCGTCTACATCATCGGCCACACCCATACCGACATCGGCTATACAGACCACCAGCCGGTCCTCTTCCGCCAGCATGCGGCCTTTCTGGACCGGGCCGTGGAGCTGTGCGAGGCAACCGCCGACTATCCGGTGGAGGCGCAGTTTAAGTGGACCTGTGAGCTGGCGTCAACCGTGCGCTTCTTCATGGAGACGCGCTCCAGCCGGGACATCGACCGCTTCCTGGCGCTGCACCGGGCAGGCCGCATCGCCGTCAATGCCATGGCGTACCATTGGACGCCGATGCTTTCCCCGGCGGCCATGGTGCGCTCGCTCTACACCGCCATGCGCCTGCGCCGCGACTACGGTCTGCAGATTCGCTCGGCCATGCAGTGCGACGTGGACGGGGTGAGCTGGCTGTGGGCCGACCTGCTTTCGGCCATCGGCATCCAGGGCCTGACCATGTCGATCAACACCTTCCGCGGCGACAAGCCGCGCCCCCGCCTTCACGCTTTCTGGTGGGAAGGGCCGTCGGGGCGCCGTCTGCTGACCTACAATGGGCCGCACTACGCCTACGGCCTGTTCTTCTACGGCTTCACCAGCCTCGAACGGGCCATCGACGTCCTGCCGCGTGTAGTTGCCCGCCTGGAGGCCAGCGAAGACTATCCTTACGACTTCCTGTACGCCCAGGTGACGCATCCGGCCCTGGTCGACAACGGCCCGCCCTATGCCATCACCTCCGACCTTGTCCGCCAGTGGAACGAATCGGGCCGCTCACCGCGGCTGGTCTTCACCACCGTAGACGGCTTCCTGTCAATGCTCAACGAGCGCTGGGGCAGCCAGGCGCCCGTGTGGAAGGGCGACTGGGCCGACTGGTGGGCGGACGGCGTGGGCACGTCAGCCTTTGAGACCTCCGTCAGCCGCACCGCCGAATCGCTGCTGCCCGGGCTGGACCTGCTGGCCACACAGGTGGACGGCATGGACCTGGGGCTGATCGAGGAAGCGTACCGGCAGGTGTCGCTCTACGATGAGCATACCTGGGGCTCTTTCAACAGCATCGGCCAGCCCGATTCGCCCTTCACCAAGGCCCAGTGGAACGCCAAGGCCGGGTTTGCCTACAACGGCTATTCCCTGACCCACGAATCCCTGGCCCATGCCGGCCGCAAGCTGGCGCGCCGGGTCACCGGCCAGGCGCCTGAAGGTGAGGTCTGGCGGGCATGGACGCAGGGCGAGGCGGAGCAGCTCGCCGTCGACACCAGCCAGCGCTTCCTGGTCGTCAACCCGCTTTCCTGGGAGCGCCGTATCGTCCTCCCCTTGCCGCCCGACAGCGGCGGGCGGGCGCCGCACAACTTCCTCGACGCCTACCTGGCGGGCAACTACCGCGACGGCTATCCCAACGACTCGGAATCCGTCCCGGAACGGGCGCCGCGCGGCAAGGACTTCGACCCCAACTCCGTGCTGGACGTCACGTTGCCCGCTTTCGGCTACAAGGTCGTGGCGCCGGCGCCGGCGCCTGCTCCCGCCGAGGTGACGCTCGATGAGGGTGTGATCGCCAACCGCTGGTATCGCATCGAGATCGACCCGGCCACGGGCGGCCTCTTGAGCTGGTTCGACCAAGAGCAGGGCCGCGAGCTGGCATCGCGCAGCGGGCCGTGGCGCTTTGGCCAGTACGTCTATGAGCTGACGGACTCGCCCGAGGGGCGGGCGGCGCTCTTCACCGGCGACTTCAGCGTGGAGATGTACGGAACCCAGCGCACAGATACACCCTTCCGGCGCCAGGGTCCGACCCAGGTGCGCTGCGCTCCCGCCCATGCCGGTCCGCTGGACGTGAGCATTGAGGTGTTCATGCAAGCGCCCGGCGCTCGCTCCGTGCGTGTGCGCTACTCGCTTCCCCACCACGAGAAAGCCCTGCATGTCGACATGGTCGTGGACAAGGAGCACGTCACCGACCCCGAGGCCATCTACGTCGTCTTCCCCTGCGCCCTCCAGGCGCCTACCTTCCATCTCGACCTGAATGGCGTCCCGCTCGTGCCCGACGCCGAGCAGTTGCCCGGCACTTGCCGCGACTGGTACGGCATCCAGCGCTGGGCGGAAGTCAGCGATGAACTGACTTCGGTCGTGCTGGCGCCCATCGATGCGCCCTTGGTCCAGGTGGGCGGCATCACGACAGGGCGCTGGGCGCAGCATCTGGAAGCCGCCAGTCCCACCCTGGTCTCCTGGCCCGTCAACAACTATTGGACCACCAACTTCGTGGCCAGCCAGGGCGGCGAGCTGCTCTTCCGCTACCGCCTGACCTCCGGCCCAACCTACGACCCGGCCGCCGCCAGCCGCTTTGCTGCCGGGTTCCTGGCGCCGCCGGTCATCGTGCGGGCGCCGGGCGCCGAGCCGCAGGCAGGGGGTCAGTTCCTCAAGGTAGCCCCGGAGGGCGTCGCCGATGTGCAGGTCAAGGCCGCCGACGATGGCCGCGGCTGGGTCATCCACGCGTTCAACCTGACAGCATCCAGCCAGCAGGTAGCGCTCGGTTTCGACCGCCCGCTTGCAGCTGCCTGCACGTGTTCGCCTATCGAGGATGATGGCGCTGAGCTTGCCCTCACGGGCAGTGTGGTGCATTTGGAAGCGCCCCCTCGTTCTTTGGCGTCCGTTCGTGTTATCTTCCGCCCCTGATAAGGAGGTGCGCTATCGCCAGAGGCAACAAGCCTGATTCACAACTCGCCGTTTCAACCGTTTCTACCCGCACGCAGTTTCCCCACTTGGAGGAGAATCCATGCAACGCAAGAACCTGTTCATCCTGATCGCCATGGTGGTGGTCATGGGCGTCCTGCTGGCCGCCTGTGGTGGCGCCGCCGCCCCTGCGCCCGCTGCAACCCAGGCGCCCGCGGCTGAGCCCACCAAGGCCCCGGAACCGACCAAGGCCCCTGAGCCCACCAAGGCTCCGGAACCGACCATGGCCCCCGAGCCCACCAAGGCCCCGGAACCGACCGCAGCGCCTGCGGCTGCTGCCAAGATGCTCGAGATGTACCATGATAAGGCCGACTGGGAGAAGAACACCAACACCATGGGTGAGTCGGCCGCCAAGGACATCGGAGTCGGTTGGAAGACTGTGCCTTTTGCCAACACCACCGACTACCAGACCACGGTGCGCGCCTCGCTCCCCACGGACAAGGCGCCCGACCTGTACACCTGGTGGTCCGGCTACCGCATGGAGGACATCGTCAAGGCCGGCGTCGCCGCTGACCTGACCGACATCTGGAAGAAGTACATCGACTCAGGCGAGTACACCCAGGATGTCGCCAATGCCTTCAGCTTCAATGGCAAGACGTACGCCGTGCCGCTGTTGACCGCCAACTGGGTGGTTTACTACAACAAGAAGGTCTTCGCCGACAACAACTTGACGCCCCCGAAGACCTGGGACGAGTTCATCAAGATCAACGATACCCTTAAGGCCAAGGGCATCACGCCCCTCGCCATGACGATCAGCGGCCGCTGGCCCGCCTTCATCATGTTCGAGGAGATGGTCCTACGCACGGCCGGTCCTGACTTCTACAACAAGCTTGTGGCGGGTGAGGCTAAGTACACAGACCCCGAAGTCGTGAACGCCATGAAGCTCTGGAAAGAGTTCATCGACAAGGGCTACATGAGCGACCCTGGCATCGGTTTCGGCACCACGGAGAATGATCTGCTTCCGTATTTCCAGACCGGCAAGATCGCCATGATCCCCATCGGCGACTGGTACTCCGCTACCCTGAACGGCGGCGGCATGAAGCCAGGCGTGGATTATGACGCCTTCATCATGCCCAACCAGAACGCCTCGCTGCCCCCGGCCCTGTTCTTCGAAGCCGGCCCGCTGTTGGTCGGCGCCAAGAGCCCCAACGTGGAAGACGCCAAGAAGGCGGTGGAATGGTGGATGTCCGTGCCTGCGCAGAACGAGTGGAGCAAGCTGGCTGGCTTCACTTCTGCCAACAGCAAGGCCGATCCAGCCAATGAAGTAGGCGCCGGCGTCCAGAAGTGGATTTCCGACAATAAGGCCGTCCGCGTGCAGCGCTATTGGGAAGCCACGCCTCCCGACATCGTCGAGGTCGCCGTGGATGAGCTGGCTCGCTTCATGACCGATCCGAGCACCATGGACAGCGTTCTGAAGAACATCCAGGCCAAGGCCGACGAAGTCTGGGCCTCCCGCCAGTAGGCGCGACGCCTCTCCAGTCGATGATCAGGTGCGTCTCACTTGGGTGGGACGCACCTGAGTCCATCCCCAATGGGCGCCGGCGGCGTCCTTCTATCACAGCCGCCGACACGCCGCTGGCGCCCATCTCTACACTTAGAGGAGAGCCACCTTGGTCACGGAATTGGCAGCCTCACGACCACCTTCCACTCGCACCCTCAAGCAGCGATCCTGGGCGCATATCGAGCCGTACATTTACCTGGTGCCGGCGCTCGCCTTCGTTGGTGTGTTTCTGCTTTACCCAGCGGTTTATACGTTCTACATCAGCCTTACTAAATGGGATGGCCTGACGCCGCCCGTATTCATCGGCCTGCAGAACTACATACAGCTCGTTAAGACGCCGATCTTCCGCACCTCCTTCGGCAACTCGGTCATCTGGGTGGTAGCCACGCTGGCGCTTCCGGTAGGTCTCGGCCTGCTGCTGGCAGTGCTGATCAACCGCATTCCCCTACAAGGCTTTTTCAAGGCCATCTTCTATCTTCCCTATGCGATCTCGGCCACCAGTGTGGCAGTGATCTGGGCCTTCATCCTCGCCAATGGCGGCATCGTCAACGCTGGTCTGCGCCAGGTAGGACTGGATTCGGTGGCGAGGTCCTGGCTGATCTCGCCGCCTTGGAACACGGTGGCGATGATCATTGCCTACACTTGGCTCAGCACCGGCACGAACATGATCCTGTTCCTGGTGGGTCTGCAGAACATCCCCACGGACCCAGTGGAAGCTGCCAAAATCGACGGCGCTAGCGGTTGGCAGGCGTTCTGGAAGGTGGTTTTTCCGCTGCTAAAGCCCATTACCACAGTAGTCGTCACGATCGCAGTCATCAACGGCTTCAAGGTTTTTGACCTGATCTGGGTGATGACACAGGGCGGCCCGTACCGCTCGTCGGAAACGCTGGCCGTCACCATGTACCGCGAGTCTTTTGTATCGTACCGCCTTGGCTACGGCGCCGCCATCGCGAACGTCCTTTCACTTATTGTGATCGTATTCTCGGTATTCTACCTGCGGTCGATCTTCAGACGGGAGGAGTGATTCATGCCTTCGCGTAGAACCCTTACCCGTGCCGTGCTGCTGGCGGGGGTGACCATCCTGGTCATTGTTTGGCTCTTTCCCCTGGCGATCTCGTTCATGACCGCGTTCAAGAGCTCGGCGGAGTACGCGCAGACCGCTCGCTGGGAGCTGCCAAAGAACAATGCTTTTCTCGCGAATCTCAAGTTCGCCTGGACCAACGGCAAGTTGGGCGCTAGCTTTGCCAGAAGCATGGTGTACGCCAGCGTAGGCGCCGGGCTGGCCATCCTCATGGCGTCCCTGGCCGGATACTCCCTCGTCCAGCTCAAGGTCTGGAATACCTTTTTCTGGTTCTTACTAATCTACAGCGGCACCATATTTCCCTTTCAAATGTATCTGGTGCCGCTCTTTTACATGTACCAGAAAACCAATCTCTATGACACTCAGGTGGGGATGTTGGCATTCTACACAGCCATAGCAATTCCTTTCTGCCTGTTCGTGCTGCGGAATCACTTTACGACGATATCGTCGGAAATCATCGAGGCCGCCAAGATGGATGGCTTGAGCAATTTCGGCATCTACCTGCGCATGTACATGCCGCTGTCCGTCGCGCCTGTCGCCGCCCTCTTCCTCTTTCAGTTTACATGGATCTGGAACGACCTGCTCTTCGGCATCACCCTGGCCAAGTCGGCAAATGTTCGTCCGGTCATGGCCGGTCTGGCCAGCCTGCGCGGGAGCTATTCGGCCGACAACACACCCGCCGTCCTGGCAGGCGCCCTGTTGGCCTCAGTGCCGACATTGCTCATCTTCATTCTATTGGGCCGCTACCTGCTGCGCGGCATGACGCTGACGACCAGCGGCGAATAGAGCGGCGTAGTAGCGACTTCAGTCGCTCTTGCGCCAACCACAACGACTGAAGTCGTAACTACGACTCGGCGGGTTCACCTGGTGCGCAACCTGCGGCCGCGGACTTCCTGCCAACATACGCCAGAATCCTCTGGTGGCGATCGACAACCATGTCGCCTTCCGGAGCAGGTAGATCATGCTCTGGAACGGCGATGCAGACGATAGGAGACCCTGATGAAAAGCGAGATGACCAGCACCGAACGGGTGCTTACTGTGCTGCGGCGCCAGGAGCCTGACCGCATCCCCACCTTCGAATGGGATATCGACCCGGATGTCATTAAGACCATGACCGGCGGCGGTGGCTATGAGGACTTCATCGAGAAGTTCGACCTTGACGCCGTCATGTGCGGCCCGGACTACATCAAGACCCCACTGCCCGACGGCAACCTGTTCGACGAGTGGGGTGTGACCCGGACCCGCGGCCACGAGGACTATGCGATGGCCATCGACGCCTTTGCGCCGATCAAGAGCTGGGCCGACCTGGAGAAGTGGAACCCGCCCGATCCCTACGCCCCCCACCGCTTCGAAACCATGAAGAGACGGATCAAGCGCTTCAAGGGCAAGCGTGCGATCTTCGTACAGTTGCGCGACGTTTGGTCCAACCCCCGCGACCTCTTCGGTTATGCCCAGCTTTTCGTGCTCTGTAAGAAGCAGCCGGACCTGGTCGAAGGGCTGGTCGACAAGTGCGTGAACCAGAGCATTGCCCTGGCGCAGATCGCCGCCGAGCTGGGCGCCGAGGTAGTGATGTCGGGCGATGACATCGCCGACAACCGCCGCATCATGATCTCACCGGTGATGTGGGAAAGCATCTTCATGCCCCACTTCCGGCGCTGGGTGAAGGCTATTCATGACTGCGGCCTCTTGTACTGGAAGCATACGGACGGCAACATCATGCAGGTCATCGACGGCCTCATCGACGCCGGCATCGACGGCATCGACCCCATCGATCCCCTGGCCAAGATGGACCTGGCGACGGTCAAGCAGCAGTACGGCCACCGTGTGGCCATCAAGGGCAACGTCGACTGCGCCTATCTGCTCCTGGACGGCCCCGAAGAGAAGGTAGTGGAGTCGGTCAAGAACTGCATCCGCATCGCCGGCCCCGGCGGGGGCTATGCCTGCTCCTCCAGCAACTCGATCCATTCCGGGGTCAAGCCGGCCTTCTACATCGCCATGCTCAATGCCATTCGCGAGTACGGCGTCTATCCCCTGGACATGGACAGACTGGCGCCGAACGAGGCGTGAGGCGTGGTGCATACCCCGTACTCCGTCATGCGTCATAGGTGATGCGTTGAAACACGTAGCAGCAAGAGCCCAGGCACTGGCATGATGACCGGACCCACGATTCGCGTGCTCAACGAGGATATTTCGAACTTCCACCACTGGCGGACGACGGCCGAGTCGTTCACGGCCGCGACCGGCATCCGCCTGGAGTTCGAGTATTTGTGGCTCAACGACTACTGGCAGGCCATCATCGCGGCCTATACGCATCGCGCCGGTGAGTTCGATGTCGTCGCCGCCGACGAGATGCTGCTGCCGCTCTACGCCCGCCGCGGCGCCGTCACACCGCTTGGTCCTTATGTCGAGCGGGATGGCTTCGACCTGTCGCCTTTCAACCCCGCGGCGCTCGCCTGCGCCAGTGTGGATGGGGTGCTGTACGGCATTCCCTATTCGAACATGTCCAACATCCTTGTCTATCGGGCGGACCTGTTCGAGCGCTATGGCTTCCACGCTCCGCGCACCCTGGCGGAGCTGCACGAGGTGGCTGTGGGCATCCGCCAGGCGTTGGTCGCCGACAGGCAAGATCGTATCTACGGTCTGATCGCGCGCGGCAAGCCCGGTGCGGGCGCCAACGTCTGGATTCTGGGTTCGACGATTGCTCCCTGTTTCGGTGCCCGCTGGTACGACGAGCACGGGCGGCCCACCTTCAACAGCCCGACCATGGTGGCGGCTCTGACCTACTATGCCGGCCTCCTGCGCCAGGCGGCGCCGCCAGACTCAGCCGAGATCGACTGGTACAACGGCTCCGAGCGCTACTTCCAGGGCGAAGCGGCCATGTTCATCGAGGCGGCCTCCGAGATCGGCAAATGGTATGACCGGCAGTCGCCGGTCGCAGCGCTGTCGCGGGCAACCCTGGTGCCCTCAGGTCCAGGCGGCGACCGGCACGCCGGTCTCTACAGCCCGGCCTGGAACATTCCCGCCGCCTCCCGGCACCCCGAAGCGGCATGGCAGTTCATTCGCTGGGCCGCCAGCGCCGAACCCGCGGCCGTCGACCTCGCCAGCGGGCACGTCGAGCAGGCACGGCTCACCGCCCTCCTGGACCCGCGCGCCACCCAGCGCTACCCATCTGACCTGGTGGACGCCGTCCTCACCACGCGCGCCTTTGCCCGCAACGAGCGTACCGTGGAAGACGACTGGCTGCCCGTGGGCGACGCCTTCGGCGAAGCCATCGCCGCGGCCATCGCCGGGCGCAAAGACCCGCAGACCGCGCTCGACAACGCCCAGGCTCAGATCGAGCGCCTCCATACGATGTCAGGCGGCCGCGCCTGAAGTCGCTTTTGCCAGCATACGACAGACAGGAGACCCATGAGCACCACGTACCTGATCGGCATCGACATAGGCTCCAGCTTCACCAAGACCACGATCATGGACATCCAGGGCGTGATCCTGGGCGACGCCAAGCGCGATACGCATCCCCAGCAGCCGCGACCCGGTGTGGCAGAGTACGATGGGCCGGCGTTGTTGGCTGCCGTGTACGAGTCCATGCGCGAGCTGGTGGATAAGTCGGGCGTCGATCCGACCCGCATTGCCGCCATCTGCCTCGACGGCATGATCAGCGGCTGCATGGGCATCGATGAAAACGGCGACGCCGTCACTCCCTATACGACGACCCTGGACCAGCGGTTCACGCCCCAGCTCAACTGGACCTTGGACAACTTCCACGACCCGATCCGCCAGCTCACCGGTTCGGGCCAGCCGACTGTGGCGCCTAAGATGCTGTGGATTCGGGAGGAGTTTCCCGGCGTATTCAAGCGCTCGGCCAAGTTCGTCACGATCAGCGCCTACCTGTTGGGCAAGATGGCCGGGCTGCGGGCCGATCAGGCCTTCATCGACTACACCTACCTCTGGGCGACGGGCCTGAGCGACACGCAGCGCTACGCCTGGTCGGATGAGCTGTGCCGCGTCCTGAACATCCCCATGGACAAACTGCCACGCATCGTCAAGTCGACGGACATCGTCGGCGGCCTCAGCAGCGAGGCGGCGGTGGCCACGGGGCTGCGCCAGGGGACGCCGGTGGTGGCCGGGGCGGGCGACCAGTCCTCCGGGTACGTGGGCGCCGGTATCACCAAGGCCGACCGCATGGCCTCTAACGCCGGGACCTATCCCGTGCTGGCGCTGTGCACCGACCAGTTCCGGCCCGACATGACCAACCGCATGGCCGAGATCATTCCCTCCGTCATTCCCGGACTGTGGAACCCTACCTCCTACATCATCGGCGGCGGCCTCAGCCATCACTGGTTCCAGGAAACTTTCGCCTATGCCGATGAGGTTGCCGCGGAAGCCGAAGGCAAGTCGGTCTACGACATCCTGGACGCCCGCGCCAGCGTGCTGCCTCCCGGCGCTGACAAGCTGTTCTTCATCCCCCACCTCGGCGGTCGCGCGTGTCCGGCCAACACCGACCTCAAAGGCGCCTGGTTCGGCTTCACCTGGACGCACAAGCGCGAGCATTTCTATCGCGCCGTCCTGGAATCGATCGCCTATGACCAGTACCAGCAGTACCAGTCCCTCCAAGCCACCTACCCCGAGTCGAACGTGGTCGAGGTGACGGCCTACGGCGGCGGCGCCAAAAGCGTACTGTGGAACCAGATCCGCGCCGACGTGTTGGGGCTTCCCCAGGTTCTGCTCGGGCGTGAGGACCTGGCCGCTTTGGGCAACGCCATCCTCGCAGGCTACGCCCTCGGCATCTTCGACGACATGGCGGCGACCGCCGAGCGCTGGGTGACGCGCGCCGCCCGCGTGGAGCCGCGCCCCGGCATGCACGAACGCTACCGGCCGCTTGCCGAATTCTACGGCCGTCTGCTGATGCAGACGGCGCCCGCCTTCGCCGACCTGACCTCAGTGCCGGGTTGAGGAAGACCAGGAGACCGGGAGAGCCGGACCCGGTCTCCTGGCTCCCGATCCGCCGGCCCCCCCAATACCGCATTTCGCCATACCCCCAAAGGATTCACCCGATGAAACGATCCCAAATCAACGCCATCATGGCCGAAGCTGATGCTTTCGCCAGGGCGCATCATTTCTATTTGCCGCCGTTCGCCTACTGGACCCCGGAAGAATGGCGCCGCAAAGGCCCCGAAGCCCGCGAGATCGTCGAGCACAACCTGGGCTGGGACATCACCGACTTTGGCTTGGGCGATTACGCCGGCATGGGCCTCTTCCTCTTCACCATCCGCAACGGATCGGTGGACAATCTGCGCCTGGGCCAAGGCAAAGTCTATGCCGAGAAGCTCCTGATCGTGGACGTGGACCAGGTGACGCCCTACCACTTCCACTGGCAGAAGGTCGAGGACATCATCAACCGCGGCGGCGGCAAGCTGCTCCTTCAGCTCTACAACTCGACCCCCGAGGGCGGCCTCGACGATACGGACGTCACGGTCAGCCTGGACGGGGTCGTGCGTACGCTCAGGGCAGGCGCCATCGTCACCCTGGGCAACGGGGAGAGCATCACCCTCCCCACCGGGCTCTACCACAAGTTCTGGGGCGCCGAAGGCCGGGTGCTCGTGGGCGAAGTCTCCACCGTCAACGATGACCATACCGACAACCGCTTCCTCGATCCGGTCGGCCGCTTCCCTGAGATCGAGGAGGATGAGCCGCCTCTGCACCTGCTGATGGGCGACTACGGCCGGTATTACCATCCGGGAGCGTAGCGGCATGTCTTTCCAGCCTGACTACCGCCACATGCTGGATGTGCTGCGGAATGTCCGTCCCTCGCGCCTGCCGATCTATGAGCACAAGATCAGCCCTGAGATCATGGAGCAGGTGTTGGATGTCCGTTTTGCGGCTCTGGAACAGGGCGACGAAGCCGATCTCAGGGAGTTCTTCACCCAGTACTGTCGCTTCTACCGGGAGATGACCTACGACACCGTGTCGTGGGAAGTCACTATCAGCCGCAGCCTTCCCGACCACGGTGCCATCTACGGCGGGCGTCCGGGACCGATCCAGAGCCGCGCCGATTTCGAGGCCTACCCGTGGGATGAAGTGCCCCAGCGCTACTGGAAGGCGGCGGACCGCAAGTTCGCCATGATGGCGCAGTGCCTGCCGGCGGGCATGAAGGCCTTGGGCGGCCCCGGCAACGGTGTCCTGGAACTGAGCGAGGACCTGGTTGGCTACCAGTACTTGGCCTACATGCTCGTGGACGATCCTGAGCTCTTCGCCGACCTCTTCCGCCGCATCGGCGACCTGATGGTCACAGTCTGGACGACCTTCCTGGAACGTCACGGCGAGGCGTATGCCATCTGCCGATTTGGCGATGACCTGGGCTTCAAGACGAGCACCCTGCTGGCGCCGCCGACCATCCGCGAGCACATTCTGCCGCAGTACAAGCGCGTCATCGACCTGGTGCATGCGGCGGGCAAGCCTTTCCTCTGGCACTCGTGCGGTAAGATCTTCCCCATCATGGATGACGTCATCGCCCTGGGCATCAACGCCAAGCACTCCAACGAGGACACCATCGCACCCTTCGACGAGTGGGTCCATCGCTACGCCGACCGCATCGGCCTTCTGGGCGGCATCGACGTCGACATCCTCTGCCAGCGTCCTCCCGCCGACGTCTTTGCTGACGTGGTCGCCAAGGCCGAGCGGTTCCGCCGCCAGGCGCACGGCTATGCCCTGGGATCAGGCAATTCCATCCCCGAATACGTGCCGGTGGAGGGCTACCTGGCCATGATCGACGCCGCCCGCCACCTGCGCCAGGCCGAGGCCCAGGCCACCGGCTGACCGGCGCCATGCGTAAACCGTAATGCGTAATGCGTAATGCGTAATGCGTAAAAACGTGATGTTTGATGACATATTACGTATTACGCAGTACGGAGTACGTGATACTCGATAGCTGCTACCATTCGCAATCCGAATTTCGAATTTCGCAATTCCCTGCCTGCCACCTGCTACCCGCCACCTTCCCGAGGCCATCCCGTGTCCGACAACTTTGACGCCGTCGTCGCCGGCCATATCTGCCTGGATGTCATCCCCGATCTGAGCGGCACGCCCGCCGGCACCTTCCAGCGCACCTTTGCGCCGGGACGGCTGGTGGAGGTCGGCCCGATCGCCTTCTCTACCGGCGGGCCAGTCTCCAACACCGGTTTGGCGCTCAACAAGCTCGGAGTCCGCACCCTGCTCATGGGCAAGGTCGGCGACGACGCCTTCGGCCATACCATCCGCGACATGGTCGCCGCCTACGACCCTCACCTGGCCGACGGCATGGTGGTGGACGCGGCGGCGCGCACCTCCTACACCGTCGTCATCAACCCACCCCAGATCGACCGCATCTTTCTGCACTTTGCTGGCGCCAACGACACCTTCACTTCTAGCGATGTCCGCTATGACGTGCTGCACCAGGTGCGGCTGATGCACTTCGGCTACCCGCCCATCATGCGGCAGATGTACAGCCATAACGGGGCTGAGCTGGCAGCCATCTTCCGCCAGGCCAAGGCGACAGGCGTCACCACATCCCTCGACATGTCACTGCCGCCGCCGAACACCGACAGCGGCCGTTCGGACTGGCGCGCCATTCTCACCGCCACCCTGCCCAACGTCGACGTCTTCCTGCCCAGCGGCGAGGAGGTGCTGTTCATGCTCCGGCGCCAAACTTACGACGAGCTCTGGGCTGCGGCAGGGCACGACGTGCTTTCGGCCATCACCCCCGAACTGCTGACCAGCGTCAGCGACGAGATCCTCGAGATGGGCGTCAAGGTTCTGGGCATCAAACTGGGGCACCACGGCTTCTATCTCCGCACCGGCAGCGAGGCGGCTGTTGCCTCCCTGGGCCGGGCGGCCCCCCCCCACGCCGGTGCATGGGCCAACCAGGAGATGTGGGCGCCCGCCTTCCGTGCCAACGAGGTCGGCGCCACCGGCTCCGGTGATTCCTCGATTGCCGGGTTCCTGGCTGCGCTCCTGGCCGGCCTGCCGCCAGCGCAAACCCTCACCGCCGCCACCGCAGTCGGCGCCTGCAATGTCGAGGCCGCCGACGCCTTGAGCGGCATCAGGTCGTGGGAAGCCACCTGGCAGCGCATCAACGCTGGCTGGCCCAAGCACGAGCTGGCGCTGCAGGCGCCGGGCTGGCGTTGGGACGACCGGCAGAGGCTTTGGCTGGGTCGGGGACAGTAGTCCGCGGGCCAGAAAACCAGGCGTCTGTAGACCGAGTTTTCTGGCCAAGGGTTGCCCGGTCTCCAGTTCTCCCCACTTCCACGCATGACTACCCCGAACTCAAACCGTCTCTACCTGCTCGGCGACATCCACGGTTACCTCCCGCAGGCGCAGCTTCTGCTGCAGCAGGCGGGGATCGTCGGTGAGAGCCTCCACTGGCGCGGCGGCGATGCGACGCTCTGGTTCACCGGCGATCTCTGCGACCGCGGGCCTGACGGCGTCGGCGCCTATGACATGGTGATGCGCCTCCAGGAGGAAGCCGCCGCCGCAGGGGGCAGTGTCGGCTGTCTTCTGGGCAACCACGATCTGGCCCTGCTCGCCGCCTACCTTATGGGCGACCAGCCCAACACGCTCAAAGGTGGCACCTACCTGCGCTACTGGCTGCGCTACGGCGGCATCCCCTCGGACCTGGAACGACTCACCTCACGGCACGTTGACTGGCTGCTGGGTCTGCCCATCATGGCGCGCGAGGGCGACTGGCTGTTGATCCACGCCGACGGCGAATTCTATCGCCGCTACGGTCCCGCCCTGGACGAGGTGAACGCACAAGCCGGAGCGCTCATGCGGCAGAACGATGGCGGCGCCTGGGACTTCTACCTCGACGACTTCACCGAACGCCATGCCTTCGACCGCGACCACGGCGAAGCCCTGGATGCTTTTCTCGCCAGCTACGGCGGCAGCCGCCTGGTCCATGGCCACACGCCCATCCCCGACCTGACCGGCCAGCCGCCGGCCACGGTGACGGGGCCTTGGCGCTATGCGCAGGGCCGCGCCATGAACATCGATGGGGGCATCTACCTCGGCGGGCCGGGGTTCGTGGTGGAAGTGGACAGGGTGGCAGGAGGCGGGTGACGGGTTGCGAGGGCTCAGAACCCTGTCCGCATGGACGGGCTGAGGGAGATGGCGGACTGCAACCGTCGTCCATGGGGATGGCAGCCAATCATCATTGACCTTCGGCATGGCCCGTGCTACGATCCCACCCATATCATATTGAGCTGGAATTGCAGAATGCATGCCAAAGACGAGATCAGACCAAAAGTTGAAGAAGCGATCGAAAAGGTGCCATCACAAGGCTGCGAGGAGCTTTCTCACTTACTTGATTCTCTTTCCTTTAGGTATGAACTTGAGAAAGCAGATCGAATCGTAGCGTTAGGCTGGCTTTGGAAAGATGTCCCCCTTGAGAGCTCGGATCAGGACATTCAATCGTTCAGAGAGCAATTATCGATGCAATCGTTGCACCAGGTGTAAACTATGGCAAAATCAATCAAACGCATTGCTATTTGCACCGGCGGCGGAGACGCGCCGGGACTGAACGCCGTCATCCGCGCCGTGGTCCTCGCCGCCCGCAAGCGCGGCTGGGACTGCTGCGGCATCCGTGAGGGCTTCAACGGGCTCCTGCTGCCCGAACGATTCCCCGAGGGGGGCCTCATTCCCCTGACGCGCGACAGCGTGCGTGGGATCACCCACCTGGGCGGCACCATCCTGGGCACGACCAACCGCGGCAATCCCCTGCACTTCCCGGTTCATCTTCCAGACGGCACCGTGGAAGAAGTAGACCGTACGGACGAGCTCATCCGCGCCTTCGCCATGCACGAGATCGACGCCCTCATCTCCATCGGCGGTGACGGCTCGATGACCATCGCCAACGCCCTGGCCCAGAAGGGGCTGCGCGTGATCGGCGTGCCCAAAACCATCGACAACGACCTGGAGGGAACGGTGGCCACCTTCGGCTTCGACACCGCCGTCGCCTTCGCCACCGAATGCCTCGACCGGCTCCACTCCACGGCCGAATCGCACAATCGCCTCATGGTCGTCGAGGTGATGGGCCGCTATGCCGGCTGGATTGCCCTGCACACCGGCATCGCCGGGTCGGCCGACGTCATCCTCATCCCCGAGATTCCCTACCAGTTGGACAAGGTGGCGGCCAAGATCAACGAGCGCGACGAGCAGGGCCGCAACTTCAGCATCGTCGTGGTGGCCGAAGGCGCCATGCCCGTGGGCGGCAGCGTCTCCGTCATCGGCCGCGAGGTCGGGCGAGCTGAACGCCTGGGCGGCGCCGGCGAACAGGTGGCGGCAGAACTGC
Source organism: Chloroflexota bacterium (assembly GCA_029782215.1). Classification (GTDB taxonomy): domain Bacteria; phylum Chloroflexota; class Anaerolineae; order J102; family J102; genus SSF26. The sequence continues at coordinate 98,824 of JAKOVD010000178.1, forward strand.
AGGCGCTCACTGGCAAGGAAACGCGGGTGGTCGTGCTGGGCCACCTTCTGCGCGGGGGCAGCCCCACCACCTCAGACCGTCTGCTGGCCCTGCGCTTCGGCGCCGCCGCCGTGCGGGCTCTGGAGGAAGGCCAGTCGGCCGTCATGGTCGCCTTGGACCCGCCTGTGGTGCGCTACGTTCCCCTGGTCGAGGCCACACGCCGCATGAAGCTGGTGCCGCTGGATGGCGACACCGTGCTCACGGCGCGGGACATGGGCATCAGCTTCGGCGACTAACGACCGGCGCCGCTAGCGGGCAGCGGTCGCTGCCTGCCAAACCAGCGGCAGCCACACCTGCGTGACGGGCGCCGTGGGCGAGGCGGTGGGCGTTTCCGTCGCTGTCGCCGTGGCTGTGGGCGTCGGCGTTTCTGTGGGCGTCAGCGTCGCCGTCGGCGTGACCGTGGCCGTGGGCGTCTCGGTCGGCGTCGGCGTGGGTGTGGACGTGGCCCCGGCGGCCTGCACCGCTTGCAGCGCGCTCGCGATCTGGATCAGGCCGTAGCCGAACGTGGTGTCGGGGCCAGGGGTGCCCAGGTCGAGGGCCGTGCTCTGCAGCGCGTCCTGCACCTGCTGGCGCGTGGCGCCGGGCACGAACGAGCGCAGCAAGGCCGCCGCCGCCGAAACGTGCGCCGTGGCCATCGAGGTGCCCTGTTTGTAGACATAGGCGTTCCAGTTCGACCCGTCTTTCGACTGCTGAAGAATGCCGCCCCCGTGTTCGACGCCGTTCCAGGTAAGGGCCGTGTTGCCGCCAGGCGCCGCCAGATCCAAGCCGGACCCCCAGTCAGCGTAGGGCGCCTTGACCATGTTCGGGTCAACGGCGGTCACGGCGATGACGTTGGGATGGTTGGCAGGGTACATCAGCGTACCCAGGTTGTTGTTCCCTGCCGCCGCCGCGATCACGATGTCCGCTGCCGCTGCTGCCGCAATTGCGTCATTCAGAAGGTTTCCGCCGCCGAATCTCTCGGAACAAGTCTGCCAGGTATCGAAAGGCGGATAGCACTGAGCCCCTAAAGACAGGTTGATCACCCTCGCGCCGTGGGCGCGCGCCCAGTCAACACCCTTGGCAACGTTGGAGAACGATCCATTGCCGCTGGCGTCGAGCACCTTCACCGGCATCAACTGAGCGTCAGGAGCCACCCCCGCCACGCCGATGCCGTTGTCGGTGCACTGGGCGATCGTTCCTGCTACGTGCGTGCCGTGGCCGTAGTCGTCATCGGCAACGCCCGGACCCGCCTTGTTGGTGATGGCATTGTAGTCATCCACGAAGGTGGCACAGGCCAGATCATCGCCGCGATGGACCCCCGAATCGACCACCGCTACCTTGACGCCGGAACCTGTGGCCACATCCCACGCCTGCTCTGTCTGGATCATGGGGAAGTTCCACTGCCTGGAGTAGAGCGGGTCGTTGGGGGCCAGGTCCGCGCCCAGGCCCGCAGCCGCCCTGGCTGCCGGCGCCTCCGCCGCGGGGATGGCGGCGACCTCCTCGCGATCGACGTGGATGACGGTGTCTGGCTGGGCAAGGACGACGCCGGACACCGCAGCCCATCGCTGCGCCGCCGCACGGGGATCCTCCCCTTCGACAATCGGGACCTTGTACCAGGCGCCAAGAATGTGCTCGCTCCCGGCCGGCAGGATGGCTGCCGGGGCCTGCGGTTCCAGCTTGACCAGGACATAGCCCGGCGCCACATCCACCTGCTGGGGCCGCGAAGGCGCCGCGCGCCCCAGCACGGCCGGGACGACGGCAAAGCCCACGACGAACACCGTCGCCAGCAGAAGGAAACGCAGCCAGGTATAGCGCAGAAGCATGTGGGTCAGCACCGATGGCAGTGGGAGTTCATAACACCCTTATGTGACGCATGGTAGCGCACAACCCGGTCGCGAGCCAACCCCGCGCGCAGGGGAAAGAAACCTCCGGGAGGCGGCTCGCACACCTCGCCCTTGCGCAACGAATGCAGCCGCCTCCCGGAGGTCACCGGTCGCGTCTACCTCAGCATCACCGGCAGCCACAGGCCGCCCTCGACGCGACCACTGCCGGCGTAGACGATGGCGCCGTAGCGCCCGCCGGCCATCACATCGCCCTGGTGGTAGAGGCCGCTGGTATCCAGCACCTGCAGCGCCGTCACCCTGCCCTCTGTGCTCACCGGTTTGATGCGGATGGTCGCCAGCAGCAGGTCGCCGCTGGGCGCCGGTTTCCACGGCGCGCGCCCGATGGCAAGGCGAATCCGTCCGGCCGTGTTGTCGGCCTCATTCTTCAGCACGACATCCAGCGCGCTTCCCGGCGCCACGGTGCTGGCATCATCGCCGCCAGTGTCGACGATGTGCAGGACGGACGGATCGAACGCGATCTGCACGTCAGCGCTGTCCACCGGTCCGGCGCCAACGGCCCAGACGCCGAGGCTGACCGTTCCCGCATCCGGGGACGTGACCGAGACGGGCAAGACGCGCAGAGCGACCTGCGACGCTGCCGCGCTCGCTGCCGACGGTGCCGGGACAATGATGGGGCTGTTCTGACCGAAATTGCTCACCAGGAGCGAATAGTCACCGGCGTCGACGCAGCCGTTGCCGTTGAAGTCAGCCGTCGCCACATAGCCGGGGTCGCCGCAGCAGGCGCCATACGCCTGCACCAGCAGCGAGTAATCGACCCCGTCGATGTCGCCGTCACCGTCGACATCGCCCTCGACCAGGGCGCCGAAGTCCACATAATTGTAGGTCCCATTCAGGAAAACGGACTGGCGCAGATTGGTCAGGCTGGCCGGTCCCTTCACCGAGATCTCATAGGGCGGGCCGTAGGCGAGTGCCGTCACCGGCACCGTAAAGACGCCGGACGCGTCGGTGTTGACGCTCACCACCGTCGTTACCACACCACTGGCGGCGAGCGCCGCACTGCTGTGTGCGCCTGTCGTCCCCGCCGCCCCAGGGACGGGGCTAAAGCCCAGCTCCAGCGAATAGCCATTCCACGAGGCAGACGGCGGATCGCCGCGGCCCTGCAGCTCGACCTGGCCCACCAGCCAGCGATCGACGGTGACCGCTGTTCCCGAAGTTCCGGCCAACACCGAGCTGCCGGCATAGAGTGCCTGGCTTCCCGCCGTGTAATCGACGTTCGCGGCGGTGTGACCGATCGTCTTGAAGAGCACGGTCGCCACCCGGAAACGGCCACTGACAGCGATGGTCTGTGGTGAGCGCCCGGCCTCGTAGACGATGGCGCCGGTGCCGTTGTTGGCCGAGTTGCTGAGCACCGCGGGCAACATGGTCGTGTCAGGCAAAAGAGTCGTTGTCGGCGGCGGCGTGCCGGCGCAGGGGCTGGGAACGAAGTTCGTCGTGGCCGATGCCAGCGATGTGCCATTGGGCATCACGGCCAGTTTCGTCGGGTCAAAGGAGAGCCTGGCGCGAACATAGTCGACCCAACCGCCGTGGGTGTCCACCACCAGGTCCACGGTGAAACAACTGCCGTTGGTCGTGTTGACGCTGGCCGGGTCGAGCTCCAGCGTCGTCGTCTCGCCCACTCTGCGGGTAGGCGTCGGCGTGTGCGTGGGTGTGGGCGTCGGCGTGGGGGTATCCGTCGGCGTCGGCGTATCGGTAGGTGTGGGTGTATCCGTCGGCGTCGGTGTGTCTGTCGGCGTGTCTGTCGGCGTTGGGGTGTCTGTGGGCGTCGGCGTATCCGTAGGTGTGGGTGTATCCGTCGGCGTCGGTGTGTCTGTCGGTGTGTCTGTCGGCGTTGGGGTGTCTGTGGGCGTCGGCGTATCCGTAGGGGTGGGGGTATCCGTCGGCGTCGGTGTGTCTGTCGGTGTGTCTGTCGGCGTTGGGGTATCTGTGGGCGTCGGCGTATCGGTAGGGGTGGGGGTATCCGTCGGCGTCTCCGTGGGCGTCGGTGTGTCGGTAGGGGTCGGCGTCACGGTCGGCGTCGGCGTGTGGGTAGGCGTAGGAGTCAGGGTCGGCGTGTTCGTGGCAGTCGGCGTCGGCGTCTTGGTGGGCGTATGCGTCGGCGTCGGGGTCCAGGTGGCGGTCGGCGATGGGGTGGCCGTCACATTCCGGCAAGACTGCACGCTGACCTGGTCCAGGAACATCCAGGTCCGGCCCGTGGAACCCGTGCTGTTGTTGTAGACCTCGAAATAGAGAACCACCGATCGTCCTCTGTAGGCCGACAGATCATACGAGGCCCAGTACCATCCATTGGCATCGATGTGGACGTCCATAAGCTTCTCGATGACGGAGAAGGTGCCGGGACGCAGCAGGTACATCCGCTGCCAGTCTCCGCTGGTGGACTCACTTCCGGGCAGAAAGTAGTAGTCCAGCGTGACGTCGTTGGCATCGGCCGGAATCGTGATCGTCTGGTAGGTGGTCGAGTACGTGGCCCCAAGCGGCGCCGTCTCGCCCAGCAGGTTCGTTTCCTGCACCGGCGCCCCCGCGGCCGTGACCGCCGCCGGTAGCAGACCAAGGCGGGCAGAGCGAAGGCCCTTGTACGCCTCCAGGGTGCTGTAGCCGGCGCGGCTCGCTGTGTCAGGAAACGTCCATGCCGCGTTCTGCTCGAAGCCACCGTTGGTCACGAGTTCGGTACACAAGGGAACCAGGGGCGGCACGGACGCAGTATGCTGCCCGCTCTCTCCCGCCGCCGCCGCGACCGCAGCCACGGGGACGAGGATCAAAAGAAGTGTGAGCATCGCCAACAAGATGGGCCTTTTCATGTGACCTCTACGTTATCTACAGGTGCTTCGATGAGTCTGATGTCGAGCAACGGTCCCCGGGGTGTGCGCAGGCGTCGAACTTCATCGCCATCCTCAAGTCCGCATGCCACGCCTTGCGATGAGGAGGAAGCACTGCGAGAGCCGGCGAACTGCGGGCAGGTCACCCGGCACACCCACTCTTAGTAAGTGCTGCTACATATCGTGACGCCTGCAGGCTTCAAAGGTTACGCCGCCAACTGTTGGGAATGAGCAGCAGTCTCCAAATGCTGTCCTCGAGCCCGTCCACCGGGTCGCCGTCTTGCCTGCGGCGCACCCAACGGGATTTGACACACCCCCACGGTGAGGGTATACTCCGCCGCATTCTGTAGCCTGACGCACACATGTCCACTCGACCTGCCATCCTCAGCGTAGTCATTATTGTAGAGCTCCTCGCCCTTATTCTGGGCCAGGAGCTGCAACCGGTTGGAAGGCAGGCGCACAGCCTCTAGGCAACAGCGCACACCCACGTAAGACCCGCCCCCTTCCAACCCGGAAGGGGGCTTGTTTTTCCGCCGCCGGTGGCGCTCGCCGGCAGTGCCCCCCAACCAGCACCCATCCCGGCGACGCCGACGGTCGCCACCGGGCAGCGCAGCCCCACTTCCCTTCCGGCAGCGGCAGGGGGTGGGGCTGTCTTTCTTTTCAGGCTCTTATCTTCATCACGCTCCACGCAGAGGACTCGTCTCTATGAAGCTCAAAGGCTCACAGATCATCTGGGAAGCACTCATCCGCGAAGGCGTCAAGGTGGTGTTCGGCTTTCCCGGCGGCACGGTTTTGCCTGCCTATGATGCCCTGGTGTCGTACCCGCAGATCCATCACGTTCTGGTTCGCCATGAGCAGGGCGCCGCCCACATGGCCGAAGGCTACGCCCGCGTCACCGGCGACGTCGGTGTCTGCGTGGCCACTTCGGGTCCTGGCGCCACCAACCTTGTGACGGGGCTCGCCGATGCTATGATGGATTCGATCCCGCTCGTCGCCATCACTGGCCAGGTGCCGACCAATCTTCTTGGCAATGATGCGTTTCAGGAGACCGATGTCACCGGCATCACACAGCCGATCACGAAGCACAACTACCTGGTGACCGACATCCACGAGCTGCCGCAAGTGATGAAGGAAGCCTTCTACGTCGCCCGCGAGGGCCGGCCGGGCCCGGTGCTCATCGACATCTGCAAAGACGTGCAGAACCAAAGCACCGAGTTCGACTACGACGCTCTCACGGTCACGCTGGCGGGCTACAATCCCTGGCATGGTATCAGCGAGCAGGACGTGGAACAAGCGGCAGAGCTCATCAATCAGGCGCAGAAGCCGCTGATCATCGCCGGCCACGGCGTGCAGATGGGCGGCGCCACCGCCGAGCTGCGGGCGCTGGCCGAGAAGGCTGAGATCCCGATCACCACTACCCTCTTGGGTACGGGCGACATCCCTGAGACCCATCCTCTGGCGCTGGGCATGTGCGGGATGCACGGCGAAGCGCATCCCAACCTGGCGATCCAGGAATGTGACGTGCTGATCGGCATTGGCATGCGCTTCGATGATCGTGTGACGGGACGGCTCGATTCCTTTGCGCCCAAGGCCAAGATCATCCACCTGGAGATGGATGCGGCAGAGGTTGGCAAGAATGTGAGGCCGACGGTCGCCCTGGTCGGGGACTGCAAGGCGTCGCTGCAGGCGCTGCTGCCCAGGGTGCAGCAGGCGCGCCACCCGGACTGGCTGCACGAAATCAAGGCCTGGGAAAGCGACGGCGGTGATCGCGACATTCTCAACGCCGAGGTGGACGAGCTGATCCCACCCTACGTCATGCGGCAGCTTTGGCACGCCACGAACGGCGGCAAGTGCATCGTGGCCACCGACGTGGGCCAGCACCAGATGTGGGAAGCCCAGTACTTTGTCCACGACCGGCCGCACCAGCTCATCACCTCGGGTGGCCTGGGGACGATGGGCTTCGCCCTCCCCGCCGCCATCGGCGCCCAGTTCGCGGCGCCCGACGCCCTGGTGTGGGCTGTGGCCGGCGACGGCGGCTTCCAGATGACCATGCAGGAACTGGCCGTGCTGGTGCAGGAAAAGCTCTCCGTCAAGATCGCCATCATCAACAACGGTTTCCTCGGCATGGTGCGGCAGTGGCAGCAGTTGTTTTATGACAAGCGCTACAGCGCCACCCCCATGCTCAGCCCCGACTTTGTCAAGATCGCCGACGCGTATGACATTCCCGGCCGCCGCGTGACCCGCCGCGAAGAGGTGGCGGATGCCATTGCCGAAGCCAATGCCTACCCCGGCCCCTTCCTGATCGACTTCCGCGTCAAAGAAGAAGTCAACGTGTACCCCATGGTGCCGCCCGGCGCCGCCGTGGGCGAATTGATTCGCCGGCCCAAGATCGTGCAGGGCCCCAGCGGCGTTCAGCCCGCCTGGTGAGACCTGAAGAGGAACATGATGAGCACACCCAGCCCCTACAACTCCCTTGGCAAACACACCGTCATTGCCTGGCTGGAAGACAAGCCGGGCGCCCTCCAGCGCGTCGTCGGCCTGTTCCGGCGCCGGGGTTTCAACATCGAGAGCCTCACCGTCGGCCATAGTGAGACGCCGGGCATTAGCCGCCTGACGTTCGTGGTGGACGGCGATGACCGCATGGTCGACCAGGCCGTCAAGCAGCTCTACAAGCTGATCAACGTGGTCAAGGTCGACGACGTGACCGACCGCCCCGCCATCGTGCGCGAGATGGCGCTGATCCGCGTCAAGGTGGACAGCAAGACACGCGGCGAGATCATGCAGATCGTCGACATCTACCGCGCTCGCATCGTGGACGTCAGCCTCGACGCCGTCGTCATCCAGGCGGTCGGCGGCGAGGACCAGGTGGCGAGCCTGATCGACCTGCTCAGCAACTATCCCGTGTTGGAAATGGTGCGCACCGGCGCCGTGGCCATGACCCGTGGCCACGTCGGCCGCAACGGCTCCGCCAAGGCCAAACGCACGATCGCCCTCTAGCGTCAGCGTGGTGCGGGCGACAGTACCTGCCACCCGCCACCCGCTACCCGCCACCTGCTACCCGCTATCCCACTTCACAAGGACTTATCTCCATGGCAACTATCTTCTACGACAACGACGCCGACCTCGAACGCCTCAAGGGCCGCAAGATCGCAGTCCTGGGCTACGGCAGCCAGGGCCATGCCCATTCGCTCAACCTACGGGACAACGGCATGGATGTGCGCGTGGGTCTTTACAAGGGCTCCGGCTCCTGGCAGAAGGCCGAGGCCGAGGGTCTGCGCGTGGTCTCGACCGAACAGGCCTGCGCCGAGGCCGAGATCATCATGGTCCTGTTGCCCGACACAAGCCAGGCCAAGGTCTACAAGGAGAGCATCGAGCGGCACCTAACGCCGGGCAAGACCCTGATGTTCGGCCACGGCTTCAATATCCGCTATGGCCAGATCGTCCCGCCCGCGGGCGTCGACGTGTCCATGGTGGCCCCCAAGGCGCCCGGCCACCGGGTGCGCGAGGTCTTTGTAGAAGGCGCTGGCACCCCCGGTCTGGTGGCCGTGCACCAGGACGCCAGCGGGAACGCCCTGGCGGATGCCCTGGCTTATGCCAAGGGGATTGGCTGCACCCGCGCCGGGGTCATCCTGACCACCTTCAAAGAAGAGACCGAGACCGACCTCTTCGGTGAGCAGGCGGTCCTTTGCGGCGGCGTCAGCGCTCTGGTCAAGGCCGGTTTCGACACCCTGGTCAATGCCGGCTACCAGCCTGAGATCGCCTATTTCGAGTGCATGCACGAGCTCAAGCTCATCGTCGACCTGATGTACCAGGGCGGCCTCAACTACATGCGCTACAGCGTCAGCGACACCGCTGAGCACGGCGACTACCACGCCGGCGATATGCTCATCACCGATGAGACCAAGGCCACCATGGTCCACATCCTGAGCGACATCCAGTCCGGCGCCTACGCCGAAGAGTGGATCGAGGAAAACAACAACGGCCGCCCGAACTTCAATGCCCGGCGCGCCGCCGAACGCGATTCGCAGATCGAGCAGGTGGGCCGTGACCTGCGCCGCATGATGCCCTGGCTGAAAGCGAAAGAAGTATGACCCCACGTCGTACGCATTACGCAGTACGTGATACATGGTACGTACTGTGTAATGCGTAATGCGTAATGGAGGAACCCCATGACTGATCCTTCCGTAGTGGCCCCTGACAAGGTCCTGATTTTCGACACCACCCTGCGCGATGGCGAACAATCGCCCGGGGCGACGCTCAACACGCAGGAGAAGCTGGAGATCGCCCGGCAGTTGGCCCGCCTGGGAGTGGATATCATCGAGGCGGGCTTCCCGGCGGCCTCGCCCGGCGACCTGGACGCGGTCAAGAGGATCGCCTCCACCGTGGGGGTTGAGCCGAGGCTGGACAGAGACGGGAACCCGGCCGAGCCGCCTGTCATCGCCGGCCTGGCACGGGCCAACAAGCGTGACATCGACGCCGCCTGGGAGGCGGTGCGCCCCGCCAAACACCCCCGCATCCACACCTTCCTCGCCACTTCCTCCATCCACATGGAGCACAAGCTGAAGATGACGCCGGACCAGGTGGTGGAGACGGTGCGGGAGATGGTGGGCTATGCTCGTTCACTTTGCGACAACATCGAGTTCAGTCCTGAAGACGCCGGCCGCAGCGATCCGCGCTTCCTCTACAAGGTGCTGAGCGTGGCCATCGCCGCCGGGGCCACCACCCTGAACATCCCGGACACGGTGGGCTACACCACCCCGGAAGAGTTCGGACGGCTGATCTATAACATCCGCGAGAACACGCCGGGGGCGAAGAACGTCGTCATCTCCGCTCACTGCCACAACGATCTGGGGCTGGCCACCGCCAACACCCTGGCAGCCGTCCAGAGCGGCGCCCGCCAGGTAGAGGTCACGCTCAACGGCATCGGCGAACGGGCCGGCAACACCAGCCTGGAAGAAGTCGTGATGGCGTTGTACGTGCGCCAGCCGGTGTTTGAGCTGGACACCAACATCGTCACCCAGGAGATCCATCGCACCTCCGACATGGTCAGCCGCTACACGGGCATGGTCATCCAGCCCAACAAGGCTATCGTCGGCGCCAATGCCTTTGCCCATGAAGCGGGCATTCACCAGGATGGGATGCTCAAGGACAAGCGCACCTACGAGATCATGGAGGCGGAGACCATCGGCCTCAGCCACAGCAAGCTCGTGCTAGGCAAACACTCTGGCCGCCATGCCTTCCGCGTCCAGATCGAGAAGATGGGCTACCACCTGGACAACGAAGAACTGGACAAGGTTTTCGGGCGCTTCAAGGACCTGGCGGACAAGAAAAAAGTCGTCACCGATAGTGACATCGAAGCCCTGGTGGGCGACGAGGTGTTCCAACCCCAGGAGACCTGGGAGTTGGTAAATGTGCAGGTCCAGTGCGGCTCGAACCTCATCCCCACCGCCGTCGTGACGCTGCGCAACACCGCCACCGGCCAGGAAGTGACCGAGGCTGGCTTTGGCACCGGACCGGTGGATGCCGTCTACAAGGGCATCAACCGCATCGTCCAGGCCCCGAACGTCCTGACCGAGTTCCTGGTTCAGGCCGTGACCGAGGGCATCGACGCCAACGGCGATGTGACGATCCGCGTGGCCGTGCCCGAGAGCCGCGGCTACTCGCATACCGCCCAGGGCCGCGCCCGCCGCCGCCTCTTCTCCGGCCGCGGCATCGACACCGACATCATCGTCGCCAGCGCCAAGGCCTATATGCAGGCCCTGAACAAGCTCCTGGCCGCCCAGGACGAACAAGCCTCAGCCGTCGCCATCGGCGAAGGCGAGACCACACAGATCTGACGCCCGGCGCAGGCGCGGCGAGGCCGGTGGCTTTCTGGCCATTACGGTGCCGGCCGCTCGCACGGTCGCTTCCCTGCCTCACTGTCTTCTTTCGATCCATGTCTCCAAGAACCCTCTTCGAGAAAGTCTGGGACGCGCACGTGGTCAAGCAGGACCCCGGCGCCCCCGCCGTCCTCTACATCGACGCCCACCTTGTCCACGAGGTCACCTCGCCCCAGGCCTTTGCCATGCTGCGCGAGCGCGACCTCAAGGTGCGCCGGCCGGACCGCACCTTCGCCACCATGGACCATGCCATCCCCACCCGGCAGGTGGTCATCGACCTGTGGCCGTCCGACGCCGCCACCCAGGTGCGCACCCTGCGCCAAAACGCCCATGACTTCGGCATCACGCTGTGGGATATCGAGGGCGATGTGCAGGGCATCGTCCACGTGGTTGGCCCGGAAATGGGCGTCACGCAGCCGGGCATGACCATCGTCTGCGGCGACAGCCACACCAGCACCCACGGCGCCTTCGGCGCCCTCGCCTTTGGCATCGGCACCAGCGAGGTCGGGCACGTGCTGGCGACGCAGTGCCTGCTGCAGGAAAAACCCAAGACCTTCGCCATCAATGTCGAAGGTGAGCTGGGCCCTGGCGTGACAGCCAAGGACATCATCCTCGGCATCATCGCCAAGAACGGCGCCGGCGGCGGGGCGGGTTACGTGTTCGAGTACCGCGGCAGCGCCATCCGCAAGCTGAGCATGGCCAACCGCATGACCATCTGCAACATGAGCATCGAGGGCGGCGCCCGCGCCGGCATCATCGCCCCCGACGAAACGACCTTTGCCTATGTCAAGGGCCGTCCCTACGCGCCGCAGGGCGCCGATTGGGATAAGGCGGTGGCCTTCTGGCGCACCCTGCCTACGGACGAAGGCGCTGCTTTCGATCGCGAGCTGACCCTGACCGCCTCCGACCTACAGCCGATGGTCACCTACGGCACCAATCCCGGCCAGGGTGTGGCCGTCACCGGCCGCATCCCCACGCCCGAGGAGTTGGCCGATCCGGCCGAGCGGCGCAGCCTGCTCAGCGCCCTGGAGTACATGGGCCTGCAGCCGGGACAGCGCATGGAAGGGCAGCCCGTGAACATCGTCTTCATCGGCTCCTGCACCAACGGCCGCATCGAGGACCTGCGGGCCGCCGCGGACCTGGTCAAGGGCCGCCGCGTGGCGGACGGTGTCTGGGCGCTCGTGGTGCCTGGCTCCAAGGCCGTCAAATCCCAGGCCGAGGAAGAAGGGCTCGACCGCATCTTCAGCGAAGCGGGCTTCGAATGGCGTGGCGCCGGGTGCAGCATGTGCCTGGCCATGAACGACGATAAGGCCGGCGCCGGCAAGTACGTCGCCAGCACCAGCAACCGCAACTTCCAGGGCCGCCAGGGACCCGGCGCCCGCACTCTGCTCATGAGCCCGATCATGGCCGCCGCCGCCGCCGTCAACGGCTGCGTGGTCGATGTGCGGGAGATGCTGTCATGAAACCATTCACCACCCTTACCTCCACTGCCGTACCGCTGCGGGCTGAGAACGTCGACACCGACCAGATCATCCCCGCCCGCTACCTGACCGCCGTCACCAAGGCGGGCATGGGCGACGGCCTGTTTGCCGCCTGGCGCTACCATGCTGACGGCAGCCACAGGCAGGATTTTGTGCTGAACCGGCCGCACCACAAGGGAGCCGAAATCCTGCTGGCAGGGCGCAACTTTGGCAGCGGCTCCAGCCGTGAGCACGCCGTCTGGGCGCTGACTGAGTATGGCTTCCGGGCCGTCATCAGCCCCGGCTTCGCCGACATCTTCTACAACAACGCCCTCAAGAACGGTCTGCTGCCCGTCGCCCTGCCCGAGGACACTGTCTACATGCTGCTGGACCTGGTCGAAGAGCACCCGCAGACCCGGCTGCACATCGACCTGGCCGCCCAGACCGTTAGCCTGCCCGACGGCCAGCAAGCCAGTTTTGCCATCGACCCCTACCGCAAGCTCTGCCTGCTGCAGGGCCTGGATGACCTGGGCTATCTGCTCGCCCAGGACGCGGCCATCGCCGCCTACGAACAAGCCCACGCCCGCATGCTTGCTGTGTAGGAACGCCCCAGGAACCAAGTCCGGACTTCTGCCCACCACCACACCGGAAGCCCAGACCCCAGTCTTGTCGCCAGCAAAGGAGGCCCAACCGATGAACCCCATCCATCCGCCGACCGCAGCCCCGGATCCCAACGAGGTGAATGCCGAGTCCAACCTTGAAGACGACCGCACCGCCGGGCGCCAGCCGCCTTCATCTGTGCGCGAAGCGATCGAAGTTCAGGATCGCCGCTGGCGCACCCCCACCTTGGAACACGATTGCACCGACTGCCAGGACTGACACCCAAACACGTTGAAGGCTAAACGTTGAACGTTCAACGTTTAGCCTTCAACTTTCAACTTGATCCTTCACCCATGACCCATTACTCGATCGTCCTTCTCCCCGGCGACGGCATCGGCCCGGAAGTCGTGCGCGAAGCACGGCTGACCCTGGAAGCACTGGCCCCGCGCTTTGACCTGGATTTCTCCTTTGACACGCACCTGATGGGTGGGTGCGCCATCGACGAGCACGGCAACAGCCTGCCCGACTCGACCTTGCTGGCCTGCCAGTGTGTCGATGCCGTCCTCCTCGGCGCCGTGGGTGGACCCAAGTGGGACAACCCCCACGCCGCCGACCGGCCCGAGCGCGGCCTGCTGGCTCTGCGCAAAGGCCTGAACCTGTTCGCCAACCTGCGCCCGGTCAAGCTCTTCCCTGAGTTGATCGGGGCCAGCGCCCTCAAGGAAGAAGTGCTGGCGGGCGTCGACCTCCTGGTCATCCGCGAGCTGACGGGCGGCGCCTACTTCGGGCCGCGCCAGGAGGCGGGCGCCAGCGGCGAGGAAGCCTACGACACCATGCTCTACACGCGGCCGGAGATCGAGCGCGTGGTGCGGGTGGCGGCCGTGGCCGCCCTCCAGCGCCGCCGCAAGCTGGCGAGCGTGGACAAGGCCAACGTGCTGGCCTCCAGCCGCCTCTGGCGCCGGGTGGCCGTGGAAGTGCTCAAGGACTACCCCGACCTGGAGGTCGAGCACGTACTGGTGGACGCCATGGCGATGCACCTGATCCGGCGTCCGGCCAGCTTCGACGTGATCGTGGCCGAGAACCTGTTTGGCGACATTCTCACCGATGAGGCGGCGATGCTGGCCGGGTCGATGGGCATGCTCCCCTCGGCCAGCCTGGGGGACGTGATGAACACCCATGGGCTGCCGTTGGGTCTCTATGAGCCCATCCACGGCTCCGCCCCCGACATCGCCGGCAAGGGCATCGCCAATCCGCTCGCCACCATTCTGTCAACTGCTATGCTCCTGCGCCATTCGCTGGGCCAGGAGGCCGCAGCGCAGGCCGTCGAGGATGCCGTCGCCCGCGCTCTGGCGGCCGGCTACCGCACCCGTGACATCGCCGGCTTCGATGCGCCGGAGAAGCATGTCGAGGTGGTCAGCACCGAGGCGATGGGCGCCATCGTGCGCGGGTTTCTCACAGAGGCAACCGCATGACCATCCAACTCTACGACACGACACTGCGCGACGGCACCCAGGGTGAAGGCATCAGCTTCTCCGCCGGTGACAAGCTGCGCATCGCCCGCAGGCTCGATGAGCTGGGCGTTCACTACATCGAGGGAGGCTGGCCCGGCTCGAACCCCAAGGACATGGAGTTCTTCGCCCGCGCCCGCACTGAGCTGCACTTGCAGCATGCCCGCGTGGCTGCCTTTGGCTCGACCCGCAAAGCCAACATCTCCGCCGCCAAGGACTCCCAGGTCCAGACCCTGATCGAGGCAGACACCCCCGTCGTCACCATTTTCGGCAAGACCTGGGACCTGCACGTGCACGAGGTCTTGCGCACCGACCTGGAAGAGAACCTGGACATGATCCAGGACACCGTGGCCTTCCTCAAGGCCGCGGGCAAAGAGGTCATCTACGACGCCGAGCACTTTTTCGACGGCTTCCGCGCCAACCCCGACTACGCCCTGCTCACCTTGAAGGCCGCCGAACGCGGCGGGGCGGACATGATCGTGCTCTGTGACACCAACGGCGGCACCCTTCCCTGGCAGATCGAGGAGGCCATGCACTCGGTGCAGGCGTCCGGCCTGGCCGCGCCGCTGGGCATCCACACGCACAATGACGGCGACGTCGGCGTCGCCAACGCCCTGGCCGCCGTCCGGGCAGGCGCCGTGCAGGTCCAGGGGACGATCAACGGCTACGGCGAGCGCTGCGGCAACAGCAACCTGGTCAGCATCATCGCCAACCTGAACCTCAAGATGGGCGAGGTCTCCGTGACTCCCGACCAGCTTCGCCGCCTGACCGAGCTCTCGGCCTTTGTCGCCGAGCTGGCCAACGTCGCGCTCAACGACCACGCCGCGTTCGTGGGCCAGAGCGCCTTTGCGCACAAGGGCGGAACCCACGTCAACGCGGTCGTCAAGAACGTCAACACCTACCAGCACATCGATCCATCCCTGGTGGGCAACCGCACCCGCGTGGTCGTGTCGGACCTGGCGGGCAAGGACAATATCGCCGTCAAGCGCCAGGAGCTGGGCCTCACCGGTCTGACCCGCGAGCAGGAAAAGGAAGTCCTGGCGCAGATCAAGGAAATGGAGAACCGCGGCTTCTCGTTTGAGGCCGCCGACGCCTCCGTCGACCTGATGCTGCGGCGTACGCAGGCTGACTATGTGGCGCCGTTTGAGATGATCGACTTCACGGCCACGGTCGAGCACCGGCACGGCCGCGGCATGTTCTCAGAGGCCACGGTCAAGGTCCGCGTCTGCAACGAGATCTACCACGAGGTGGCCGAGGGCAACGGCCCCGTCAACGCCCTCAACCTGGCCCTGCGCAAGGCGCTGAGCCCCTTCTATCCCCAGTTGCACGACGTGCACCTCGCGGACTACAAGGTGCGCATCCTGGATACCAACATGGCGACGGCTGCCACCACGCGCGTGCTCATCGACTTCGTCGCCGGCACCCAGTCATGGACCACCGTTGGCGCCAGCCCGAATATCATCGAGGCAAGCTGGCAGGCCCTGGCCGATGGGCTGGAATACGCCCTGTTGATCGGGGCGCATGGCGACACGAACGGCCAATCGTAGAGGGCATCTTGGGGATCGGCGCCCCAACGGCCGCGTCCCCCTGCCCGGTCAGGGCAGGGGTGGTCCCACAAACTCAATGCCGTAGCGCGCCGCCGTCGCGGTGAGCAGGCGAACGGCCTCGGCGGACGGCTCCCTGACAAACTCTGGCAGTTCCGGGCGCTCGGCGGGACGGGCCATCGCCCGCACGAAGCGCTCGAAGTCCCCTTTGGCGGTGATGGTCAGGAAGCGGCCGCCGGCGGGCGAGTCGATCTGGAAGGTGTGCGGCAGGCCCTTGGGCGCGATCAGGATGGCGCCCGGGCCAAGCGGATGCACCTTGCCGTCGACCATCATGCGGAACTCCCCCTCCAGGATGACAAACACCTCGTCCTCGGAGTGGTGGACGTGCAGCGGCGGTGAATCGCCCTGCGGCGCCCGGTGCTCCAGGACCGAAAGGCTGTCCTGCCCGTGCGCCTCGGACACGCGCACGGTGACAAGGGTGTTCTGGAACCAGAGATCGATGTCGGGGTTCATCGTAGAGGCCATATCGCGTCTCCTATCGGATCCGCAGTAGTAACGACTTCAGTCGTCATGTGTGCAAGAAACGACTGAAGTCGTCAGTGCTTCATACGGATGACAATGCTGCCAATCCGTGAGAAAAGCGCCAAAAATCGTTACTTGCGCAAGAAACAATTAAGGTCGTTGCTGCGTTGAAGAAACGACTAAAGTCGTTACTACATGCTACATCCGAAAACGATAGTGTACCGTATACTGCATCCACCGCAGGCGCGGCAGCTTGCCAAATACTCGCATCCAGCCCAGCTTGGGCTCGTCCTCCTGGAAGTAGGTCCAGGCGTCCAGAAACTCCAGGCCCGGTGACCAGGTCTCCATCTCGCGGCGGTCATCCATGCCGAATTCGTAGACCACATCTTCTGTCAGCCCGAAGTTGCGCCGGAACTTGCCGCGGCCGTAGCGGCTGTGGAACACGCTCACCGTCCAGCGGCTGGCCACCTCGGCCACAAGTTCGGCGCCCGGATAGGTTCGGCACAACCTGATCACCAGGGCGCGGACCGCTTCCGGCGGCAGGTACATCAACAGCCCTTCGGCGACAAAAAGGAACCTGCGGCCCGGCTCTGCGGGCAGCGCCTCCATCCAGACGAAGTCCAACACGGACGAGGGGAGGAAGTGCATGCGCTCGTTCTCGCCCAGGAACCTGCGGCGGAAGGCAATCACCTCCGGGAGGTCCAGGTCGTACCAGCGCAGCCTCCCGTTGTCGACGCGCCGCCGGCGGTCATCCAGCCCGCAGCCCAGGTTGACCACGACCGCGTTCGGCTCACGCGCCAGGAATGCCCTCACATAACGGTCGTATTCGCGGATGCGCAGCGACATGCTCACGAGCAGAGCGCTCGGGAGCTGGCCCCGGGCCAGGCGGCGGAACATGGGCTTGTCGGAATCGGCGAAGAACTCGTTGAGGCGCCGCGTCAGGGCCACTGCGCCCTCATCGACCGTGATTGGATCAGGCCGCTGCGATTCCAGCGCCAGGGCGTAGAGCGGCAGAAACAGCGTTTCCGAAACCGGTGTGAAATCCTCGCCGGCCATGTCAGTCCGTCCTGATGGCGCTCGGATCCATATAGAAAAGCTCCCAGATGTGGCCGTCAAGGTCCTGGAAACCATGTTGGTACATGAAGCCCATATCCCTGGGCTCGGCGTAGACCGTTCCGCCCGCCGCCACTGCCCGGGCGACCAGGTCCTTGACCTGGTCCCGGCTCTCGCACGAGAGTGACACCAGCACCTCCGTGGCGGTGGCAGCATCGACGATGGGCTTGGGGGTGAACTCCCGGAACTTGTCATGCGTGAGAAGCATGACGTAGATGTCCTCGCTGATGACGATGCAGGCCGCCGTTTCGTCGGTGAACTGGGGATTGTGGCTGTAGCCCAGCGCCCTGTAGAACGCCATGGCGTCCGGCAGGTTGGCGACGGGCAGGTTGACGAAGATCATCGTTTTCATTTCGCATCCTCCATGGGGAGCGTGATGGGACACCACCATCGTGCAATCTGGCTGCACGAAGCCGCTAAGCCGTGGCGACGACCTGGAAGCTGCCGGCTATTCGCCGCTGCGGATGTCGTTGAGCGCTCCCTTACGATACTGTATCTCAGAGAAGATGGCAGTGCACTTGCTTCCTGTC
This sequence comes from Chloroflexota bacterium, assembly GCA_029782215.1. Lineage (GTDB taxonomy): Bacteria > Chloroflexota > Anaerolineae > J102 > J102 > SSF26. The sequence goes on from JAKOVD010000178.1 coordinate 116,712, forward strand.
GGCGCCTGGGCCGACAGGCCCGCACGCAGGTTGTCCAGGCTTCCGAGGCTGAAGTACCTGACCAGGCGCCAGAAATGGCCGTCGAGAGAGTAATGCAAGGCGATCGTCGGCGGCGTCACCGCCGCGCGAAGATAGACTTCTGTACCATCGACAGGGGCCGAGTTGCAGTCGTCGGAGGTTCCGAGCGTGACGACCGAGACGATCGTGGGCTGTCCTTGCGGCGAGTACTCGAAGCACAGCTTGGCCCAGCGGTCCTCGCCGTCGCGGATCTGGATCACGCCGGCGTCGAAGGTTGAGGCGAAGTCCACCTTGACCCTGGCGCTGAACAGAAAGCTGTCATCCGGCGGCGTGAACAGCGCTACCGGCGCGTTGTCTTTGGGTGGGTGGCCGCCGGGATCGACAAACAGGTCGGTGAGCTCACCAGCGACCACGGTCAGGCTTTCGCCGGCCCCAAGGCTCCAGGTGAGGGGTTTGTTTGTCCAGTGAAACTCCCCCGGAATGGACGGCAAGATGAAGGTATCCAAGGATGGTTCTCCTTATGGCGTGGCGCCGCCGGCACTGGCTTCAGTGGCGGCGTAGAGATTGGCAACGGCGCAGAGCCGCCGCTCACCCACATGCCCGGGGCCGCCTTCGGCGCTGAATACCGGCACATCGAGCTGATGTTCGGCGCTGCCGTCTTCTGTGCCTGTCGCGTCACCTGGTGCAAGCCCCCAGCGCGCCGCATTGGCGGCAGCCACCAAACGCCTCACTTCCGACAGCGGCAAGTCATTCATGGATGCGCCTGTTCTCCTCACAGGCCATTGGGGCTCTGGATGTCTCGAACTCCCGTCAGGCATCTGCCAAGATCGAGCAGATCTCCTCGGGGAGCTTTTCGCGATTGTGCATCGTCACCTGCCTGATGGCAACCCTGGGATGGGCCTTGACGGCGTCCGCAAAGCGATAGGGACGCTCGACAATCGTGCCGACAAGGGGAACGCTTGGGTCATCAAGCATCTGCAGAACCGTATCGCAGAATCGAGCCGAGAATATCTCCATAGGCCCGATTTCGTCAACTAGGACGATCTTGTGGTCTTCCAGGGCCTGAAGCATTGAAGGGATGGCTATCTGTTCGATAGCGTCAATATTCACGCGATAAGCGCCGACCAGCACTTGTTTGGCAAAGTTGGCGTCTGGTCCTGTTGTCGCCAACAAACCTGTTTCGCCTCTAAGGGTCACGATCTCAAACCCGGTGCGCCTGCCTGCCGCTCTGACCTCGCGCGTGTAGAACCCCTGCAAGCGGCTCGAGGTCAGGGCAACGATCTTCCTGATCACCGTTGACTTGCCGATTCCAGGTGGCCCCGTCAGAAGGATCGCTGGCTTCGTACTCATCGCCGCCATCATACCACGTTGGCCATTCAGTCGATCGACCCCAAGTCACGGCGGCACTGTGTTCACGGCATCGGAATCGCCCGGCGAGGCGGCACGCCCGGCAGCGAGTCTGGCTGGCGCCGGTTGGCAACAGACCCGGCTGCCCGCATAATGTGGCGGGCAGGCTCGCTTGCCTGCCTCATGTTTCGATCATTGACCCTGTCTTGGTCCGAAACGTTCTTCCCACCTGTCGGCTTTTCCTTCCCGCCTATGCACCCTGCCACCCACCCCACCGCCCTCCGCGTCCAGGAAGCGGGCCGCGCCCTGGGCCTGGATATCGAGGTCGTCGAGTTCGACGCCAGCACCCGCACCGCCGAGGATGCCGCCGCCGCCGTTGGCTGCCAGGTGGGCCAGATCGTCAAGTCCCTGGTCTTCCTGGTCGCCGGCAAGCCGGTGATCTGCCTGGTTTCGGGCAGCAACCGCCTGGACGAGCGGCTGCTGGCCCACTGGGCGAGCGTGGGACGCAAGCAGGTGCAGCGGGCTGACGCCGAAGTCGTGCGCAGCGCCACCGGCTATGCGATTGGCGGCGTCGCCCCGTTCGGCTATCCCGAGGCGCTGGTCGTGCTGTTCGACGAGGATTTCCTTACCTACGAGGTCATCTGGGCGGCGGCCGGTACGCCCAACGCCGTCTTTCGCACCACACCGCAGGCCCTGGCGGCAGCCACGCAAGCGGTTGTCACGAAGCTTGCAGGATGAAGGACGCCCCGACCCGGCGCCGTCACACCCCGCTGGCGTGCAGGTTGGCGACACTGGCGGAGATGCCGGCCATCAGTGCATTAGCCATTCGCAGCTTCCAGCAGTCGATCGCGCCTCTATATGATGCGCTTGGCGTGGCGAACTTCCTGGCCTACGCCAGCAGCGCCGCCATGGAGGGGCGCTGGGGGCACGATCAGTTTGTGCTCGTCTCCGAGGATGCAGGACGCGCCCTGCTGGGTATGATCGAAGTGCGTGCGAACCGGCACATTTCGATGTTCTTCGTCGATCCCGATCATTTTCGCCAGGGGGTGGGACGCACCCTCTTGACGCAGGCGATCGCCCTCATCCGGCAGCGCAACCCAACCCTGGAGGCGCTGACCGTGAACGCCTCCCCAAACGCCGTCGGCGCCTACCGGCGCTTCGGCTTCCACTATGCGGCGCCGATGCAGCAAACCGACGGCATCCTGTATCGCCCGATGGTTCTGTACCTGACAGACTGGCCAGGCGCCAGCGCCTGAGGAAGCGGGGGGCCGGTAGTTTCCCGTCACCGGAGGCGCCGGCAGCCTGGATCATTTGAGTTGTCCCCTCGCATCAGGTGTGGGAAAATTCGCTGGTGCGCTTCCCGCCCTCGACCGGCAACGGGCGTTGGGAAGTCGCCAGCCTCTGCCTCCATTCATCTCCAACCGCGAGGTTTCCCGATGCCGAATCCGTCCAATGGCCACCGCCCCATGCGTTCTGACACGATCAAAAAGGGCGTTGAACGCGCCCCCCATCGCGCCCTCCTTCGCGCCACCGGCGTCAAGGAAGAGGATTTCGGTAAGCCCTTCATCGCCATTGCGAACAGTTATGTCGATATCATTCCGGGCCATGTCCACCTGGACAAGTTCGGCGAGATCGTCAAACAGGCCGTGCGCGAGGCGGGCGGCGTCCCCTTCCTGTTCAACACCATCGGCGTCGATGACGGCATTGCCATGGGGCACTTCGGCATGAAGTACAGCCTTCCCAGCCGCGAGATCATCGCCGATGCGGTGGAGACGATGGTCAACGCCCACCAGTTCGATGCCATGATTTGCATCCCCAACTGTGACAAGATCGTGCCAGGCATGCTGATGGCGGCGATGCGCTGCAACATCCCCACCATCTTCGTCTCCGGCGGCCCCATGTATGCCGGCAAGACCGAGGACGGCCAGTCCGTCGATCTGATCTCCGTGTTTGAGGGCGTGGGCTCCGTGGCGGCGGGCACCATGACCGAAGCCCGGCTCGCCGAGATCGAAAAGGTCGCTTGCCCCACCTGCGGCTCATGCTCGGGCATGTTCACCGCGAACAGCATGAACTGCCTGTGCGAAGCCCTGGGCATCGCCCTGCCCGGCAACGGCACCGCCATGGCGCTCAGCCCCGAACGCGAGGCCCTGGCCCGCCAGGCCGCACGCCAGATCATGTGGCTCCTGGAACAGGATGTGTGTCCGCTGGACATCGTCACGCCGGCCAGCCTCGACAACGCCATGGCGCTTGACGTGGCCATGGGCGGCAGCACGAACACCATTCTGCACGCCCTTGCCATCGCCCTCGAGGCGAAGCTCGATTATCCCATCTCCCGCATCGACCAGGTCAGCCGACGCACGCCCAACATCTGCAAGGTTTCTCCCTCCAGCCAGTATCACGTCGAAGACGTGGCCAAGGCCGGCGGGATCAGCGCTATCCTCTATGAGTTGAGCAGCAAGCCCGGAGCGCTGAACCTTGACTGCATGACGGTCACAGGCAAGACACTGGGCGAGAACATCGCCGGCTGCGCCACCAGAGACCCTGACTGCATCCGCACCCTGGACAATGCCTATAGCGAGCAGGGCGGCCTGGCCATCCTGTTTGGCAACCTGGCGCCCGATGGCTGTGTGGTCAAGACGGCAGGCGTCAAGCCGGAGATGATGACGCATACCGGTCCTGCCATCATCTACGAGAGCCAGGAAGATGCCTGCGCCGGCATCCTGGCGGGCGAGGTACAGCCGGGAAACGTCGTCGTCATCCGCTACGAAGGTCCCAAGGGCGGTCCCGGCATGCAGGAAATGCTTTCCCCAACCAGCTACATTATGGGTCGCGGCCTGGGCAACAGCGTGGCGCTGATCACCGACGGCCGCTTCAGCGGCGGTACGCGCGGCGCCTGCGTGGGCCACGTGAGCCCGGAGGCCGCGGCCGGAGGCCCCATCGCCCTGGTGCAGGCCGGCGATCTCGTGACCGTTGACATTCCCAACCGCCGCCTCGAGCTCCTCGTGGACGATGCCGAGCTGCAGCGGCGGCGGTCAGCCTGGCAGCCCCTCGTGCGCGAGGACCTGCCGCGCTATCTCAGCAAGTACGTTCGCATGGTGACCAGCGGCTCCCAGGGCGCCGTCCTCAGTTGGTAGCCCCGCTTGCCAGCGCCCCTTCCACCTTGTGCCCCTCTGCAAACCATCACGGAGAAGAATGCAATGACCACCAAAGACCAGTATTCTGCTGACGAATGGCAGCTCCTGAAAGAAGTGCCCATGCTGATCGGTACCGCCGTCATGGCAGTCGGCGGACCTACCAAGAAGGAGGCGTGGACGCTTGTCCAGTCCGTTGCGGCTGCGGCCGAGGACTACCCCACCAATGATCTGATCCAGTCACTCCTGAGCCCGGCTGAGTGGGGCGAAGAGGTGCAGAAGCAGTTCACCAGCCAGTACCAGGGGCTGAGCGCCGAGGCCATCGCCTCCGACATCTTCGCCAAAGTTGGGCAGGCGCTGGGTGTCCTGGGGGCCAAGGCATCAAGCCAGGAAACAGCCGACTACAAAGCCTGGGCCTATTCCGTGGGCGTCGCCGTGGCCAGGGCATCCAAGGAAGGCGGTTTCCTGGGCATGGGTGGCGAGCGCATCAGCGCAGCCGAGAAGGAAGCACTGAACAGCGTCGCCGAAGCCCTGGGCGTCGAGGCCCGCGGTCTTTAGGCCCCGGCATCCCGGACCCTGAACGTCCGCCGTGCTCCTTCTGCTATGACTAAGCGTTTCGTCCTCGTCGCTGGCAACATCGGCACCGGCAAGACTTCGGTCACGGAGCGCATCGGCGCCCGGCTCGGCTGGCAGACCAGCTATGAGTCGGTGGCCGACAATCCCTACCTGGCCGATTTCTACGGCGACATGCGGCAGTGGTCGTTTCACCTGCAGATCTTCTTCCTGGGCCACCGCGCCCAACAGCACCTCGCCCTGGCGCAGAACCCTCAATCGGCCATTTCCGACCGCAGCATTTACGAGGACGCCCACATTTTCGCCCGCGCCCTGTTCGAGCTGGGCAACCTCAGCGAACGGGACTTCCTGGCGTACCGCAAGGTCTATGACCTGGTGGTCGCCAACCTGCCCCGTCCCGACCTTCTCCTGTTCCTGACCGCGCCCGTGGCGGTGCTTGAGAAACGCATCCACCGCCGCGGGCGGTCCATCGAAAGCGGGATCACGTCGGAGTACCTGGGCCTCCTCGATCGCTACTACGAGGAATGGCTGGAGACCTTCGACCTGTGCCCGGTCTTGACCATTCGTTCGCAGGACCTCGACTTCGTGCATAAGCCCCAGCACCTCGATATCGTGATCAACCGTATCCAGGAGAGGCTGGCGGGGCGCGAGGACATGATCCTGACGTAGAGGCCAGCCACCAGACGTGTCCAACCAACAGCTTGGACTTCTCATCGCCGGCGCCGGGCTGGTCGTGGTCCTGGTCGGTCTTGTGGTCTGGACCGGCGGCCTCTCCTGGTTTGGCCGGCTTCCCGGCGACATCCATATCGAGCGCGACAACGTCACGATCTTCATTCCCATCACCTCGATGCTGCTCGTGTCGGTCGCACTTAGCCTGATCCTGGCGGTGGTGCGTAGAATCTTCTGAACGGCTAACTGCGCCACGACTTGGTGCGGCCAGGCGAAGCCGTTACAATAGGCGGTTCCAGGACGGCGACCATTGAGCGACTCTGCACTGATCAAGAAGCTGCAACTCAAGCCGGGTATGCGTTTGCTGTTGTTGAACGCGCCCGAAGGCTACCGCGCCCGCCTTGGCGACCTCACCATCCATGAGACGCCCGACGGGTCTGGGTACGATTTCGTGCAGGTCTTTGCCGCCAACGCCTCCGACCTGACACGTCTTGCCGCCGTGGCCGTCCAGACGGCTAAACAAGATGGCATCCTTTGGCTCTGCTACCCCAAGCTGACCGGCGCCATCGCGAGCGACCTCTCCCGCGATCGGGTCTGGGCACTGGCTGCGCCGCTGGGCATCAGGCCCGTGGCGCAGGTGGCCGTCGACGACACCTGGTCGGCGCTGCGTTTCCGGCCTTCGCAAGCAGGGGAACACCAGGCATGAGCGCCGGCAAAACCTGTTCATGACTACCGAACGCAGCAACGAAGCCTGGATCGCCGACCTGAGGTCCGAAGGCGCCCGTCGCGACAACGCCATTCAGGCGCTTCTGGTCTGGTTGCGCCGCCGCCTGTTCTACTACCTGCAGGAGCGGAGCGACCTGCGCGACCTGGGCGAAGAAGAGCTGCAGCAGATGGCCGCCGACTTTGCCCAGGACAGCGTTCTGATCATCCTGCAGAAGCTTGACCAGTTTGAGGGGCGGAGCAAGTTCACGACCTGGGCGGCCAAGATCGCCGTTCACCAGGCCTTGGGCGAGCTGCGCCGGGCGCGCTGGCGTGATGTCTCTTTGGACGCACTGACCGCGGACGGGCAGCCTGATTTCTCTTTCCTGGCCGCGGATGAGGCCACGCCCGAAGAAAGCACGGTGCGGCAGGCGGTGGTGGACACGGTGCTTGACGTGCTGGAGCATGAACTGAGTGACCGCCAGCGCAGCGCTCTGTATTCGCGCCTGGTGCTGGGGACACCTATCGAGCTCCTGGCGGAGCAGTTGGATACCAACCCCAACGCCCTCTACAAACTCATGCACGATGCGCGCAAACGCCTCAAGAACAGACTGCGCGAGCGCGGCATCAGTCCGGAAGAGGTCCTTGCCACTTTCGCCTGAACGGCGGCATCTATTAGCGTTTCGTAAGAATTCGCGCCGGCATGGCGTCGATCTTGTGATGACCACCCCAAGCACACCCACCACCACGCCTCGCCGGACAGAAGTTCTCGCCAAGCTCATGCGTATCCTGTCTCTGACCGAGGAGCGAGAGCTGTCGTGTCCTGAGGCCTTCCTCCTCGTCGACTACTACACGGAGCTGGAGATGGAGGGGGAGAACGTGCATGGGCTGATGCCGCGGGTGGCGCATCACCTGCACCTCTGCGGCGAATGCTTCGAGGAATACGTGGCGGTGCGCCGCCTGCTCAGCATCCAGATCGAGGATGAGACGGAGGACTGAGGCTTCGGGGCGGCCGGCCGGCGGCTCCTCTGGGCCTATCAGGCGACGTCCGTGCGATCCAGGGCGGTGAGCAGCAGGCGGGACCGACCGGCAGCGACATACTCCAGGTAGCTGGCGTTGGCGGTGTGAAGCACGAGGGTGAAAGACTCCGCTGCTTCCACCTCCACCACCTGGCCTGCGCCCGTCTCTTTCCCGAGCGTCAGCACCCCCCACGGTGCCGTCCACTGGGCGCCAGGACCGGCTCCTTCAAGCCACACCTCGACCGTGCGACTCTCGTCGTTCACTTGCAGCGTTGCGGCCATGCGCGTCTCAACGCTCGTCAGTTCTGTAGGCCATTGCGATGGATTTGAAAGGCAAAACCGCTATCGTCACCGGCGGCGCCCACCGGGTGGGCCGGGCGCTCGTGCTGGCTCTCGCCGAAGCTGGCTGTAACATCCTGCTGTATTATAACCGCTCGGGCGATGAGGCGGCCCAAACCGCCGCCGAAGCCCGGCAGTACGGCGTGCAGGTGCTCGCGCACCAGGCTGATCTGGCCCAGATCGAAGCCGTGGCGGCCCTGCCTGTGCTGGCGGCCGAACGCTTGGGTCCCGCCCAGATCCTGGTCAACAGCGCCGCCTCCTTCCCCAAAGACACCCTCGCTGATCTTACCCCCGAGGGTTGGGCCGCCAGCCTGCAGACCAACCTGCAGGCGCCTGTCTTCCTCACCCAGGCCTTCGTGCGCGCCCTGCCGGAAACGGCCGAGGGTGCGGTGGTCAACATCACGGACTGGCGCACGAGCCGGCCGTTTCGCACCCATCTCAGTTACATGGTGGCCAAGGGCGCCCTGGACACCTTCACGCTGACGGCCGCCCTCACCTTGGCACCGCGGGTGCGCGTCAATGCCATCGCCCTCGGCGCCATGCTGCCCCCGCCCGGCACCGATCAGGCCTATCTCGATGCCCTGATCGCCACCATTCCCCTGGGGCATGCCGGCGGGACGGGCGTGATCGCCGGCACCCTGTTGTACTTGCTGCGCAATGACTTCGTCACCGGCGAGATCATCAGGCTCAACGGCGGCGCTCACCTTAAGTAACCGGATAGGAACATGGAACTCGACCGCGTCTTCATTCGCGACCTGATGGTGCGCGGCATCGTCGGCATCAACCCCGAGGAACGCACCAATCGCCAGGATGTCCTCATCAACGTCACCCTGTGGGCCGATACACGCCGCGCCGGCGCTAGCGACGACATCGCCGACGCCGTGAACTACCGGTCCGTCGCCAAGGCCATCATCCGCCACGTGGAAGAAGGCGAGCCAATGCTCGTGGAACGTCTTGTGGCCGAGATTGCCCGTCTCTGCTGCGAATGCGACAGCCGCATTCAGACCGTCGAAGTCACGGTGGAGAAACCGGGCGCCCTGCGGTTTGCCCGTTCGGTAGGGGTCACCATTCATCGCACGCGCGCGGAAGCCTTGGGCCATGACTGAGCAGGTGCTGCTCACGCTCGGCAGCAACGTCGAGCGCGCCCGCAATCTGCCTCGTGCCATCGCAGCCCTTGGCGAACGGCCGGACTGGCGTCTGCGCGCCGTGAGCCCCTTCTATGAAACGGCTGCCGTGGGCGGCAGCTCGCCGCAGCCTGTGTTCTGGAACGCTGCGGCCTGGATCGAGACGAGACTCGAACCGGCCCTCTTGCGGCGCGCCCTGCGTGAGTTGGAGGCGGCGCTGGGTCGTGTCCGCACCACCGACAAGTATGCACCCCGCCCGATCGACCTGGACATCGCCTTCTATGGCGACAGCGTCCTCAGCGTCGACGGCCATGAGATACCCGATCCCGATGTCGCCCGCTTCCCGCACCTGGCGCTCCCCCTGGCCGATGTGGCGCCCAACTGGGTCCACCCCGTGCTGGGTGTAACGTTACGTCAACTTGCCGACAGCATGGTCTACGCCCCCGACGCCATCGTGCGGGTCGAACCGGGCAACTGATCGAGCACGCCCTCCGGGTCGCGCAGCAGCGCAAGGGCGTCGATGTGGCAGGAGTCGGCGCCTACCCGGTAGACCGGCCGGGATTCGTCCAGGTCTTCCCAGCGCGGCTCGTCGATGTAGATATTGAGCCGGCCGCCAGGCCCAAACAGGGCCAGGTCGGCTTCGGGTCTGTCGCCCATGTCGACGGGGTACCAGCACTCCACCGCCAGCCCACGCTCGTGAATGGCGGCATAGAGCTTCTGCCGGGCCGCGGCTCGCAGCCAGAGATCGCTGACATCGCTCGCCTGCAGGAGCCGCTCCAGCGTGGTGTAAATGAAGGTGATGCGGGATTGGTGGGCCGATGGGACCGGCTTGGGCAGAGGCTGAAGGTCACCCAACTCGATCTTGAAGTACTGATCGCCTGCCCGCGGGTGGTCGGGTTCATCGGGCAGCAGGTCCGCGCGCGTCAGCAGATGGTAGCGCAGGATGGGCGCAAAATAGTTGATGCGCTGCCCCTGGGCGCCAAAAGTGCTCGTCTGGTAGAGCGCCAGGTACTCGGCCGCGATCTGCCGGGGTGCGCGCTCCACCGGGATACGATACCAGTGCTGGTCCCTGGCCAGGTCCAGGTCCCGCTCGTTGTTGACGACGGCGACGAGCACGGGCGTCCAGGCATCGTCTGGGTGGGGACGGCGGTAGGAGGGTCCGGTAGGGTTCAGCTTCATAAGCACGCCTCATCTGGATTCTGGCCTGCGGCGATGCGAGGGTCAAGCCTCGTGCGGCACCGACGGCCCTGCAAACCGTGACGACATCCTTGCTGCTCGGGTCATGATCTCCATGCAGGCCCGACCGTTGTGATACGGTCCCTTCCACAGTCCCACCTTGTAGGGATAGGGCGCACCCGCCTCACCATCAGGCGCCATCCGCCATTCACCAAAGACAGGGTCGCTCAGGTGCGTCCGGCAGAACCGCCAGACAGCCAGGGAGGCATCCAGGAAGCGATGATCCAGGGTCAGCTCATAGGCCTGCAGAAATCCTACGCTGGCTTCCGCCTGTGGCCACCAGATGCGAGTGCGATCGGTCGGACCGGTGGCATCCCCGGCCAGGTAGAGGGCACCATCCTCTCCCTGGCCGTGGGCAAGGACTTCTCCGGCGACCCCGGGCACGATTCCTCCCACCCGCTCCGCGATCTCGTCATCGCCCAGGAATGCGGCGGCTTCGACCAGCAGCCAGACCGCTTCGAGGTCGTGACCGTATGACGATGTCCCTGGCAGACGCTTCCAGGTGCGATCGCATTCCTGGTCAAACCACCCGTTTGTGGGTGCAAGAAAACGGTGGAGCATGATCTCCACAAGGGCGCGGAGATCGCGGCGCAAGCCTTCGTCCTTCCAGGCGGCGTACAGGGTGGTGTACGCCTCCAGCAGGTGCAGATGCGTGTTCATCGTCTTACGGCTTTGTCTCCCGTTGGGCGACACAACCTGGTGCCACGCCCTGCGCCAGCCACGTCTTCGGGCCTCATAGTAGCCTCCAAAGCTCTGATCCCAGCTCGACCGCCGCAGGCGTTGATAGGTGCGGACAGCCGCCTCGAGGCTGGCGCCGCTGCGGGTCGCCATGGAGTGTTCAGCAAGCGCATAAATGGCAAAGCTCTGGCCATAGGTGACCTTGGTCGTTCGCAGCGGCCGCCCGCGATCGCTCAGCGTCCAGAAGAAGCCACCGCAGCGCTCATCCTGAAAATGACGCAGGAGATAGTCGGTGGCCACGTTGGCCAACTCAAGATAGGCCGGCGTTCCAAGCAGGCGATATGCGCGGGCAAAGGTCCAGACAATGCGGCTGTTGAGCACCAATCCCTTTGCGGCCCCGGCCACGCCATGCCCCTCGCGATCGATCTCGCCGTAGAAGCCTCCGGCGGTGGCATCGCGTGCGAACCGGCTGTAGAAGGGCAGTATGATGCCCGTGAGTTCTGCCTCTGCTTCGCGGCGATATCGTTCCAGGGTTTCGGTGGCGGCAGCCGGCGGCAGCCCCAGAGAAGAGCTAGACGAGGCCATGGGCGGCGGCAAGATCGGGTGCATAGGCAGCGAGCTGCTGCCGGAACTGCAGCAGCGCCAGGTCCTTGGCGCGGGCTTCGATCATGATATCGAAGTCATGCACCGGCGGCAGGGAACGCAGGAAGTCGATCACCGGGAAGGGATTGAGGAAATGGCTGTGGCGATTCAGCCGGGGCGGGTGCGGTCGGCTGCGGCGATCGCGGACCATCTCGGTGGCCGGTGTGGACACGTGGATCTTGGGGGTTTGCCCTTCCGGCCAGGTGGCCAGGCAAGCGTCCAGCGCGTCGGCCAGCGGGAGACCGCTGGGGTTGTTGAGCTGGTGGTGGAGCAGGTCAAAGACAAGCCGCACTCCCGTGCGCTGATGCACCCACAGACAGTCGCCGACGCCGTACTGGCGGTCGTCGTGTTCCAGGGCCACTCTCTCCCGCACGTGCGGGGCCAGGCCCTCAAGGCCGCGGCAGAACTCCTCCAGCCCCACCTGACGGTTGCGCTGGCAGGACCCCACGTGCATGACGATGACGGATTCCGGTCCCGTTCCCAGCGCCTCCAACAGCCGGGCCAGTCCTTCCAGCTCACGTGCAGCCCTGGCGGCGGCGAGCGGGTCGGGCGTGTTGAGCACCACGTGCGCCCCGGCATGAAAGCTCAGGCGCAATCCCTGCCGTTGCGCCTGGGCGCCGGCGGCGGCCAGCTCAGTCGCACACTCCTCCACCTGGCGGTGAAACTCGGGCAGCGCAGGGTGGGTGAGATAGGGCGCCAGGTCAGCGCTGAGCCTGTACATGGTGATGCGCTGGCCTTCCAGGTAAAGAAACAGGTCGCGCAGATAGGCCAGACTGACAGAGAAATGAGGATGATTCTGCCAGCGGCGGCTGTCGTGACTCCGCAAGCCCGGACGGCCGACCACCGTGACCGGAAAGCCAAGGCGCATGGAAGGGAGCAGGTAGCAGATAGCAGGTGGCAGATAGCGGCGGTCAAGCCAAGCAGCGACCGTGAGGGGAACGTTCAAATGCTCCAACGTTCGAACGTTTGGACGTTGGGGGGGCGCCCGCCTGTGTTCAGGAGCGACCTAAAGGGCGGGCAACGACTCGTCCAACTGCGCCGCCAAGTGGGATGGATCGGTCACGGGCAGCTTACAGACATAGTTCCGGCAGACGTAGGCCGCCGGCCGGCCCTGCACAAGCGTCCGTCCGTGCAAGGTTGTGACTAGACTGCGATCGACGCCGGAGGGCGCGGCGGCAGCCACCACCGCATCCGGCAGCCAGCGCGCCTGGATCGTGTCGAGCAACGCCCGGGCGCCGGCATCGCCGGGATCGCCGACCACTACGATCTCCCGCGAGGGACGCAAATATAGATCGAGGGCCGACAGCAGGTAGCCGAAGCCCCCGGCTTGCGTCGCCATGGGATGGCGCATGGTGCGGAAGATCGACTCACAGCGTGCCACCAGGTCGGGCCGGTCGCACAAGCGGCCCAACCGCAGCGCTGCGTAAGCGTAGGCGCTGTTTCCCGCCGGCTCGGCATTGTCGAAGAAGTCTTTGCGCCGGACGATCAGGGCCTCGTGATCATCCGATGTCTGGAAGGCAGCGCCGTTGGCGTCGTCCCAGAAATGGGCGTGCACGATTTCGAGCAGGTGAACGGCCTCGGCCAGCCAACGCTCGTCAAACGTGACCTGGTAGAGCGCCACCAGACCATCCGCGACCACCGTGTAGTCTTCGAGATAGGCGTTGAGCGTGGCTCTGCCATCCTTCCACGAACGGTGGAGCCGGCCGCGCTCGTCAGACATGCGCTCCAGCAGAAACTCGGCATTGCGTCGCGCCGCCTCGGTGTAGTCGGCCCGGCCCAGCGCGGCCCCGGCTTCGGCAAACGTCCGCAGCATCAGGCCGTTCCATGCCGCCAGGACCTTCTCATCGCGGCCCGGCTTCACCCGCCGGGCGCGTTCGCGATACAAGACCCTGCGCCCGCGGTTGAGCGCCTGGATCAGGTGCTCAGGACTGACGTCTGCCTGCCTGGCGACCTCTTCCACGCTCTTGCTCACGTGCAGGATGTTCTTGCCCTCGAAGTTCCCCTGGCGGGTGATATCGTAGTAACGGCAGAACAGGGCGCCCTCATCCTCACCCAGGAGCCTCGTAACCTCGTCAGGCGCCCACAGGAAAAACCTACCCTCTTCGCCCTCACTGTCGGCGTCCTGGGTGCTGTAGAAACCGCCGGCAGAATCGGTCATCTCCAGGAGGACATAGTCGAGCGTCTCCTCAACGATGCGGCGGAAAAGGGGCTCCCCCGTGATCTGCCAGGCATAAAGGTAGACGCGGCCGAGCAGGGCGTTGTCATACAACATCTTCTCGAAGTGCGGCACGAGCCAGTGATAGTCGGTGCTGTAGCGATGGAACCCACCGCCGAGCTGGTCGTACATCCCGCCGTTCGCCATCTTGCGCAGGGTGTGCGTCGCCATGGCCAGCGGTCCCGCCTGGCCGGTACGGGCGTACTGCCGCAGAAGAAATTCGAGCACCATGGCCTGCGGGAACTTGGGCGCACTGCCGAATCCGCCCTCGCTGTCGTCATAGCTCTGGTAGAGGGCGGCGACCGCCGCATCGAGCAGGTCCGCCGAGAGGTCCCCCGCATCGGGCTGCACGAGCGCGCTGCGCCCCAGGGCCTCGGTCAGTTGCGCCGCGGTCTCGTTCACCCGATGGCGACGATTTTCCCATGCCTCCAGGACGCTGTGCAGCACGCGACGGAATGAAGGCATGCCGTAGCGTTCGGTGGGCGGGAAGTAGGTCCCGGCGTAGAAAGGCTCCCCGCCCGGGGTCAGGAACACTGACATGGGCCAGCCGCCCTGGTGGGTGAGCGCCACCACCGCATCCATGTAAATGGCGTCGACGTCGGGCCGTTCTTCCCGATCGACCTTGATGCTAACGAAACCCTGGTTGAGGATACCGGCAATCGTCGGGTCCTCGAAGGACTCATGCGCCATGACATGGCACCAGTGACAGGCCGCATAGCCCACGCTGAGGAAGATCGGTTTGTCCTCAGCCTGCGCCCGGGCGAAAGCCTCCGCGCCCCATTCGTGCCAATCGACCGGGTTGTTGCTGTGTTGCAGCAGATAGGGAGACGTGGCGTTGATCAGGCGATTGGGCATGGGTCACACAACAAGGCTATGAGGTCCCTGCAGCCGGTTTCGCGGTCTCCAGGGTCTTGCGGGTTGGCGCCTACTTGGGCACTTCGCCGACGACGTTGAAGTTGCCCAGGTTGTCATAGGCGCCCGGCATGGTCAGCCGCACATCGACTTCGGCGCCGTAAGGAACGGCGTAGGGCAGGCGCTGGGTGTCACCGCGGGCGAAGAGGAGCTTGCCATCCTTGTCGTACAGCAGCCCCACCAGGTAGATGTAGCGCCGGACATCTTTGCTGGGGTTGCGCAGCGTCGCCTTGATCACAAGGTCGCCCTTGGCGGTCGTTTCTGTCTTGCCGTCGACGTATGCCCAGGTGGGCAGGGCTGCATCCCTGGTATCCTTTGCCTGGACCAGGCGAACCACGGCATGGTCGGCGCGGTCCACGGCCGCCACATCACTGCCGATGCGCTTGCTCAGATAGGTGTCGCCCCCGGCGGGCACCACGCGCTGCTCCAGACGCCAGGATTCGGCGCCCAGCAGCTCATTGTTGGCGTCATAGACCTCGACGGCGGCCGTGATATCCCCCAGGTTGCGGGTGCGGCCGTTATGGATGGGTGCCGATACCAGCAAACCGGCGTCGGTCTTTGCCATCATCGCCTCACCCACTTGGATGCCAAGCAGCGGATCGGCGTCCTGGATGGCATCGTCCAACGCCGGTGAAGCAAGCCGGACCGTACCCACCAGGAAGTCGTAGATGGGCGCATACAGGTCCGCGTCCCCCGGCGGTGTGCTGAAGCTGGAAACGTAGAGCGTGTCACCGCCCGCAAATGCTCTCAGCTCTGTCCGGTACATGCCGTTGTCGGGGCTGAGGGCGTCGAAACGCAGCCGCTGTTCGTGCAGCGAAAGCTGGTCGCTGGCAAGCTGTTCGTACTCCTCGTCCCTCGCCGCGTCCCCGACGGCATTGGCCAAGGCATCCCCCAGGTCCTTGGGCGTGGGGCTGTGATCGAGGTCTGTGGCCGACACGGAGAACTGGGCCAGACCGCTGCTGTCCTGCAGCAGCGCCTCACCCTGCTCATCCTCCACTGCCTTCCAGTCGATGGGAAGAGTCACGGTGAGCGTCCCGGAAGGGTGGACGTAGAGCTGTCCGACCGGTTCGGTGACGCCCGCCTTGACCTGAAGCGTCGAAGCCACATAGCCCCACAAGGGCTGCATTTCCTGCCAATCCGCCGCCGGGCTGGTCAGACTCAGGCCGCTCAGGGTTTGGCCATCCAGCCAGTACTCACCCAGGAAATGGAGCAGCGGGCCATCCTTTTGCTGCTGGCCCACCCACTCGATGCGGTGATGTCCCGCCGGAGTCGTGTCGTTGGCCAGGACCTGGTAGGTGTCGCCGTTGACGACCTCGGGCGCCGTGACGGTCGTACTGACAACGCTGGTCAGATACGCGCTGGCATCGACCTTGTCTGGGATCGCCTGGTAGTAGGCGGTCAGGTTGACAGGGCTGTCCGTTGACTTTAGGAACTGTATACCGCCTGGGGCTGTGACGGCAATCCAGTCGGCCGGCGCCTGCAGCGTGAAGGCGCCACCCGGCGCCTCGTAGGGCGAGAAGCTCTGGCGCAAGACCGGCGGCAGCGGCGTCGCCGTGGGGGTAGGCGTGGGCGGAGGCGTGGTAGGGGTCGGCGTAGGCCCCTTGGGCCCGCCGCAGGCCGACAGCCCGATGGCAACCAGACTCAGAAAGACCGTCAGAAACTGGGGGAGGCGTTTCATTGCGTACTGCACCTGGGGGAAGGGATTGTGCAGAGTCTGCCTACACGACAACGATATCGGTCGCAGACCGATGCTGAGCCTCAACAGGGAAAGCTGTCACGCGGAACTGAAGGCACCGCGGTGGCTGATGGTCAGGATTCTACCCCAACCTTTGACACAAAGCTACCCTGATCCCCAGACCACAGGCGGAGACGCGAGCGCATCCTGCCAGTAGCCGCAACGTCCGGCGCCAAAGGACCAGGGCCACGCGGATCTGTCAAGAAGAGTGTGTAAATGGGTGAGAGCAGAGTAAGGAGAAACCAGTGTTTCGAGTCTGGCAGCGTCTGGTTTTGAGCAGCGCCGAGGCAAGGCGCCGGGGTCAAGGGCCGCCGGAGGCGGCTTGCGCAGCCCTTGACGCCGGCGACGTCTCGGCGATGCTGGGCCGGATGCTGCCAGACGGTTCAGAGGGA
>JAKOVD010000180.1 GCA_029782215.1 Chloroflexota bacterium
CGGTGTTTGTCCTGCCACGCCAGCAGTTCATCCACCACCTCTCCTGCTTCGGCCATCAACTCGGCCCGGACCTCTTCCTGTCCTCGCTTCATGGCTCTTCTTGTCCCTTGTGGCTCTCATGTTCGTTTAGGTACGACACCGCCCTCCCGGACAGTGCTTTGCTGATGATGCCACCCCTCTCCCCAAAACTGAAATGCACCCCACAGCGCAGCCAGGTGACTCGAAGTGCGACTCACCCGGCGAACGGCTTGGCCGCCGTTCGCTTGAGGTGCGTCGCACGTCAGGCTCGCATGCGTTCCATCCAGCGCTCCGGCGCCGCCAGGCCCGTGAACCCACCGTAGCGGCGGTAGAGCTCGTGGGCGTCGCGCGTGGCCAGGAGAATCCGCCGGAGAGGCTGCAGGTCGGGATGGCTGGTGACGGATTCGACCAGCCACTTGCCCAGCCCCTGGCCCTGGTGTGACTCCAGGATGAACACGTCACACAGCCAGGCGAACGTGACGTAGTCAGTGACCACGCGAGCGAAGCCAACCTGCTGCTCGCCTTCGTAGACGCCAAAGCAGAGGGAATGTTCGATGCTGCGCGCGACCGCCTCGCGCGTCCGTCCCTGCGCCCAGTAGGAGCGATGTGCAAGCCAATCGTGGATCACGTCGATGTCCAGCCGGGTGGGGTCAGTGCTGATGGTGAAGGGACCGCGATGCAGGATGATAGCTTCCATGGACGGGCCGCAGGGGATGGAGAGGGAAGGGAGGGCGCCGCCGGGCGCTCGCAACGGTCGCGCCATCATAGCCCCGTGCTTCGCACCGCGTCAAAACACGAATCGCGCGGCCACCCTTCCCGCCTTATGTCATGCTGAGTTCTTTATGTCGCGGGCCTACAAATGGCCGGGCGAGAAACTCCCTATGTCATTGCGAAGGGCGATAGCCCCGTAAGCAAGCGCCGCTTGCGACGCAATCCCCAAGTGGCACGTTGGAGACTGCTTCACTTCGTTCGCAGTGACAGAGTGAGCGGGAGTTTCTAGGCAGCGACCGCAGGGAGAGCGCAGGCAAAGCCAGCGTCGGAATCCCCAACCTACCTATGGCGCCGCGAGATTCTTCGTCGCTGCGCTCCTCAGAATGACAGATGCGGGGGCTTAGTCCTGCCCCAAAACTGCGCCCGCGAAGTCCGCCCGCCCCGCCAGGAACTCCCGCACGGCCATCATCCGCTTGCCTGCCGGCTGCACCTCCAGCAGCACCAGCAGCCCTTCCCCCGTCCCCACGGCGGCGCCGCCCGCGTGCCGCACGACCAGGCCCGGCTCCGCCTGACCCGCCGCCGCCGCGGCCCGCCCGATCTTCAGCGGCTCCCCTCGCCAGGACGTGAACGCGCCCGGCCAAGGGTCGTAGGCCCGCACCAGGCGCGCGATCGCCGCCGCCGGCTGCGTCCAGTCGATGCGGGCCTGCTCCTTCTGGATGGGACGGCACACCGTCACACCTTCATCCGGCTGCGGATGGGGCGTGAGGCGGCCGGAGAGATACTCCGGCAGCGTCGCCGCCAGCAGATCCGCGCCCTGCCGGGCCAGCCGTTCCCCCAGGCTGCCCGTGGTGTCGTTCGAGAGGATGGCCGTGCTTGCCTGCGCCAGGATCGGCCCCGTATCCATGCCTGTATCCATCTGCATGATCGTACAGCCGGTGGCCTCGTCCCCCGCCAGGATGGCGGCCGCAATGGGCGAAGCGCCCCGCCAGCGCGGCAGCAGCGAGGCGTGGACGTTGATGCACCCGCGCCGCGGCAGCGCCAGCACGTTGGGCCGCAGGATCTGGCCATAGGCCGCAACGACGATGAGGTCGGGAGCCAGCGCCGCCAACTCGCCGAAAGCCGCCGGGTCGCGCAGCCTGTCCGGCTGCAGGATGGGCACGCCCGCCGCCAGGGCTGCCTGCTTGACGGGCGACATCTGGACCTTGCGGCCTCTGCCTGCTTCCCGGTCGGGCTGGGTGATCACCCCCACGACCTCAAAGGCCGCGGCGGCCAGCAGCGCCTGCAGGCTCGGCACGGCAAACTCCGGCGTGCCCATGAAGACGGCGCGGGTCATGTCAGGAGAGGGATCACGTCCGGCTGCTGCACAGCCTGCCTGAGCTGGCCGCACCCGGCATTGATCTCAATGCCGCGGCGCAGGCGCACGGTGGTGGCGATGTGGGCGCCCTCCAGCACCTGCCGGAAGCGGCGGACGTCCTCGTCGGACGACGGCTGGTAGGGCGAGCCCGGCGTCGGATTCAGCGGGATCAGGTTGACGTGGCAGTGCAGCCCGGTGAGCAAGTCCGCCAGTTGCTGCGCCTGGTCCGGCGCATCGTTGACGCCCGCCATCAGGGCGTACTCGAAGCTGACCCGCCGCCTCGTCTTGGCCTGGTAGCGCTGGCACGCGGCCATCAGCGCCTCCAGCGGATAGGTCTTGTTGATGGGCACCAGCTTGTTGCGCAGACGGTTGCTGGGTGCATGCAGCGACACGGCCAGCTTGACGGCCAGCGCTTCGGCGGCGAGGCGGTCGATCATGGGCACCAGGCCCACGGTCGACACCGTGATGTTGCGCACCGACAGCCCGAACGTGTCCTGGTCGCTGAGTGCGGCCACGGCCTGCATCAAGGGCTTGTAGTTCGCCAGCGGCTCGCCCATGCCCATGACCACGACGTTCGTCACCCGTGCCGGACGCTTGACCCTCAGCTCGCCCCGCTCTGCCTGTCGCAGCCAACGGTCAAACCAGTGGACCTGGGCGATGATCTCGCCCGCCGTCAGGTTGCGCGCCAGTCCGCCCTGCCCCGTCGCACAGAAGGTGCAGCCCATGCCGCAGCCCACCTGGGTGGAGATGCAGACCGTGCGCCGCTCGTTGTAGAGCATCAGCACGACCTCGATCGTGTTGCCGTCGGGGAGCCGGAAGAGCGCCTTGCGCGTCAGCTTGTCCTGGCTGTCAACCTGGGTGATGAGCTGCAGGGGCGTCACCAGCGTCTTCTCTTCCAGGCGCGCCCGCAGCGCCTTGGGGAGATTGCTCATTTCCTCCGGCGAAGCGACTACCTCCTTGTGCAGCCAGGTGTACACCTGGTCGCCGCGGAAGGCCGGTTCGCCCCACTGCGCCATCAGCTCGCGCAGCTCGGCGCGCGTAAGGTCGAGCAGGAGCGGTCTCGGGCTTTCCTTCATGCTTCCACACGACCGTCGACAAGGTCCGTCAGATCGGGGACGATCCAGTCGGGCCGCGGGTCATAGGTCTCGGCTTCGGCGCGCGAGGAGATGCCGGTGAGCACGCACAGGGTCCTGATGCCGGCTGCATACCCGCCCAGGATGTCGGTCTCCAGGCGGTCGCCCAGCATCACGGTCTCATCCAGACCTGTGCCCAGGATGGCGATGGCCAGCTCGTAGATGCCGGTGGCAGGCTTGCCGATGATCACAGGGGTGCGACCGGTGCTGGCTTCCAGGAAAGCCAGCAGGGCGCCGGCGCCCGGCATGTCGCCCCGTTCCGAAGGGACGGTGCGGTCAGGATTGGTGCCGATGAAGGGACATCCCCGTCCGATCGCCAGGGTTGCCTCCGCCAGGTGCTCATAGGTGATGTGCTGGTCCAGCCCCGCCACGACCACCTCGGCCTCCTCCGCTCGCTCCACGATCTGGTAGCCGGCCTCGGCGACCGCCCGCTGGATGCCATGGCCACCGACCACCAGGAGGCGGCGCGGCGGCGGAAAATGATGCTGGAGGTAGGCCACCGTTGCCAGGGGCGACGTGAAGACGTTCTCGTCGCCCACGTGGATGTCCATGGCGGCCAGCTTCTGCACGTATTGGTGCGGCGTCTTGGTGGCGTTGTTGGTCAGAAACAGGAAGCGATGGCCGCCTTCCTGGAGAGCAGCAATGAAGGCGGCGGCGCCGGGAGTCGGCTCGTTGCCACGGTAGATCACGCCATCCATGTCGATCAACCAGCCGCGCAGGGCTGCGTAGGGTGCTTTCAAAGGCATGCTGTTATGTCGTCCTCACACAGGTTTGGCAGGGGAATTGGCATCGGTGTTTTCGGCTTCGGCCAGGTCGCTCTCGACATCGTGCGCCGCCGTGGCGATCGCCCATGCCACCAGGCCCCAGCCCACGCCGCTGATCAGCAGCGCGATCAGGATGCTCTGGAAGTTCAGCGGCACATTGCCGCGGGCAATGCCGATGATCGCCAGGACAATGCCGAGAAGCGCCGCTCCCAGCCCGATCTTGAGCGGTCCACTGAGGCGTTTCCAGCTCATGGGTTATGTTCTCCTCATGGTGCTTCCCAGGGAAGCAAGATCAGCCGGGACGCCGCGCCCTGCCGGCTGGACATCCTGGAGCACAAGCTGCAGCGTCTTCTGTCCCTGCCAGGAGTTTTCATCAATGCAGCAGGCGACGTCGACGCGCATCGGCAGAGCGTCGCTCAGGCCACCCAGGCCGAAGCCGATGGCGTCGATCGTGGTCCAACGGTCGCTCAGGCGCAGCTTGAGATGGCCGCCATCGCCGCCCACCTTGCGCTTGTCCCTGACCAGCAGGTCCGGAATGGCAAAGATGGGCTGAGGGTTGCCGCTGCCCGTCGGTTCCAGCTCTCGCAGCTTGCCCAACAGGGCGTAGTCGATTTCGGCCAGCGACAGCAGGCCGTCGACCAAAAGGACCGGCTTTCGATCTTCGACCGTCAGGACGGCCGCCGCCAGCTCGTTCAGCCGCTGCCGGAGATGGCTCAGGTGGTGCCGCTTGACGGTGAATCCGGCGGCGGCGGCGTGCCCCCCGTAGCGCACGAACCAATCAGGATCACAGCGATCCAGGGCCTCCGTGATGGGGAACTTTGGCACGCTGCGTGCCGACCCGCGCAAGGCCTGGTTTTTCTCCTTGTCATCCTCTTCGCCATCCTCTTCCTCTCCTACCGCCACGAGCACGGGCCGGTAGTATTCGTCCTTGAGGCGGCTGGCGACCAGGCCGACAATCCCCGGTCTGAGCTCGCCGTTCGTCCACAGGATGACATCCTCTGACGGATCGGCGCCGATCTCCTTGCGCGCCTGGACGACCGCCTGCTCGGTCAGGCTCTGGCGCTCGCGGTTGAGCGCCTCCAGCTCCTGCGCCAACCGGGTCGCCTCGGCCTCATCCTGGGTCGACAGCAGTTCATAGGCAAGCTTTGCGCTGCCCAGGCGCCCGGCGGCGTTGAGGCGCGGCGCCAACCGGAAGCCGATGGCGGTGGCGTCAATGGCGCCGGGCAGCGCGCCCCCGACCCTGCCCAGGGCAATCAGGCCGGGACGGCGGCCGCGGTTCAGCACCTCCAGCCCGCGCCGCACCAACCGCCGGTTCTCGCTCCGCAGGGGCATCATATCGGCCACCGTCCCCAGGGCCACCAGGTCCAACAGGTCCTCCTCGACCAGATCCGGCGGGCTTTCCGCCGTCTGCAGCAGCGCCTGGGCCAGCTTGAACGCCACGCCCACGCCCGCCAGGCCATCGAAGGGATAGGGACACTCATCCTGCCTGGGGTTGATCACGGCCAGGGCCGGCGGCAGCACCTTGTCCGCCGTGTGGTGGTCGGAGACGATGATGTCCAGGTCGTGGGCGATGCCGTGGGCCACTTCGGCGGCCGAACGGATGCCGCAATCCACCGTCAGAATCAGGCGCACGCCCTCCGCCCTGAGCGTGTCAAGGGCCGCCGTATTGAGCCCGTAGCCTTCATCCACCCGGTGGGGGATGTAATACTGCACGCGGGCGCCCAGCGCCGTCAGCGTCTGCATCATCAGCACGGTCGAGGTCACGCCATCGGCATCGAAGTCGCCATAGACGGCAATCGGTTCTTCACGCCGGATGGCATCCCATATCCGCTCCACCGCCGGCGCCACCCCCTTCATTTGAAAGGGATCATCGGGACGCACGCGCTTGCCGTAGAACTCGGCGACCATGTCAGGGTCTGCGAGCCCGCGGTGATACAACACCTGCAGGATCACAGGATGCACCTCGCTCAGGAGTGCGCGCACGTTCGCAGGCGCGGGTTGGGCTATCGACCAGGACGACCACTGTACGGACAAAGGAGGACTCCACGAAGGGACTGCCGTCGATTATACCAGCCTTCACAGAGGGCGGCGAACCCTGATCCCGCATGAAGCCCCGTGGTTGGTTCTTGATTTGGGCCTGTGCTACGATGGCTGCCGTCGCCTCGCGCGACCACGCCATGCGCCGGTTCTTTCTCCTTACGGCTGTCTTCCTTCTCCTGCTCCTGGGCCTGGTGGTCAACGGGGTGCTGGCGCGCCGCTCGGCCGCGCCGCCGCTGCCCGTGGAACCGGCGCCCGGACACGGCCAGCTCATGGCGAACCTTGACCTGGCGGGCGTGACGCCCGACCTCGCCAGGCAGGTGGTAGGATGGGCAGCGGACGACGGGAACACCTTACTCAGGGTGCGGGCGCCCTGGAATGAGATCGAGCCGGAGCCCGGCCAGTTCCGCTGGGACGCGCTCGATCAGGCGTTGGGCCAGGCCAAGGCCCGCAACATGCAGGTTGTCCTGGTTTTGGACGGCGCCCCTGCCTGGGCCGCAGCGCCGGTAGACGCCGCCAACCCGCTGGCGCCGCCGCACGATGTGCGCGATTTCGGACGGTTCGCCGCCGCCGCCGCCCAGCGCTACGGCGCCGTCGTCGACGTCTACCAGGTCTGGGACGAGCCCAATATCGCCCCGCACTGGGGCGCCCGCTGGGTTTCAGCGCAGGAGTACTTCAATCTGCTGCGCGAAGCAGCCAACAGCATTCACGCCGCCGACCCCACTGCTTCGGTCATGCTGGCGGCGCTTGCCCCCGCCACGACGACCGCTGACGGATCCGGCGTCTCCGACCTGGCCTTTCTGCAGCAGCTTTACGATCTGGGCGCGGCGCGTTTCTTTGACCTGGCCGCCGGGCAGGGCTACGGCTTCGACCGGCCGCCCGACGAGCCGCCCGCTTCCGATCGCTTCAACTTCCGCCGGCCGGAGCTCCTGCATGCCCTCATGGCCCGCAACGGCGATGCGCACAAGCCGCTTTGGATCACAACCTGGGGCTGGTGGTCCCCGGCCAACGGTCTCGACGCGTCGCCCTGGGCCAGCGTTCCCCCACAGACGGCCGCCTCCTACGCTGCCGAAGGGCTCGCCCTCGCCCGCCGCGCGTGGCCGTGGGCAGGCCCTCTTGCCTGGTCCGACTACGCCACAACGCCGGGGCGCGACCCGCAGCGCGCCGGATTCAGCCTGCGCGGCGCCGGCGGCGAACCGACCGCGGCGGGCCAGGCGCTCACGGCTCTGGCCACGACCCCGCCGGTGCTGGGCACGGGCAGCCACGTGCTTACCCCCTCGTCCGTCTCCGGAGCAAGCGACGCCTGGCGCTTCAGCCCCGATGCCGCCGACCCCTCCGGGCGCGGCGCCGAGCTGGCAGCGTCTTTCGAGGGCCGATCGGTGGCCGTCGAGGTCCAAAGAGGCCCCTACTGGGCGACACTCAAGGCCTGGATCGACGGCGCCCCGGCGCCCTTGCTTCCGCGCGATGAGTCGGGAGACGCCTACATCGCCCTGAACGACCCCGCCAACGGCATCGCCGTGGTGCCCCTGGCCAGGGACCTGGCGCCCGGCCGCCACGAGCTGCGCCTGCAGGCATCGGCCGGCTGGGGTCAATGGCTGCTGCGCCGGGTCATCGTCGACCAGGCCGCCTGGCCGCGACCCTGGCCCTTCTGGCCGCTGGCCGCCGTCCTGGTGCTGGCAGCCCTGGTCGTGGGTTGGCTGATCTGGCGCACGGCCCGCACCCCCGCGGGGAGCCAGGCGGCTGCGGCCGGACGCGATCTGCTGGCGCGTTGGGATGCCGTCTCGCAGCCGGTCGCTGAACGCACCCAGGAGCTGCTCTTTCTGCTCGCCCTGCTCCTCACGGCTGCGTTCTACCTGGCGCCCGGTCTCGGTCTCACCCTCATTCTGCTGGCCGGCGTGGCTCTACTGATCGCCCTGCGGCCAGAGCTGGCGCCACCGCTCATCCTGGTCTGGCTGCCCTTCTACATCCGCCCCAGGGGACTTGGACCGGTGGGCGTCGCCCCGCACGAGCTGCTGATCTGGCTTGCCCTTGGCTTCTGGCTGCTGCGGCTGGCGCTCGCGGCTCTCACCGGATCGAGGACAAGCTCCCAGGCACCCCAATCCGGCCCCACAAGTCTCCGGCGTGCCCTGGGAACGCTCGATTCGCCCGTTCTCCTCCTGCTCTTTGTGGCCGCCTTTGCGACCCTGAACGCCGCCCATCGCGACATGGCCGTCTACGAATGGCGCACCGTCTTCCTGGGGCCGGTCGTCTTCTACTTCCTGGTGAGCCGCAGCGGCCGCGCCTTCGACCTGCGTCTGCTCACCGACGGCCTGGTGGTCGGGGCGCTGGCCATCAGCGTCCTGGCGCTTGTTCAGGTCGCCTCGGGGCACGGACAGGCCATTGAAGGCGTGGTGCGGTTCAGCGGCCTTTACGGCTCGCCCAACAACCTAGCCCTCTATCTCGGTCGCGTGCTGCCCCTGCTGATCGCCGCCGCCGCCCTGGCCGCCAGGACGCCAGAAGGCGCGCCCGCGTCTGCTCCCACCAGGCGCCGCGACCTGCGCCGGTGGCTCTACCTGGCAGCGCTCTTTCCCGTGGTCGTGGCGGCCTTCCTGACCTTCTCGAAGGGCTTCCTGTTCATCAGCTTGCCCGTCAGCCTGCTCCTTCTCGCCGTGCTGGAGCGACGCCTGCGCCTGCCGGTCCTCGTGCTCGCCGTGGTGGGCGGGCTGGCCCTGCTCCCGTTCCTGGGCACGCAGCGCTTCGACGACCTGGCCAACACCCAGAGCGGTACGACTTTCTTCCGGCTCCAGCTCTGGCAGAGCGCCTGGCGGATGTGGCTCGACCATCCCTGGCTGGGCGTAGGGCCTGACAACTTCCTCTATGCCTACCGCAGCGGCTACGTGCTGCCCGGCGCCTGGCAGGAGCTCAACCTTAGCCATCCTCACAACCTCGTGCTCGACCTACTGACGCGGCTGGGCCTCTTCGGCTTTGCCGCGGGCGCATGGCTGCTCACCGCCGTGTTCGTCAAGGGCTGGCGCCTGCTGCGCAGCCATTGGTCGCCCATTCGCCCCTACTACCTGGGCCTCTACGTGGGTCTGGCGGCGGGGCTGGCCCACGGCCTGATCGACAACTCCCTCTTCCTGGTCGACCTGGGCATACTGACCCTGTTCGTGGTCGCCGCCACCGCGCGGCTGCACCGCGAGTTCGCCTCGCAGTAACGACCTCAGTCGTTTCCGAATCCACAGCGACTTCAGTCGCCAATACGGGTACACGGCAGCAGGCGCCGGCATTTGCCCGCGCCCCTGCCTGCTGCTATTCTTGCCGGCAATCGGCTCGTCCGTGCTCCAATCTCTGTCGGAAAGCGAACCATGCGCATTCTCATCACCGGCGGCGCCGGCTTCCTGGGCTCCCACCTCAGCGACCGCTTCCTGGGCGAGGGCCACGAAGTCATTGTCCTCGACAATCTCATCACAGGAAGCCTGGACAACATCCAGCACCATTTCGGCAATCCGCTCTTCCAGTTCATCAAGCACGACGTCACCAACTACATCCATGTCCCGGGGCCGCTGGACGCCATCCTGCACTTCGCTTCGCCCGCCAGCCCCAAGGACTTCCACACCATCCCCATCCAGATCCTCAAGGTCAATTCCCTGGGCACGCACAATGCCCTCGGCCTTGCCATGACCAAGGGCGCCCGCTTCCTCCTGGCCTCCACCTCGGAGGTCTACGGCGACCCGCTGGTCCACCCGCAGCCGGAATCCTACTGGGGCAACGTCAACCCCATCGGCGTGCGTGGCGTCTACGACGAAGCCAAGCGCTTTGCCGAGGCCCTGACCATGGCCTACCACCGCATCCACGGCCTCGACACGCGTATCGTCCGCATCTTCAACACCTACGGCCCCCGCATGCGGCTGGATGATGGCCGGGTCATCCCAAATTATGTCAACCAGGCGCTGCACGGGCAGCCCCTCACCGTCTACGGCGAGGGCTCGCAGACCCGCTCCTTCTGCTATGTCGAGGACGAGGTCGAGGGCTTCTACCGGCTGCTTTTCTCAAGTGAGAACGAGCCCGTCAACATTGGCAACACCGACGAAACGACCATGCTGGAGCTGGCCGAGGTCGTCAATCGCCTGACAGGGAACCAGGCGGGCATCATCTTCAAGCCGCTGCCCGAGGATGACCCCAAGGTGCGCAAGCCTGACATCACCCGCGCTCGCACGCTGCTGGGTTGGGAGGCAAAGGTGAACCTGGAACAGGGCTTGCAGCGCACGATCGACTGGTTCCGCCGCAACGTCGCTGCCCTTGGCTAGGGGAAGCGCATGGGCGAGCAGCTTCGCGCCAGTCCGCAGCCTACCCGCAGGCGCCTGGCCCGCAGCCTCTACTGCCGCAGTCTGGCCGCCAGCTTCCGGCTGATCAAGCTTCCGCTCTCCGCGGCCCTCAACAGCGTAGCGCCCAAGGCGCCCTGGACAACCTTCAGCGCGACCTGGCAGACGCTGGACGAGTACGCGGCCTGGCTGCCCGCGCACACACGCTGGCGCGCCGACCGTCTGGGGGGCCTGGTCGACCGCTTTCCCGACTTGAAGACCATCGCCGCCCAGTTCCGGGACAAGGGCCTCTTCGAGGAGGACTGCGACGGGCTGGCCCTCTTCTCGGCCCAGAATGTGCGTCAGTTTGCCGATGATCTGGATGCCTCCTATGTGGTGACGGTCATCCTCGATCCGTTCACCTTCACGTCCAACAGCCTGCAGTACGCCGCCCACGTCCTCTGCGTTTTCCGCCACCAGGGAGCCTGGCGCGTCGTGTCCAACACCGCAGTGCTGGCTGAATCCTTTGCCAGCTTTGCCCAAGCGGTGCAGACCAATGCCTACTGCGCCGGCCACCCGCTGCTCTGGCTGGAAGTGCGCGACTTCAGGCTCCACCGGCTGGCCTCTGGCAGCGACCTGGATGCCATCGGCCTGGTCATGGACGCTCGCTACGCCGCCTCAGTCCGGCGCTAACTCCACCACGGCTTCCCCTGCGCACAGGCCGACCACGGCCTCGGCCAACGCATCCGCCCGGCCCGCCGGCAGCCGCAGCCGGTAGGTCACGTCGGCGGCGTAGACTTCTTCGACGACCTGGGCTTCATAGGCCGGCAGCAGCCGCTGCACCGGGGTCACACTGGCATAGGCGACGATGACCAGCAGGTCGACCGTAGGCACGTGCTCGGCGCGGGGCAGGGACTCCAACGCCAGCTTCACACCACCGCTGTAGGCGCGCACCAGGCCGCCCTTGCCCAGCAGGGTGCCGCCGAAGTAGCGCGTCACCACCGCCGTCACATCGCCCAGGCCGCTGTGCTCCAGGACCGTCATCATCGGGCGGCCGGCAGTGCCGTGGGGCTCGCCGTCATCGCTGTAGCCCACCTGCGCCGTGCTGGCGGGCGGTCCCACCAGGTAGGCCCAGCAGTTATGGGATGCATCGGCGAATTCGCTCCTGATGCTGTCGATGAACCCCCGCGCCTCCTCGACGGAAGGCGTGCAGGCGACTGTCGTGATGAAGCGGCTGCGCAGGATGATCTCCTCGCATCGGTGGCGGCCGGCGGGAATCGGGTAACGCGCAGTGGGCGACATGACCGCCATTCTACCATGTCTGCGAGGCTGTGGACGGCTGTGGTATACTCACCCCAGGAAACTGGTCCCACCCACATGACCGCACCCGCATCTACCCCGGTTATCGACGCCGAGACCGTTGCCTGGTTCTGGTTCGCCTACGAATCCGGGCTGGGGCTGCGTCGCGCCAAACAGACCATCACGACGAAGCTGCTGCCGCAGGGCTTGACGCTGGCAGGCGTTCTCGATGCCGATCCACCTGCCTGGCAGGCGGCGCTGGCGCTGGACCAGGCCGAGACGGCCAGCCTGGAGGCAGCCTTTCCCCGGCTGGAGGCGGTGTCCATCGCCGCGTCGGCCTGGGAAGCGGCTCATGTCGCCCTGCTGCGCCTGGACCACCCCCTCTATCCAGCCACGCTGCGCAGCCACCTCCGGCCCGAGCAGCAGCCGCTGCTGTTGAGCGTGCGCGGGGACCTTGAGCTTCTGGACCTGCCCTTGGTCCTGGCGCTGGCCGGCGACGCCCCTGACGAGGCGGCCGTGGAATGGACCTGCGCCGCGTTGGTCGAGTTGAGCGGCGAGGGGGCGCTGCCCCTTGCTGTCGCCCGGCCCGGTCTGGACACCAGCCTCGTGCGGGTGCTCCTGCACATGGAAGCGCCCTTCGCCCTCGTGCTGCCCCAGGGTCTGCTCGACTACCATCCTCCCGCCAACCTGGCCGCCGCTCTCGCCGCGGGGCGGGCGCTGCTGCTCAGCCCCTTCCGGCCCGATCAGGCGCCCCCTGAACCGGCTAAACCGCTGCTCCCGCACGCGGCGGCCTTTGCGCAGGCCCTTGCGCACGCCCTGCTGCTGGTCACCCCGCCCTATCCCACGGGCCTGCTGCCCGAACAGCCCTGCTTCCTGCGTCCCGGTGTGCCCAAGACGGTGGGCTGCCAGCGCTACTACACCACGCCCGAGGACCTCTTCCTCGAGCTGGTGGAAACGCCCGCCGAAGCTGCCGAAGCCAACGCCGGCGACCCCCTCCCTGCGCTCGACCTCCCCGCGGTCGTAGAATCGGCCCCGCCCCTCCCCGCCGCTCCCGTCGAGCCGCCGGTCGACCCCGAAGCCCTGATCGATCGTCTGTCCGAGCTGGGCAACGTCCCCGATTCCCTGAAGGCCCGCCTCCGCCGCCCCTCCCGCCCCTGACGACTGACGACTTTCTACTGTCTACTTCCCATGGAATGCCCCAAGTGCGGAACCTGGAACCCTGACGACAAGGTCGTCTGTTGGCGCTGCCAGACCACCCTGCCCAAGCCCGAGCCGCCGAAGGAAAAGCGCCGCAGCCGAACCTGGTTGGGTATTCCTTTCTGGATCTACATCCTGGTGGTGCTCTTCATCCTGATCCCCTGGTTGGGGCAGTGCGTCTCGCAGAACCTGCTGCGCTAGACCAGGCCCGGCCCGGAAAGAATGCCCGGCTTGACACACCTCAACCTTCGTGTTCCTCCCTAATTGTGTCTCTCTGGCGCTCCGTGGCGCGCAAACGTGACCCGCATCTTGGGCATGGGGAACACCAGGCACAGAACACCTGCGGCGTCGTGTCTCGTGCCCGGCGATGCGCTCGGTGAGGTGTCATGAGGGGAATTGACGCCAGCCCACCGGAACCTGTGACGAGCACGCCTGGCCTGCGCCGGGACCTGCTCGCCTGGTTCCAGGCCCACGCCCGCGACCTGCCCTGGCGCCGCCAACCCACCCCCTACACCACCTGGGTGAGCGAGACCATGCTCCAGCAGACCCAGGTGGCCACGGTGCTCACCTATTACCCGGCCTTCCTGGCCCGCTTTCCCGACGTCTGGGCGCTCGCCGCCGCGCCCATCGGCGACGTGCTTAAGGCCTGGGAGGGGATGGGTTACTACCGCCGCGCCCACAACCTGCACCGCGCCGCCCAGGTCATCGTCAGAGACCATAGGGGCCGTATCCCCTCAGGCGAGGCCGAGCTGCTGGCCCTGCCCGGCGTCGGCCGCTATACTGCCGGCGCCATCCGCTCCATCGCGTTCGGCCAGCCAGCGCCCATCCTCGACGGCAACGTCAAGCGCGTCCTCTCCCGCCTGGATGACCTTTCGGACAGCATCGACCTGCCCGCGGTGGAAAAGCGCCTCTGGCAGCGGGCGGCGGAGCTGGTGGACCCGGACCAGCCCGGCGCCTTCAACGAGGCCCTCATGGACCTGGGCGCCACGGTCTGCGTGCCCCAAAACCCCACCTGTCTGCTCTGTCCCTGGCGCGACGTCTGCCTGGCCCGCGCCCGCGGCGCCCAGGACGAGCGCCCCGTCCGCAGCCGCCGCCGTCCCACCCCGCACTTCGACGTCGTGGCGGGCATCGTCTGGCACGCCTCCGACCCCGACCGCTTTCTGATCGCCCAGCGCCCGCTGGACGGCATGCTGGGCGGCCTCTGGGAGTTTCCCGGCGGCAAGCAGCAGCCCGGCGAAACCCTGCCGGAGGCGCTGGCGCGCGAGCTGCGGGAGGAGCTGGCCATCGAGGTCGCAGTGGGCGAGCACCTGGTCAGCCTCGACCACGCCTACACCCACTTCCGCATCACCCTGCACGCCTACCACGCCCGCCACACCGGCGGCGAGCCCGTCTGCCTCGGCGTCGCCGGCTGGCGTTGGGTCACCCTGGCGGACCTGGACGCCTACGCCTTCGCCCGCACCGACCAGCGCATCATCGAAGCCCTGCGCACGGGAGGCGGTGTCTCACCTCCGGCCAACCACGCACCATAGCCCCGCAGGAATTCGACGCACCGTGTCTGCGAGTTCTCCATCGCGCCCGGCAGCATGTGCCTGCCAAAGAACTCCCACTTTGTCATTGCGAGTACCCCATGCCGTATTGCGGCATGTGCCCGGGCAAAAAACTCCTTGGTTTGTCATGCCGAACGAAGTGAAGCATCTCAGGGGAGTTTCTGAGCAGGCCCGATAGGGCCGAGGCAATCCGCAACCGTCCTGGAGATTGCTTCGCTCGCGAACTGCCGCTCGCTCGCAATGACATGGTGCGTCTCATTCCCAGGCATATGGTCCGAATCACCTGTTGGAAATATCGGGCATCCCGTGGCAACCCAGAACGTCACACTCGAACTCTCCAAACGCCTGTTGGACAAGGTCAAGGTCATTGCTGTCACTCCGTCTTCTGTCCGCCGTCTTCCGCCCCCCATCGCCTACAATACCACCATGTCCACTCTCTTCCTCCTCTCCCCCTACCACACCGGCTCGCACGCTGCCTGGGCCGAAGGCTACGCCCGCTACAGCAGCCACGAAGTCCGCCTTTTCACCATGGCCGGGCAGTTCTGGAAGTGGCGGCTGCAGGGCGGCGCCCTGGACCTGGCCCCGCAGGTGGTGGAAGCCATCCGGGCCGGAGGGCGCCCGGATGCGCTGCTGGTCACCGACATGGTCAACGTGCCGGCGCTGCTGGCGTTGGCCCGGCCCTGGCTCGACGGCGTGCCCGTGGTCTACTATGCCCACGAGAACCAGCTCACCTATCCGCCGCCGCCCGGCGAGAAGCGCGACCTGACCTACGGCATGATCAACACCCTGAGCATGCTCGCCAGCGGCATCATTGCCTTCAACAGCAGCTACCACCTGGCGGAGTTCTTCGACGAGCTGCCGCGCCTGCTCAAGCACTTCCCCGACTACAACCACCTGGAGATCGTGCCCGCCCTGCGGGCAGCCAGCCGGGTGCTGCCGGTGGGGTTGGACCTGGCTGGCCTGGACTGCTGCCGCACCCCTCCCCGTCCCGCGAGCGCGCCGCTGCGCATCCTGTGGAACCAGCGCTGGGAGTACGACAAGAACCCGGCGGAGTTCTTCAACGCCCTCTACGCTCTCGACGCCCTGGGCCTGCCCTTTGAGGTGGCGGTCGCCGGCGAGAGCTTCGGCCAACAGCCCGCCGAGTTCGACGAGGCCCGCGAGCGCCTGGCCGGCCACATCGTCCACTTCGGCTTTGCGCCCGACGGGGAGTCCTATGCCCACCTCCTTTGGGAGGCAGACCTGGTAGTCTCGACCGCTCAGCACGAGTTCTTCGGCATCAGCGTCCTGGAGGCAATCTACTGCGGCTGCTTTCCCCTCCTGCCGCGCCGGCTCAGCTACCCGGAGCTGCTGCCGGAGGCCCGCCACCATGAACACCTCTACCACCACTTCGACGAGCTGGTGGAACGCCTCGCCTGGGCGGCTGCCCATCCGGACGAGGTACGATCCTCTGACCTCAGCGCTATCGCCGCGCCCTACGCCTGGGAGCGCCTCGCGCCTGTGTACGATGCCCTGGTGCCCGCAGTGCTTGCTGCCGCGCCGCCTGTGCCGTTTGGGTGACGCCCGCGGCCGGTGCTAGACTGGCGCACAACACCCTAGAATCCCGACCGCCCCATCCCAAGACCGAGAAAGACCCATGACGACCCAAAACGATTACACTCCCGAAGAATGGATGCAGGTGCTCAGTGCGCCTGCCGTCGCCGGCACCCTGATCATTTCCGCCGACCCCAGTGTGTTCGGCTCCATCAAAGAATCCTACGGCATCGCCAAGGCGATCGCCGCCTTTTCTGCCGCCACCAGCAATGAGCTTGTGCGCGCCATCGGCGCCGCCATGCAGGGCGGCCAGCGGCCGCAGATGCCCGCCATCGACAAGTCCAAGGGCCCGGCCGGCATGCTTGACGCCATGCTGGCCTTCTGCAAAGAGGCCACCGACCTGGTCAGCGGCAAATCGGCCGACGACGCCGACGAGTACAAGCGCTTTCTGATGGACGTGGCGCAGAAGACCGCCGAAGCCGGCAAAGAGGGTGGCTTCCTGGGCATCGGCGCCGTGCGCGTCAGCGATCAGGAGAAGGCCGCCCTCGCCAGGTTGGCCGAAACCCTGGGCGTCACTGCCTGACAGGTCAGGGGGCGGCCTCTAGTCGCCCCGGTTCCAGAATCCCCGGTGCTCGATCAGCCACTGCTGGGAGTTGTTGATTTCTTCACCCGGCAGTGGCTTCACGCGCTCATAGCTTCCGTCCGGCAGCATCTGGCGCATCTTGACGTTGTCGCGTAGCTGGATGCTCAGAAGCTGCCACAGGGCTTCCTTGAGGGTGGGGTCCTCCACTGGGAAGAGCTGTTCGACCCTGCGGTCCAGGTTGCGCGGCATCAGGTCAGCGCTGCCGAGGTAGAACTCCTCGTCGCCGCCGTTGCGGAAATAGTAGATGCGGACATGCTCCAAGAAGCGCCCGACGATGGAGGTGACGCGGATATTGTCGCTGACGCCGGGGACGCCTGGCCGCAGACAGCAGATGCCGCGCACCTGGAGGTCGACCTTCACCCCCGCCTGCGACGCCTCGTAGAGCGCCCGGATGCAGGCCTTGTCGACGAGCTGATTCATCTTGAAGGCCAGGTAGCCGTTCCCGTGCTGCCGGTGCTGCTCGATCTCGCGATAGATGCGATCCACGATGCCCTGCCGCATGGCGCCCGGAGCCACCAGCAGTTTATGGTAATCCGTCTTCAGGGAGTAGCCCGTTAGGGCGTTGAAGAGATCGGACACGTCAGCGCCGATGGCGGGATCTGCTGTGAAGAAGCCGATATCCGTGTAGACGCGCGCCGTCACCGCGTTGTAGTTGCCCGTGCTCATGTGGACGTAGCGCACGATGCCGTGGGGCTCCCGGCGCACCACCATCGTCAGCTTGCCGTGGGTCTTGAGCCCCACCAACCCGTAGACGACGTGGACGCCCGCGCGCTCAAGGGCGCGGGCCCAGACGATGTTATTCTCCTCGTCGAAACGAGCCTTCAGCTCCACCAGCACCGCCACCTGCTTGCCGTTCTCACGCGCCTCCGTGAGCGCCCGCACAACGGGGGCGTTTTTCCCGACGCGGTACAGGGTCTGCTTGATGGCGAGGACGTTCGGGTCGCGCGCCGCGCTGCGGATGAAGTCGACGACCGGGGTGAAGCTGTCGTAAGGATGGTACAGGATGAGATCGCGGCGGCGGATGACCGAGAAGATGTCCTCGCCCGTCGTCAACGCCTGCGGCACCGAGGCCACGAACGGCGGGTCTTTCAGGTCGGGTCGGTCGACCTGCATCAGCTCCATCAGGTCCGCCAGCCCCAGGGGCGCATCGACCGTATAGATCTGGTAGGGCTGCAGCTCCATGTTCTCGATCAGGAGGTTCCGGATGCGATCGGGCATGGCGACGTCGACTTCCAGCCGCACCGCCTTGCCGAAGTAGCGCAGGCCGACGCCGGTCTCGATGGCGTCGAGCAGGTCGGCGGCCTCATCCTCTTCGATTTCGATGTCCGCATCGCGGGTCACCCGGAAGGGATAGGCAGCCTTGACCTCCAACCCCGGAAAGAGCAGGTCCAGGTTGGCTGCGACGACGTCTTCGATCCACACGAAGTTGTTCGCTCGCTCATCGCCCAGCCGCAGACCATCCATTCTGCCGGCGTTGTCCTCATCGGGAATGCGAATCAGCCGCTTGAAGTTGCCTGGCACCTTCAGGCGCGCAAAGCGCTCGCCGTGCCCCGGGTCGCTGACGACCACGGCCAGGTTGTGACTCAGGTTGGAAATGTGCGGGAAAGGATGGCCCGGGTCGAAAGCCAGGGGTGTCAGCGCCGGGAACATCTCCTTCGCAAAGTACTCCCGCAGCAGGCTACGCTGCCGGTCCTGCAGCTCGGCGTAGCGCATGACGCAGATCCCTTCCTGCCCCAGCTTGGGCAGCAGATCGTCGCGCCAGCAGTTGTTCTTCTGCTCCAGCATCGGCTCCAGCGCCCGACGGATGGCCGCCAATTGCTCGGCGGGCGACATGCCGTCCGGCGGCCGCTCGCTCATGGGTCGGTTCAACAGTTCGCGCAGGCCTGACACGCGGATCATGAAGAACTCGTCCAGGTTGTTGCTGAAGATGGCGAGGAACTTCACCCGCTCCAGCAGGGGATGCGATTCATCCAGCGCCTCCTCCAACACGCGCCAGTTGAACTGCAGCCACGTCAGCTCACGGTTGAGATAAAGCGAAGGAGCATCGAGATCGATCGCGTCGGTTGGCCTGCTGGTAGAGCTCTTGGTCCGGTGCATTGAGGGAATCCCTCGAGACGACACGTCAGCGCACGACACCTGTGCGCACGGGCTGGGATTTGCGATTACGTCAAGCAATATCCGGGTATTCTAGCGAGCAGGCCGCAGTTTGGCAAGCAGCACAAACGCGGGCGCACTTGGGAAGCAGACCCACTTGACCCAGGCCCATTTTTCCCTATTTTTATAGTGAGATTTGACAAAACTAACGCACATCAGTAGATTGTCCTTCATCGTCTTGCTGACGGGCTCTGAACCCCATGTCTTCCCTCTACCGTAGTTTCGACACCTCACCCAGCGGGCAAATCGTCCGCCTGCTGCAGCGTCACGGCGCCATGGGCGTCAAAGACCTGCGCCGCGAGCTGGGTGGTCTCAGCGACACCGCCGTGCGCCAGCAGTTGACGCAGATGATGGCCGAGGGCATTGTCGTCATCGCGCAGGCCGAGCGCAGCGGCGTGGGGCGTCCATCGTTTCGCTATGAGTTGAGTGACAAGGCGCGCAGCCTTTTTGCCTGCTACTGTGAGGACCTGGCCCTTAACCTCTACAACGAGCTTCTGGCCGAACAGGGCGCTGACACCGTTACACGTCTGTTGGGCCGCGTGGGCGCCAGGCTGGCCCTGCAGTACGGCCAGCAGATCAAGGGGCAGGCCCTGCAGGACCGCGTGCGTTCGTTCGCCCACGTCCTCGACGACAAGGGCATTCTCTCCGACGTGCAGCATGATGCCAACGTCATTACGCTGCACGAGTACAACTGCCCCTACCATGAGCTGGCAGCGGTGCACCGCGAGATCTGCACCATGGAAGAGACCATGATGTCCCAGGTGCTCGATGCCAGCGTCGAGCTCACCCAGTGCATGATGGACGGGCACACCGGCTGCGCTTTCACCGTCCGTCCCAAAGAGACCAGCAAATCCTAGCGCGTCTGGCGGGCCCTTGGGGCGTCGCACGACCGCAGTTCACGAATTCGCCAATCCCTTACCAGGAGTTTCCACATGACCGCAGTCCTCGAAATCAAAGACCTCCATGCCAATGTTGGCGACGCCGAGATCCTGAAGGGCGTCACACTGACCATTCGCCAGGGCGAAGTGCACGCCTTGATGGGCCCCAATGGGTCGGGTAAGAGCACGATGGCCTACGCCATAGCCGGGCATCCCCACTACACCATCACGTCCGGTGACATCCTTTTCAACGGCGAGAGCATCCTGGACAAGGAGCCTGACGAGCGCGCCAAGCTTGGCGTGTTCCTGGCCTTCCAGTATCCCGTTGCCATTCCCGGTGTAAGCTTCGCCAACTTCCTGCGCGCATCCGTCAGCAACGTGCGCGGCTATAAGGATCGCGCCCGCATCGAGGCCGAGAAGTCGACCGTCAAGAAGGAGATCGGCTCCGAGCTCATGCCTATGCGCGAGTTCCGCAAGGAGCTGGTGACAAAGATGGACCGCTTCAACGTGGACCGCGCCTTTGCCCAGCGCTATCTCAACGATGGCTTCAGCGGCGGTGAGAAGAAGCGAGGCGAGGTCCTGCAAATGGCCATGCTTGAGCCCAAGATCGCCATCCTGGATGAGAGCGATTCCGGCCTCGATATCGACGCCCTGCGTGTGGTCGCCGACGGCATCAACAAGCTCGTGGCAGATGGCATGGGCGCCCTCCTGATCACGCACTACCAGCGCATCC
This sequence comes from Chloroflexota bacterium, assembly GCA_029782215.1. Lineage (GTDB taxonomy): Bacteria > Chloroflexota > Anaerolineae > J102 > J102 > SSF26. The sequence continues at coordinate 20,279 of JAKOVD010000180.1, forward strand.
TCAACTACGTCAAGCCTGACAAGGTCAGCATCTTCTACAAGGGCCGCGTCTACATGACCGGCGGATCGGAAGTGGCGCACATGCTGGAAGAGCGCGGCTACCAGTGGGTGGAAGACGAACTCGCCAAAGTGCCCGCCTAAACCGGCACTGACTTGTCTCACCAAGGAGAATTCTGAATCCATGGCTACCGAACAGGATCGCCAGGCGCTCAGCGGCGTCAAAGATGACTACAAATACGGCTGGTCGATGCCCGAGTCGTACAGCTTCAAGTCGCAGCGAGGCATCAGCCACGAAGTCATCGACCAGATTTCCAGCATGAAGAACGAGCCGGACTGGATGCGGGAGTTCCGCCACAAGTCGCTCGATATCTTTCTGTCCAAGCCCATGCCCAACTGGGGCGCGGACCTGAGCGAGATCGACTTCGACAGCATCTACTACTACATTAAGCCCTCGGAAAAGCAGGGCCGCAACTGGGATGACGTTCCCAGCGAGATCAAGGAGACCTTCGACCGCCTGGGCATTCCCGAGGCCGAGCGCAAGTTCCTGGCCGGTGTCGGCGCCCAGTACGAATCCGAGGTCATCTACCACTCGCTGAAGGAAGAGTGGACCAAGCAGGGTGTGCTCTTCCTGGATACCGACACCGCCCTGCGCGAGCATCCCGAGCTCTTCCGCAAGTACTTCGCCACGATCATCCCCCCCACCGACAACAAGTTCGCGGCCCTCAACAGCGCCGTGTGGTCGGGCGGCTCCTTCATCTACATGCCGCCGGGCGTCCACATCGACATCCCGCTGCAGGCCTATTTCCGCATCAACGCCGAGAACATGGGCCAGTTTGAGCGCACACTCATCATCGTGGACGAAGGCGCCAGCGTGCACTATGTCGAGGGCTGCACCGCCCCGACCTATTCGAGTGACAGCCTGCACAGCGCCGTCGTCGAGATCATCGTGCACAAGGGCGCTCGCTGCCGTTACACGACCATTCAGAACTGGTCCAATAACGTCTACAACCTCGTCACCAAGCGAGCTGTGGCCTATGAGAACGCCACCATGGAGTGGATCGACGGCAATCTCGGCTCCAAGGTGACGATGAAGTACCCGGCCGTGTACATGCTGGGCGAGCGCGCCCACGGCGAGGTCCTCTCCATCGCCTTCGCCGGCCACAATCAGCACCAGGATGCGGGCGGCAAGGTCGTCCACGGGGCGCCGAACACCTCCTCGAAGATCATCTCCAAGTCGATCAGCAAGGACGGCGGTCGCGCCAGCTACCGTGGTCTGCTCAAGGTGTCCAAGGGCGCCAAGAACTCCAAGTCCACCGTGGTCTGCGATGCCCTAATCCTGGATGAGCACTCCCGCTCCGACACCTATCCCTACATCGAGATCGATGAGGACGCCGTCGAAGTCGGCCACGAAGCTTCGGTCAGCAAGATCGGCGAAGAACAGCTCTTCTACCTCATGAGCCGCGGCATCAGCGAAGAAGAAGCCGCCAGCATGATCGTGGGCGGTTTCATCGAGCCCCTGGTCAAGGAGCTCCCTATGGAGTACGCCGTCGAGATGAACCGCCTCATCCAACTGCAAATGGAAGGAAGCATTGGGTAGCAGGTAGCCGGTGGCAGGTGGCAGGTAGCCATTCTTCCCCGCTTGATACGTGCTCCCTGCTCCCTGCTCCTTGCCCCTTGCGACCTGCCACTTGACACTTGACATGTGACATATGACACTCACCACCTCCCTTGCCCCTGATTCGCTCTCGCTGGCCTCGGTACAGAGCATCAGCGAAAGCTTCCATGAGCCGGAATGGCTGCGCCAGGCGCGCCTCGCCGCCTGGCAGACCTTTGAGGCCGCGCCCTGGCCCAACTACAGCGAGGAAACCTGGCGCCGCACGCGCCTGACCGGCTTCAAGGTGGAAAACTACCGCCTGTCCACCGCCGCCCTGCCTCAGGTCGTGTCCCGTGACGAGCTCGGCCGCCGCATGGCCGGCGAGCTGAAGAAGATCGACAGCGCCGGCGCCCTTGTCTTTAGAGACAGCAGCCTGGTCTATGCCGACCTGGACGAGGGCCTGGCCGCCAAGGGTGTTATCCTCACCGACCTGCGCACCGCCCTTGCCGAGCACGAGGAGCTGGTCCGCGCCTACCTGGGCGCCCAGGTGCTGGCCAGCGACAACAAGTTCGCCGCCCTGCACTACGCCCTGTGGCAGAACGGCACATTCCTCTATGTGCCGCGCAACATTAGTGTCGAAAAGCCCTTCCAGGTGCTCCTGCAGTTCAGCGCTGGCGGCACGGCCGCCTTCCACCACAGCCTGATCATTGGCGATGAGAACAGCGAGCTGACCATCGCCGAGGACTATAACGGCGCACGCGGCGGCATGGTCGACACCGCCGTCGAGCTCTACCCGTTGGCCTCTTCAAGGCTGCACTACCTCCACCTCCAGAACCTGGACACCTCAACCTGGAACTTCTCCACGATGCGCTCCAGCGCCCAGCGCGATGCGCTCTACCGGCACCTGCAGGCCTCCTGGGGCAGCCGGTTGAGCAAGGTCTGGATCGATCTCAACATGGAAGAGCCCGGCAGCCATGGTGAGCTCCTGGGCCTGTACTTCCCGCAGGGTCGCCAGCATATCGACCACCACACCAACCAGGTCCACAAGCGTCCGCACGGCACCAGCGATCTCCTGTTCAAGGGCGCTCTCGATGAAGGCAGCCGCTCCGTATACCAGGGCATCATCCACGTGCTGCCCGGCGCCCAGAAGACCAATGCCTACCAGAAGAATGACAACTTGATCCTGGATGAGCGAGCCCGGGCCGATTCGATCCCCGGCCTTGAGATCGAGGCTGACGACGTCCGCTGCACCCACGGCGCCACCAGCGCCAAGGTTCAGGACGAGTACGTCTTCTACCTGATGGCGCGCGGCCTGACCCGCAAGACGGCCAAGCGCATGATCGTCCAGGGCTTCTTCGAAGAGGTTCTGAACCGCGTGCCGGTGCCCGGCGTGCGGGCCAAGCTTGAAACCGAGATCGCCCGCCGCGTCGGCCTTGAATGACGTTGAACGTTAAACGTTCAACGTTCAACACTTAACGTTTGCGTGTGATACGATGGCCGTCATGACTCTTGCCCGCACACCCAGCGTCGCACCCACCGTCGCCGCTATCCGGGAGGATTTTCCGATCCTGCAGCGGCAGGTTCACGGTCGTCCCCTCATCTACCTGGACAACACAGCCTCGACACAGAAACCGGTCCAGGTCCTGGACGCCATGGACCGGTACTACCGCGAGCTGCACGCCAACGTCCACCGCGGTGTGCACACGCTGAGCGAGGAGGCGACGGCGGCCTACGAGAATGCCCGCCTGCGCATCGCCCGCTTCATCAACGCCCCTTCGCCTAAAGAAGTCATCCTCACACGCAACACCACGGAAAGCCTTAACCTGGTGGCCTACACTTGGGGGCGCGCCAATCTCCATCCCGGCGATGAAGTGCTCATCACCGAGATGGAGCACCACTCCAACATCGTGCCCTGGCAGATCATCTGCGAGATGACGGGGGCCACGCTGCGCTATGTCCCCATCACCCCTGGCGGCGACCTGGACATGGAGGCGTTGGAGGGACTGCTCACGGAACGGACCAGGGTCTTCGCCTTCACCGCCATGTCGAACGTCCTCGGCACCATCAACCCGGTGTCGGACCTGGTGAAGCGCGCCCACGCGGTCGGCGCCATTGCCGTGGTGGATGGCGCCCAGGCCGTGCCCACGATGGCGACCGATGTCCAGGCGCTCAATGCGGACTTCCTCGCCTTCTCTGGTCACAAGATGCTCGGCCCCACCGGCATCGGCGTTGTCTACGGGCGGCGCCGGCTCCTGGAGGCCATGCCCCCCTTCCTGGGCGGCGGTGACATGATCCGCGAGGTCAAGATGAGCGGCAGTCGTTGGAACGAGCTGCCGTACAAGTTCGAGGCCGGCACCCCCGCCATCGCCGAGACCATCGGCCTGGGCGCCGCCGTCGACTACCTGACCACCCTGGGCATGGATTGGGTGCTCGAGCACGAGCGCGAGCTGACCACGTATGCCTGGGGCCGCCTGCAGGAGGTCGAGGGGCTGCGCATCCTCGGTCCCGGACCCAGCGAGCGCGGCGGCCTCCTTGCCTTCGTCCTCGGCGATGTCCATCCCCATGATGTCGCTGCCATCCTTGACCAGGACGGCATCGCCGTGCGCGCCGGGCACCACTGCGCCCAACCCATTCACGACCATTACGGCATCACAGCCACGACCCGCGCCAGCTTCTACGTCTACAACACCGAGGAAGAAGTCGACCGCCTCGTCCTCGCCCTCTACAAAGCCAAAGCCCTCTTCGACCTGTAAGACGTTCAACGTTGAACGTTAAACGTTCAACGCATTTCCGCCCATGGACGACCTCTACCGCGAAAACATCATCGACCACTATCGTCACCCGCGCAACAAGGGCCATCTCGAAACCCCTGACATCCACTATCACGATGTCAACCCCTTCTGCGGTGACGAGATCACCATCGAGCTCAAGGTGGTCGATGGTCGCGTCGCCGAGGTCGCGTTCGACGGCAAGGGCTGCGCCATCAGCCAGGCGTCGGCGTCGATGCTGACTGAGGAGATCCTGGGCAAAACCCTGGACGAAGTGCGCGCCCTGGAAAAAGAGGACGTGCTCGAAATGCTCGGCATTCCCATCGGCCCCGTGCGCATGAAGTGCGCCCTCCTGCCCCTAAAGGTCATCAAGGCCGGCGTCTGGGGCATGGAAGACTGGCCAGAGTAGGTTGAAGGTTGAACGTTCAACGTTGCAGGTTTACTGCTATCAGCCTGTTGGCTACCCCACCCTCTCCAACCTGATCCGATCAACGTGCAACGTGTGACGTTCAACGTGCAACGCTAATGTCCAAATTCAAGAAAGTCGCCAAGACAACTGAGCTACCGCCTGGGTCGCGCAAGATCGTGGACGTCGACGGCTACGTCGTCGCCCTCTTCAACGTTGACGGCGAGATCTGCGCCATCGAGGATGTATGCACCCATGATGGCGGTCCCCTGGCCGAAGGCGCCATTGTCCGGCCGGGTGTCATCGCCTGCCCCCGCCACGGCGCCGAGTTCGAGCTCTGCACCGGACGGGCGTTGACCCTGCCGGCCTACGAGCCCGCCCGCACCTTCGCGATCAAAGTCGAAGGCGGCCACATCTACATTGAGGTTGAACGCTAAACGTTCAACGTTGAACGTTCAACTGCAAGGAGCACTCTATGCCTACCGTTGAAGAGATCCGCGAGGTCCTCAAGAACGTCCGTGACCCTGAGCTGATGCTCGACGTCATCAACCTCGGCCTCGTCTACGAGATCGCCCCGCACGCCGAGGAGCGCGTCGTCGACGTCGAGATGACGCTCACAAGCCCTGGCTGTCCCGCCGGCCCACAGATCCTCTCTGACGTTCATCGCTCCATCCTGCAGGCCTTCCCCGAAGTGGACGACGTCCACGTCCGGCTGGTCTGGGTGCCTTTCTGGAACCCGGACATGATGAGCGACGAAGCCAAAGACGAGCTTGGCATTTTCTAACAGCCAACAAAAGCGGCCGGACGCTGAGAAAACGTCCGGCCGCTTTTTTGTTTGGGGGGGCAATTCAATCCAGGCGCCGGTTCACAGGCGGCACTTGCCCTGAAGCCGCCACCTGCTACCTGCTACCTGCTGCCCGCTACTCCTCCGCGTGCCTGGCCAGCACAGGCTGCCGGGCCGCCCGCACCTCGTCCAGCCGGCGCACGGGCGCCGTGTGAGGGGCGCTGTGCAGCAGCTCAGCATCGGCGCGCGCCTCGCGGGCGATATCGGTCAGGGCATCCACGAAGGCATCCAGCGTCTCCTTGGCCTCCGTCTCGGTCGGCTCGATCATGAGCGCTTCCGGCACGATGAGAGGGAAGTAGATCGTGGGGGGATGGTAGCCGAAATCGATCAGGCGCTTGGCGATGTCCAGCGTGTGGACGCCCTCGGCGCCGGCGATCTTGCCCTGGGCCACCACCTCGTGCATGCAGAAGCGGTCGCCGTGCGGGATGGGGTAGTCCCCGCGCTGTTTGAGCAGCGCCTGGATGTAGTTGGCGCTGAGTACGGCGTCCTCACTGACTGCGCGCAGCCCTTCGGCGCCGTGCATGCGGATGTACACGTGGGCCCGGACCAGGGCGCCGAAGTTGCCGTGGAAGCTCTTCACCCGGCCGATCGACTGCTCGGGCACGACCCAGTAGAACTCGTCATCCTCGTCCATCGCCACAAGCGGCCCGGGCAGGAACGGCGCCAACTCCTCCGTCACACCCACAGGGCCGGCGCCGGGGCCGCCGCCGCCGTGAGGCACGCTGAACGTCTTGTGCAGGTTGAAGTGCATGACGTCGATGCCCAGGTCGGCAGGACGGACGATGCCCATGATCGCGTTCAGGTTGGCGCCATCGCCATAGACAAACCCGCCCACCGCGTGCACCAACTGGCAGATCGTAACGATGTTCTGCTCGAACAGGCCCAGGGTGTTCGGGTTGGTGATCATCAGGCCGACGACCTTGTCGTCGAGCTGCGCCTTGAGGGCCTCGATGTCGACGTTGCCATCCGGCGCGCTGGGGATTTCGATCACCTCAAGTCCTGCCATGGTCGTTGTCGCCGGATTGGTTCCGTGCGCTGAATCGGGCACCAGGATCTTGTATCGCTGCGTCTGGCCGCGCGCGAGCTGCGCCTTGCGCATGATCAGAACGCCCGTCAGCTCGCCGTGTGCGCCCGCCGCCGGCTGCAGGGTCACGGCCGCAAAGCCCGTGATCGCCGCCAGCATGTCCTGCAGCTCGTACATCATGCCCATAGCGCCCTGAACCTGCTCTGCGCCCTGCAGCGGGTGCAGGTTGGCGAAGCCGGGCAAGCGGCACAGACGCTCGTTGACCTTGGGGTTGTACTTCATCGTGCACGAGCCCAGGGGATACATACCCTTGTCCACGGCGTAGTTCAACTGGCTCAGGCGCACGTAGTGCCGCACGACTTCCGGTTCGCCGATCTCGGGCAGAGGCAGATCCTCGCGCAGATACTCCTGCGGCAGGGCCGTCTCAGGCACATCGGAATTCGGCATGTCGACGCCGCGCCGGCCGGGCACGCTCAGGTCGTAAATGAACTTCTCCATCAGAACTGCACCTCCAGGGGAATGACGTCGTCCTGGGTCCATTCCGACAGCGCCGTCACCAGGTCGTCGATTTCATCACGCGTGTTCATCTCGGTGACGCACACGAGCATGGCGTTCCCCAGGTGGGGATACTCCTCGCTGAGGTCATAGCCGCCGATGATGCCGTATTCCTCCAACAGGAAATCATTAACCTCGGACACAGGCCCGGGGCACTGGACCACGAATTCCTTGAAGAAGGGCTTGTCGTCCATCACCTTGAAGCCGTCGAGCTGGGCGATCTGGCCAGCCGCGTAGTGGGCCTTGTGCCAGCACAGCTCGGCCGCTTTGCGCAGCCCTTGCTTGCCCATCGCCGCCATGTAAGCGGCGGCTGCCAGGGCGTTGAGGGCCCCATTGGTGCAGATGTTGCTGGTCGCCTTGCTGCGCCGGATGTGCTGCTCGCGCGTGCTCAGGGTCAGCACATAGCCGCAGGCGCCGCCGGCATCCACGGTCTCACCTACAAGGCGCCCGGAGCTGCGGCGCAGCAGGTCCTCCTTGAAGGCGAAGATGCCCAGGTAAGGACCGCCAAAGTTGAGGCTGTTGCCCAGCGCCTGCCCTTCCGCCACGGCGATGTCGGCGCCGTACTCGCCTGGAGGCGCAAACAGTCCCAGGCCGATGGCATCGGTGGCGACGGCCAGCAGGCCGCCGCAGCCGTGCACGGCCTCGGCCAGGTCGCGCATCTCGGCCGGGCTGTGAAGCTGGCCCAGGAAGTCCGGGTTCTGCACGACGACGATCGCGGTGTCCTGGTCGCACAGCCGTTGCAGCGCGTGGAAGTCTGCGTCCATCTGCTCATCGCCCGTGATATTGAGCCCCATGCCCTGCGTATAGGTGCGCGCCACCTCGCGGTACATGGGGTGGACCGTCGGCGACATGATCACCTTGTGGCGCTTCAGCCGGTGCTGGTTGACGCCCATGATCACGGCCTCGGCCACGGCGGTGGCGCCGTCATAGTGCGAGGCATTGGCGGCATACATGCCGGTGAGGGCCGACACCATGCTCTGGTACTCGAAGGTTGCCTGCAGCGTTCCCTGGCTGATCTCAGGCTGATAGGGTGTGTAGGCCGTGTAGAACTCGCTGCGACTGATCACCATGTCGACCACAGAGGGGACGAAGTGCCGGTAAGCGCCGGCGCCCAGGAAACAGGCATAGTCGCCCGGCTGCACATTCTCCTCGGCCAGGGCCTGCATCTCCTGAACGATCTCCATCTCGGTCAGGGGCTCCGGCAGGTCCAGCTTCGGGAAACGGTAGGCCTCCGGGATGTCGCCAAACAGTTCGGCGACGTCCGCAACCCCGATCGTCGCCAGCATGGCCGCCCGATCATCGTCAGTGTGTGGGTTGTATCGCATGTCAGCCCGCCGCCTCCTGCTCGGCCACAAAGGCTTCGTAGTCGCCGGCCGCCATCAGGCTGTCCAGCTCGGCCAGCGCCGACGGGCGCACCTTGTAGAACCACGAGCCGTAGGGATCGCTGTTCACGCCCTCAGGGCTGGCTGCCAGGTCCTCATTCACGGCCACGACCTCGCCCGAGACCGGGCTGATGACGTCCTCGGCTGCCTTTACCGACTCGACGACCGCCGCCGCCTTCGCCGCCGTCACGGTGGCGCCCACCTGCGGCAGCTCCACAAAGACCACGTCCGAGAGCGAGTGCTGGGCATAGTCGCTGACGCCGACGACGATCAAGTCGCCTTCAACCCGCGCCCACTCATGGGACTTCGCATACCGTGCATTGGCATCAAACTTGTACGACATTGTTCACTCCTTCAAAGTGAGTTGTTATGGATGAACAGATGAGATGTGTTTACGTATTACGTATTTCGTATTACGTAATGCGTAAGAAGCTACCGACAACGTTCAACTTTCAACCTATTACCGTCTGTACGCTGGCGTATAAAACGGCCTTTTCACCACTTTTGCCTTTTTCGGCTGGTCGCGTACGATCACGTCGACTTCAGAGCCAATCTTGGCCAGAGCGGCAGGTACATAGGCAAGCGCCAGGAAGGCGTCGAGCGTGGGGGCCTTCATGCCGGTGGTGACCCAGCCGACCGTCTGCCCGCCGGACGCCACCGCATAGTGGTCGCGGGGGACGCTGCGGTCGACCATTTCCAGTCCTACCAGGAGCTGACTGGCGCCTTCCAGCTTGGTCTTGAGGACCGCCTCGCGACCGATCCAGGCGCCCTTGTCCCAGTCGCACACCCACGCCAGCCGCGCTCCCACCGGTTCGACCGCAGCCGAGATCTCATGGCCGTACAGGGGCAGACACGCCTCGAAGCGCAGCGAGTCACGGGCGGCCAGGCCGCAGGGCAGCAGCCCGTCCGCAGCGCCGGCTTCAAGCAGGCTCTCCCACATCGCCACGGCGCTCTCCTCGGGGAAGAACATCTCGTAACCGTACTCGCCTGTGTAGCCCGTAGCGCCGATCAGGGTCGGGATGCCTGCCACCTCGGCCCGCGCCGACGTATGGAAGGCCACTGTGTCGAGGTCATAGCTCGTCAGCTTCTGCAGGATCGTCTGCGCCTTGGGTCCCTGGAGCGCCAGCATACAGGTCGGATCGGAGACATCGACAATGTCGACGTCAAAGCCGGCGGCAAGGGTGTCAAGCCAGAAGACGTCCTTCTCGCGATTGGCGGCGTTGATGACCACAAACCACTCGTCCGGCAATCGGTAGATGAAGATGTCGTCGACGAACGTCCCGTCCGTGTAGCACAGGAAGCTGTACTCGGCCTGCCACACCGCCATCTGGCTGATGTCCCGCGGCTGCACATACTGCAGGAAGACCTCGGCGTCGGGACCGCTCACCTCAAGCTGGCCCATGTGATCGATGTCAAAGAGGCCGGCGGCCGTGCGCACGGCGTGGTGCTCGGACAGCGGTCCCGTCGGATACTGGACCGGCAGCTCGTAGCCGGCGAAGGGCACCATGCGCCCTCCCAGGGCCACGTGCCGGTCATAGAGGGGGGTACGTTTGAGTTCAGACATAGCTTTTCCTCACAGTAACGCAGATGTCGGCCGGCGGAACGGCGGCTGGAAACAAAAAAGAGCCGCGGTCTTCGCTCGACCGGGCTCTTGTCTCTGTCCTGGAACCTGAGAGATAGGGCCGGAAGGCGATTCCGACCAACTTCCCCTTCGGTGCAGACGCTCATCGTTGCTGCGTCTGGCTCTCCAGAGTGCTGTCGGCACGTAATCCTTTTGCCTGAGAGTTTGGCCGACCGGCGCCGCACCGGTCCGCTTGCCCCTTCGGCGTTCGCTGCCCGGTCAACCCTGGCAGCGACTCTCTCTTACGTGCCTCAATCAGCAGGTATGCACTTAGTAGCAACTCACTATACAACCTTTCCGCCGGATGCGCCAATCAGCCGGGGACCGGGATGCGGTGGTGCGGAGCAGAGACCTCCGGGCAAGCTCCCCATCCAATTCGCGGATCCCTCTCCATCCGTCACCACGAGGACCCAGAATAACCCGCCCTTCCGCGCCGCACCCCATTCGCTTGTCCCCCACCCCACCCCCACTTAAAATGCGTTCAAACGTTGGCACGTTTACACGCTGGACCTCCTTATCTCACCCAAGCCTCCCACCCCCGCGCCCTCCCGCAACCCGCAACGAGCTCCTACGCAGTACGAAGTACGAACTCCACCCACCCATCCTTCCGCAATCCGCATCGCTCCTTCCCCAATTCCCATGCTCATCGGCATCGACGCCTCCCGCGCCTTGCGCGCCAAGCGCACCGGCACCGAAAGGTACAGCCTGGAGCTGATCAACGCCCTGTACGACAACCCGCGGGGCCATCATATCCAACTCTACGTGCCGGTGCAGCCCACCAATCGCGACCTCGTCCGGCCCCAGGCCGAATTCGTTGTTCTACCCGGCGCCCGCCTCTGGACCCATCTCCGGCTCGGCCCTTACACCCGCCGCAACCCGCCCGGCGTCCTCTTTGTCCCCGCCCACGTCCTCCCGCTGCGGGGCCCAAAGCGCACCGTCGTCACCGTCCACGACCTGGGCTATGAGCGCTTCCCCGAAGCGCATCCCTACCGTGAGTGGTTCTACCTGCAGTGGAGCACGCGGCGCCACGCCCGTGTGGCGACCCGTTTGATTGCCGATTCCCAGGCCACCAAGGACGACCTCGTCCACTTCTACAACGCCGACCCCGACCGCATCCACGTCGTCTATCTTGCCCCCGACCCGGACCTGGCGCCCGAGCGGGACCCCGCCCGCCTCGCCCGCATCCGCGGTTCCTACGGGCTGCCCGCGGACGCCGAGTACCTCCTGCACATCGGCACGCTCCAGCCGCGCAAAAACCTGGCGCGGCTGATCGACGCCTTTGCCCTGGTTCGCCAGCGGCTGCCCGACCGCCGCCTCTACCTGGTGCTGGCGGGCAGTCCCGGCTTCGATAGCCAATCACTATACGAAAGAGTGGCGGCTTCCGGCCTGCAGGAAGTCATCCGTTTCACCGGCTTCGCCCGCGTCCATGACATCCCCGGCCTCTACTCCGGCGCCGCCTGCTACGTCTTCCCCTCCTTGTCCGAGGGCTTCGGCTTCCCCGCCCTCGAGGCGCAAACCTGCGGCGCCCCGTTGCTCTGCGCCCGCGCCTCCTCCCTGCCTGAGGTGGCCGGCGACGGCGCCCTCTACTTCGACCCGCTTGACGTCGAGGAAATGGCGGACGCCATCGTCCGCGTGTTGACCGAGCCCGACCTGACCGCCGATCTCATCGCCCGCGGCGCCGCCAACGCCCAACGCTTCACCTGGGCCAGGACCGCCGCCGAAACGCTGTCTGTCCTGGAGATGGCGGCAGCAGAGTAGCGTCAGCGCAGGCGACCGGCGCAGCAGCGTCTCCTCGCCCGGCGCGCCACCCGCCTTCCATCACCCACCACCCGGCCTACTTCCCCTCCAGGTTATACGTCAACCCCGCGATCAGCCACCGCCCACCCTGGCGCCGGAACGTCCACAGGTCCCCGCCAGGCGAGATTTCGTTCCCGATGTGCGTCGTCGACCGGGCCTCCGCCGTGTCGCCGTTGATCTCGATCTGGATGTCGCCCGGTTCCGCAACCTGGGGGTTGCCTGGGAACACAACCACCATGTAGCGGTCGAGCACTGCATCGACGCCGCGCCAGACGGCGTCATCCTTCGGATCGCCGGGCGTGTGCTTGGCATCGGTCACGGTGGCATCGTCCGTCCACAGTTGGGCCAGACGGTTGATGTCCTTGGCCACCACGGCCTGCCCCTCGGCCCGCACGATCTTTGCGATCGCCTCCCGCTCGTCTGCCTGCGCCGCCGCGGGAAGGGCAGCGGGTGCCGTCTGGATCGGTGGCGCCGCCCGGCAGGCAGCGACTCCCAGCAGCATCACAACAGCGGTGGCGACAAAGAACTTCATGGCATCCTCGCCGCCGAGCATAGCGGCGCAGGAAAGGACATGTCAAATCACCCGCCTCGACCTCCGGGAGGCGGCAGGCATGGACCTCCGGCCGCGAAAACCCATTGACACCCCGCCCCTTCATTGGTATAATCCTTACATAAAGCCAACGTTTGGGGGCTTGTTTGTTATGCCCGGCAGCGTCCGCTTGGGAGATAGGGGAACCCTTTGGCTCGTCCGCTCGAGACCGTTGGCGCCATGCCGCCAACCAGCCGCGATTCCGCAGACCGCGGCTTCCCGTCGTGAGGTGAAACCATGAAGAAACATTTCCTGTCCTTCGCTGGCTGCGTTCTGGTCACGCTTGTGGTCCTGCTCTTGACGGGAGCTCCGACATCCCAGGCCGCGCCCGCCGTCACGAACTGCGCCACCCAAACCGAGATTCCCCGCGCCGAGTGCGAGACCCTTGTCGCCTTGTACAACAGCACCGGTGGTCCAGGTTGGTGGTACAAGGATGGCTGGAACCAGGACCAACACCCGTGCACTTGGTGGGGCGTGCAATGCGGCGCCGGCAGTCTGCGGCATGTCACCGAGATCAATCTGGAATACAATTTCCTTGAGGGCTCGCTGCCAGATCTCGCGGCCCTCACCCAACTGACCACGCTCAACCTGTACAGCTGGTATGACTGCTGCCAGGCATCGGCGGACTCTCAGGCACGCGAGTCGCCCGCCTCGTTTCGCTTCAACTCCGTGGGCGGCGCTATCCCGAACCTCTCTGCTCTCAGGAACCTGGAGTACCTCAATCTGGATGGCAACCAGTTCTCCGGCGCTATCCCTGACATCTCCACCCTGGCCGATCTTGAGTACCTCTTCTTGGCCAACAACCACCTCAGCGGCAACATCCCTCTCGACCTGCCATCCAGCCTGATTGAGATCAGCCTGAGCGGGAACCAACTCGGCGGCAGCATCCCAGATCTGGCCGCTGTAACCAATCTTGAGTTCCTCTACCTGAGCAACAATCAGATCCGCGGTTACATTCCCATCGATCTACCATCCAGCTTGGTCGAGATCGACTTAAGCGGGAACCAACTGAGCGGGACGATTCCCAACCTCTCCGCCCTGACCAGCCTCACTTGGCTTCTTCTCAGCAATAACGGGCTGACCGGTGGCATCCCTGCCAGCCTACCAGACAGCCTTGGACACATCGATCTGTCCGAGAATCATCTGAGTGGAAGCATCCCCTCCAAGCTGCCGTCCGGCCTTTGGGAGCTGCTCCTTACTAATAACGACCTGACTGGCAGCATCCCTGCCACCCTGCCGGCCAACCTGTGGTACCTTGACCTCTCCTCCAATCAACTCACCGGCAGCATTCCCCTTTCTCTGCCCGCCGGCCTGGGCTCCCTCAATCTGGCCAGCAATCAACTCAGCGGCAGCATCGTCAACAGACTGCCACATGGCCTGGCATACCTCTATTTGGACAAGAATCAGTTCGGTGGTGTCATCCCAACCGAAGTCTGCAATTACGCTGTCTTTGAGCCGGGCTACAACAAGTTCGCGGGCGAGGAGGATCCCTGCGTGACGGCCAGGGCGCCCGGCTGGGCCGCCACCCAGACCGTGCCCCCCACCGGGGTGGAGGTTCATCCCCTCTCCACCACCTCTTTGCAGCTCAACTGGCTCGCCATCCCCTACACCGCCGACGGCGGCTACTATGAGGTCCTCTGTGGCCCCACCCCCGGCGGCCCCTACGCCTCCCAGGGCACCACCGCCGCCACCGGCGGCAAGTCCGCCACCTCCTTCACCGTCAGCGGCCTCGCGCCCGGCGCCTCCCCCTACTGTGTCGTCCGCACCTTCACCCCCCGGCATGGCGACCAGCAAAACGACCTCACCAGCGACTTCAGCACCGAAGTCCATTACGTGGGCGGCGACAACCGCCTCACGTTGTCAGGCTGGCGCTTCAGCGCCACCGCGCCGTACGCCAGCGGGACGATGGCGGATGGCGTCCTGAGCATCAACGTCACATCGGGCGCCGCCCGCGCCTGCTGGTACCAGGACCTCGCCGGCGCCTCCCTCGCCGGCCAGACGGTGCGGTTTGAGGCCGAGATGCGCACGAGCCGGTACATGAACCCCTATGATCCACCTCCCTTCACCAACCCTTACATCTCGCTCCAGGTCCGCCAGGGCGATGGTTCCTGGGTCTACAACGTCGGCGGCATCGTGCACTCGCGCAGCGCCCCGGGCGGGCCCTGGCTCGGCGAAAGCCGTGACATCCTCCTTCCCAATGACATGACCACCCTGCGCGCTGCCTTCTGCGTCTGGAACGCCGGCCGCGGTACGGCGCAGGCCCGGTATGCCCTCCTGCGCACGGTCGTGGCCCCGCCGCCCCCCGCCGCCAACCTCCTGTCCTCCAACTGGAGCTGGGCCCCCGCCACCGCGGGCCTCACCGGCAGCCGTTCCGGCGCTGCCCTGCAGATCGACGTCACCGCCAGCACCGCCCAGGGCTGCTGGATCCAGGACCTGCCCGGCGCCTTCCTCCAGGGCAAGACCTTGCGTTTCCAGGGCGCCATGCGCAAGACAGGGGTGCTCGACGCCGGCGGCTTCGTCAACCCTTACCTTTCCCTGCAGGTGCGGCAGAGCGACGGCAAATGGCTCTACAACTACGGCGGCCTCCTCAACTCCCGCGCTATCTCAGGCGGTCCCTTCGTCGCCGAAAGCCGCAGCATCACCATCCCCGCCGGGACGCTCACCCTGCGGGCCGCATTCTGCGTCTGGAAGGCGTCACCGGGCGGAGCCGCCCTCAAGGACTTCGTCCTCCAGCCCGTGACCACTGCGGCGGACGACGCCTCTCCGGCGGAGAACTGGGATGAGCCGGGACCGGACACGCCCTCCCTGCTGCCGGACGACGCCGTCGCTCAGCCCGAAGACGCCTACCCGCTCTGGCTGCCAAGCCTTCGCGGCTAACCGGGTATCGGACCTCCGGGAGGCGGCTGCACGTGTCGCCGCAGGGCAAGGGGTTCGTGCCGCATCCCGGAGGTCTGGGGAGATCTGAGGGAATTGGAGATGCTTCACTGGAATTGGCGGATGGTGAGGGTTGGCGGGTAGAACCCGTTCAGCATGACACATTTGGTCGTTTCTGCGCACACACCTGGGAGCGCCGACCCCCAGGTCGGCGTCCGGCGTCGCAGGGCCGACTTGAGTCGTTTCTGCTCACTCGAACGACCGAAGCCGCTACTACGATGCTTTGCTCGCAGGATGCACCTGTGATAGCCTTTTAGGTTGCCATGCCGAACCCTAGATACCGCCGTCTGGCGCTCCCGACGCGATGATCCCCAGCACCTTCGCCGAAGCGGTTTCCACCCCCCGCATCGACCTGGAGCGGGCAGCCCTGCTGTATGCGCGTGAGATCGCCTACCCGGACCTGCAGCCCGGGCCCTATCTCGAACAGCTCGACGACCTGGCCGGCCAGGCACGGATGCGGCTGGATGGCGATGCGCCCGCCGAACAGGCGGAAGCGCTGGGGCTGTTTCTGTTCGGCGCGATGGGTTTTCAGGGCAATGTCGATGCCTACTTCGACCCCGCCAACAGCTATCTCAACCAGGTCTTGGAGCACCGGCTGGGCATTCCCATCACCCTGTCAGTCGTCTATGGGGCGGTGGCGGCAAGACTCGGTCTGAGGGTTTACGGCGTCGGCCTGCCCGGCCATTTCATCGTCGGCATCGACGCCGGACCCGCCACGGCCTACTTTGACCCCTTCCACGGCGGCATCCGCCGCAGCCGCGCCGAGTGCGAGCGCCTGGTGGCGCAGGCCACGGGCTTCACAGGCCCTTTCGACGACCGTTGGCTGTTGCCCATGACAGAACGGGCCATCCTGACCAGGATGCTGAATAACCTGGTCGGCGCCCACAGCCGCCGCCAGGAGTGGCCGCAGGCGATCGGCGCCGCCGAACGCCTGCAAGTGGTGGACCCCGATGAGCCCGGGCATCTGCGCGACCTGGGGCTGCTCCTCGGCCAGGACCACCAGTACCGCCGCGCTTGCGAAGTCCTGGAAGGGTACGTGCACCTCAGCCCGGCGCCTGCCGACGCCGCCCTCGTCCGACGCCGCATCGTCGAGATCAAGAGCATGCTCGCCCGGCTCAACTGACTCCCTTCCCATGCCGGTCCATCTCTACCTCAGCCCTCACTTCGACGATGCCATCCTCTCGTGCGGCGGCCTCATTGCCCGGCAGTCAGCCCGCGGGGAGCGCGTGGTGATTGCCACCCTGTGTGCTGGTTCGCCCGGCGCCGGTCCCCATTCCCCTTTTGCGGACTTCCAGCACGAGCGCTGGCTCGCCGCCCATCCCGGCGTGGACCCCGTCGCTCTGCGCCGCCGTGAGGACGAGGCGGCCTGTGCCCTTGCCGGCGCCGAAGCGGTGTTCCTCGACGACCTGGACTGCATCTACCGCAGGCACGGCGACCAGTGGCTCTACGCCAGCGAAGAAGCGCTCTTCGGCCCGCTCCATCCCCTTGACGACGACGGCGCCTTGCGCGCCGCCCTGGCGCGCCTGCGGGAGGCCCTGGCACCCGATGCCATCTACGCGCCCATGGCCGTTGGCAACCACGTTGACCACCAGCGCGTCCGCCGCCTCGCCCTCGCCTGGGCCAGCGCCGGCGCCCGCGTGGACTTCTATGAAGATTATCCTTATGTCGAGCGCCCCGGTGCGCTCTGGCCTGCGCTCAACCAGGCGCCCGTGACCGGCTGGACGCGGCGACTCGTCCCCCTTTCCGGCGCCGACGTCGTGACCAAGATCGACGCCATCTCCTGCTACGCCAGCCAGCTTGCCGTGCTGTTTCCTGACGGCATGCCCGAACGGGTGCGCTCGCACCTGGCGTGCACTGGCGCCCCCGGTCTGGCAGAAGCCCTCTGGCAACCCCAATTCTCCTCTGAGGAGCAAGCATGAAGCTTCGCATCCACCACATCCTTGTCCTTCCCCTGGCCCTTGCCTTCGCCGCCTGCGCGGCGCCCCCGGCCGCGCCAACAGTCCCGCCCCCGGCCACACCGGCGGCCACAGCGCTGTCTCCCACCGCCGCGCCTGCACCGACGGCGGCGGCCACCATCGCCGCAACGGCCGCAGCCACCGTTGCCGTGCCCACCCCCACGCCCGTTGTGGTCACGGGCGGAGCGGCGCTGCCGCCTGACTCGGTCCGCTCCTATCGGAGCAAAGGCTCGCTCACGCTGCAGACGTCGGTCGCCAACACCCAGCCGGTGACGCAGACGCTCACCTATGACTCCAACTGGAAACGCGCCGGCAACTCCTCAGGCTTCGACCTCGAGGTACACCTGACGGGCATGGAGACGTTCAACCAAACCGACAACTACCCCAGCAATATGTCGGTGCTCATGGTGGGTGACAGAGTCTACGCCGACCTCGGCGACAACCACTGGCTCTCCAATACACGTGACCAGGCCCCGATCGACCAGCTTCCTTACTTCTTTGCCAACCCGGAAGCCCTCGTCCCCCCGCTCGCCGATCTGCATAAAGCCGGCGTCGAGACGGTGGGCGGCATCGAGACGGTCCACTACACCTTCGACGATGCCGGCGTCTTCGACCGCTTCAACGCCGGCCAGGACGCCACGGCCACCGGCAAGCTGCAGTCGACGCAGGGCGACCTCTGGATTGCGGCCGATGGCGGCTACCTTGTCAAGATGGCGTTCAGCGCCGCCGTCACCGACAAGCCGGTCAAAGATGCCTCGGGCGGCACCGCATCCGGCAGCCAGACGCTCGACTGGAGCTACGAGCGCTATGACTTCAATGCCGGCTTCGACATCGCGGCGCCGGGCACGGGAGCCACGCCTCTGACGCTCTCGCTTCCGGGTTTCGATCCGGGCACGCTCCAGATTCCCGCCGACAGCCAGCCCAAGTCGGTGTCCCCCGGCATGGTGATGATCGTCAGCCAACTGCCCCCTGCCGCGGTCAAGGACTTCTACGCCCGGCAGTTCGAGGCGTTGGGCTGGCAGGCGCAGGGCGGCAACCCGCCTACCTGGACGAAAGACAATCTGCGCCTTACACTGGTAGTCAACGGGCCCGCCAAGGGCCCCGCCCGCACCGCGATCACCGTGGAGACGATGTCAAAGTAGCCGCCCGATGCTAACCTACCGCAGCCAATTCCCCGCCGAACCGATCGCAGGAACACCCCTGCTGGTGCTCCTGCACGGCCGCGGCGCCGACGAGACGGACCTCCTGGCCCTGGCGTCCTACCTGCCGCCGGTGCTCCTGGTGTCGGTGCGGGCGCCCTACCCGGCGGCGCCCTGGGGCTACGGACCCGGCTATGCCTGGTACCGTTTCCTGGGGGGCACCCGGCCCGACCCCGGTCACTACCAGCACTCGCTGGATGAGCTTGACGCTTTGCTGACGGCGCTTCCGGGCGTACTGCCGGTGCGCCCTGGGCCTCTTTTCCTCGGAGGCTTCAGCCAGGGCGGCACGGTGAGCCTTGGCTACGCCCTCAGCCACCCGGGGCGAGTCCACACCGTTCTCAATCTTTCCGGCTTCCTGGCCGACCATCCTGCCGTCAAGGTCACGCCCGAGACGGTCGCCGCGACCCGTTTCTACTGGCCACACGGCCTGCGGGATGGTTCTATTCCCCATGCCAACGCCCGGCAGGGCCGCAGCCAGCTCGCGGCTGCCGGCGCTTTCCTGGTTGCGCCCGATTTCGACATAGATCACAGACTGATCCGGGAAGAAATCGACGACATCGGCGAGCTCGTTCGCAACGTCTGACGCCTCAGCACCTCACCGCTCCACCCCCTCATCGCGCTCATGCTCCACCAGGTGTCCCATGCTCAACGTACGTACTCTTGACACGTCCAAGCGCCGCGATGTCAACGCCTGGATCGCCCTGCCCTATCGCCTCTATGCGAACGATCCGCTGTGGGTGCCGCAGATGGTCGACGAGGCGAAACTGCAGTTGAACCGCAAGAAGAATCCCTTCTTCCTGCATTCCGATGCCGATTTCCTTGTCGCCGAGAAGGACGGCGAGGTGGTCGCCAGACTGGCCGTGCTGGAACACCGCCGCTTCAACGAGCGGCGCCAGACCCGGAACGCCTTCTTCTACCTCTTTGAGACCGTCGAGGACTTCGCGGTGACAGAGGCGCTGTTCAACACCGCCTTCGACTGGTGCCGGCAGCGCAACCTGGACACCATCATCGGTCCCAAGGGTTTCCTGACCGCCGATGGCATGGGCATGCTGGTCGAGGGCTTCGACCGCCGCCCCGCCATCGGCATTGCCTACAATCCCCCCTTCTACCATGACTTCATGCAACGCCTGGGCTTCGAGCGCGAGACTGACTTCATGTCGGGTTACGTGACCACTGATTATGTCATGTCCGATCGGGTGTTGCGGTTGGCGGAAAAGGTCAAAGAGCGCTACGGCTACAAGGTCATGTCGTTCACCAGCAAGGCCGAGATCAGGGCCATCGTGCCCCAGTTCCTCGACACCTACAACGCTTCTTTTGTGGACAACTGGGAGTTCGTCCCCGTGACGCCCGAAGAAGGCAAGGTGATCGCCTCCCGGCTGCTGGACATCGTCGACCCGACCATGATCAAGCTGATCACCAAGGATGACAAGATCATCGGGTTCGTCCTTGTCTACCCGGACATCTCCGCCGCCATCCAGCGCACCGGCGGGCGCTTGTGGCCGTTCGGCTTCATCACCCTGCTGCGCGAGTTCAAGCGCACCGACTGGTGCAATGCCAACGGCGCCGGCATCCTCGAGGAGTACCGCGGCCGCGGAGTCGACGCCATGATGGCTACCGAGCTGTACAAAGTGTTCAAGAGCAAAGCCTTCAAGTTCGCCGAGCTGGTGCAGGTGGACGAAGGCAACGCCAAGATGCAGGCGGAGATGGCGGCCCTGGGCACCAAGTGGGACAAACGCCACCGCATCTTCCATCGCAAAGTGTGAGACACGCGACTGCCCTTCTTTCAGGTCCTGCGCCTGCTGTGGACGCTGCCACCTTTGCCCTGGGTCAGATGTGGCCCGACTACGTAGCCGGCATGCGTACGAATCAGGCGCTCCTCCTCCAGCAGATGGCCAGGTGCCGCCTTCCCGGCGCGGAGCGTGAACGGTGGCTCGCCGCTCCTATCGCCTCCGTCCTGGTGTTCACGGATGACGCCTGCCAGGACAGCGTCAGCGCTCTGCCCCCACTCCTGGCCATTGCAGAGGTTGCGCGCTTCGAACTCCGCCTCCTCCGTCGTTCCCAACACGCCGATCTTCAGCGCCGGCTCAGCGGTCTGGCCTGGCCGCCCGTGCCCATGTTCTTCTTCTACGACGCCTTCTGGGTGGAGCAGGGGCGGTTCGTGGAAATGCCCAAGGCCTTCCGGCGGCTGCTGGACGATCCTGAGGAAGCAGCCTGGCTGCGGGACAAGGATGCCTACGCTGAGGCCTGGTGGGAAACAGAGTTCGCCGAGCTGGGCGCCGTTGCAGGCTGGGCCGCAGGCGCCCATGCGCAGTCCGACGGACCGGCGGGATCAGCACCGGGTGCATACTGAACGGGCAAGGAGGGCCGGAGATGCCAGCCTTCAGCATTGAGATCGTCGTCATCGTCGTCTTGATCGCCATCAACGGGGTCCTGGCCATGTCCGAGATCGCCGTTGTCTCGGCGCGCCGGGCGCGGCTTCAGGAACAGGCCGAAGCCGGCAGCAAAGGCGCCAGGACCGCCCTGGCCCTGGCGGCCAATCCGGGCGTCTTTCTTGCCACGGTCCAGATCGGCATTACCCTGGTGGGGATTCTGACCGGCGCCTTCGGCGGCGCCACCATCGCCTCGGGGCTGGCTTCGTTGTTCGCCACGGTGCCCGCCCTGGCGCCTTATGCCACCCCGCTCGCCTTCACGATCGTGGTCGCCGTCATCACCTTTCTCTCACTGGTGCTGGGCGAGCTGGCGCCCAAACAGATCGGTCTGGGTCATGCCGAGGCAGTCGCCGCACGCATGGCGCCGCTCATGCAGCGCCTGGCGCGACTCGGCTCACCCCTCGTGCGCCTGCTGACATTCTCGAGTGACCTGGTCCTGCGGCTTCTGCGCATCCGGCCCTCTGATGAACCCTCCGTCACCGAGGAAGAGGTCAAGACCCTGGTTTGGCAGGGCGCGGCGGAAGGCGTCTTCGAGCCGGTGGAAGGCGAGGTGGTAGCCCGCCTGTTCCGGCTGAGCGACCAGCGCGCCTATGACCTGATGACGCCGCGCACCGATATCGCCTGGCTCGACCTGGAGGAACCCGCGGCCGAACAGGTCGCCACCCTGCTCAGGACGGTCCACACACAGTACCCGGTCGCCAGGGGCCAGCTCGACCACGTCGCTGGCATCGTGCGCGCCCGTGATCTTCTGGCGCAACACCTTTCCGGCCAGTCGCTCGATATTGTGGCGGCGCTGCAGCCGCCCCTCCTGGTTCCTGAATCCCTGCCCGCCTTCGAGCTGCTTGACCGACTGCGGAGGGAACACACCGCCGCGGCTCTCGTCATCGACGAGTACGGCGGGGTGGCGGGGATGGTGACGCTGACGGACCTGCTCGAAGCCCTTGTGGGCGACATCGCCGCCATCGGCGGCGACCCCGACGCCGTCGTGAAGCGCGCAGACGGCAGCCTTCTGCTGGATGGCCGCGTGGCCGTCACCGAATTGAAGGAGATGCTGGACCTGCGCGAGCTGCCCGAGGAGGACGAACGGCGCTACACCACGGTTGCCGGCTTTGTCCTGGCCATGTTGGGGCGCGTTCCTACCACGGGCGATGCCTTCGACTGGGACGGCCATCGCTTTGAGGTGGTCGACATGGATGCGGCGAGGGTGGACCGGGTCCTGGTGACGCCGCTCCCGTCACCCATCTAGGTCGCGGCCTGGCTCAGGGACTCTTTCAGGCGCTTGGCCTGCTTCTCGCGCTCGGCCTTATCCATAATGCGCTTGCGGATACGCAGGCTCAACGGCGTCACCTCAAGCAGCTCATCCTCGGCCAGGTACTCGATGCACTCGTCGAGGCTCATGTCCACGGGCGGCTCCAGCCGTTCATCCACCTCTTTGGTGGAGCTGCGGATGTTGTCCAGGTGCTTGCGCTTGGCCACGTTGACATCCAGATCACCCGGTCGCTGGTTTTCGCCCACGACCTGGCCCTGGTAGATCTCGACGCCGGGCCCGACAAACAGGGTGCCGCGCTCTTCGGCGTTGCGCAGGCCATAGGTCGTGGTCATGCCCGTCTCCCAGGCGACCAACGAGCCGCGGGAGCGCGAGATGATCGACCCTGCGTAGGGTAGATAGTCGTGGAAGATGCTGTACAGATTGCCGGTGCCGCGGGTGGCGGTCAGGAACTGGTAGCGAAAGCCCAGCAGGCCGCGCGTGGGCACCAGGTAGCCCAGGTGCACCGTGCCGGTGGCGGTGTCAGCCATGTGCAGCATTTCGCCGCGCCGGCGCCCCAACATCTCGACCACTGCGCCCACCACCTCGCGATCGCAGTCGATGTGTACTTCCTCGAAGGGCTCCAGCGTCTCGCCGGCTTCGCCGGTGCGGAAGATCACTTCGGGTCGCGACACCTGGAACTCGTAACCTTCCCGCCGCATGGTCTCGATCAGAATAGCAAGGTGCAGCTCGCCGCGACCCGACACCAGGAAGGTATCGGCAGAGTCCGTCTCTTCGACCCGCAGCGCCACGTTGTGCTTGAGTTCCTCCCACAGGCGCTCGCGCAGCTTGCGCGATGTGCTCCAACGCCCCTCCCGGCCGCCGAAAGGCGACGTGTTGACGCCAAACGTCATGCGCACCGTCGGCGCCTCGACCTTGATGACGGGCAAGGGGATCGGGTTCTCCGGGTCGGCCAGCGTCTCTCCGATGGCGACGCCCTCCAGGCCGGCGATGGAGACGATCTCCCCCGCATCCACCGTTTCGACCTCGATGCGATCGAGGCCTTCGTGGACGTAGAGGTAGCGGATGCGCTCGGGCAGGACTTCGCCGTCGAGCATCAGGCGGGCCACAGCCTGGCGGGCGTTGAGGCGGCCGGCGAACACCCGACCGATCGCGGTCAGCCCGCGATACGGGTCGTAGCCCAGCGTCGTCACGAGCACCTGCAAGGGCGCGTCGAGGTCGACGTGCGGCGGGGGCACCTGCGCCAGGATGGTATCGAAGAGCGGCTGCAGGTCGGGCCCCACCTGAGGCGTAAGGCCGGCCTGGCCGGTCGTGGCGATGGTGTACACCACCGGGAAGTCGGCCTGTTCCTCGGTCGCGCCCAGCTCGATAAACAGATCAAAAGTCTCGTTGAGCACGCGGTCCGGCTCGGCGTCGCGGCGGTCCACCTTGTTGATGACCACGATGGCGCGGTGGCCCAGCTCCAACGCCTTCTTGAGCACGAAGCGCGTCTGCGGCATCGGGCCCTCGGCTGCGTCGACCAGTAGGAGCACGCCGTCCACCATGTTCAGGACGCGCTCGACCTCGCCGCCGAAGTCGGCATGGCCGGGCGTGTCCACGATGTTGATCTTGACCTGCTGCTGCGAGGCTGCGTCCCAGATGCTGATGGCGGTGTTCTTGGCCAGGATCGTGATGCCGCGTTCACGCTCGAGATCGTTCGAGTCCATGACGCGTTCGGCGACCTGCTGGTTGGCGCGGAAGACCCGCGCCTGGCGCAGCAGACCGTCCACCAGCGTGGTCTTGCCGTGGTCGACGTGGGCGATGATGGCGATGTTACGGAGATCGGTGCGGTCAGCAAACATGGTGATCCTGGAGAAATGCAGACAAACAGAGACCTCGGCAGACGGCCCGAGGTCTCTTGCACCCGCATTCTAGCGGGGATTCACTCAGGATACAAAACCGGGCACCAACCCCGCACAAGATCCACCCCCTCAGAGCAGCCCCAACTGCTGGGCGCGCAGCGCGGCCTGCGTCCGGTCGCGGGCGCCGATCTTGCCGAGGATGTTGGTGACATAGTTCTTCACGGTTCCTTCGGCCAGGAAGAGGCGCTCGGCGATCTCGCGGTTCGTCAAACCGGCGGCGACCAGGCGCAGCACCTCCAGTTCCCGCTCCGACAGCGGCTCCGGCAGGCCGCCGCCCGGGGCTCGCGGAGGCGCCAGCCGCGCAAACTCTGCCACCACCTTACGGGTGACCGAGGGGTCGATCAGCGCCCCACCCGCTGCCACCGTGCGGATGGCCTCGGCCAGATCCTCGCCCGACACGGCCTTCAGCAGATAGCCCTGGGCGCCGGCGCGCAGCCCCTCGAACACGTACTCGTCGTCGTCAAAGGTCGTCAGGATGATGACCCTGGCTTCGGGCCACGCCTGGCGGATGCGGCGCGTGGCCTCCACGCCGTCCATGACGGGCATGCGCACGTCCATGAGGACCACGTCCGGCCGGCAGCCAGCGTAGGCTGCCAGGGCCGCCTGGCCGTCTCCGGCCTCTCCGACCACGTCCAGGTCCGGCTCCATCTCGAGCAGGATGCGCAGGCCATCCCGCATTAGCCGTTGGTCGTCCACGATCAGGATGCCGATCTTAGGCGTCATCGTTCTCCTCCCCCGTCGGAGGCAGGCGGAGCGTGAGCACCGCCCCGCCTGCCGGCGCCTGCGCCAGTGTGAGGGCGCCGCCCAAACGGCCGGCTCTCTCCTCAAGCCCGGCCAGGCCAAAGCCCCTTGCTTCCGTCGCGCTGCTCAGGCCAGCGCCGTTGTCCCGCACCTGCATGACCACGGCGCCATCGGAACCGTCCAGGCGCACCCACACGTGGTCGGCCCCGGCATGGCGCTGGACGTTGGTCAGGCCCTCCTGCAGCACCCGGTAGACCGCCAGCCGCTGCGCGTCGGATAGCGTGGGCGCCGGATCGGGCAGGTCCAGATCCACGGTGATCGCGGTCGCCTCCTGAAACGCAGACGCCAGGCGCCGCAGCGCCCAGGGCAGCGACAGATCGACCTCGACGGGCGCCCGCAGGGTGGCGACCGTTTGGCGCAGCTCCGCCAGCGCCTCCAACACCTGCCCGCGCACCGTGCCCACCATGACGGCTGCCCGATCGGCATCGCGGGCGATCAACCGCTGTGCCCCCTCGAGCTGCACCGCCGCGACCGTAAGGCGGTGCCCCAACGTGTCGTGCATCTCCCGCGCCAGTCGGTTGCGCTCCTCGGTAACCGCATAGGCTTCGATGCGGCCGGCGTACTCCTGCAGCCTCAGGTTGGCCGCCTGCAGTTCCACCAGCAGTTTCTGGCTTTCCGCCTGCGCTTCCTGGGCCCGGGCCGTCAGGGTCGCAAATGAGGCAAAGAAGTAGTAGCCGCCCGCGTAGATCACGGAGGTGAGCAATCCTGCAACGCCATCAGACAGGAAGAGCACGGCGGCGGTGATGATGGCAAAGGCGACGATGTAGGCAACCCAGACCCGCCGCGGAAACAGCATCGGCACCGTGCCGCTCAACACGAAGAACAACAGGGTCCAGACGCTATAGTGCGGCGGCAGCAACATGAGCGCCACGATCAGCGCCGCCTGCGTGATGATGAAGACGTGACGCAGCCAGGGCCGCCCCTCCCACCAGCTATCGATCTGGGCGATCACACTGACGCCCACCAGGATCAGCGTGAGCCCCAGTGCGATCCAGCGGTCGGCGCGCTGTTCACCAAAGTAGAAGCTGATGCCCAACACCGAAACGGTGAGGATGACGAGAAAGCCGCCGATCTCTGGCGCCAGGCCCTGGAAGAAGGCGCGGGTGCGCTCAGGTATTAGCTTGCTGGCTGGGGCGGACATGCTTCCTTCTGCGAGAGCATAGGCAAAGGGGTCGACAACGGCATGATAATGCGGGCGATGGGCCTTGAACAAGCTCCAGCCGTACGGGTGCGGCGCCCGCAGCCGCCACCTCGCACGCAAGCAAAATGGAATAGAACTAACATATGCATTAAGGAACCAGCATTACACTCATTGCATCCCTCCACCCCACCACACATGTCGAGGAGGACATGATGAGACTGCCAAACAAGGTAGCTGTGATCACCGGAGCAGCATCGGGTATGGGTCTGGCCATGGCCACGAGGTTCGCAGCCGAAGGCGCCTCGATCGTCGCCGGCGACTGGAACGCTCTGCGACTTGACCAGGCTGAATCGTCCATCAAGGCCAGCGGCGGCACTATCGTGAGCGCGCATGGCAACATCGCCGACCAGGTCGAAGCCGAAGGTCTGGTCGAGCTTGCCGTCAAGACCTTCGGACGCATCGACATTCTTGTCAACAACGCAGGCATCATGGATTACATGGAGGGCGTCGCCGAGCTGTCAGATGACATCTGGCATCGCGTCATGGGCATCAACGTCGAAGGCCCGATGTTCACGATGCGCAAGGCGATCCCGCACATGATCGAACAGGGCGGCGGCTCCATCATCAACATCGCCTCCACAGCCGGCATCAGCGGCGGCGCCGCCGGCGCCGCCTACACGGCCTCGAAGCACGCCCTCGTAGGCCTGACCAAGAGCACGGCCTGGATGTACACCACCAAGAACGTCCGCTGCAACGCCATCTGTCCCGGCGCCACCAACACCAACATCGGCGAAACCATGTTGGCCACCCGCATCGACCCGGCCGGCTATGCCCGCGCCACGGCTTTCAGCGCCCTGGTTCCGGCCATGCTGGAGCCAACTGACATCGCCACCCTCGCCCTCTTCCTCGCCTCGGACGAGGCGCGCTTCATCAACGGCGCCATCATTCCCGCCGACGCCGGCTGGAAAGCGGTCTAGAAGCCCATCGTGCCAGAAGCGGCGCAGCCCATCGTCTGCGCCGTTTCCGGCACGCCCCGTCCTCACGCCCCGGAACGGGCCTCGGCCACGCACGGCAGGTGACGCCGATCTACTCATAGCGGAACCGCCACAGACCGATGGCGAGGAACACGGCGCCGAAGAGCAGGAGCATGAAGGCGTCGGGGAGCACAGCCGCCAGGCCCAGGCCGCGCACGATGATGTCCTGGAAACCCTGCATCGCCCAGTAGGTGGGCGTCAGGCGGGCGAGCTGCTGCATCCACGCCGGCGTGATCTCAATGGGCCACCAGGCCCCTCCCAAAGCTGCCACGGTATACATGAGGATATTGGCAAGGGCATTGGCCTGGCCATAGGTCCGGGCCGCGCCCGCGATCAGCATGCCCAGGCTGGTAATGCTGAAGCCAAAGCTCAGCACCATGACCAGCAGCGCCAACGGCGCCTGGCCCCAGGGCACCTTGAACAGCAAGGCGCCGGCGCCGATGAGGATGGCAGCCTGAACGAGACCGGCGACGTAGATGCCGCCCAACTTGCCCAGCATGATCGTCGCCTTGGGCATGGGCATGACCAGCAGCCGGCGCAGGGTCCCCTGCTGCCGCTCGACGATCAGCACCAGCGTGCCGTTCAGCAGGAAGACGAGGGAGAAGGTCACAAGCATACCGGGCGAGCTCTGCTCAAAGCCGTTGGCGCCAGCGGTGGCCTGCTCCAGGCGGGTAACGGATGACACGGCCACCTGTACCGGCGCCTGCGTTGCCCAGACAGCCTGGACCTGTGCCAGGTTGGCTTCGAACGCTCCCGCGGTTGGCTCACCACCGCCCAGCTCGGCCTCTGCCCGCCCGGCCAGGGACGCGGCGGCTGCCATGCCTTCGAGCTCCGAAAGCGCGCTGCGCACCTCCTGCTCCACCGCCTGCGCCTCCTGGACGCGGATCGGATTGGTACGCAGGTCCAGCGTCGTTTGCCCGCCTGGCGCCAGGGTGCTGCCAAAGCCCGCCGGGATCACCAGCGCGGCAATCGCCTTGTCTCCCTCTACCTGCGCCAGGGCAGGCGCCCGGTCCAGGAGTTGCACCTCGATCGCCGGGCTGCGGCGCAGCCGCGCCACCAGCGCCTGAGCGCCGGTAGAACCGTCCTCGTCGACCACGACCAGCGACGCCGCCTGCTTCTCCTCTTGCCGGCCCATGACGGAGCCGAGCACGAAGGTAAAGATCAGGGGCATCAGCAAGGCGAAGATGAGGACATTGCGACGGAGGAAGGTGGTGCGCCAGTAGTGGCGGGCAATGACCAGGGCCCGTGTGAACATGAAACGC
The DNA here is from genome assembly GCA_029782215.1 of Chloroflexota bacterium. Lineage (GTDB taxonomy): Bacteria > Chloroflexota > Anaerolineae > J102 > J102 > SSF26. Next base: position 48,781 of record JAKOVD010000180.1, read on the forward strand.
CTCGAGCAAGGGGATCAGCGCACGAAGCGCTGCGGCAGCCGCCACAGCGCCAGGGCGAAGAATGCGCAGGCAAAGGCAGAGAGGACGGCAATGTCCGGCAGGATGGCGACCAGCCCCTGGCCGCGCAGGGTCAGGCTGGTGAAGCCGTCGAGCGCCCAGCGGTTGATGGTCAGCTTGCTGAACGGCTGCAGCCACTGCGGATACTGCTGTGCGGCGATGAAGGTGCCGCCCAGGATGGCGCTCACCAGGGCGACGGCGGCGCCGATGAAGCCGGCCTGGCTGGCGTCGCGGGCAAACGCCACGATGAACACACCCAGGCTGGAGGCCGCCGCCACGGTGGCGATGGCGATCAGCGCCAGTCCCAGCGGTGAGTCTCCCCATTGCAGCCCGAAGAGCAGCCGCGAAGCAAGGATGAGGATGCTGAGCTGGAGCAGCCCCGTCAGAAAGACGCCGCCGATCTTGCCGCCCAGGACAGGGGCGAAAGCCGTCGGCGTGCTCATCAACCGCGCCAACGTCCCCTCACGCTCCTCCTCCAGGATGGAGTTGGCGGCGTCGAACAGGCTGAACATGAGGAAGAGAATGGCCAGGGCCGGGGCAAAGTACGCGAGAGGGTTGGAGTTTCCTTGCTCCGTGCTCCCAACCGCAGCCACGTGGAGGGTGATGGCGTCTGCCTGAGACGATGTAAGAAAGAGTGTGGAAATGAATCACGGTTGAGTAGAGGGTGGAGAGACCAGAATTGGAATCCACCACATCTCAGCCACAAGAGTCAAGAACCATGAATCAGGACACGAATACCACACTGAAACGCCCCCTTCCCGTACCGACCGTCGAAGAGATGCAGAAGGAGTTGAGCCAGGCGCAGTCACTGGATGACT
>JAKOVD010000181.1 GCA_029782215.1 Chloroflexota bacterium
CAACGTCGGCGCCTTCGCTCCCTCCTGCCAATTCAGACACTCCTCCACGATCGCATCCGCCTCTGCCCTGAGCTTAGCTCGCATTTCTTCTCGTCGCCCTTGCATTGCCAATGTTTCCTTGTTCTTGGTGCTTTCGTTCCGCCCTATTCAACGGCGGTCATCCTATCTTGCCATCCTTCTCCCCCAAACTGAAATGCACCCAGGGGCACAGACCTACTTGCAAACTGTGCTTATCCTCTACTATACTTACAGCCACACTTCTTCAGGTAGAACTGAGCCGCCGGCCTCAGTTCTTCTTTTTTGGCCTTTGACCGGCTGAGTCTTCTCCGGATGCCCCCTGCACCACCATGAGTTCGAACAATTCCGAAAAAGATACTGCTGTTTACATCACCCGTGAGGGATTGCTTAAGCTTAAGGAAGAGCTGGAGTGGCGGGAAATGGTCCGCCGTCCGGAGATCGCCAGCCAGATAGCGGCGGCGAAGGCTGAGGGCGATGTCTCTGAGAACGCCGGCTATGACGAAGCCAAGTACCAGGCCGGCATGAACGAGGGACGCGTCCTCGAGCTCAAGGCGAAGATCAAGAACGCAGTGGTGATCGAGACCGAGCATGGGCCGGCCGATGTCGTGTCGCTGGGCCGGAAGGTCACGATCCGGGACGTTGAGTACGACGAGGAAGAAATCTACACCATCGTCGGCTCGGCGGAAGCGGATCCCAGCAAAGGACGCATTTCCAACAGTTCCCCCATGGGCATGGCGCTGATGGGGCAGCGCGTGGGCACGACGGTGCGCGTGAACACACCGGGCGGCCTTCTCAGTTTCCAACTTCTCCACATTGAGTGAAGGACGCGCATGCCCACGGTAGATACAGCTAACAACGCCAGCCTGCCGCCGGCCGGTGCGGTCAACCCCGATGAGCGAGAGCTCCTTGACCAGGAGCTCTTGCGCCGCGACAAGCTGCAGCGCCTGCGCGCCGCGGGCATCGATCCCTATCCGCCGCGGGTGCGGCGGACGCACACGGCGGCGGCCGTAGTCGCCGCCTACGGCGCCGGCGAGTTGGAGCCCGGGCAAGTCGTCGAGCTGGCGGGCCGCCTGGTCTCACGGCGGTCCATGGGCAAGCTGTCTTTCGCCCACATCGAGGACGGCACCGGTCGCGTCCAGATCATGGTGCAGCAGAACGTCCTGGGGCCGGAACGCTACGAGGGTTTCTTCCAGAAAGACCTCGACCTGGGCGATATCATCGGCGTCAGTGGGGTGATGACCGTCACGCGCACGGGTGAAGTGACCTGCCAGGCGAAGGACATCACCCTGCTTGCCAAGACCCTCAAGCCGATGCCCGACAAGTGGCACGGGCTCAAGGACGCCGAGCTGCGCCAGCGCCAGCGCTACCTGGACCTGCTGGCCAACCCGGAAACGCGGCAGGTCTTCAGACGCCGGGCCGACATCGTGCGCGCCATCCGCGAGTACCTGGACGGCGAGGGCTTCCTGGAGGTGGAGACCCCTATCCTCCAGCCTCTCTACGGTGGCGCTGCGGCCGAGCCCTTTGTGACGCACCACAACTACCTGCACCAGGACCTGTACCTGCGCATCAGCTTTGAGCTTTACCTCAAACGGCTGCTGGTCGGCGGTTATGACAGGGTCTACGAGATCGGTCGTGACTTCCGCAACGAAGGCATCAGCTATAAGCATAATCCCGAGTTCACCCAGCTCGAGTTCTACGAGGCCTACACCGACTACCACGGGGTGATGGCGCGCACCGAGACCATGCTTGCCTTTGTGGCCGAGCGCGTCACGGGGAGCACCCAGGTCCTGTGGGGCGAACACGTCATCGACTTCGCTCCCCCTTGGCCGCGGATTGGTCTGCGCCAGGCCATTCTCGACGCCAGCGGCATCGACTATGACGCCTATCCCGAGGCGGAGAACCTGCGCCAGGTCATGCGCCAGCGGGGCATCGATGCGCCTACAGACGCGCCGCGGGGCAAGCTGATCGACAAGCTGCTGGGCCATTTTGTCGAGCCCAACCTCATCCAACCGACCTTCCTGGTCGACTACCCCACGGAGGTTTCCCCCCTGGCCAAGAAGAAGCCGGGGCGAGAGGACCTTGTCGAGCGCTTCGAGGGGTTTGCAGGGGGCATGGAGATCTGCAACGCGTTCAGCGAGCTGAACGATCCCCTCGACCAGCTCCAGCGCTTCCTCGACCAGGGCCGGGAGTTTGCCGAAGGCAACAAAGAGGCTCATCCGGTGGATGAAGACTACGTGAATGCGCTCAGCTATGGCATGCCGCCGGCAGGGGGCTTTGGCATGGGCATTGACCGGCTCACCATGCTGTTTACGGGGCACGATAACATCCGCGAGGTCATCCTCTTCCCCCATTTGCGGCCAGACCGGACCGAAGACTAGGACACGGGCGACGTCCGGTCATGGGGCCATTGGCGCAGAACCCGGCCGTCTATCCGCCACTGCTGGCGCCTGCCTCTGACGACATGAACCCCCTCTACGTCGCCATCATCTGGCACATGCACCAGCCGTACTACCGGCAGCCGGGCACTGACCTGGCGTTGCTGCCGTGGGTGCGTCTGCATGCCACCAAGGACTACCTGCACATGGCGCAGGTAGCCGCGGCTTATGACAGGGTCCATGTGACCTTCACCCTGGTGCCTTCGTTGGCCGAGCAGCTCCAGGACTACGCCACGGGCAGGCTGGCGGATCGGGTGATGACGCTGGCGGAAGCGTCCTATTTCAGCCCGGATGACAAGCGCTATCTGCTGAACATCTGCTACAGCATCCAGCACCCTATCATCCGGTCGCATCCGGCGTATGCAGCGCTTTTGGACCGGCGCCCGCTGGCCCTGGCGAACCCCGACTACTTCTCTGAGCAGACCTATCGCGACCTGATCGTCTGGTTCAACCTGGCGTGGACCGACCCGAACCTGCTGGAGCAGGACCCGCTGCTGCGCCGGCTGGTGGCCAAGGGCGAGAACTTCACACTCGCCGAGGGGCGGGGCCTCATCGGGCGCCACCGCGAGATCATGGGAGAGGTGCTGCCCACGTACCGGCGCCTTCAGGACGCCGGGCAGATGGAAGTCGTGACGGTGCCCTACTTCCACCCGATTCTGCCGCTGTTGGTCGACAGCGACAGCGCCCGCCTGCCCTCACCGGGACTGCCAGCGCCGGCGCCGCCCTATCGCTTTCCCGCCGATGCCGCCAGCCAGATTGCCGACGGCGTTGCCCTGCACACCGGCGCCCTGGGTCGGCCGCCGCGTGGCATGTGGCCCTCAGAGGGTGCGGTCACGCCGGAGGTGGTCAGACTGGCGGCATCCGCCGGTCTCAACTGGCTGGCGACCGATGAGGCCGTGTTGGGCCGGAGCCTGGGGGTGTATTTTGGCCGCGATGGCGGCGAGTTTGTCCAGCAGCCGGAGCTGCTCTATGCGCCGTACCGGGTGGCCACGCCCGATGGCGACGTGGCCGTCGTCTTCCGCGACCACAACCTGTCGGACCGTATCGGGTTTACCTACCAGGGACTCGGCGGCGAGCAGGCGGCGGAGGACATGGTGGTGCGGCTCAAACACATCCACCACCAGTTGCGCCATGCTGAGAGACCCGGTTTGGTCAGCATCATCCTCGACGGTGAGAACTGCTGGGAGCACTACGAGCACAACGGGGACGTCTTCCTGCACGCGCTGTATTCACGCCTCCAGCGCGACCCCGACCTGCGCGCGGTGACGGTCTCAGAGTACCTCGATGCCTTTGGGCCCAAGGCAACCCTCCCCAGCCTGGCTCCTGGCTCCTGGATCCGGGGGGACTTCACGACCTGGATCGGGGACCCTGAGCACACCGAGGCCTGGACCCGTCTGCGCGACCTGCGCAGCGCCTTCGAGACATGGCTGGCGGGTGCAGCAGACGCCGCCAGCATCGCCGAAGCCCGGCGCTACGTCTACGCCGCCGAAGGGTCGGACTGGTTTTGGTGGTACTCACGCAACAACAGCAGTGACCAGGACGCCCTCTTCGACCGGCTTTACCTGGACTATCTTGCCGCCGGTTACCGGGCGATCGGGATGGAGCCCCCGGACGGGGCGCTCACTCCGATCCAGGGGCTCAACGCGCGGCCCCGGCCCCGGCCCAGGCTGCTGACGCCGCGGCTGACGGCCGACGCCGACGCCAGCACGCAGTGGGCCAAGGCCCAAGTGTTGCTGCCGGCGGCCTCCACGGGCGCCATGCAGCAGGCCGGCGGCGTCATCCAGGCGCTGCGCGTTGCCAATGACGCCACCTGCCTGTATCTGCGCGTCGACCTGAGCGCCCCCGTGGTCTACCACCACGTCGCCATCTTTTGTCGTGGCCAGGGCGGCGACTACCTGTTGAGCCTGGGGCGGGAGCAGTCGACCGTTTTCCTCTATCGTTCCATCGACGGCACCTATGCCAGTCAGGGCGCCCTTGCCTGCGCGCGCAGTGAGCGCGTAATCGAGATGGCCATTCCCCTGGCGCGCCTGGGGTTGGCGCCGTTGGCTCCCGAGACGCAGGTAGCTTTGTCCCTGCACATTGACGATCACACCCCCCGGGCTGAGCATCTGCCTGCGGGCGGCGAGCAGGTCGTCCACTTAGCCACCGAGTCCGTCAGCAAGTCGGTGTTCGGTTGACGGAATCGGGTGGTATGGCTATAATGCCTTCACTTCCGCGGGTGTAGTTCAGCGGTAGAACGACAGCTTCCCAAGCTGTATGTCGTCGGTTCGAGTCCGATCACCCGCTTTCGCACGGAGAGGTCGCATAGTTTGGCCGAGTGCGCGCGTCTCGAAATCGCGTAGGGGTCACACCCTCGAGGGTTCAAATCCCTCCCTCTCCGCCTGACAAATCCGTTTCCCCGTCGCGCCGTTTGAGGTGGGGAGATGGTTTATATCGTCATCTGGAGAGGTCGCATAGTTGGACTAGTGCGCGCGCCTGGAGAGCGCGTATCCCCTCTGGGGATCGTGGGTTCAAATCCCACCCTCTCCGCCAGGAAAACGAGTACGGCGCACCCTTGGGTGCGCCGTACTTTTTGACAAAAGCCGTCGCGCCGACTAAGATGCCTTTGGTCGTGCTAGATGGGGAGCTAGCGGTGCCCTGTACCCGCAACCCGCTACAGCGGGATCGAATTCCTCCCCGAGGGCCGGCAAGGTTTCTGTGTTTAGCATTGGCAGTGTCACGGCGTGGGTCTTGTGCGGCGTGAGCCTGTGAATCGGGTCAGGACCGGAAGGTAGCAGCCCTAAGCGGTTTCTCACGGGTGCCACGAGGATGCCTGCGTCGGACTGTCGATAGCAACGGAAGCCTGGTGAGGCTCGACGGGAGGTGCACGACCAGCACTCATCAAAAGGCCCCTGGAAAGACAATCCAGGGGCCTTTTTCGTGTCGGGGGAGCAGCGTGCGGCTGCGGCGTCGCCTAGTAGTGGAGGGCGCGGGGTAGGTCCTTCGCCTGCTGAATCCAGTCGGCGACCTGCTTCTCCGAAGGGGGCCGCCGCACCAGCTTCTTTTCGGCGTTGACTTCCAGCATCTTGTTGGTCAGGTTGTCCGCCCGGCGCTGCGCCAGCTCAGGCACGGTGTCGACGCCAGAGTTCTCGAGCAGGTCGGAGTAATGCTCGCCAATGCCCTTGATCCGGTGCAGATCGGCGCGGTTGGCCCACTCCAGGATCGTGTCGTGGCTGAAGCCGGTCGCCTCTGCCAAGGCCTTGCGGCTCTCCGGCGTGGCAGCAGCAGCAAGAAATTGTTCGGTGGTCTTGATCTTGGCGGCGCCGAGCTTGTCAGCGTAGACGGGCCCAACGCCTTTGATAAGGTGGATGCGAGGCATAGGGACAACTCCTGATTGCGAAGCTAGCGGAAAAGGGAAGACGGTGGTAGTGTCCTGCATTATAGTAAGGTCGTTCAACGTCACGCAAAACCTCCGAAGCGCCCAATGATGGGCCAGCGGTCGTGGCCCTGCGGACTGGTCATCGCGGCCCTGCTTCACCTATAATCGACTTGACCAAGGGTGAGGAACTGCACGGTGGTCGCCAGAACTCCAGCAAAGGAGCGTTGATCCATGACCAAGCACACCTGGCTCGTTAGCCTGGGCATCCTCTGGTTTCTCGTCGGGTGCCGGCCCCAGCCCACGCCTGCCGCACCACCGGCGACGGCAACGCCGGCGCCTGCCCTGGCAGCCACGGCCACGCCGATGCCGGCAGCCACGGTGGCGCCGGCGGCGACGCCAGCCGTGCCGGGCATGTCCTGGTGGAACGATCGCGTCTTCTACGAGGTGTTTGTGCGGAGTTTCCAGGACAGCAACGGCGACGGCATCGGCGACCTGCAGGGGTTGATCAGCCGGCTGGACTATCTCAACGACGGCGATCCGGCCACGACCGGCGACCTGGGTGTGACCGGCATCTGGCTCATGCCGATCTTCGCCTCGCCTAGTTACCACGGCTATGACGTCACCGATTACATGACCATCAACCCGGAATACGGGACGCTGGATGACTTCAAACAGCTCCTGGCCGAAGCGCATAAGCGCGGCATCGCCGTGATTCTGGACCTGCCTCTGAACCATACCTCGAATCAGCACCCCTGGTTTCAGGCCTCAGCGGCCGGCGACCCCACCTATGCCGACTGGTACGTCTGGACAAAGGAGCCTACGTTCACGTCAGGTCCCTGGGGCGAGCAGGTGTGGTATAAGCTCGGCGATCGCTACTACTACGGGGTGTTCTGGGAGGGCATGCCCGACCTCAACCTGAGGAATCCGGAAGTTACCGCGGCCCTGCAGGACGTGGCGCGCTACTGGATCAAGGATGTGGGCGTTGACGGCTTCCGGCTCGATGGCGTCAGGCACCTGGTCGAAGAGGGCGCCGTGCAGGAGAATACACCCTCGACGCACGCCTGGCTGCGGGACTTCCACACCTTCTACAAATCGCTCGACCCCCATGCCTTCACGGTGGGTGAAGCATGGACAACGTCCGACGAAGCTTCGCAGTACGTCGGCGACCAGGCGGACATTGCCTTCGAATTCGACCTGGCGCAAGGGATGGTCAACGCCGTCAGAGAGCAGTCGTCCGGCCCCGTGGCCATCCCGCAGAGCCTGGTGAACAAGGACTATCCGCCCGGACAGTACGGCGCGTTCCTAACCAACCATGACCAGAACCGCGTCATGGACCAAGTGGGCAATGATGTGGGTGCGGCCAAAGTCGCAGCCACCCTGCTCCTGACCAACCCCGGCGTCCCCTTCATCTACTACGGCGAGGAGATCGGCATGGAAGGCCAGAAGCCGGATGAAGACATCCGGCGGCCGATGCCGTGGGATGCCTCCGCCACTGCCGGCTTCACGACCGGCCAGCCCTGGCGTCCCCTGGGTCCGGGGCATGACAAGGCCAATGTGGTGAGCGAGGGCCTTGATCCCGCTTCGCTCTTGAACCACTATCGCGCCCTGGTCCAGCTTCGGAACCAGCATCCCGCCCTGCGCACAGGCGAGATGCTCAAGGTCACATCACAGCCCTCGCCGGTCTATGCGTTCCTGCGCCACGCGCCGGACGAAACGTTGCTGGTGCTCACCAACCTCGGCGACAAAGCGGTGGATGACTACGGCCTGACCCTGGCCCAGGGACCTCTGGCGGGAACGCCTGCCGCCGGGCTTGTGTTCGGGGAGGGGCAGGTCACCCCGCCGGCTGTCAACGCCGCGGGCGGGTTTGACAACTACCGGCCGCTCCCCAGCCTGCCGCCGCGCAGCAGCTACGTGATCCGCCTGGGGCCGGAAAACGTGAGCCAGACGGCCCCAAGCTTGGCCCGCAGGTGAGAGCGCCGTTATAATGCCCTGGCACGGTGCAGGTCTCAAGCGTGAGGACGCGTTTGTATTTCTCCCAATTACCTTCTTGCACGGAGGATGCCAGTTTGAGCAGTGCGCCTTCTTATCGCATCAATTCACCCACCGTTGTGCATGAAACGATTGATAACGAGGTTGTCATCATCGATTTCGACACGGGCACCTATTTCAGCCTTGACAATGTAGGGGCGCTGATTTGGAACGATTTGGCGGCAGGAATGACCATTGAAGACATCAATGCGCACGTATGCCGCCGCTATGGGCGAGATCGCCAGGAAGTTGCACCCGCCACGGCGCAGTTCCTGGCGGAGCTTGAGCAGGCGGGCCTGATCTTGGCCGTTGCACCGGCTGCGACGCCGGGGAGCGCCGGCAGCCTGGACGCGAACGATGAAGCGCCCGCCGACCGGCCCTATGCACCCCCGCTGCTGAATCGCTACAGCGACATGCAGCAGTTGCTGCTGCTGGATCCGATCCACGACGTCGACGAGACGGGGTGGCCCAACTTGCCGGAGGAACGCAACGCGGATGCCGGGTGAGGCTGTCGCGGGGGCGATGGAGACGACAGCTTCGCCGGAGAGTTTTTTCGCCCAGGTGCGGGAAGCGTTTGACCGCGCTGCGGCGCGGGCAGGGGTGGTGGAGAGCGCCTTTGACGTCGCCGGCCATGCCATCCGTCTGCGTTTTGCCGGGCCGGCGCTGGCGCCGTACATCCTGCCGGCGTTTGACCATCTGGCGAGGACGGCGGACGCCCCGGCGCTCACCATCCTTCTCTGGGACACCGCCAGCACCGGCGTGATGCCGCCTCCCCCACCGTGGGACCGCGCCGCCTATGGGGAGCGCGGCGCCATCCTGGGCTACAACACTGAGCGCTTCCGGACGGCTTTTTTCCTGGGAGCGGGGGTGCTCTGCATGCTGGACCTGGAGTTCCAGCGGGCGTATTACTGGCTGCGCGACGCCCGCCAGCACCCTGTCTATATGACGGGCTCGCCATTGTTGAACATCCTGCAGTGGTGGATGGCGCAGCACGACCGCCAGGTGGTGCACGCCGGCGCCGTCGGCACCCCGGAGGGTGGGGTGCTCCTGGTAGGCAAGGGTGGGTCGGGCAAGTCCACAACGACCCTGGCGTGCCTGCACTCGCCGCTCTCCTACCTGTCGGACGACTACGTCATTCTCAACCGCCAGGCCCCGTTCACCGTCTACAGCCTCTACAACACGGGCAAGCTCAACGCCGCCAGCCAGCAACTGCTGCCGGAGGTGGCTCGCTTCGCGGAGGGTGCTTCGCTGGATTACATGGGCAAATCGCTCTTCTTCGTCCAGGAGTGCATGCCGGAGAAGATCGTTCGCCAGTTCCCGCTGCGGGCCATCCTGCTGCCCACGGTCACAGGCGGGCGTGTGACCCAGGCGGCGCCGGTCACGACCCGGGAGGTCCTGCAGGCGCTTGTGCCGAGCACGATCCACCAGCTCACCGGGGCGGGGGCCGAGGCGATACGCGGCCTGGAGGCCGTCGCCCGCGTGGTTCCCGGCTACGCCCTGGCCTTGGGGACCGATGTGGGAGCCGTTCCCGGCGCCATCCTGGATCTGCTGCGCCGGAGCTGAGCCATGCGGGTGCTGTTTTGGGTTCCCCGATTCCTGCCTTCTATCGGTGGCATTGAGGTCTGGAGCTCACGGCTCATGCCGGCGCTGCAGCAGCGGGGCCACGAGTTCCTGGTCCTGGCCAGCCGCACCAGCCGCCAGACGCCGGAGGTTTCCTCCTTTGGGTCCATCGAGGTGCGCAAGCTTGAGTTTGAGCCCGCCCTCGTGCGCCGGGACATGTCGGAAATCAAGAAGATGCTGCTCGAGGTCGGCCAGATCAAGCGGGACTTTGCCCCCGACCTGGTGCACATGAACACGAGCATGGGGGGCGCCTACTTCAACCTGCTCACACGCAATCACCACCCCGTCCCTGAGCTTTTCACCCTCCATTTCCTCAACCAGGCCGACCGGCTGGAAAGCAACAGCCTGATGGTCCGCACCCTGATCAGCGCAAAGTGGGTAGCGGCCGTCTCCCGATTTATGTTGGATGAAGGAGTGCGCCTGGCGCCTGACGTCTCCAGGCGTTCTTCCGTGGTCGTCAATGGTCTGCCCTGGCCTGGCATGATGCCTGGCGCTCTGCCGGTGGACCATCCGCGCCTGTTGGTTATGGGGCGGGCGGTCGCCGAAAAAGGCTTTGACATTGCGCTGGCGGCGTTCGACACCGTCCGGCGCCGGCGGCCCGATGCCCGGTTAACCGTGGCAGGCAGCGGCCATGCCATGCCGGAGCTGCGGCAGCAGGCGGTGGATCGGGGCGTCGCCGACGGCGTGGACTTTCTTGGCTGGATCGAGCCGTCCGCCATTCCCGAGCTCATCAATCGCGCCAGCCTGGTGCTCGTGCCCTCGCGTTGGGAGGAGCCCTTCGGTCTGGTGGCGCTCGAAGCCGCCCAGATGGGCCGGCCCGTGGTGGCTACTGATGTGGGCGGGCTGGGCGAGGTGGTTGCCCACGGTGAGACGGGGCTGCTGGTGCCGCGCGAAGACCCGGCAGCCATGGCGGAAGCCATCGTGACACTGCTTGCCGATCCGGAGAGGATGCAGGCGATGGGGCAGGCGGGACGCGAGCGCGCAGCCACGATGTTTGCGTTCGAGCGCATGGTCGACGCCTATGACGCCTTGTACGCTCAAGTCACCGCAGGGGGGCCACAGGGGCGCGGATGGTCAGCGTGATTCTGGCCGTGCGCAACGGCCGGCGCTATCTGCGCGAGGCACTGGACAGCGTGGTGGGTCAGGACTACCCGGACTTTGAGGTCGTCGTCGTCGACGGCCAGTCGACCGACGGCACGGCCGCGATCATCCGTTCGTATCCCGCGATTCGTTACGTGTGGCAGGAAGGCAGAGGGATTGCGGACGCCTGGAACACCGGCATCGCCGCCGCCTATGGGGATCTGTTGGCGTTCATGTCTTGCGACGACCTGTGGCCATCGCACAAGCTCAGCCGGCAGGCGGCGTTCATGGCCGAACGCCCATCGCTGCAGTACTCGGTGACATTGATGCGCTTCTTTCTGCAGGAAGGCCAGGCGCCTCCGCCAGGTTTTCGCCGGGAGCTGCTGGCGGGCGAGCCGGTGGGCCTCTGCATGGAGGCGCTGATGGCGAGGCGGAGCGTGTTCGACCACATCGGCGGCTTCGACACCGCCTTCTATCCTTGCAGCGAAGACACCGACTGGTTTGCACGGGCCATCGATGCCGGCGTCGAGATGGCCGTGCTGCGCGAGGTCCTGCTGGAGAAGCGGATCCACAGTGAAAGCACCGTAGCTACGGGCGGCAGCGAGGTCAATAATCTGCTCCTGCGCGCTCTGCGCGCCTCGATTGCGCGCAAACGCACTCATCCCACCCAGGAACAGGGATGAATTCACTCCGCCGCCAACTCATCAACGCCCGCGCCCGCGGGTGGGGATGGGTACACCGCCCGGATCGGGTCATCCGCCGCCGCGGCTCCGGCAGCAACCCGAACGACGTGCGCACGTACCCTTCCACCTGGCACTGGCGCCGGCAGGTTCCCTACCTGGGGGGATGGTCCCATGCTGACTACTTCGTGGTCCAGGATGTGGTGGGCGATGACTTTTTGGCCTTTACAGGTCCCAAGGTCTTCTGCGTGAAGGAGCCGCCGGTCCTGCTGCCCGCGACGACGTTGGCCTACCTTGAGCAGCCCGGCGTGCGCGCCCACTGTTACCTGTTTGATGACCCCGACATCACACGTCGGATGTTCTATCCGACCCTGGTCAAAGATCCCGGGGTGTTCGCCAGCCGCCTGGAGGCATCGGTGGCGGTCCGGCGGCCGCGGCGCTGCTGCTTTGTCAACCGTTGGACCCGCGACTTCGAGCGCAGCCTGATTGGCGAACGTCTGCGCTATCTGCAGGCCTTTGGCATGGATGTAGACATCTACGGCGGCGCGCCTCGGGGCGGCGTGGCCAATGGCTGGCTCGCCTATCCCAACTACCATGGCGCTGCCGCCGACAAGCGCGCCACCATCGCCGGCTACGACTTCATCATTGCCTTCGAGAACAGCGATTTCGATGGCTACATCACCGAAAAGATCGTCGATGCCCTGGTGGCGGGCACGATCCCCCTTTACCAGGGGGGCGGCCGCTACCTGGCCGAATCGGTTCCCGGGGACTGTTTCATTGACTGCCGCGGCCAGGACGCCGAGGCCATCCACCAGAGGGTCATGGCGATGGACTTCGACGAGGTCGTCGCCTACCGGGAAGCAGGGGTGCGGTTCCTGCGCTCGGCGGCGGCGCAGCGGTTCACGCGATCCTATTGGACCGAAGGCGTCCTGGAGCGCTGGCGCGAACAGGAGGCCTGAACGGCGACGCACATCGGCAGGTATTTGCCCTGACGGCGGTGGCATGGCACTATCGGAAGCCGAACGATCAGGTTTCTATATGTCCGAACACGCACTGCGCATCAGCGCCATCATTCCCGTCTACAACGGCGCCGCCTACCTGGGAATGGCCATCGACAGCATCCTGGCTCAGACGCTCCCGCCTGAGGAGATCATCGTCGTAGACGACGGCTCCACCGACGGCAGCGCCGGGGTGGCAGCCGCCTACGGCGCCGCCGTCCGCTACCATTCGCAGCCCAACGCTGGCATCGGCGCCGCTCGCAACGAGGGCGTTGCCTTGGCGACCGGGGATCTCCTGGCCTTTCTCGACGCCGATGACCTGTGGATGCCGGACAAGCTGGCGCTGCAGGTGGCCGTCCTGCGGGCCGATGCGGCCATCGACCTGGTCTTCGGCGCCATGCAGGAGTTCTGCGACGCCAGCCTGGACGAGGTGCAGCGGGCGCGGCTGCGAAGGCAGATGGACGATCCCGCACCCGGCTATTTCGCGGGCTCCATGCTGGTACGGCGGGCGGCGTTTGACCGCGTCGGGCTGTTTGCGCCCGATCTGCGGGTCGGCGAGTTCCTGGATTGGTACCAGCGGGCGAAATGGATGGGGCTGAAGGTGGTCATGCTGCCCGACCTGGTCCTGCGGCGGCGGATTCACGCCGCCAACACCACCCGCACGCAGGAGGACACGGCCGCCGAGTACCTCAGGGTGGTGCGGGCGGGGGTGGTGCGAAAGCGGCAGGTGGCAGGCAGCGGGTGGCAGGTAGCAGGCGGTGGGGAGCAGATGGCGGGGAGTAGGGGGCAGGGGGCAGACGGCGGGGAGCAGGGGGCAAGTGACAAGTGGCAGGGGGCAGGGAGCAGGGAGCAAGGTGAGGGCGGCGCGGAGGGCGCAGGGGATGCGGTGGGAGAGGAGGGGCGGGCGTGAGCGGAAGGGGGGCGCGGCCGGGCTGCTGGCCGACGCAAGAGCAGGAATGGCTGCTGCGAGCGGCCCTGGAGCAGGGCGAGCGCGCCCTGGCGGCCTGGGAGGCCTGGCGCGCGACGACCCAGCTCGACCAGCCCGGCTATGGGACGCAGCATCTGCTGCCCCTGCTCTATCGTAACCTCGCGGATCAAGGCGTGGCCGCGGTGGAGATGGGAATCCTCAAGGGACACTACCGCCTGGCCTGGTACAAAAACCAGGTGCTCTTTGGCCGCATGGCGGCGCTGCTGCGCACCCTGGAGGGCGCCGGCATCCCCACAATGGCGCTGAAAGGGGCGCCGTTGGCCCTCCAGCACTATCGTGACCCCGGTCTGCGGCCGATGGCCGATTTCGACCTCCTGGTGCCGCCCGAGCAGGGCTCCGCCACCGTGGCCGTGCTCCTGGGTGCTGGCTGGCAGCCCAAAGGGGAGGCGGCCGGCCTGACGCCGGCGGCCATGAGCGTCAGCAACGGCGCCAGCTTCCGCAGCAGCGACGGCTACGAGATCGACGTACATTGGTACGTGCTGCCGGAGTGCTGCTATGCCGGCGCCGACACGGACTTCTGGACCCACGCAGTGCCGCTGCAGGTGGGAGAGGCGCCGACCCTGGCGCCGCATGCGACCGAGCTGCTGCTGCACGTGTGCCAGCACGGCTACAAGTGGAATCCGGTCCCGCCCTTCCGCTGGGTGGCGGATGCGACGATGCTGCTGCGGAACGCCGCCGTCGATTGGCCCAGGTTCGTGGCAGCGGCGCAGGCGCGGCGGTTGGTGCTGCCGCTGCGCAACACGCTGCACTATCTGGTCGAGTTCGTGCAGGCGCCGATCCCGGCAGAGGTGCTGGCGGTGCTCGACGGCCAACCCATCAGCGCCCGTGAGCGTCGCGAGTACCAGGCATTGATCCAACCCCTGACCATGCCCGGCTACGTGGCGATGCATTGGGCACGGCATTCGCGGGCGACGGGCGGGGCCAGCCGGGCCGCGCGGGTGCTGACCTTTCCCACTTATTTGCAGCGAGGGCTGGGCCTGGCGCACCTCTGGCAGGTGCCGGGGGTGGCCGCCGCCGAGGGAATGCGGCGGGTGCGCCTCAAGCGCGGGCAGGGTGGGGGCGGAAGCCGGTTGTAGTCCGCGGCTGCGCCCGGCGTCCCAGGTGCGGGCGGGCGCCTGCTGGCTTTGACAGCGGCAGTGCAGCGTCTATACAATCGTCTGCATTCGCCCCAGTAGCTCAGCGGCAGAGCGACGGACTTCTAATCCGTTGGTCGCAGGTTCAAGTCCTGCCTGGGGTGCCTTGACCACAACCTGTAGTGTGTCGCCATAGCTCCAACAACTAGCCCTTGTGGTGTGCATCCTCACAAGGGCTTTTGTTTGCATGGCAGATGAAACACGGATTCGCCTAGATTCACATCTGCATAGCTTCCTACTGGATTGTGAAGCAAGACGGCTTGCAGCGGGAACACTGGCATTCTACCGGGAAAAGCTGACGCCATTTGTCGCGTACATCGTTGCGCAGGGCGTGGGGGATGTGGGCGACATCACGCCAAGCCATGTGCGGGCATACCTGGTGCACCTGCAAGCGACCGGACACAACGCAGGCGGGCAGCATGCGGCAGCAAGGGCGATCCGGGCATGGCTGAACTTCATGGCCGCAGAGGGAGAGATCGCTGTCTCACCAATGCGGCGGGTGCGGATGCCCAAGCTAGACCGGCGCATCATGCCTGCATTCTCGCATGACGACGCCAAGCGTTTGATGCGTGCGGCCATGACGGCGAGAGACCGTGCTATCGTGCTGACCCTGCTGGATACTGGCTTGCGGGCAAGGGAGTTTGTATCCCTGACCGTGGGGGATGTGGACCTGACGACCGGCGCGGTCATGGTGCAGCATGGGAAGGGGGGCAAGGGGCGGACGGTGTACCTTGGCGCGAAAACACGGCGGATCTTGCAGCGATACTTGCGGCTGCGCGGGCCGGTCCCTGACGCATCCCCGATGTGGCTATCCACGACGACCGGGGAAGGGCTGACCCTCAACGGCTTACGCCTGCTGCTGCTGCGGCTGGGCAGGCGGGCCGATGTGAAGCACTGCCACCCGCACACCTTCCGGCGCACGTTCGCGCTGTGGAGCTTGCGGGCGGGGATGAACGTTTACGCCCTACAGCAGATCATGGGCCATGCCGATCTGACCATGCTGCGGCGCTATCTGGCTCTGACCGAAACCGACCTTGCGGACGCACACCGGCAGCATGGGCCGGTGGACGCCAACCTGTAACCACAGGAGGAAGCGTGGCAACCTGGACTGAGACTGAGACCGCTACCGTCACCGAAAGACAGAAGCCCATCGCATACAGTGTGCCTGCGGGCGAACTGGTGCGCAATGCCCTGGCCGGGGCGCTGCTGGCGCTCCCATTGGGGATGCTGGGCACGCTGGCCGTGCTGATCGGTTGGGGCTGGCAACCTGTGGCGCTGCGCATTCTCTGGCTGGCAGTTCTTGTCACGGCTGCGGTACCCATCGTTCGCTTGCTGCGCATGCTGTGGGAACGCAACGCGCTGGCGCACGCGGCGAGCTGTGAACCTGCACGGCTGTACCTAGACACCCTGAAACCTTCTCAGGTGGTAGAGGCAGCGCCGAAACGTCCTGCACCGTTGTTTGTGGGCAAGGTGGAGCCACCGCGGCCGGCACTGACTTTCCAGAGTGCGCTCGAAGTGGAAGCGCAACGGCAGGCGAAGGATGACGACCATAGCCGGGAGGTGGCGACACTGGCGCGAGACATGGTGGAGCAGGCAGATGTGCGCGGGCTGGCTATCAGGCGTTGGGCCGGTCGTAGAACGCAGTCAGGCGTGTACGTGAGTCAGAGCTTGTGGCGTGAGGCTGTCGCCCTTCTGGAGCGTGCTGGCGCTGTTGAGAAGTCTGGTCAAGGACAAGGCTACCGACTTACAGCGGACGCAGCGCATGTGTTGGCCGACATGGGCTTGCAGACGCTGGAAGCAGAACGACGCACAGGCGAACTTGTGGCCGATGGCCCCCGCTATGCCCGGCTAGTGCGAGTGTAGGTGTTTGACTGTTTGGTTTGATGCTGTGTTTGGCTAGCCTCCCCACTCTTCACTGTCAGGCTCGTAGTGTTGGGGAGGGCCAGCTAGATCGAACGAATAACGACAAATAAAGACGATAGCGACATTATGATGACGTTCTGCAACAAATACTACTGTCCCGAATCTCGCCTTATTTGCTCAGTATCACTAAATGTCTAGTGGGTATGCACGCTGTTTGACGAGTATCACGTGCATGTGGCCCAATATGATTGACCGATTGTGGTTGCCATCTTTCTCACATCGAGGTAACTCTATGAAGACACTAGACATGCTGCAAAGCTATCGCCTTCCCTCCCCTGTCGCCATTGCCATCAAGGAAGCGGCGGAAACGGCGAACGTCTCCAAGTCGGAGATTGTACGACGCGCCCTGGCCGCCTACCTTGCTAACACCTCTGCATCCGACACCAGCACCCTGCAAGGAGCCGCGGCCTAAGACCGCGGCTCCCTCTCAAGGAGAAAAGTATGAATAGTCCAACACCAACGATGACAGCCACTAAGGTCGGCTGTCGCTCCACAGGAATCGAGGCGACTGCGGGAACAGTCACCTCGATATTTGGCGGCTCTACTACGGCAGATTTGACGGTCTACATAGGGGGCCAACCATGAACAAGTATACACGAACTCCCCAACCACAGGAAGATTTTCGACCGACTCACGACGTTCCCCATCAGACGGATGGGCTGACCATCGCGGAGCTCGACGTCATGACTAGGGTGGAACATGGCAGCAACGGAAACGGTAAGAGGCGACCAGAGGCGGAGAGGGCGAGTCGCTTCAGGCTGATATCGGCGGCGGAGATGGTCACGCTCCCACCTGTCAAGTGGCTGGTACGAGGCGAGATTCCAGAGGGTGGCTTCTGCGTTCTGTATGGCCCAAGCGGCATCGGGAAGTCAACCGTCGCTCTCGACCTTGCGCTCCGGGTGGCGAAGGATCGTCGTGTGGTCTACATCGCGGGCGAGGGCGAAGGTGGCTACCCTGCGCGACTCCTTGCTTGGCAGTTGCATTTCCGGGAGGGGCATGGTCATCTTGATTTCCTGACACAGGCTGTCAACCTGCTGGAGGAGCAGGACGTTGCAGATCTCCTGGGGGTGCTCGATGGCGTGGGTCCGGCGCTGATTGTAATCGACACTCTAGCACGCTGTATGCAAGGTGGGGACGAGAACTCCGCG
The DNA here is from genome assembly GCA_029782215.1 of Chloroflexota bacterium. Classification (GTDB taxonomy): domain Bacteria; phylum Chloroflexota; class Anaerolineae; order J102; family J102; genus SSF26. Next base: position 17,410 of record JAKOVD010000181.1, read on the forward strand.
AAGGATATGGGGCGAGTAGTTGCGGCAGTGGATACGATCCGGAGTCAAACCGGGGCGGCGGTTCTGCTCATCCATCACACGGGCAAGAACGGAGCATCCGAGCGTGGCAGCTCCGCCTTGCGCGGAGCTGCTGACACTATGCTTGAGCTATCGGAGTCCGATGGCGTCCTGACCCTGTCCGTCAGCAAGAGCAAAGACGCCGCCCCCAACAAGCCACGCTTCCTGCGGCTCGTGACGGTAGAGACCGGCCGCCGTCGGGACGATGGCGAACCGGAGACCGCTTGCGTAGCACTGCCAACCGAGCAAGTCTACACGGCCGGCCAACTCACCCGTACAGGACGCCGCGTACTTGAGGCGCTGGCGCTTGAGATATTCGCAGAGACGGGCGCACGCAAAGCTGATTTGGTGGCATACCTCGCACCCATACCAGAGCGCACCCTTTTCAACGCCCTATCGAAACTCAAGGAGGACGGCTACATTTCGCAATCGGCAAAAGGCGACCCCTATCGCGTCACCGAACTCGGGCGGTTGGCCCTGGGAGGCAAGGTCCCAGGATCGGGCGGACTGCAACCAACTGCAATGCACTGCAATCGCAGTTAATGCAGTCTGGTGATACTGCACTGCTGCAACTGCAACACACCTTTAGGTGTTGCAGTGCTGGCAGTCACCCTGCAATGACAGATAGCGGGCGGAACTATGGACAAGATTGACCCTGAGAAGTTGAAAGAGGCGAACGAACGAACCGACCTATGCGACCTGGCTGGCCGACATATCACCCTCAAGAGAGAAAGCAAGGGGGAGTTGTCCGGCCCGTGTCCAAAGTGCGGCGGTCATGATCGCTTTCATGTCACGGCTGACAAGTTCTTCTGCCGCCAGTGCTTCCCGCTTGGCAACGGCAAGCCACACGATGCCGTGGAGTTTGTGCGCTGGCTAGGGATGGCACCCGACTATGTTTCTGCCATCGCCTACCTGGCAGGCGCTTGTGTCGCGTCGATGCCCCGCATCCGACGCGACACAAGCGATACGCCCCCAGGGACGGCCCCCTGGCAAGATGAAGGTTGGCAGCGGTCAGCGCAAGAGGAAGCACGGGAAGCGGCGGAGAGGCTCCTGTGCCATGCCGATGGCTACACCGGGCGCGAGTATCTGGCTGAGCGGGGCATAACACTGGAAGTGGCGGCAGCCTGGGGCTTGGGCTATGCGGTCAACAATGGACACCCGTCTCTGGTAATTCCCTGGACGGGCGGGGGCATCGTCAAGGCGGTGCAGTATCGGTACATCTCGCATCCCCAGGGGCAACGCTTCACCGCTCGACCTGGGAGCAAGCGGACGATCTTCGGGGCCGACCTGATAGGTCGCACCTGGGACACACTGTTCCTGTGCGAGGGCGAACTAAACGCCGTCAGCATCTGGCAGGCGCTGGCAGAACTTTATCAGGAGCGACATATTGCCGCGCTGCTGACCACTGACGTGGCGTCATTCGGCTCTGAAGGGAATTTGGAGCACGCGGTTATGCTGTCGCGGCGCTATCGCCAAGTCCTGGTATGGGCCGATAGGGAGGAAATCACGCGTCGAGCTTTGGATGACATCCCCGGCGCTGTGGGCATACGCAGCCCATTGATTGACGGCAAGGAATTGGACGCCAACGCCCTACTCAAAATCGGCAAGTTGCCGGAACTGCTGGCACGCAAGCTGCGACCGGAGGGAGCGCCATGAGGCAGATGACTTGGCCTTGCGGTTGCGACTGCCGCAAGCACTGCCTCCCGCTCTGAGCGTACCAGCCCTCTGCACAGCTCAGACACATGACACGGAGTAACCACGCCCTCACCCGTCTGTACATACAACACACCGCACCAGCCCCGGACGGCCTCATCGGATATTGTGCCCGGCTGGAGCCGCCCGACCAAGGGGCCATCCGCTTTGTGGTTGGCTACCGCCTGGCGCACTGTGTTACTCCTGCCCGGTTGGCAGCGCTACGGGATGGCCTCGAACTGGCGCGGCGGGAGCACTGGCGACTCGTGGAACTGGTGGCCCCTGACTGGCCCACGTGCGTCTGGATTACCGGCTACGCCCCCAGTTTGGAGGACCAGATCCCATGATCCAGTCGTCGCGCCAGAGGCCCGGTCTTGGGTGGCGTGTACCCCGACTGGATGATGTGCCGGTAGGGAAAGGACGTGTTGCCGGGGGGAATCGCCATCTCCAACGTCTGCGGGTCCGTGCCCTGCAAGGGCCACGCCAGCATCACGTTCACCCTGGCCGGGATCAGGATGTTCTCGCCGCCCACGTTCGCCCACCGGTAGACGTTCACGATTGCCATCGTGTCGTTCTTCGCCTCATCCTCTGTGATCAGGTCGAAGTCAACCAACTGGAAACGGGTCTCCGGCTGCGGGATGTAGATGCCCTTCACGCTGGTCACCTTGCCCGCGGTCTGCGCGTACCCCTTCATCCGTTCGGTACGGGGGTCTGCCACCGGCGTTGACGGGGCCGGGGTCGGCGTTGGAGTGCCCCCCGGCTGTTCCTCTGTCCAGCCAGCAAGGATCGCTGAAAGCTGATCGGATACGAACTGCACCTGCTGCTTGATCGTCATGTTGTGCCCCCTCCCTGTGGGGCTAAGTGTCGAAGTTGAAGCGAAAAGGTTAACGGTGTTTACCGTTTCTTCTCGCCCTGTCGCCTGATGTATTACGTTCTGCCGTGTTCCCGATTTGGGAACGGATCGCCACATCCCTAAGAAGTCGCCCGCCCGGTCGCCTGTCCGGCTAGTAGCTTGTAGCGGCTTGTAGCTGCTACAAGGGCCGGTCGCCTGTCCGCTACTCCGAAGTAGGCTACTTGGAAGTAGTCTAACCCCGGTTAGTCTCTCCGCCGTGAGTGTTTTGGCGCGCCGTCATGGTGCAGGTGCAGACTAGTGCAAGTCTGGTGCTGCACCGGCTTGTGGCATGTAGCGGCTTGTAGCAACCTTGAGCGCGCCACAAGGGCCGGTCTGGTGCATGGTGCAAGTGGTGCAACGACAGTGCAACGGCAGTACAGGCAGTACAGCGCCCCCTTGCACAAGGGGCCGGGAGTTGTGGGGTATAGCACCGGCGTAACCCCGCAACCTCAGCACTTCGCCGCAACTGTCAAGGTTCACGCTTCTACTCCGAAGGTTCGCCAAGGTGGAGCCGCGCATACTCTGCCGGGGAGAGTGCGGCAAGCTGTTCGCGCACGCCGGATCGCTCCGCTTCCCCGGTCCTCTGCGGTAGGGGCACAAGCACGTCACGCCAGCCCCCGCGGCCGTTGCAGTTGGGGCAAGGCTCGGAAGGAAAGCGGATGATGACGCCTGCGCCGTGACAGTGCGGGCAGGTGACGGGGCCGGTGTGCTCCCATAGCAGCCAAGATTCAAATGCTGCCTTGCTCATGGTGCCCCCGAAACGACCGCTTGGAGTGCGGCGATCTGCGCCTTGAGGGTGGCGATCTCCGTTTCGTGCTGTGCGATCAACGCTGCCAGCTCTGCAATGGTCGGCGCTGGCTTCGGCTGTGGTGTGGGGGCCGGTGTCGGGGCCGGTTGCGCCGTGGTGCCGAGCATGGCGCTGTACTTCTTCACCTGTTCGGCAAAGGTGAGCGCGGAGAGCGTAGGCTTGGCGGTGGCGGCTGCGGGGCCCTCTGCCGGGTACGCCTCAAACATAACCGGCAGTTCGTTGCCCTTATTCCACGGCATAGCGTGCCATTGCACAAGGCCCTTTGCGCCGAAGGCCGCCAACCGTTCGGCCATCTTGGGCAGCGTCACCGCCCGAATGTTGTAGAGCCAAACCACCGCGCCAGCCGGGAGATTCTGAGCGCCTGCACGGCCAGAGGTGACTGCGTTCTCTCAGGACGCGCCGCTGCCCACAGGAGGCGCGCAGGGCGCATTCACCCTGCGGGCAGAGCAAAAGGGTTGTCTCGGCGCAGAGCTGCGCGCTAGCATGACCCTAGCGGCTCAGGGCGCATTGGTCAGATGTGGGCGCGTCGCGTGTATGTGGCGAGCTCGACAGCGCATGCCAAAGGGTGTAAAATAGCTTGTGATAATGTAGATTAAGCAAAGCTATTTGCACCCGTTGAGGCATGCCATGAACGCCACCTTCCTTGTTCCCATAGACGACGAAAGCCGCCAGATCGAAGTGCTTGAGCGGCTGTTGGCGGACGATCCGAGGCTGCGGTCGGTCAACACCGTGCGCGCGTACCGGCGCGACATACTTGCATTTCAGGCTTGGTGGACGGTCAGCGGGCGCACGGTGATCTCGAAGTCGGCGGTCGAAGCGTATGCCGCGCACCTCGGTGCGGAAGGGAAAGCGCCCGCCTCCATTAACCGGTCGCTGGCATCGATCCGGTGGTATGTGCGCAAGATCATGGACGCCGTCTACGAGGACTCAACCATCGATCCGCGAGTGCGGGAGGAGATGATTCGCCAGGGCACCAGGGCGGCCACGGTGGAAGACCTGAAGAACAACCGGGCCCTGAAAGGGCGGCATGTTCCTGCCCGCGAGGTTTTCAAGCTGCTGGATGCGTGCGAGCGCGACTCGTCGCTCATCGGCGTGCGCGACGGCGCGATGATTGCACTGGGCTGGCAAGCGGGGCTGCGGCGCTCGGAACTCGCCGGGCTGCGCATGGGTGATGTTGCACAGGAGGGAGACGGCTACACTCTGCGCATTATGGGCAAGGGTGAGAAGCCGAGGGAAGTCTATGCCTACGATGGCGCTGCGGGTGCACTAGCCGACTGGCTGTCTGTACGGGGCGACGCAGACGCAAGCGAACCCGTTTTCTGCCGCATCCTGAAAGGCGGGCACCTGCGACCCGGCGTACCCCTGACCGGGGAAGCAATGCAAGGCGTGCTTGATCGGCGGTGCTCAGAAGCAAACGTCGCACCCCTGACTTGGCACGACCTGCGGCGTACCTTGGCCGGCGACCTGCTCAGTGATGGTGCGGATGTGTCAACAGTGCAGCAAGTCCTGGGGCATTCATCGCCTGCGACCACCACGCGTTATGACCGCCGCGACCGGTCAGTGCGGCAAGCGGCGCTGAAACGGCGCAAGACACCCTACACCCGGCGCACCCTGCAAGACGTGGCGTGACGAGCTGTAGTGCAGTCTGGCGCATTCTCTGACAAGCAAGTAGTTGGCCGTCGCTCGGCTGGCCCATAGGCGGTAGCTGAGATTCAATCGTTGCTGCGCAGTGTGCCGTGTATGACATACGTCATAGCGCATGCGCGTCTACTTGCGGATAATACAAGTGAGTGATTCTCGCCAGCACTCGCACACTGACGCGACCACTGTAGTGGGAGCATCGACACATTCCAGACTGCGGCCTCCCACTCATTGGGTGCTGCTCATAGGGTGTCATCACCAAAGGATATCCACGATGGATACGAGGCTGGTGTTGCTACTGTCGGCGTGTTTGGCGGTGTTGGGCTGCCTGTCGCCAGTGGGGATAGTCGAGGCGGCTGATCGGGCAGCCGTCCAAACGGACGAGGACCCCTACGAGCCGAATGACACTTTCGCCCAGGCATATGGCCCGATGGTTTCGGGCTTCTCCTATGATGCACACCTTGACAACGCGGGCGACATAGACATCTTTTTCCTCAACACGTTACATGACGGAATACTTGAATTCACGATTGATGCATCTGGTAGCAATAGATATCTAGTCTTCTGTGTACACGACAAGGATGGAAAAGAATTGAAATGCGCAGATGCTGCAGGATTCTCTCATTTGGCAGTACGTGTCACTGGTAATTCAAAGTACTATATTGTGGCGAAATGTCCAGATATCGGGTGTTTTCTATCCAGTAAATACACCATGACAGTCTACATCCCAGGTGTAAGTGTCACCATTCCCCCAACAGGAGACCCACTTTACGAACCGAATGACATATTCGAGCTAGCATATGGACCTCTTGTATCTGGATTGACATATGTCGGATATATCTGGAATGTGCGTGATTGGGACTATTACTATGCTAATGTTCTTAGTAGTGGTGTTTCTGAGTTTTCGCTTGACCTAGGCACTGGTGACAGGTACTACTGTATTTCCCTAATCAACATGATTCTTGAGAATATTGACTTTGGCTGCACAACTCTTGATATTGGATCCGTTCACATCACAAAGGCTAATTTGCCTCCAGGTAGATACTATCTGCTCATTACGGGAGATTTTCTGAATGATGCCGGCACAGGTTTCTATGAATTGCAGGTTGCCTTGCCATCAACTCCTACTCCGACTTCCACCCTCACCCCTTCGCCGACCCGCACTCTGACCAAGACACCGACCGCCACTGTCACACCGAGGCCGATCATAACTCATACACAAACGCCAACTGGCACGCCCACCGCAACAAGGACGCCAACTCGAACTCTCACTCCAATTTTGACTCCTACGCCAACGTCAACAACCCTAGTGGCTGTCACTTGGGCAACGGAAGCCGAAGTGGGCAGCGTTGTGCCGCCAATGGCACGCACAGAGGACTCTGGGGCATGCTCAGGAAGCTACGTCTCTAGCCCGATAAAGTCCTACAATCCTGCACCCAACCTGACCGGATACGCCACCTTCACATTCAGTCTGCCGGTTCCTGGCGAGTACTATCTGTGGCTCAGAGGCATGGGTCTTGCCTGGGATGAGAACTCTGTGTGGGTCGCGTTGGACGGAGTCGCTGACTACCACTTCGAGATCATTCCTCTCGACGAACAGTGGACCTGGCGTTGGGACCAGCAGCCTGAGCAGCCATAGACGATGTAAGAAAGAGTGTGGAAATGAATCACGGTTGAGTAGAGGGTGGAGAGACCAGAATTGGAATCCACCACATCTCAGCCACAAGAGTCAAGAACCATGAATCAGGACACGAATACCACACTGAAACGCCCCCTTCCCGTACCGACCGTCGAAGAGATGCAGAAGGAGTTGAGCCAGGCGCAGTCACTGGATGACT